>NZ_CP067019.1:2610297-3262872 GCF_016599715.1 Acinetobacter sp. CS-2
AGCTTTATTTTCAACTGTTAAATTAGGTAAGGATGCTCAGGGTACTTATGATAATTATATCAAAAAAGGAATTGATTTTTCTTTCTATAATAGTGAGGAAATCCTGTCAGCTTTAGAGGTAAGCGGTCAAGTTGCAAATATTGACACAATTCAATTAAATGCAAATGTTACCTCGGCTACTCTACTTATTCATCCAGAAATTGTACCTGTGTGGCTTTTACAAGAAAGTGAAAATGGTTCTCCAACGGGACTAATTGCATATGTTTCACCTGGACATGAAATAAGTTTAGAGCGAGTACGACAAATTCTTGATAGTGAAGGAAAGCTAGAAGAACTTGAAATAAGGCTTTATGAACAGAAAACCACCCCAAAAAAAACTGAATTAATTGCTCATTCCCCTACAAGAGAAGTTGTTAGTGGAATTGTATTAGCCGATGACATCATGGATCCTAAACCTTGCCGTCCAAAAGACTTTATCGGCAGAGATGACATTCAAAAAGAAATATGGGACTTTTTAGAGTCTGTACGTACAAATGACACAGATTGTAGAATTCTTGCATTGACAGGATTATCAGGAAATGGAAAGTCATCACTAGTTGCTAATCTTTCCGACAGATTCACTAATATAAAATGGAAAAATAAACTTTATCTTTATCCGGTTGATGTACGTTCAGCAAGAGGTTCTCGTTTTGTCGCTGAAGCTGTATGTAAAGCATTTAAAACGGCTATTAGTCATGGATTTATAGAATCTAAAAATAACTTCTACGTTGAAAATATTGACGAAATCACAGGTGGGAAATCCTTTCAAGAGTGCGCACAATATCTTGAAAACAATAATAAAGTAATGGTGATCTTCTTTGATCAATTCGAAGAAGTGTTCATGAAAGAAGAACTCTTTTCTTTGTTTCGTGCATTTAGAAGATTCGCTCTCGATATCTCTGCGGAGAAAACCAATGTGGTAGTTGGTTTTTCATGGCGAACAGGCATTTTTTTAGGTAATGATAATCCTGCTTACGGTTTATGGTATGACTTACGGGATCATCGAACTGAACGAAAGTTAAAAACATTTGATGTAAAAGATTCTAATAGAATGATTTCTAGTTTTGAAAAGGAAGCTGGGATTAGCCTTACTAAACCATTAAAAGCTAGATTAATACAACAAGCTCAAGGGTTTCCTTGGTTTCTTAAAAAGCTCTGTATTCATTTGTTTAAGAAAATAAAGGAAGGGATTTCTCAAGAAGAACTTTTGATTAGCCAAATGCAAATCAAGAATCTATTTGAAGAAGATTTAGAACGACCTTCACGTGAAGTTGAGTGTTTAAAATTTGTAGCAAAAAAATCACCTGTCGATCGCTATGAGGCGACAAAAGAATTTGGTGAAAATACTGTTTCAAGATTAATTGCAGATAGATTGTTAATTAAAACAGGAGAAAAAATCTCTGTATATTGGGACGTATTTAGAGATTACCTTATTACAAATGAAACCCCCATTATTTCTTGGGCATTTATGCCCAACTATGGAAATAGCGTGTCGTTAAAATTCGTAGATTTGATTAAGGATAATGCGGCTTCTATAGATGAATTAGTAGAAAAAACTAATTACAGTAGAGGAACTATTCAGAATATTTTTGTTGATTTATCATCCTTTGCATTGGTTGTAAAAACTAAAGATGATAAATATAAACTTAATTGTGAAATTGATGAAATTGCTCTTAAAGTTCGTAATCAAATGCTTGGACATGTCATTTATCAAGAAGCCCTAGCAGCCTCTAAAAATAATAATGAACCAATTATAACTATTGAGGATATGTCATCTATTATTGATACAGCTTATGCCTCAAACGAAGAAAAAGCTCAGATGAAATATGTAGTGAAAATCTTATCTTGGTTAAGATTTTCTGGCTTAATGAGCTTATTGCACGATAAAGTTAGAGTATATGATGCTGATAGTTATTCTCCTGATTTTGGTGAAATTACTGGAGGCCGTAATAAAACCAGTTTGTTTTTAGCAGCAAGTACATTTGAAAATGCAGTCGTTCTACTTGAAAAAATCATAGCCCAAACGACTATTGATCAAACAGAATCAGGGGCTCGTAATGTTATTTCTGATCTAGTCGCATTAGGTATTTGTCGAAGGGTTAGCAATAATCGTATTGAGTTAGTAAAAACAAATAATCCTGAATTTTCGATCGAACAACAACTAGCTATTAAGGTATTAGAAGCAGATACGATTATCTTGTTAGATAAGCTCATTGTGCATCATGGTGAGGAAATAAATACACTGGTTGAAAAAATGTCTGCCGAACTAGGGAAAAAGTGGAAACCTGCAACAGGGCAACGATATATCAGTGCCTTATTGCGCTTTAAAAATTTAGCGAACAAGACTCTTAATAAAGAACATGACGTAAATGTTTCAGATGTAGCTTAAAAGAATTGTAAAAAACAGCTCACGTACAGGGGCTGTTTTTTAATAAACTTCCATTTAATTATCTAATTCTTTGAGAATTTTACGTAAACCTGTCGCAAACCCCCTCGGAAAAATTTCACTATTGTATTCGATATGCTTTACTTGACCAGCTTGAGTCGTTACCCAATCATTTTTTTCCATACATTCATCGGATATGGCATAAAATAATGCTCTTTTTTCCGACTCACTTAATAATCCCAATAAAGAAGGTAATACCTCGATACTTGGCTCTATTGGATCATTAAACTGTCGTACGGGACGCTTATCAATAGTAATATTTGCATGCTGCTTAAGTAAATTTACTTCTTTAAGATAACGATTTCTCTCTGCAATTATTTGCCCAAATAGAACTCTCAATGCTGGATCAGGAATGCGTTCTAATAATTGATTATCTTTAGGAACTTTCTTAGAACGTGCATACGGAACAATAGGCTTTTTAGTATTAGTGTTAAATTTTTGAGCCCATGCCTCAATTAGTGTTCGATAATGTTTATTCCGAGTTGCTCGTAATGCTTCATAAGCTAAGCCTCCTTTCGCTAAAGATATTCGACCAATCTTTGTAATAGAAAAGTCTCTTTGGCCTGAATCAGTATATTCTTTAAGAATATTGTTTAGCTGATCAAGATTATCCTTTGTTCTTTGTGATTTGTCTTCTTTTAAGCCTTCAAGAATGACTTCAATATTAATTTCCATTATTCCTCCAATAAGGCTGGCTGAATGAAACTTTTAAAGTTAAGAACTTTATTTCCTAAAGCTTCTATTCCTTCATTTAGTAGACGATTGTCTATTAAGTATTTTTCAGCTTCAATATAATTTGCAACTTTTCTATAACCTTCGAGCTTATCATCAGGATCTGTAATTTTTGCCATATGCCGCATCATGGCATTTGCAGAAATTAGTTGTTTTTTTTCATCCATTTCTAAAAAAATGGGTTGAAATCCTTTTTTCATAAAGATTCTACTAAGTTGAATAGAACGCTTCTGAATAACAGAAGTTTTACGTAATTCATCTTGTAAATCTGGATAAAACTCAGCATCTTCACACAATAAAGATAAATGTAGTAGTTCCGACTCAGTTTCAATAAATTTAAGAGCATAGTTAATGTCATGCTCTGTACCTACTGCAATTAATTTATCTCTATTGTCTTCCTGGGTTCTTTCTTCTTCGATACGAATAATCTTACTAATAAGATCAAAGCAAGCCATCCAATCTTGAGTGTATTCATCCGCTTCAACTCTTTGCTTTTCCCATCGACGTGTTAATACTTGAAGTTCATCAAAACGTATAAACGGTTTACCTTGTTCTTCGCAGAAGAATTGTTCATCTTTGAGTAATTCTAATTCTGTTTCAATTTCAATCGACAGGTTTGCAGCTTGATGCGCTTTATAACTCAGTTGGTTAAATTGTGCATTAAGCGCAGGTAGGTAACGAGCTTCAGTGATAAACCAACGACAGCGTATACAATTTTCAGGACCATGAGGAACACTACCATAAACCCGATTAATAGATATTTGTGATTCCTTTAATATCTCTCCACCGTTCCAACAACCACCTAATGTACTAACTTCATCTGTTCTAATAGTATTGCCACCGACTAAACATAAACCAGTTGCACGTTCTTCCCAGCCAATTGGGTTGCGATTAGTAAGCACTGCTTGAATACTGTCTTGTTGGTGATATGCCATCTTGCATTTAATTTGCTCCATTGAGGCATCTTTCAGAAAGTTACGGACTGATTGTTCGGATTTATTATCCAATTGCTTATGAGCCTCTTCCATTTTTTCTGCAATCTTCGATGGAGTTATCTTATTATAATAGATGGTCATGAGTAGCCGAGAATGTCCTGCTAACAGCTTAGATATAACAGGTAGGGGCAATTGGGTGTCCATCGTGTATGCAGTAATAAGGGAAACTCTTAAACTGTGTAAAGGAAACAGTGTAGAGACCCCCCTTTCATCTTTATCATTTAAATTATCAACAACAAGTTTTAAGCGTTCGCCATTGTCAAGTGTATTACCACGTTGAGCAAGTTGTTGCTCTAACGCAAATAAGAGTTGATACCAAAGGTCCGCTAATGGATATTCTGTTACTGGTTTGTGCTTATCCGCGCCTTTTGCAGATGCATCACGGAATAAGAAAGAAATCTCTCCCATGCTTTTTAATTGCATTTCAGTTTTCTTTTTCCCAATATGCTTTTTCAGTAGGGTGGTACAGTCTGTAGGTTTATCAATTGGGTTGTATTTTTCCTGCCAATTACGTAGCTTTTCTAACCAATATAAGACTTCTTTATTTTGCCAAGGAATGATGTATCCACGCTCTAATTCATCCTTGTTTTGATCTGCAGTTTTATTGGTATTGATATACATACCAGTGGAATATTGCCCTGTCATCGTATCAAGGATGCGGCGAAATACACCTTTACTAAATGGACGCTTTTGACTTCCAAGTACGAAATTATACTTATCATTTAACTTCCATCCACCATGATCATAACGCCAAGTATCTGCTTCTCCGCTATCCAACATACGTATCTGATAAGTGCGAAGTGGTAAATGAAGTTTGATGAAAAGAATCATTGACTTTACAGGCGACCAAAGTTGGTAAATGGTATTTTTTTTACCCTTGGTTTTAACTTCGATAGTACGCCAAACGCAATCAGGATCAGATTTGTCTATTAGTTCAGGTTCGATATTAAACCAGTCACCACCTCGCTTAAGTTTCTGTGTCGGATTTTGAGCCCAAACCCAGTGTTTAAAATGACAGTAATGATAGGCTGGTAATAAAGTTTCGCCTTGTTGAAGGTTTTGTTCCATCACTTCCAATTGAGCTTTATTGGGAAGTGGACATAAGATTTGTCTTAAATCTTGAATATATCGATACGGTAAAGGACTACGAACTGTCTCATGATTAGCAGCTTGTAATTTAATCTTTTCAAATGGATTTTGAACAATAGGTAGTGAGTTATTGTGGTCATCCATTTGCATAAAGTGACGCTTGATTACAAATTCAATGAAATCAAAAGGAATATTAATACCTCTTTGCAATTCATAGGGGCAATTCAGGTGTTGTTTTAAGATATTTTCGAACTCTTCACTAGAACAACGATGCCCCATATAACCCTGAAAAAATAACCGTATATCAGTTGCATACTTGGCGTGTTTAAAAAGATAAGTTTCAAAGAATCGAGCTAATGCAAGAAGTTTATGACTATTACCATGGTGTTGCTCAAGTATCCATTCAGAAGCTAATATTTGCCATTGTTTCCACTCCGCACCTAAAGTAGTAAGCATCCAGGAAAAGGTTAAATCTGTTGTGCGCCCATCATTCTTTTTGCGTATTTTTGGCATCATTTACCTCTCAATTTTGGATTCTTACCAGTAAATAAACCTTGTGGATCAATATCATCGAATCCATATTCAACCAGTGTTTTCCAATCTATTTTTGGTGTTGTAGACTCTGTATTTGCCAATAGTAAAGTTGCTTTATTAAGAGCATCGGATACTTCTTGCTGGCTTTTCCCTGTATAAGGAAGTTGTGATTCTAATGATTTATGATGCATACATTTACGTATGATCAATGGACTAAGTCCTGCTCGTTCTAAGCGTCTACCATAATTGTGACGATGGCCATGTGGATCAAGACCTTCTGATTTATTGGGAATTAAACCAATACGGTTTAAAGCAGTTGCATAACTTTGATGGAAAGCATTTATTGTGTAGGGATTACCTATAGAAGAATGATGGTATGAAATGAATGCATAAGGATGATGGCATTCCACGCTTGCACGATATTTCTGATAGGTTTTCCAAAGAAGCATGAAAACTCTACCATAATCCGACGGAAACCATTGAACCTGTAAATAGTTATCTTTGTGGTCAGTAAGACGGTTTTTCCATCCCAACTTTTGTGTTGTAGTCATTCTACTTCGAGGAATTCGAGCATACTCTTCTTTTAGATATGCTTCTCTAGTGGTTCTACCTTTCAGACTACGCCAACCTTCGGGAGCTTTACCTTCAACCTCATTATAGATTCTTACATTAGCAATATCAGGATCATAAGGGTCTTCAAACACATCAGTGACCCAAAGAGTCAAAGCTTCACTTTCACGTAAACCACCACCATGCATTAATAACACTATCAATTTATCTCGTAACGCAACTCGTGGATCTTTTGCTCCCCCTATACCATTTTTATAAAAGGTTTCCCAATAATTTTCAGGAAAAGCTATAGCATCGTCATTTGTTTTTGTTAGAGGTATTCGTCCTTTAATAGTTCGAGCTTTACGAACAGTATTATTAACGGTTTTATCTTCTATATGACCGAGAAAATCATATTGGTTTTTACGAAACCATGCTGCGTAATTTAGCCTTTGCTCATGTGAAGTGGCATCACGTAATGGATTTATTTGTATTGTCCCAATACGATGAGAAAGCCAATCAGTAAAATTAGTAAGTCTGTAGATATAGCCATTTATAGTGTTTATCGAATTTGGTATCCAATATAATCCCGATGGATCAAGGCCATCTTCACCAGTTGTTCCGTTATATAAACGTTTAGTAAATGTTTGGAAAAGAACTTTAGGATCATTAAATAACCCTTCATTTGCCTCCATGTAATCTAGAAATAAAGACACTGCCTTTATAAGACTATTCATGAGAGACAAACTTGCCCCATCTGCTTCTAGTTTAAGTAAATAGTCCGTAAGTGATCTTAAGTCACCTTGTTCTGTCAGTAAAATTGGGAGCTGACTTTTAATTCCCGTATTATCTTCAGTAATTATTGCTTTAGGACTTACGCATTGACAGATTCAAAAAAGTATTAAAATGCTTTATAAAGTATCTGTGATCAGACGAATTAAACATGCTTCTACAGCAACTTGTACTCTACCCATTTATATGGGCTTTCTCATGACAGAACCGAACTCTATTAGCTGCACACAACTTGCCGAGACTTATAACATCTCGCATGATAGTGTAAATCGCTTTCTAGAGCGTGAAGACTACACACCTCACGACCTATATCAAGAAGCAATTCAACATATTGATAATAATAAACTTATAGTCAGTATTGATGATACTGTTTTAGATAAACCGTATAGTCAGCATATGGACTTAGTTAGCTATTTTTGGTCAGGCAAACACCACCGATCCGTCAAGGGTATTAATCTCATTACCTTGTATGCGACAGATCAAAATGGTCAAAATATTCCAATTAATTTCCGAATTTATGACAAATCTGAAAGTAAAACCAAGAATGATTACTTTATGGATATGTTAAGTGAAGTACTCAGTTGGGGTGCAAAGATTCAATTTATTACAGGTGATAGTTGGTATTCATCGACTGGAAATCTAAAAACCATAAGAAAATATGGTATTCGATTTATGTTTGGTATCGACTGTAACCGTAAGGTTTCCCCAGAAAAAGGACAATGGTTTCAACTGCGTTTATTGCCAAATTTCCATCAGGGTCAAGTGGTCTGGCTCAAAGATTTTGGCTTTGTACAATTATTTAAGACTCAGTTAAAAGAACAGCAGAGGTTTTATATTGTGCATCAAGATCAAGATGATTTATTGTCCTTTGAGGGTTTTCATGAATTACATTCAAGTCATTGGAAAATAGAGCAATATCACCGAGTGATTAAACAGGTTTGTCATATTGAAAAGTTTCAAGTAAGACGATCTAAACTGATTTTGAATCATATTTTTGCAGCCTTGATGGCCTACGTCGAGATACAAAAGAACCAGTTTGAGCGGATCTTTGAAAATGTATATCGTTGGCAGAAGAAATTATTTAGACCAATGATCAAAAACTTCATTGATGACTTTATTCTCGATAAAAATCATCTGCTACCACAGAGAATCTATAAATAATAGTGCGTAAGTCCTATGCTTTTACTTTAACTGTAGCCACATTAAAATCTCATACACAATATACATATATTACACTATAAAATATAGATTAAAAGAGTAAATAAAAAGGTAGATCACTCTACCTTAGTACACTATATACATAGTTTAAGTCACTATATATAAAACAATGGGGCTTTATTCATTTTTGTGGTTTAAATTTGCTATAGTGATCACATCTCCCCCCATTTTTTAGATTGTCCCGTGCAAATTAATCCGCGTTACCCTTCGCTCAATCCCAAGCTTTATCATCATCAAATGCCTGTTCCCTTAAAGGGAGCAAAAGCTGGTCATTTCAATGCAGCACTGGCTGATAAATTACAGTGGTCAGAACAGGATAAAGCTCAATGGGTGGAAATCTGTAGTGGACAAAAAACCTTTGCTGAATTCCCCCCCTTGGCCATGGTCTATGCCGGTCATCAGTTCGGACAATGGGCAGGACAATTGGGTGATGGTCGTGGCTTGCTGATCGGGCAAATTCTGGATAAGAACAATCAAACCATCGACTTGCATTTAAAAGGCGCCGGCTCTACCCCCTACTCCCGTATGGGCGATGGCCGTGCGGTATTGCGTTCCGTCATTCGGGAGTATCTGGCGGGTCATGCACTCAATGCTTTAGGCATTGCATCGAGTAATGCCGTGGGTTTCACCTCTTCCACCCAAGGCATACAACGGGAAAAAATGGAACCCGGTGCCATGATGCTGCGGACCTCAGACTGCCATATTCGCTTTGGACATTTTGAATGGATCAACCAATATCAGCCCGACCTTCTAGAAGAATTCGTACAGAAATGCATGGAATGGCACTATCCTGAATGTCTGCAAGCTGAACAGCCAATTTTGGCTTTTGCCACCCAAGTGATTCAACGTACTGCGGTGATGATTGCCAAGTGGCAACTGGTGGGTTTTGCCCATGGAGTGATGAATACCGACAACCTGAATATCACCGGTTCAACCCTCGACTTTGGTCCTTATGGATTTATGGAGCGTTTCCGTCCGAACTGGATGAATAACCACTCGGATTACCAAGGTCGTTACACCTACCAGCAGCAACCGAGTATTGGGCACTGGAACTTATGGATGTGGCTGAACAACCTGATTCAACTCAAAAAAGATCCTGCGGAAAAAGAACAGTTCAAAGAAAATTTAGCGAAATGCTTAGAACATTTTGAAACTACTTTTCTTGAACATTACACCCTTGGACTGTGTCAAAAAATGGGACTGCCAAGTTTCCACAAAGACAGTTTTGATTGTGGCATGGTGTTCTTGCGAATTTTACAGACGGAACAACTGGACTACACTGAAGGCTTTATTCGTTTACAGAATAAGCAATATGAAAGCATTAAAGATGACTGCCTGGACCGCCGCCAGTTTGAAAGTTTCCTGGCTCAATATGAAAACATTCGGGCGAATCAGGATACTGATGAACTGGATGCCGAAATGGCCAAAGCCAATCCGCAATATATTTTACGCAATCACATGGCACAAAAAGCGATTGAGCTGGCAGAACGGGATGATTTTTCCGAAGTCGAGCGTCTGTTTAAATTGCTAAGCCAACCTTATATTAAACAGCCTGATTTAGAACAGCGTGAAGATTTAGCGCCATTGCCAAGTGATGTGTCAGAAGTGATGGTGAACTGTTCATCTTAATTTATTCACAACCACCAAGAAAACTGTGGATAATTTAAACATTATCCACAATTTTGTTTTGGATTATTCAAACTTATGACTTTACACAATCTTGCTTCCCAAACTGCTTTAAAGCTACCTGAAGTAACGATTACCCAGCCTTTTGGCCCGGACTGTGACGTATTTAAAGTCATGGATAAAGTCTTTATGCTGAATTTTCATTTAGAAGGCCAAGCAGCGATTAACTTAAAAGTTATCCCGGATGATGGTGCCATGCTACGGGATATTTATCCTTATATTCATGCCGGATGGCATATGAATAAACAGCACTGGATAACTGTTTATGAGGATGAAAACTTGGATGAATCTTTAGTGCAGGATTTGGTGCAAAATTCTTATGATTTGGTGGTCAGCAAACTGAATAAAATACCGCAAAAACGTATCGCCCTATTAAAGTCAGCAATATAAGAAAAGCGAGCCATTCTCATGACTCGCCTCGTTTAGATTTAATTAAAAAATCAATTCAATCCTCAGGATATTCAAAACGATAGCCCACACCATACACCGCCTGAATCCACTCATGACGGTTACCTGTTTCGGCAGCATCAGAAATTTTACGACGCAGGTTTTTAATATGACTATCAATCACTCGGTCTGCCACATCAAAACTGTCAGGATTAATATGGTCGAGTAATTGCGCACGTGAATAGACTTGACCGACATGTTCCAGGAACAACTCCAATAAACGGAATTCAGTCGGGGTCAGGTTCAAGGTTTTTTGTTGATACCAGATGCGTTGCTGGGCTTTATCCATACGGAACAGGCTGTTCTGCTCAGGTTCAGCATGACGGTCCAGGCGACGTAACACCGCTTGTACCCGTGCAACCAGTTCTTTCGGGCTAAAAGGCTTACAAATGTAGTCATCTGCACCCATGTTCAAGCCCAGTACACGGTCAATCTCTTCGGTTCGTGCAGTCACCATAATAATTGGCAAATCGGACTGTTCACGCACTTTACGGCAAATGGTTAGGCCATCCATACGTGGCACCATCAGATCCAGAATCATTAAACTGGGTTTACGTTGCAGAAAGCTGTCATAGGCTTCTTGCCCATCATGAAACATACTGACTTCAAAACCCGCAGCTTCCAGATAGTCCCGCACCAATTGTGCAAGTTCCACTTCATCTTCTACCAGCATGATATGTTTCATGAATGTTATTCCTTTATTTGTTTAACTGTTTTAGAAAAGTCAGTTTGCAACGCAAACCGCCTAATGGAGAATGATCAAAACTCAACTGTCCACCCATTGCCTGCGCAATTTTACCAGATAATGCCAGACCCAAGCCTGTTCCCCCAGTACTCCGGGTACGGGAATCATCCACACGATAGAAACGTTCGCCTAAACGTGCCAACTGTTCGTCACTCAAGCCAAGCGGACTGTCATCCACAATCACACTCCAATGGGTTGCTGATTGCTTGGTATGCACACGAACCTCGCCGCCTGCTTCAGTATAACGAATGCTGTTACCCAGCAAGTTGACCATAATTTGTTTAAAACGATCTATATCTAATTGTAAATTCGCACCCTCACCCTGCACCGAAATAGATAGATCAGCCTGGGCAAACTTAGGTTTAAAGTTCTCAACTTCCTGCAGCACCACATTCCACGGATTGACATCTGCCATGTAGCATTTCAACTGTTGTGCTTCAGCCTGAGCCAGGTCGGCCAGATCTTGAGTGAGTTTTTTCAGGCTGGTGACCTGGCGCAGCATTGATTCAAAATGTTCCGGTGTCGGTTTGCGAATACCGTCCTGCATCGCCTCAATTTGCGCTTGCAGTACCGCCAATGGTGTTTTTAATTCATGTGAAGTATCTGCCACCCACTGACGGCGTGAGGTTTCATGCTGATTCAGAATAACCGCAAGATGGTTCAACTCTGTCGATAAATCACCCAGCTCATCATTGCGGTTGACTGTGACCTGATGCTGGAAATTGCCTTTGGTCAGTTCGCGGGTCCCTTGCAGCAAACGCTGAATGGGCGTTTTAAAATAAGTGGCCAACAATAAAGCCGCGACCAAGCTGGTCAGGAAAGTTAAACCATATACCAATAATAAATAACGTTTCTGGTTACTAAAGAAGTTAATGCTAGAAGCATCATCCTGATCCAGCACCGGCTTCAAGCCTAAATAACCGACTACCTTGTTATTCACCATAATCGGACGGTATGACACTGGAATATCGGATGGCTCACCGACGACAAACTGTTTTTTGGCATCATACAGCGACAAGCGGGAACTTAAGCCCAAACGGTCTGGCAAAGAGATAAACTGCTTTTTCTTAGTTTGAGTGGGTGTTGCATCGGCAGGCTTATCTTCAGCTTTCCGGTCAGAGCGGAAGATATTCTGATTGGCACTGAGTGGAAATTTAAGCCCTTCAAAAGGCTGATACTCGGAAGGTAAATTCAACTCGATTAGGCGCAACTCTTCTGCGTCTAAAATCGGTTTGCTCGGCCCGGTTTTATTTAAACTCGGAGACACACTCAGCAAGGTATTGTCCTGAAAATAACGCTGTTGCAAGGCAATATCATATTGACGGCGTAACCACCAGCGAGACAGACGGTCATAGTCATCCGGTGCAGCAGTGCCTTCTATTTGCAGGATTTGTGCCTGAATGGCATTGCCCCAGTCATGATAAACCGAATAGACGCCAGCCAGATTACTGATCACATGATCCAGCTTCTGCATTTCCACATCCGCGACATAGCGGGCGAAGTTCTTTTGCATGGTCCAATGCAATACCCCCAGACTCACCGTCGTAATCACCAGGGTGGTGAACAGTACGGTCAGAAACAGGCGTAAGGCAATCGGAACACGGCGAATCTTCAAAAGTTAAGTCTCAATCTTTTTCTCGATGAATTATTGTAACGAACCTTCTAAAAAAATACTCTTCATTGTTTCTTCATCATTATTGTTTAATCTTTAACATATCAAATTTCGTTTTTTCATTGGAGATAACAACAATGAATTCCATGACAAAAATGGCTTTAGTCGGTGCCAGCGTACTCAGTATGGGTGTTTTGACAGCCTGCCAATCGACCAGCACAGTTCAGGACAAAGATGGTGACCACCCGCGCATGATGCGAGATCATCATCCAAAGCATGAGCGTAACATGACACCCCAACAGCGTGAGCAGTGGCAACAGGCCCGTGCCGAACGCCAGCAAATGATGAAAAGCATGAAAACAGCCTGTGACGGTGAAGCCGTTGGTTCTGCGGTACAAATCAAGGCAGGTGAAAAAAGCATTGCTGGGACTTGCGTGACGCATTTCACTCCCGATCGTGCAGAGATGAAGCGCATGCGTGGCGAAATGAGAGCAATGCACATGCAAGCTGATCATCGTACCATGCAGGGTGAAATGAAAGGCATGTACAGGATGCAACATGATGAACCGCTGACTGATGCCAAACGCGCAGAATTGACCAGACAATTTGACCAGCGCCTCGCTCAGCACCAGGCACATCAGCAAGCCATGTTAAAAGCTTGCCAAGGTCAACCTCATGGTAAGGCTGTTCAAGTCAAAATGGGCACACACACCCTCAATGGTAAATGTGAAGTCCACTTTCAGCCTAAAGCCCCTATGGGTTCCACAACAGCAAAACCTGCATCATAAAATTTACCCAAAGTTAAAAAGGCGCAGCTCTGCGCCTTTTTTATTGCCTGTCAAAAATTAAACCATTTGACTATTTATGCCACTCACAAAGCCATAAAAGCATTTACACTCAAGATACTTAGCCATTTCAAATTATAAATCTTTGACTTTACAGTCACCAAGAAAAAGCCCCTAACGCTTGTACCAAGGGGGAAGATGTTGCACGATTGAGCCATACAAATACGTGTCATTGAAGATACGTTCCAATGTTTATTTAGAATTATTAACGCTGGTTAAACCAGTATTGAGGAAACCGATATGCCACAATACAAAGCGCCCTTACGTGATATGCAATTTGTTCTACATGAATTGTTAAATGCTGAACAACATTATGCAAGCTTGCCTGCATTTTCTGACACCGTAAGCCGTGAATTGGTTGATCAATATTTAGAAGCTGCGGCTGACTTCTGTGAAAATGAATTGTCTCCAATCAACCAAAGCGGTGACCGCGAAGGTTGTACCTGGAATGATGGTGTGGTAACTACACCTACAGGCTTTAAAGAAGCCTATCAAAAATATATCGAATTGGGTTTCCCGTCATTATCTGCTGAAGAGCAATACGGTGGTCAAGCCTTGCCTGTTTCTTTAGGCAACGTGATCTCTGAAATGGTGGGTACTGCAAACTGGGCATGGGGTATGTACCCTGGTCTTTCACACGGTGCTGTCCGTACCCTGGAACATCACGGCTCGCAAGAACAAAAAGATACTTACTTGCCTAAGCTGGTTTCAGGTGAGTGGACCGGTACCATGTGCTTGACAGAATCTCACGCAGGTTCAGATCTGGGAATTATCCGTACCAAAGCTGAACCGAATGCAGATGGCAGCTACGCAATTTCTGGCGAGAAAATCTTTATCTCTGCTGGTGAACACGACATGGCAGAGAACATTATTCATATCGTGTTGGCGCGTCTTCCGGGTGCACCAAAAGGTACTAAAGGTATCTCTTTATTTATCGTACCGAAATTTAACCTCAATGCTGATGGTTCACTTGGCGAACGCAATACCGTTCGCTGTGGTTCAATTGAACACAAAATGGGTATTCATGGTAACGCAACCTGTGTACTCAATTTTGATAACGCAAAAGGCTTCCTGATTGGCCCTGAAAACCGCGGCTTAAACTGCATGTTCACATTCATGAACACTGCCCGTATTGGTACTGCGGTACAAGGTCTTTCAGCTTCTGAAGGCGCGTTCCAAGGTGCATTGGCTTATGCCAAAGACCGTTTGGCAATGCGTTCACTTTCAGGTGTTAAAGCGCCAGAAAAAGAAGCCGATCCAATTATTGTGCACCCTGCTGTACGCAACATGCTGCTCACGCAAAAATCTTTTGCTGAAGCTGGCCGTGCATTGGTTTACTTATTGTCTTTCTATGCAGACACTGTAGAGCAAGGCGCAACTGAAGAAGAACGTAAAGCTGCGGACAACATGTTGTCGCTGCTGACTCCGATCGCAAAAGCATTCCTGACTGAAACGGGTTCTGAATCTGCGAAACACGGCGTTCAAGTATTCGGTGGTCACGGTTTCATTTCTGAACACGGCATGGAACAGATTGTTCGTGATACACGTATCTCCTGCCTGTACGAAGGTACCACTGAAATTCAGGCACTGGATCTGTTAGGCCGTAAAGTGTTGGGTACTCAAGGTGCAATGTTGAAAGACTTCACCAAGGTTATCCATAAATTCTGCGAGACCAACAAAGACAATGCGGCAATGAAAGAATTTGTTGAACCGCTTGCTGCTCTGAATAAAGAGTGGGGTGATTTGACCATGCAGATTGGTATGCGTGCCATGCAAAACCCGGATGAAGTGGGTGCTGCTGCAGTAGATTACCTGTACTTCTCTGGCTATGTAACCCTTGCTTACCTATGGGCCCGTATGGCACTTGTTGCTCAAGAAACCTTGGCTGCTGGTACCACTGATGTAGATTTCTACAATGCAAAAGTGACCACTGCCCGTTTCTACTTCAAGAAAATTCTTCCACGCGTTCGCTCACACGTTGAGGTGATTGCGGGTGGCGTTGAGCCATTACTTGCTTTAGATGCTGAACACTTCGCATTCTAAGTGCAGGATTTTTAAACTGAGGTGAGAAAAAGGACAGTCATGTTTTTGGCAGTCCTTTTTCTTTATCAGATAAACAAAAAAATTAACCTTTAGTCGTCTAACCACATGAATTTTCATCTATTAGACTGATCAAACCGAACTGAATCAAACAATAAACAGGTGACTCACTATGCCAATCTATAATGCACCTCTTGCAGATATGAAATTCATTTTGAATGATGTTTTCAATGCAGAACAATTCTGGCAAGCCAATGAAAATCTTGCTCATGTTGATGCAGCAACAGCAGAAGCCATTCTTGAAGAAATGGCCAAGTTTGCGCAAAATGTGACTTTGCCTTTGAACCGTACTGGTGATGAAGAAGGTGCAACATATAGCAACGGTAATGTGACTACACCTGCTGGCTTTAAAGAAGCCTTCAAACAATATGCAGAAGGCGGCTGGATTGGCCTGGGTGCTGACGCTGAATGGGGCGGTCAGGAAATGCCAAAAATGCTGACCGTACTTTCTGATGAAATGCTGTTTGCAACCAATCCGTCTTTCATGCTCTACCCGCTTCTGTCTGTCGGTGCAGGTATGGCATTAAACAGCTATGCTTCCCAAGAGCAAAAAGAAACTTATCTACCTAAAATCTACTCTGGCGAATGGTCAGGGACCATGTGTTTGACCGAGCCACATGCCGGTACAGACTTGGGCATTATTAAAACCAAGGCAGAACGTAATGAAGACGGTACTTATAACATTACCGGTACTAAAATTTTCATTACCGGTGGTGACCATGACCTGGCTGAAAACATCATTCACCTGGTTCTTGCGAAAACGCCAGATGCACCGGCCGGTTCACGTGGTATTTCACTCTTCATCGTACCGAAATTCCTGGTGAATGAAGATGGTTCTTTGGGTGAGCGTAACCATGCAGGTCCAGGTTCAATCGAACACAAGATGGGCATTAAAGCCTCTGCGACTTGCGTGATGAACTTTGACGGCGCCAAAGGTTATCTGGTCGGTAAAGAAAATGAAGGCCTGGCTGCCATGTTCGTGATGATGAACTACGAACGTCTGTCTATGGGTATTCAAGGTCTGGGGGCTTCTGAGTTTGCTTACCAGAATGCTGCGCAGTATGCGACTGACCGTCTTCAAGGTCGTAGTGCGTCTGGCGTGAAATCTCCAAACAAACCTGCTGACAGCATTTTGGTTCATGGCGACGTGCGTCGTATGTTACTGAATGCGCGTGCTAACAACGAAGCCTCTCGTGCCTTTGCGGTGTATGTCGGTCAACAGCTCGACATTACCAAGTTCTCGACCGATGCCGAAGCGGTAAAAAAAGCCAATGACCGTGTTGCGCTATTAACCCCAATCGCAAAAGCTTACCTGACCGATACTGCATTTAACGCAACTTTAGATGCACAAATGGTTTTCGGTGGTCATGGCTTCATTCGTGAATGGGGTATGGAACAATGTATCCGTGACTTGCGTATCTCGCAGATTTACGAAGGGACCAACGGTGTTCAGTCCCAGGATTTGATTGGCCGTAAGACCATTAAATGTGGCGGTGCATTCATTGCAGAATACATCCAGGAAATTCGTGATTTTGCCAATGGCCTGGATGCGGATCTGAACTTCATTAAAGATGCCACTTTAGATGCAGCAGCAGAAGTTGAATCGGTAACGCAATATATTCTGCAAGCTAGCAAAGAAAATATCGACTTCTCGAATGCAGCAGCTGTGGATTATCTGCATGCGGTGGGTCTGCTTAGCTTCTCTTACATGTTTGCAAAAATTGCCAATGCAGCAAAAGCCAAAGACGGCGAGTTCTATCAAAATAAATTGTCGCTGGCGCTTTATTTTGTACAACGTATTCTGCCTGAACTTGCAATGCGCATTACTAAAGTAAAAGCCGGTGCTGAAGTGGTGATGAACTTCTCTGAAGACTACTTTACTAACCAGGCTTAATCCTGCACAAAGATAAGCAATAAAAAACGCCTGCAAATGCAGGCGTTTTTTATGACTCAAGATATCAATTAGATTTTTTCAACAATAATGGAATCTGAAACTTTTTTATTACTCTGTGCCTCTTGATTAATTTTCACAATTTTAATTACGCCCTCGGCTTGTAGATGTTCGCATAACGTAACCAGCTTGTGCATTTCATCCATTTTAATCCCTGAACCCAAAATAAGTTTTTTTCCATTTTGTAAATTATCAATTTTTGCTCTGTACACGACAAATTTCATAGGATCCTTGTCCTATCAGGCTTTTTCTTTCTTAAAATTGCTAGCACTTTCTTAAATTCTTCTTTTTTTCCAAAACCAATCAAACGTAGAATAGCCATTTGAACATAGTCCAAACCGTAGCGAAATAAACTTACTGAAAGTCGTCCATGCTTCTTTATTTTTATCGCTTTTTTCCGATCATGTTGCCATTCACCTGTTAAATAGCACCAACAGAAACCGATAGCTAGCACTGCTATCAATTTCTTGACTCGTCTAGGGTCTGTTAAACGAGTATTTTCAAGATTGAATCCACGTCCTTTGAGACAACTAAATAACGTTTCGATTTCCCAGCGTAATGCATAATCACGAATAGCAGAAGCATTAAACATAGGAGAAACAACAAGTAAAAGCTCTCCATCTTCTAATCGTAGCGCACTAATATACAGTTTCACTCGACCAACCCAAATACGTCGTTTACGACATTCAGTTTGACCAACTTGAAGATGACGAAATAAATCACTAATTTTATGATTCTTGGCTAAGTGATTGGTCACAATAAAGTTTTTTTAACACGTATACAGAAGTTAATGTCATTTTCAATTAACCATGTAAACCATTTCTCACCGATAAATTCTCTGTCTGCAAACACATTCACAATACGATCTTTACCAAAAATGGAGATAAAGCGTTGAATCAAAGCAATACGCTCTTTTGTATCTGAATTTCCACGTTTATTGAGCAATGTCCAAACAATAGGTATCGCTATTCCACGATAGACGATGGCTAACATCAAGATATTAATATCTCGTTTTCCCCATTTCCAATGAGTTCTATCCAAAGTTAATTGGACTTTATCGAATGAAAATATATTGAAAATTAACTGAGAAATTTGACGATAATCGAAATGCTGATCTGCAAAGAAGCGTTGTATACGTCGATAAAATGATTGTGGTAAGCACTTGATGGGTAAGGCTTTAGATGCAGAAGAAAGATTACATGTCTGTTTTACAATTAATGCAAGCATAATCAGTGTAAAACATTTTGCATGTGACTTGTTCCACTTTAGATATTTGTTTAAGATGAGATGTAACTCATTGAAATGTGTCATCATATTCGTCGTCAGAAAACAAGTATTATGCCATTATTTCAATGAGTTATCTTTTTTTGTCGTGTACAAAGCAATTTTTGTTTGAATTGTTGCTAACATTTTCTTTTCCCTGATCAATGAAATAACCCTTCATACATTACATGAATTTCGTATAAAAAAAATACAATCACTTAATTTTTTATCCTCTTTCATTTTTTATTCTTTAATGTGCATGAAACTTGCATACTATTTAATAATCAATTTCATACAAACAATCATTCAAGAGACAGGAGGAAAAGATGCCAAAACCTGATAACAAAGTTGAAAGGATTGAGACCCTCCTTGACCGTTTCGGAAATATTGCCGTAGAAAGTTTTCACTATATTGCCCTGTTTATTATTGGCTGTATGGTGATCTGGTCTGCCGGACATACGGTATTTGAAATTTTAACCATTAAACAGTTTGCGACCATCGATGATATTCTGCTGCTGTTTATTTATCTTGAACTGGGCGCCATGGTGGGTATTTACTTCAAAACCAATCACATGCCGGTACGTTTTTTAATTTATATTGCCATTACGGCTCTGACTCGTTTACTTATTTCAGATATCCAGCATGACCATAAAGCCGATATGGATCTGGTGATTATTACCGGTTCAATCCTGATCTTGGCATTTTCGATTTTGGTGGTGCGTTTCTCTTCCTGGACCTACCCGTCTGTGATTCGTGATAAACATTCAGAAAAGCCACTCCCTGCAGATAAAACTCCACAACCGCAAGATGATGAATTAGCTTAATATGTTAAAAGCCCCTCTTTTTAAAGATGAGCCATATATGGCGCAAGAGGGGAGATTGAATCATTAAAAATGAATCTTTAACGATTCGGCACCAACACATAACGACCATTTTCAAATATCCAATGGCTGCCAGTCGGTGGTGCAGGCAAACCCAAACGTTGCCAGTCGGAGATAAAGGTCGTGTTTGAACTTTCAATTCGGGCGGTTTTCGGATCACCATTCACCCAGCTATAGCTTTGAGAATTTTGTGTAATGGTCGTGGGTGCCTGATATTGAATGCTGATGCCATTCTGAATGGTCGGATAATTCTGATGATGCGGTAGACGCTGCGGATAATTCGGGTAGTGCTGTGGATAATGTTGCTGCTGATGTGGATAGTGATTTTGAGGATAACTATTTTGCGGATAATAAGGACGAGGCTGGTAGCGAGTAGTATCTACCCCACGATAATTTGACCAGCGATTTTCTGCTTGCGTTGTTGCAGAAGCCCCCAAAAGCATCATGCCAATCAAAGCACAAAGAGCTGTTAATTTCATAAGAGCCACCTACCATACATTATAAAGCTTATTGTAATTCCTAGTTTAGGATAAAAAATGAATAAAAAAACAGCAAATGCAAAGTTTTGTAAATGAAATATTTCTCGAGTTTTCTCTTGAGACACATCCCGGCTCAAATGATGAATATGCTAAAATGCAGTTTTTTATTATGGGATCAAACAGAGTGTCTGATTTAAGTTTTGACCGCCTACATCAATTCTTTTGCAAGGTTCCAAGTATTCAAGAATCTTTAATTAATGCCTATGGTTCAGATGGTCAACATGCCTGGTGGTTTAAATTTCAAATCAATGTGGAACATCCTCTGGCATGGCAAACCGTACAGGAACTGGGTCATGTATTAAATTACATTTCCAAGAATGAACGTTTACCGACACAGTTTTTGCCGGTTTCTCCGCCACCTTATATGAATGGTGAAGCCAAAGAGTTTTTGGCTTGGGTCATTCAGTGCAATCATCCCGATTTTTCACCTGATGTGGTCTGTGACTGGTTAGAAGCACGTTTACCGCAGCCGGTTGAAGATGAAAGCCAGTGGAAAATTAAAACGGATTTAAAAGAGCTGGATAAACTCTCTGACAAAGATCTGGATCAGATGGTTCCGCCTAATCCTGAAAAGTAAAGTTTTATTATTTTACCTCTCCCTTGCGTAGCAGTGCTACTCATCTCCTGAAAGGAGAGGGAACTCCTTCTCCCTCTGGGAGAAGGTTGGGATGAGGGACTTAAAACGTAGACAATCCGCTCCATTCCATAAAACGGTAAATTCCATATTTCAATGTCGATTCATCTGCATATTGACTGTAATCCACACTCATGTTTTTGCCATCCAAATTTGACCAAACACTATCAAAATAAGCTTGAGCATCAATAAATACAGAGGCTTGTGATGAACCGACTACCCGCAAATTGGTTTCCAGATTATAGTTTTTGATGTTCCGTGCAGTGAAATTTGCAGACCCCAAAATCAGGTCAGACTGCTGTGCATTTGATTTAATGATCATCTTGCTATGACATTGCTCACCTTGGGTATTACACCAGCGTACCGGCACACCGGCAGCATTTAATTCAGAAGCCACCTGCCGGTTAGGAATTCCATTTTTTTTACGCCCAAACGCATCTTTATTCGGATCGAGCAAGACACGAACTTTTACCCCACGCTCATGTGCAGCAATCAGGGCTTTGACAATATGCCGTTCAGACAAATAGAACATGGCCAAATCAATCTGCTCTTTAGGCTTGGCAGTTTCAATCAGTTTGAGTGTTGCATCGTAAATCGCTTTTTCAGTCAGCACCTGAACTTGAGGTAAAGACCGATCCCCTTCAAACTCGCCAATAATGACCATTGGAATGTCAGCTTTGGACATCCGGCCTACAGCCTGTTCGGTCTTCAATACATCAATGGCTGTATTGCCCGTTACCAGCAAAGCCACATTAGAATGACGTGAACTGCCATCATGCGGATTGGCTGAAGTCACCAAAGCTTTCCAGCCCTGAGCCGTATCCACCACCAGAGTTTTACGGTGATTGGCCTTAAAATTAAACAGATTAAAATAACTGCGCAGGGTAATTTTTTCCTGACCAAACGGATTGGCAAGCCAGCCTCTTTCAGGATTATTGCCTGCATCCTGACAACAGAGATACCAGAAGCCAGACCATACTGGATTGGATGCACGCAGCGGTCTTAAATCCGTTTCAATCACGTCAATGCCTGCACTACGTAACTGACGATAATGCTCGGGCGCAAGACCACCATAGACTGAATTAATCGGGTCGGTAATCACCTTAATTTCAATATTGGGCTGCACACCGCGTTTTAAAATCAAGGCATCCGTGAGTTGTTGCGCCAATGCCTGATGAGATAGCGTTGACTCGCCGACTTCACTATTGAACAAGAACATATCCAGTACAATGGTGGTTTGTGCTTCATCAATCAATTTTAACATTTCATTAAAAATATGATGGTCTTGCTGCTGTTTTCCACTTGCATCCAGATAGGTTTGATCTGCAATAAACTTCACCTCGGCATGACGTAACTTACCGGTAAAATTCAGGCCTTCAGGCAAGGGTTTATATGTATGATAAATGGCCGATGAGAGATATCCCAATGCCAGCAAACCGATGATCACGCCGGCATAACGACGGCCTGACCAATTCAATTTCTGATGAATTCGTTGAAAAATACGCATAACAAAAAACCTAGTCCAATATCATCAGACTAGGTTTTATGGCTTGATTTATCAAGAGGATTTCTGTTTCACCTGCTTGAATCAGCAGATTTCAGGATGACTTTTGCCTAGAAACCGAATTCCAGACCAACAGTAAAGTTACGTCCCACTTGCGGAATATTCGACAGGAATGAAGCATGTGAATAAACTTGATCATCCAGCAGGTTATTGGCTTTAAAGTAGACACGATAAGTATTTTTATCAGCAAGAGTATTGGCATAACTCAAGCCCAGATTAACCATGTTATAGCCCTGAGTTTCATCCTCATAGCTGGCAATTTTGTCCTGATTAAACACATGGTAATACTCAGCCAGACCCGACCAGTGATCGTCAAAGCTTGCATCCACTTTGGTACCTAAACGACCTGCCGGAACGCGAGGTGCATTTTCACTCTCGATTTTGCCACGCACATAATCACCAAACACACCCACTTTGTAGGTATCGTTTAGGGCATAAGAGGCCGCTGCTTCAGCTCCATAGAACTTGGCTTTGTCTTGGGTATATTCAACCAGGCGGAAATCTTTAAAATTACCCAGGGTTTGGGCATAAATATAGTGATCAAACCAGTTGTGATAGACATGCACATGATAATCCAGCGGACCGTTTTCATAATGCAGACCAAGCTCCAGATTATTGGATTTTTCTGCAGCCAGATTTTCATTGCCGCGTTCATAAGTGTTGGTCGCGAAATGTTTACCATTGGCATACAGCTCTTGCGCCAAAGGCAGACGTTCTTGATGAGAACCTACCAGCGATAATTTATAGTTAGGTACAAATTCCCAGTTCAGCGCGCCTGAGTAGGAAAAACCATAATCATCAAAGTCTTTTTTATCAGAATCGATGTCAAGTTTTTGCTGATCCAAACGTGCACCGAGTTCCACATGTACATCATCAAACTGTTTATGTTCTAAGGCAAACAGACTCCACTTTCGGGTTTTGGTCGGATCCAGCAAAGCTTCTTCACCGCTAATATCCAGCTTTTGCTGATTATATTGAGCACCGATCATCCCTTCCCAGTTTGCAATCGGATTGTGGACCAATTCTAAACGTGCATCATAGCCTTTGCTTTTAAAGGTGGTTTGCGCAGCATTCTCTTCAATTTCATCATGCTTGTAATCGGTATAGCTGGCATGGGCACGAAGCTTTTGAAACCCGGCAAAAGGATCATTGAGTTCGGTACGGAAATCATAACGTTCGGTTTTCAAATCGACCCATGGTCCCGCTGCATGCTCTTCATGCGTATGCCCGGGTTGCTGGCCACAGCCAATTAAGGCATTACCGGACACCTGACAATCTTCATATTCATGACTATGCCCCGGCAAGCCATACTGGTCCTGACGGTTACTGTATGAAATGCCGCTAAAGCCTCGGTCATGAATCCAGGACAATCCAACATTAACCGTTTCACCTTCAGCAAAGGTATTCCCGACACGGCGTTCTTTTTCTAATTCGCCTTCATGATCATGAAAATAATCCGGTGCAATATAGTCATTGGCTTTACGTTTTGAACCTTCAACCCGTAACGCAACCTGATCGGCTAAAGCAACCGTGACACCCGCACTAGCGAGTTTTTCATCACTACCCGTGTTGTAACGTAAGCCCAGCTGACCTTCATAACCCTTGTCAGGCATTTGCGTTGGAATTTTATTATCTGTGACATTGACCAGTCCACCCACTGTTCCTGCGCTATACAGTAAAGTCGATGGTCCCCGAATAATCTCAACCTGTTTTGCCAGAATCGGATCAACCGTCACCGCGTGGTCAGGGGACAAGGTTGAAACATCCGCAGTTTCAGAAGCATGTTGCAGGACTTTAACACGCGCACCATCTTGCCCGCGGATCACCGGACGGCTGGAACCTGAACCATACTGATTGGAAGATACCCCAAGCTCACCTGTCAAAGCATCACCAATAGTCGTACTGCCTTCGGCAAGCTTTTTATGATCAATGACCTGATCAGCCACTGCAAAATCTGCAGCCGACTGTACCAGGGGGTGTGCCTGCAATTTGAGGGTGGCAAGTTGTTGAGTCTGAGTATCCTCATCAGCAAAAACAGCAGGTGCAATGACGGCAAAAATAGAGAGTGTGATTAAATTCTTATGAACAAGCATGGAACGGACTCAAGGCTGCAATTTCTAAATAACGTTATAATATAACATTGCATTTTTTTTGCAATCCTTTACGATAAACAGCTACATGTTTTATTAGAATGTTTTTAAATAACCTGAGTTCGACGAAATCTGCTTAGCCTTTTAGCATATTTTGGAAAGTTGGCTTATTGGGATTCAAACAATAAGCCACTACAGCAGCCATGATATTCACCATGAAGTTATTTACCGAACGATGACGTGAATGTTCAAGTTGATGTAAATTTTTTAATTGATCATTCACGGTTTCGATCAATCCTCTTCTGCAAAGTAATTGTTTTTCTTCTTCAGTTTGGATGGGTTTATTTTTCATATTCCGACGTGATGGGGTCAATATTTTCAGTCCTCTTGCTGCTAAAGTTTCGGCTTTTGCTTTGCTCAAATAGCCTTTGTCTCCGAGTAGGATTCCTTTTAATTCTTGAGTTAAAGATTCTAATATAGCAACATCATGAACATTTCCCGATGTCAGTTTGAGATTAATAATTTCACCTAAATTATTGATAACGATATGTAATTTAAAACCATAAAACCAACCCGTACTACTTTTTCCACGGCCGGCCAAGCCTTTAAATACACGATGCCTTTTAATCCGAAGATTATGGCAAACTACCAATTTAGTGGAGTCAATGATACTGATTCCCGTATCTTTTCCTTTCACCTGGTGGAAGAAACTACTCAGAGCTTGCAAACAACGGGGCATGATTTCAATAAATCGGTTGTAGCTAAGCAGTTTAGGAAAAGCAGATTTCCAGAATGGAACGATCATTTGGCAATAAAAATATTTGAAGAATCTAAAACCGGATTGATGAAATAAAATGACAATGGTCATTGCTTCAGACAAGCTCAAGGCTGACTTTTTCAGCTTGGATTTTTGATCAGAAATTAAAGCTTTTTCTAAAGATTCATTAAATGTTTTGCAGAAATCGTCCAAAATACAAAATAATTCGGTAATATGATCCATCGAGAAGCCTTGTTTTATAACATTTTGTATTGAGAACCAATATGTTATAAATTCAGGGCTTTTTTTCTACTCTTTTTTATATCGAACTCAGGTTAAATACTTTTTATCGCATTAAAACATTATTTTATTTATGCCCTTTACCCTATCTCATGCTGTCCTTGCCCCACCCATTTCCTACCTGACTGGAAACCGGCTTCCGGTTGCCGCACTGGCGATTGGCTGCATGGTGCCAGACCTTTATCGTCTGTTTAGCCAAGATCATTCCAATAGCACTCATTTATGGTCCTCCCTAATTCATCCAGACTTGTGGATCGGGCTGGCTTTTTGTGCCATCTGGTATCTGATTTACCGGCCTGTGATCTACCGCTTTCTCGGTATCCGGCATGAACTGAATATCACCAGCTTCTTTGCAGCATTTAAGTTTTTTACAGGAGTCTGTCTGGCCGTGATGCTGGGTACAGCAACCCATCTGATTTGGGATGGTCTGACCCATGTGGATTTTCGTACCTTTGCCTTGCATGACCTTCTCAGTCAGCAGTTTCAGATTTTAGGACAAAGCTATCCCCTGCACCGCATTTTACAGCTTGGGAGCTCCTTCGCAGCCCTGCCATTTATTTTATGGATGAGCCTGCATTACTATCGGTGCCATCGGCAATCCCTGGCCCTTAGCCACAAAATCAAAGTTTTTGCTTGGGGCTTATTCGGACTGTCGATTCTCACTGCCTTGTTCTCGGTCTGGGACTATATGCACTATATTCCTGATGAGGTGTGGCAATCTGAGCTGTATTATTTTACCGGCCGTTCCATCAATGAATTCAGTCAGGGCTTTTTGATGGTATTCAGCCTGGGCTGTTTACTGTTTTTATTTCTGGACCAGAATCGGCGTATGGGCTAATCAAATAGCCCACTTTCCGCTTATTCACTTTAAATTGTTGCTGTTTTTGTCTCAAGTTCTTGTGACTATATGCCCAAAGAGGCATAATTCAACATTCGAAAAAAGCGGTACGCTGTTTACGTATACGCTGACCTTAACCCATATAGTTGGATTTTTTACGCTATGATGCGAACTCATTACTGTGGCTCATTAACTGAAGCCCAAATTGACCAAACCGTAACATTATGCGGTTGGGTACACCGTCGCCGTGACCACGGTGGTGTTATCTTCCTTGACATGCGTGACCGTGACGGTCTTGTTCAAGTGGTTATCGATCCAGATACACCAGAAGCATTCTCAACTGCGGACAAGGCACGTTCTGAATTCGTATTAAAAATCACAGGTCGTGTACGTCGCCGTTATGAAGGCACAGAAAATGCCAACATGGTGAGTGGTCAAATCGAAGTTTTAGCAAAAGACATCGAAGTTCTTGCTACTTCTGAAACGCCTCCATTCCCATTGAATGATGAAAATACCAACATTTCTGAAGAAATCCGTTTGAAATATCGTTTCCTGGATATCCGTCGTCCAGAAATGTTAGATCGCCTACGTTTCCGTTCTAAATTGACAAACCTGATTCGTAACTACTTCGAAGAAAATGGTTTCTTAGACGTTGAAACTCCGATCTTGACCCGTGCTACTCCAGAAGGTGCTCGTGACTATTTAGTACCAAGTCGTGTTTCTAACGGTAGCTTCTATGCACTCCCACAATCTCCACAGCTATTCAAACAGTTGTTGATGGTGGGCGGTATTGATCGTTACTACCAAATCGCTAAATGTTTCCGTGATGAAGACTTACGTGCTGACCGTCAGCCTGAATTCACCCAAATCGACGTTGAAACATCGTTCATGAGTGACGATGACATCATGGATTTGATGGAGCGTTTAACCGTTAAGATGTTCGATGAACTTCTTGGCGTGAAATTCGACAAATTCCAGCGCATGACTTATGCAGATGCAATGCGTGACTATGCATCTGACAAACCAGACTTACGTATTCCTTTGAAACTTGTTGACGTTGCAGACATGATGCAAGATGTTGAGTTCAAAGTATTCGCAGGTCCTGCCAAAGATCCTAAAGGCCGTATCGTTGCGCTTCGCGTACCGGGTGCTGGTTCTCTTCCACGTAGCCAGATCGACGAATACACTAAATTCGTGGGTATCTACGGTGCGAAAGGTTTGGCTTACATTAAAGTCAACGAACTTGAAAAAGGCATCGAAGGTCTGCAATCTCCAATCGTTAAATTCATCGAGCCAATCGTACTTGATTTGTTGAAACGTGTTGGCGCTGAAAATGGTGACATCGTATTCTTCGGTGCAGATAAAGCTAAAGTTGTAAACGATGCAATGGGCGCTTTACGTATCAAGATCGGTCATGACATGAACATGGCGACTTGTGAGTGGGCTCCGCTTTGGGTGGTTGACTTCCCGATGTTCGAAGAAACTGACGATGGCAAATGGACTTCTGTTCACCACCCATTCACACTGCCAAAATCAAGTGTTGAAGAAGTGAAGAACAATCCAGGCCAAGCATTGTCTGTGGCTTACGATATGGTATTGAACGGTACTGAAATCGGTGGTGGTTCACTTCGTATCTATACGCTCGAGATGCAAAAAGCGATCTTTGAAGCGCTGGGTATTTCAGAAGAAGAAGCAGAAGAAAAATTCAGCTTCTTGCTGAATGCACTTAAATTCGGTGCACCTCCTCACGGTGGTTTGGCATTCGGTCTGGACCGTCTTGTCATGTTGATGACAGGTTCATCTTCAATCCGTGACGTGATTGCATTCCCGAAAACCAAAACTGCTGAATGTCCGTTGACTCAAGCACCAGCACCAGTTGAAGGTAATCAATTACGTGATTTGGGTATTCGCTTACGTGAAAAACCAAAAGCTGAAGCTCAACAAGAAGCTTAATTCTTGCCTGATTCAGTGATCAAAAACCCTGCTTGATGCAGGGTTTTTTATTGAATTGAGATTGATTCCGGGTAGTGGCATAATAATGCTGTTTTTTTATTATTGAGTTAAACAAGCTATGGCTATGCGTCCCGCTGTTCGTAATCGTGGCATTATGCTCATTGTGTTTTCTATTGTACAGTGGCTATTTATGCGTTATATCTTGGCCAATGACTTATTTAACATGGATACTAATCAACGTATTCTTTATTTTTGTGTAAGTAGTCTAGGTGGGGCCTTACTTATTTTTGTCGGCTTGATTTATATGGTTTTAAAAGGCAATGCCGATAAAGCCGAATAACTCCCTTCTTTAGCCACTGCCTGGTGACATTCCTCAGTGGTTTTATCTTGTTTTATTTTGTGCTGAAAATATTTAACTCCTGATCTGTGATTTAGACATGGGGCAGCAGCAGCATTGCTGTAATAAAACTCTTTGCAAAATTTTCTTCTTATAACCAGTGTAGTTTTCAAAGAGTTATGCCATTATGTATTTTTTCCTCAAAGTTATTTCCCGATTTCCGTTGTCTTTTTTACAGCTTCTGGCATCCTGCATTGCAATTCTGCTGTACTCCTTCAATTCCTCACTCAAACGAATTACTGGCATCAATTTAAAGCTGGCTTATCCAGAACTGGATGAAACAGCCTACCAGGCTCTCCTCAAGAAAAGCTTAAAAAGTCAATGCATGACGTATATAGAATCAATCAAATGTTGGGGTATGCCACCTGAATACAGCTTAAATCAGATCAAAAATATTTACGGAGAACAGCATCTTACAGAAGCCTTAGCCAATAAAAAAGGCGTTATAGTTGTGGTTGCACATTTGGGCTGTTGGGAATTTTTAAATGCATGGCTGAATTTACATGCCGCCCCGATGATCATGTACAAGCCCAATAAGCATAAAGCGGTGGATCGCTTTATGCTAGAAGCGCGCCAGCGATTGAATGCCACACTTGTCCCCACCGATGAAAATGGCGTGCGTGCCATCTTTAAATATCTGAAGCAAGGAGGATTAACGGTCATTTTACCAGATCATCTTCCGAAAGCATCGGGAGGTATTTATTCAGAATTTTTTGGGCAAAAAACCTTATCTACTACGCTGGTGTCAAAACTGGCCAGTAAGACCCAATGCAATATAGTGGGCCTCAGTTGTATTCGTGATGAAACATCAGGTTTTAATGTGTATTGCTCACCACTATCCGATCAGATTTTATCGAAAGATTTACAAACTTCAGTTGATAGCCTAAATCAAAACCTTGAAAATATGATTAATGTTGCACCTGAGCAATATGTCTGGTCTTATAAGCGGTTTAGAAATGTTGAAGGGAATAAAAATCTTTATACATCTCAGGCACTAGATAAATAGCGATGCTATCTTCACCACCTGTAACCATAGAATCATGCTGATAGTGTTTTTTAGTTGAACTAACGCTATTTATACGCTATATACTTACCAATGATTGGTTTAAACACTAATAGCGAAACAGTCTATTTTTACTAAAATAGCATTTTAGGTGTACCCATGATTTTTATCGGTTAATTTATAGAGAGTTAAAGATTAATCTAGAATAGGGTTAATAAATATAGAAAGCATGAAATGAAAAAAATTTTATTTATTGTAGATGATCTAGGAAAAGGTGGAGCCGAAAAGATAACACTTGATCTGGCTTACACATTAGCAAAAAATGATAATTTAGTAACTCTTGCTGTTTTGAATTCAAGTAAAAATACCTTAGCCGTTGATTCATCTATTGAATATATTGATTTAAATATCAATCCAAAATTTGCATTTGGAAAACTCTGGAAATTTAAAGAACTTTCAAAAAAAGAGCAAGAAACCATTTCTTTACTAATTAATGAAAAAAATTTTGATCTTATTATCCTAGGTTTTCATAATGGTTATTATTTAGGTAATTACTTAACCCAGAAAAAAAATGTTTGGCATTGGATTCATGGAGATCTTTTAGAATTTAGAAAGTTCAATAATCCATTAAAGCAAATTAAAGAACATATTCGTTTTTTTAAGAATAAACGCAAATTTGCTAAATTATTTAAAAATAGAAATCTGATTACAGTAAACCGTGACCTAGAATCTAAAGCTCAAACCTATGCTCAACCAAAATCAACAGTCACCATTGCAAATGGGGTACAAGTATCAGATGACCTTATTGCTCAATCTCCATATACTGAAAAAAAATGGGATGTGATTTTTGTAGGACGTTTGGTTCCAATTAAACAAGTAGATCATGCAATTAAAGCATTTTCTATTAGTAATCTCACTGGTAAAATGGCAATTGTGGGAGATGGAACAGAGAGAGAAAAACTTGAAACTCTTACAAAAGAACTTAACATTTCTGACAGAATTGATTTCTTAGGTTGGATTGATAACCCTCATCAACTCATGCTACAGAGCAAATGCCTTGTTATGTGTTCTCTGTACGAAGGTAGCCCTGTAACATTAGCCGAAGCAATTGCCCTTGGCGTTCCCATCATCAGTTATAACTCTTCAGCTGGTATTGCAGATTTATTTACTATTGATACTGCAAAATTTGGATTAGTTCCTAAACAAAATATTAAAGCTCTTAGTTTTGCATTAGAAAAATGTGTGCAAAATCCTTATAAATATAACCAAGAATGTATAGATAAAGTGTGTATGGACAATATGCAGAAAAGAATTCTTCAATTATGTGATTAAAAACTTTATTTGCTTTTCATCAAGTATACTGACTTTGGCAAAAGGGTTAGTATAAAATATTTTAATTGTCTGATAGTGTAATATCTTATAGATAGAGATTTTTTAACCAACTCACAATATAAGTCATAGTCACTGCCAGTTTGATGAAATTGGCGAGCATATTGCAGTGTATACTTAGAATAAGTTTTTCTTAATTGTTCAAGTTTATATAAATCATTTTCTTCCACCAATTTCTTATCATATACTCTCATTATACCCATAGGTAAAATCGGGTTAATCTTTTTCCCAATAGTACTAATTCCAACATCTACACGGTATGCCCCCAACTCTTCATCTAAATGATAAATTAATCCTTTTTTAGCCTGCTCAATATGTATTTCAATATCTAATGCTTGAGGGTGTAATTCATCAAAATGATCAAACATAAAATCATTTCGGAACATTTTTGATGAATGTGCAAAAAAAGGTAAATTTAGATATAAATAATCTAAATCGAATTTACCCTTTTGATGGGTCCATTCTCGCACCTTATTTCCTTCAGCATCAATATATCGCATATCATGAGTACAGATGACACAATCTGAATTGGATTCCATGACATCAAATTGCCGTTGCAATTTATTCGGAAGAGCCAAGTCATCCCCATCGAGATGATAAATGTATTTACCTTTCGCTTTTCTATATACCGCCTTAAGATTTTCTAAAGGGCCAATATTTTTTTCATGAAAAACTGGAACTATAATATCGGGATATTTTAGTAAAAAATCTTCTATTATTTTTCTAGTTGAATCAGTAGAGCAATCATCTCCAATAATAACTTCGTACTGAAAATTTGTATTTTGATTTAGAATACTTTGTAAAGTCTGCTCTACAAATCTTTCTTGATTATAGGTAACAATACAGACTGAAACCAATATATTCATACTAAATAGATTCCTCATTTTTTAGTTTTATTTCTAACTCAAGTAAATCTTTTTTTCTCTCTTTAATTCGTTTTACAGGAGTCCCAATATAAATACCAAACTCTGAACAATTTTTATTTACTAAACTTAATGCACCAACAGCGACACCTATTTCTAAAGTCACACCAGGCAAAATCACACTTCCAGATCCAACAATTACATGCTTTCCAATTATTACATCTGAACTCGTCACATTTGTGTATTGACTAGGCACCATAGGATTCGTCATAAACTGACCACTATAATCATCATTACTACTATAGACCGAAACCCGAGATGAAAGTCCTGCAAAATCTTGAACTGAAATTTTCCCAGCCCCAATGAGACTCACACCAATCGCAAGATGGACATACTCACCAATTTCTATACCACCATCCCCGGCAGATAGTACTGAAAAATCATCTATACGAGTATTGCTACCAATACTAATATTTTTACAATTATAATAAGAGGCCTTATCTGAAAGTAAGCAATTTTCACCTATGTAACGAAAGCCCATGGCTTTAATTTGATCTTCTGTTAAAAAAGCCATCTTAATTATCCTTAATTAAATCAATAATTTTTTGCACTGACTCCATGCAAAGATTTGGATATAGTGGTAAGCAAAGCACTTGCTCTGATAAGCGTTTCGCTTCAGGGGTGTCTGATTGATATTCTTTATAAACAGTCAAATCAGTCATTATCGGATAAAAATATTTTCTTGCAAAAATATTATGGCGCTTCAATTTTTCAAATAACGCATCACGACTGAGTGGATATGATTCAGAAATAACGATGGGGAAATAAGAGTAATTATCTTTTTCTAAATCTATACGTTCTATACAACGTATACCTTTTGTATCTATGAATGAACTACGATAAATATGGTCTACCTTTTGACGCGCTGCTAATGTGCCATCTATATTCTTTAATTGCAATAAACCAAGTGCAGCATGTACTTCGCTCAATTTCCCATTCAAAGAAATATCATCTATTGTACTTTCATTCACAATCCCGAAATTTTTTAAACGATCTATACGCTGTTTCATTTCAGCGCTATGGCAAACGATTGCTCCCCCCTCAAAAGTATTAAATACTTTTGTAGTATGAAAGCTCATTACACTTAAATCACCATATTTTAATAAGCTTTTACCCTGATGTATTACACCAAAGGCATGGGCTGCATCATAAATTAGTTTAAGATTATTCTGATTGGCAATATCTTGTAATTTCTCTACATCACAAGGAATCCCATAACAATGTACCGGTAAAATCGCGACTGTCTTATCTGTAATTGCCATTTCAACTTTTATCGGGTCAATATTAGATGTTTGCGGATCAATATCAACAAAGACTGGCGTAAGTTTATTCCAAACTATCGAATGAGCCGTAGCAACAAAAGTATATGGTGTCGTAATCACTTCACCTTGTTCAAGTCCAAGTGCCTGTAGTGCTGTTACTAATGCAATCGTTCCATTATTAAATAATGAAATATAATCAACACCAAGATATTCACAAAGTTCTTTTTCCAACTGCTGATGCAACGGCCCACAGTTGGTTAAAATTTTATTATTCCAAATCTGCTCTAAATAAGGAATCAATTCCTCAAGCTCAGGTAAAACAGGTTGCGTTACATAAATTGGCTGAGTCATTTTTTAGTTTTCCACTAAAGAAATCAAATATTGCCCATAGTCATTTTTACTCATGCTTTGACCAATTTCTAAAACTTGTCCTTTGCTCAGCCAACCATTATTCAAAGCAATTTCTTCTAGACAAGCCACTTTGTAACCTTGACGCTTTTCAATGGTTTCTACAAATTGAGCAGCCTCCAGTAAGCTAGAATGTGTCCCTGTATCCAACCATGCAAAACCACGTCCAAGCAACTCTACATTTAAATCACCACGCTCTAAATACATCTGGTTTACAGTTGTAATTTCTAACTCACCACGTTCAGAAGGTTTAACCTGTTTTGCAATTTGAATCACATCATTATCGTAAAAATATAATCCTGTTACAGCAAAGTGTGATTTTGGATCTTTCGGTTTTTCTTCTAAAGATACCGCACGTTTTTGCTCATCAAACTCAACTACCCCAAAACGTTCTGGATCTTTCACTTGATAGCCAAATACAGTCGTACCTTTTTGACGTGACACAGCCTGACGCAACATTGGGGTAAAACCTTGACCGTAAAAAATATTGTCGCCAAGCACTAAGCAAACATTACTATCCCCAATAAAGCTTTCACCAATTATAAATGCTTGTGCTAAACCGTCTGGACTAGGTTGGACTGCATATTCAATCTGAATACCAAACTGAGAACCATCACCTAATAATCGTTTAAATCCATCAATATCGTCAGGAGTACTAATGATTAATACTTCACGAATACCCGCAAGCATGAGTACCGAAAGTGGATAATACACCATCGGCTTATCATAAATTGGGAGTAACTGTTTAGATACACCTTTAGTAATAGGGTATAAACGTGTACCCGAACCGCCTGCTAAAATAATACCCTTTGTTGTATTTGACATTATAAAGTTACACCTAATCGTTCACGTTGGTAACTGCCATCTTGCACACGACGACACCATTCCAAATTATTTAAATACCATTCAACAGTTTTACGGATACCGGTTTCAAAAGTTTCAGTTGGCGACCAACCTAACTCATTCTTGATTTTCGCTGCATCAATGGCATAACGTAAGTCATGCCCAGGACGATCTTTAACAAAAGTAATCAATGATTCATACGATTGACCACTACTTTGTGGTTTCAATTCATCCAAGATTTTGCAAATGGTTTTCACCACTTCAATGTTCTGCTTTTCGTTATGCCCACCAATATTATAGGTTTCACCCACTACTCCCTCAGTCACCACTTTATACAAAGCACGAGCATGATCTTCTACAAATAACCAGTCCCGAATTTGCTGACCATTACCGTATACAGGTAATGGCTTTGCATCTAGCGCATTTAAAATGACTAATGGAATCAGCTTTTCTGGAAAGTGGTAAGGACCATAATTATTGGAACAATTGGTCACAAGCACAGGTAAGCCATAAGTTCGATACCAAGCACGAACCAAATGATCAGAACTGGCTTTAGATGCTGAATATGGAGAACTTGGGGCGTATGAAGTTGTTTCTGTAAATAGATCGGTTGTCCCTTCTAAATCACCATAAACTTCATCAGTTGAAATATGATGGAAACGAAAGTGCTGTTTAGCTTCTGGTCCAAGATTCACCCAGTACTTTCGAGCAGCCTCAAGTAAAGTATAAGTACCAACAATATTGGTTTGAATAAAAGCTGCCGGACCATCAATTGAACGGTCCACATGTGATTCAGCTGCCAGATGCATAATTGCATCCGGTTGAAATGCTTCAATTGCTTTCGTGATTTGATCGGTTTCGCAAATATCCATTTGTTTAAACTGATATTTTGGACTTTGATCAATTTCTTTTAATGATTCTAGGTTACCAGCATAAGTCAATTTATCTATATTTAAAACTTCATGATCTGTATGTTTTATCAGATGTCGAATTACAGCTGAACCTATAAACCCTGCACCACCTGTAACTAATATTTTCATAACAAACTCAATACACCCAGATCAGAAAGACATTATTAATTAAGTACGGAATAAAGAAAATTATTCAATTTATCCGCAACTCTGCAGAATTGATATTCATTTTCAGCATCTTGGTATCCTGATCGTGCAATTTTACAAATTTGCTCAGGATGTTCAATGAAAAAAGTAAGATTATCAACCAAGTCTGTTATATCTCCACACTTTGCCATCAAACCATTTTCACCTTGTCGAATAATCTGCTGAACACTAATATGATCACTCGCAACCACTGGTTTCCCCCAGGCAAAAGCATCTAATATGGCTAAAGGTTGGGTATCATTCATGGTAGGGACAAGTGCAATATTGATATCGTTGTAAAATTTTCGTTTATCTTCACCACCAATCCAGCCTAAAAACTTAACTTCATTTTCTAAATTTAAATCTTTAACTTGCTGAATTAAAGTAGCTTTCTGCTCACCTTCCCCGGCAATCAGCAGCTTCACTTTATATCCTTGTTGCTTGAGTTGCTGTACCGCAGAAATTGCTAAATGTGTACCTTTATATTCAACCAAACGCGTCATAATGCCTAAGACAACTGGTTCACTCAGCATTTCAGAAAAAGAGGGCTGACTCTCAGGTAAGTGAATTAAATTTGAAATAATAGCCTGTGGTTTTTTAGTTAAATCTATACTTTTCTTTTTTGCCGCTACTGCAACACATTGCCCCACATAAGGGGTAATATGAATAAATCCATCTGCTCTCAGCGTTCTTTTCACATTATGACTGTGATTCATTGCAATCACAGGGCATTTGATTCGTGCAAAAAATATTGCATTTTTAAACAAATAAACTGCACGTCCACTGTGGGCAATCACAACATCTGGACGATAAGTACGCAACCACAAAGCCAGCTTTACTGCTGCTAGCAAATCATAAAACCCTGAACTGTTCAGACAAAATTTTGGATAATTTTCAGATTTTAAATTCTTATTTTCCTCACCATATACCAAGACACCCTCATGCCCTTTACTGGCTAAGGCATCAAAAGTATTGAGCATCGCTTGCCAACGACCACCCGAAGCATCGCCATATACAGTATGAATAATTTTTAATTTTTTCAAGAACAAGAGCCTATAAAGTAAATTTTACCAATTGTTTATTGGATCAACATTCTAATATTTTCAGTCTGGAGAAACCATCGTCTCTTTAAAAATAATTCCTTGCATATTCGCTTTACTTCAAGTCTCTGACAAGATTATAGAATTTTGTTACCATACAAAGTAGATAGAGCAAACGTTCAAATATGATGAAAAGCAAACCTAGTCTCGCAGTTCTCCTTATTCACGACCAACGGGCTGGACACTTAAACCCCAGTCTTGGCGTATATGACTGCCTAGAAACAGCTTATACAACAACCTTAGATAAAGTCGAAACTCCAAGCATAAAAAAATGGCAAATAAGCATATTGAAAAAGCTCAGTTGGTATCCTCCTTTATTTGATTTTTGCTCAACCATTTTTTTCAAAAAATTTCAGTCAAAGCAAAATATTGACTGTATTATTTGTTCAGGCATGCCAAATTTGCTCTATAGCATTTTTGTCAGTCGCAGATTAAAAGTTCCATTGTTTTACGCAGGTGATTTACGCAAAGTAAATGGACAACTGGTGAACTGTACAATTACAGCACTAGAACAAAATACTGCGTCGGACCAAGTTGTGCTTGCCACCCCACCAGTTAAAAAAGACTTTATTAATCTGCAACAGGATCAACTTGATCAAACCACTGCCTTGCTGATTTTAGGTGGTCCGACAGATGAGCATCCTTTTACATATGACGATTTTGAAAAAATCATCGATAAATTTATTGCATTTTGTACTCAAAATCAGCTGAAGGGGCTCATCACCAATTCACGCCGCACACCGAATTTAGATCGCTATTTTCAAAAGACCAAAATCCCTGAAAATATTCAATTGCATTTAGTTCAAACAAAAAATGCTTTATCTTTAGTTCAGCTTATTAAACAGGCCACTTATATTTTTGTCACAGAAGATAGTACATCTATGCTGGCTGAAACTATTCAAAGTGGTCGCTTCATCTGCTCAATTTATAATTCCAAGTCTATTTTAGAACCTTTAAATCAGAAATATCTTCAACATAAACTGATGCAACGACAAAATTTAGCAGCGGACTTTCAACATCCTGATTGTAAAAACACCCAAGCCTTGGATTTAACTAGACCTATTGTTCAGGCTTTTAAACGTAATTTAGGATATTAAAATGATTTCAGTCGTCCTCACTCACTACAATAAGGGTTTATTACTCAATAGAACGATCGATTCATTGCAACCCGAAGATGAAAATTTACATGAAATTATCGTGGTAGATGACTGTTCTACAGACCCAGAATGGCCAACTAATTATCAATACTTATTAGCCAATTATCCCAAAGTTAAAATTATCCAGAATACGGACAATAAAGGTCCTGCGGTTCGCCTAAATCAAGGTGCATTTGCTGCAACTGGTGATTACCTATTTTTCATGGACTCTGACGATATCCTGGCCCCAAATCGCTTAAATATGTTTTTACATGAGATGCAAAAACAGCAGGCAGATTTATGCTATGCAGAAAAAGTAAAGATTCACGATTTAAATGAAATTCAAAAACATACTATTGGAACCTGGGAATCTAGCACGACTCCTCTAAGCTATGTACTCGAAAATAATATTATGCAAATGTGTGTCATGTGTACACGTGAATTATTTTTAAAGTCTAAAGGCTGTAATGAAAATATATTTATTCAAGATGAATCGCTCGCCCTAAATTTAGCCAAATATTCTCAAAAAATTATTTCTAGCAATTTACATAGTGTTTTTGTTCTTTTAGATGAAACGGAAACCAAATCGGTTCGTGGAGAAAATCGTTTATCGCGCCACTTAGAGCAACAACACCACGATATGTTCTTTACAATTGATGACTTTATTCAGGATTATCCTGACATAAATGAACAAGATAAAAAGCTATTAACCAAAAAAGCACTTTCAACATACTGGAAAAGTATTCGTCACACCCCAAAGAAAAACTTTTCTGATTTTCTGATTTATTTAGCTGCGCGGATTAATCCTATTCAAACCTGGAATAAACATCACCAAAAGCTTACTACATATTTTAATCAATTAGATCATGTGCGTAAGATTAACAAAAGAGCGTAATTACGCTCTTTTGCCTAATTTCATTCGCAATTTCACCGCAAACAATGAATCCTTACCGCTGATTTTAATTCGCTGCAACTGCATAAAATCGGGCTGCTCTAAATCTATACCTTCTTTTGTGGTCACTGCATTGTGATAGCCTGCCTTTCGGACTAGCGCCACATCACGTGTAGAATAAATTCCAAAGGGATAAGCAAAGCTCGTCACTTCCTGCTGGATTAAGTTTTCCAATACCTGCTTGGATTGGGTTAATTCTACCAAACACTCTTCATCACTTAGTTTCGCCAAATTGGCATGGGTCATGGTATGTGAACCAATTTCGACCACGCCTGAATCTGCTAACAACTTTACTTGCTCATCATTCAACTTAGGCTCACGCGCCAGTTCACCACTATTATGATGCGCTTTTTTATAGGTTGACCAATCTCGATCATGTCGGTCTACCACTACATAAATGGTCGCTTTAGCCTGATACTTTTCTAATATTGGATAAGCATTTTCCAGATTATCCAGATAACCATCATCAAAGGTAATTGCCACGGTTTTTTCAGGGTGTCTACCCCAATTTTGTTGTAATTCCTGCATAGTCACAAAATGAAAGCCTTCTGCTTTCATCCATGCTACCTGCTTTTCGAATTCCGCCGGTTTTACTCGTAATTTATTAAACTTGGCACCATCAATATGGTCCCTGACCATGTGATACATTAAAACCCGAGGGCGTTTCCAGTCTACCGCTGGTTTCCACCATGCATATTGATAACTAAACGCCATGAATAAGACCAACAGGAGAATAAAAATATAAATCACAAGAGCAACCTGATTATTGTGCTAAAAGATATGTTGCCACACGCTCTGCTTCTTTAAAAGCATGAGGTTCAGGTAATGCTTGAATTGAATTACTATCAGAAACCAAATGAGATTGAATGATGTGATCAATCGATTGGGTAATCCGATCTTCTTTTAATCGATCAATCCCAATCACTCCCACCTTACAACCGGCTGTTAAAGCCTCGAAAATCATGGAAACACTATCTTCCGTGACCCAAACTGCGGCTGCCTGCTGCATTTCCTCAAAGATCCAGCCTTGCGGCGTATCCTCAACCGGAAAAATCTGTAACTGGCGGGCATAGACCTGTACAGATAAATGTTGAAGAAATTCTTTGGGCGTACGACGTGAAGTAGTCAGAATAATTTTACCGTCACGATGATTTTCTACGATCTGCTGAATTGCTGACAAAACTTTTGCTTCATTCCATTGATGGCGTTTGGAAGAACCACCTAAAGCTATCAAGATCTGACTGGCTTGATGGCGCTGCTCATTGACAATCGGGTTTAAAGCCCCTTGGGTAGTGATAACATGTTTTGATTCAGGCACACCATCATGTTCAGGAATGATGGCATAATCAAACCAACTGAAAGGAAAATTCGGCTTCATTAAAATAACCGTTTTTGCCTGAGGATATACTTTACCCAGTAGCAGAACCCGTGACTGGGTATGGCTGCCCACTCCCAAAATATAATCCGGCTGCTTTTCAAACAGTGCCAATTGATGACTCAACATGCCTTTTAAAAGCGTGAAAATTGGCAATTGCTGAATGGCGATTTCCTGAAAAGTTACTTCGCTATTGCTTATACGCTGCATGGCTTTATACAAACCGACTGCTTGCGAACGGTGTCCAGCTTTAGCATCACTAACGTAGACAATATGCATGTTTATTGTTTCCTTTTACACCATTAAGCATTGACATCCTCACCCACCTAAAAGGAGGGTGATTCCTACTGCTAGACGCTTATGCCCAAGCGCAAGTATGTTCTTAGCGGAATTTAAATCACGATGATTTATACTTCCGCACTCACATTCCCATACTCTTATTCGCAAATCTGTTCTACCTTGTGGACTGCTAGAGGTGATCTCACCACAGCACGAACAAATTTGGGTTGTGAACCTCTCACTAACTTCCTCAAACAATACCCCTGCGTTCTCGCATTTATACTTGAGTATTGTTTTGAGTGCTGAAAATCCTGTGTCCAAAACAGATTTCGCCATCTTGGTTTTCACCAGCTTTTTCGCACTTAAGTCACCTACAACAATCAGTGCATTTTCTTTCACAAGCAGAGTGCTTGCCTTATGCAAATGATCTTTACGACAGTTTGCAATCTTGGCATGTAATGCACGAACACGTTTTTTATTCCTTGCTCGTTGAGCTATACCTAATTTCTTTTCATATTTTTGATAGAATTTAGGATTTGAAATCACAGTACCATCTGAGCAGGTGGCTATATCTTTTAAGCCCAAATCAATGCCAATTGCTTTGGTGGCTGTAGGTTTCTCAGCTTTAGTGCTATCCACAACAAGACACACATACCACCGCCCACGACTATCCTCAACAAATGAGCCTGTTCTAACGCTGTATTTGCGTATACCGTAGCTATCCCACAGTTTGAATTGATGCTTGCCATATTGCACATATCCATCAGCATATTTAATCGCTACTTTTTTAAAGGGTATCCAACCAAGTGAACGCCTTGCTGACTTTTTGTTACTCACACGCCATTTTAATTTTGCTTTTCTAAACTGTTCTCTTTTACCAGCATATTCTTCTCTGATTGCATCCACCGTTTGACTATGCAAACCACACAATTTTGAAGTCCCTTTTGTGTATTTAGCCATATCAAATGCTGAGAAAAAGTCACCTGTTCTTTTCAGGTGTTTGAAACTTAAATCATTCACATAATTCCAAACAAAGTTAACCTCAGATGCTAATTGGTCTAGCACCTTGCAATGTTTGTCTTTTATGCGTAATTTAAGTGTTTTCATGAGCTTATATTAGCTCATGTTAAATTAAAGGTGTTGAGTTTTAAAAAACTCAACGACATTTCATGTCGTGTCGCATATATTTCTGCCCTGAAGGACAGAGTTTTACGCTCCATTTGATAAAAAAGGCGAAACTTTCGTTCCGCCTCCTCATCTTAACCAATCAACTTATTTTACGTAAGTTAACCAGTGTGCATATTTAGGATCTTTACCCTGAACTGCATCAAAGAATGCTTTCTGGATTTTTGTTGTAATTGGACCACGACAGCCTTCGCCAATGATACGGTCATCATATTCACGGATTGGAGTCACTTCAGCTGCAGTACCAGTGAAGAATGCTTCATCACCGATATAGAATTCATCACGGGTAATACGACGTTCAAATACTTCAATGCCCAAGTCTTTGGCAATGGTAATGATAGTTTGACGGGTAATACCGTCTAAAGCACCGCCAGCGATATCCGGTGTATGCAATGCACCATCTTTTACCAGGAATACGTTTTCGCCAGAACCTTGGCATACATAACCTTGCGGGTCCATCAACATTGCTTCATCATAACCCGAATGTGCCACTTCTTGGTGTGCAAGAATAGACAAGGTATAGTTACCGGAAGCCTTTGCCTTACACATGGTCACGTTTGGATGGTGATGGGTAAATGATGAAGTTTTAACGCGAATACCTTTCGCCATCGCTTCTTCACCCAGATAAGCACCCCAACCCCATGCTGCCACAGTGGCATGAATAGTATTATCCGTTGCAGCAATACCGAGTTTTTCCGAACCGATAAAGATAATTGGACGCAAATAGCATGAAGCTAATTTATTTTCACGTACTACATCAATTTGAGCCTGCTCAAGTGCTGCATGATCAAATGGAACCTTCATTTGATAGATTTTTGCAGAGTTAAGCAAACGCTTGGTATGATCTTGGAGACGGAAAATCGCGGTACCATTTGGTGTTTCATAAGCACGGACACCCTCAAAGACACCCATACTGTAGTGTAATGTATGAGTTAGGACGTGGATTTTCGCCTCACGCCAGTCAACCATTTGTCCATCTTGCCAGATAAAACCATCACGATCAGCCAAATTCATGGCACACACTCCAAATTTTTATACACAGTCATTTCTATCCAACGCAAAAGTTGCAGTTGGATCAATTAATCTTTGCCATAACTTGCAAACGACCTCTCGGGTATCGTACCAGTCGTCAGCTGCAACTTGCATGGATTGATTTGCAAGGGCTAAACGGTGGCTCTCGGCTCGTTCACGGAGATAAGCTTGAATCAATGCTGTCGCATCGGCGCTGGATAAGCGATCCGTTTTTGCGGCATCCTCAAGGATTCGTACGTTGTCGGAGTAATGGGCGAGATCAGGATTCGACCCACTCCATGCTAATACCGCATACTGTGCCATAAATTCGATATCAACGATACCACCTGCATCCTGTTTTAAGTGAAAAATCCCATCTTTTTGCTGCTCTTTGGAAGAGCCCAAATGGTCTTTCATTTTTTGACGCATTTTCAGCACTTCTGCTCGAACATTCGCCTCATCCCGTGGCTGGGTCAAAATGCGGCAGCGTAAATCTTCAAACTTTTCTCGCAGGGAAGCTTCACCGGCAATGGATCGGGCACGAACCAGCGCCTGATGCTCCCACACCCAGGCACTTTTTAATTGATATTGTTCAAAGGCTTTGAGGCTGGTCACCAACAGTCCCGCCTCACCCGATGGACGTAAACGGGTATCAATTTCATAGACCCGCCCATCTAAGGTTTGTGTGGTCATCAGCGACATGAATTTCTGTGCCACGCGTATAGCAAACTCAAAACCGCTAATAGGTTTAATACCATCGGTATCACCCTGTTCACTCATATAATGAATAAATACCAGATCCAAATCCGAGCCATAACCCAGTTCAATGCCACCTAGTTTGCCATAGCCTGCGACCGCGAATGCCATATGATCGAGTGAACAGCGCTGCCCCTCTACATCTAAAGGATAGCCATGCTTTTTAGCAGTAATTTGATAAGCCAGATTTAATGTCGCATTAACGGATACTTCTGCGATATCGGTTAATGCATCGGAGACTTTCATCAATGGACTTTCCGCCAGCACATCACTGGCTGCCACAGCCAATACATTAGATTTCTTGAATAAACGCAGCACGCGCATCTGATCTTCAACCTGATCAATCTCAATGCGCAACAGTTGCTGGCGCAGTGAATCTTCCAGATCCTTGCGTTTCGGCAATTCAAAATCCATTGATAAAAATTCGTCCAGCAGTACCGGATAATGGGTCAGTTCCTCACAAATCCATGGACTCACCGTGGCCATTTTCACCAGACGCTGCAGCGCACCCTTACTTTCAATCAACATTACCAGATACACGGTACGGCGCAGGACCGATTCGACCAAAGGCATCAAACGTAACAGTGCCACTTGTGGTTTATCAGACTGCAAAATCGCTTCAATCAGGTGTGGCCAAAACGTCTTTAAACGCTGTACGGCTTTGGCTGGCAATTTTTTCAGCGCATGCCCATTCCAGAATTCATGCACCAGATTTTTGGCATCTTCATCCAGCACTTCATTCAGCTGTTTCTCTAATTGAGTAAAGCTTTCAATTAACGGATCAGGTTCTTTTTCTTTAATCAAATGCTCAAACTGGTAGATGACCTTGGCGCGTTTTTGATTCAGTATCTCTAAAAATTGCTCCCAACTGTCAAAACCCAGCGTTTCAATCATGCGATTTCTTAAATCAGGTTCATTGGGCAAGGACTGGGTCTGCTGGTCATTGAGTGCCTGAATGGCATGTTCAATCCGGCGCAGGAACAGATAGGCATCTTCCAGTTCAAGTACGGCATTGTGTTCAAGAAGCCCCACTTCACCCAAATGATGCAGGCTGACCAGACACTGGCGATCCTGCAATTCAAGTTTTGAGCCACCATAAATCAATTGAAACACTTGAACGATGAATTCGACTTCACGAATTCCCCCTGCTCCAAGCTTGATATCATCTTCGATATTACGGCGTTGTACTTCGCGTTCAATCATCGCCTTCATTTCACGCATGGCTTCAAAGGCGGTGTAATCGACATATTTACGAAACACAAAAGGACGGGTCATCTCCAATAATTCATCACCTTCTGTTCCACCGGTGACTATGCGGGCTTTAATCCAGGCATAGCGCTCCCACTCACGGCCATGCTGGCTTAAATATTTTTCCAGGGCCACATGGCTAATCGCCAAAGCTGAACCATCCCCCCAGGGACGTAGGCGCATATCGACACGGAACACAAAACCGTCTGCGCTAATATGATCAAGCAGATAAATCAGCTTTTGCCCCCACAAAATACAAAACTGCTGTACATCAATACATTTGCGACCATTAGTTTCGCCCTGTTCATCAAAAGCAAAAATAAGATCAATATCACTTGAAAGGTTAAGCTCTTGTGCCCCGAGCTTGCCCATGGCTACCACGATTAAATCCTGCACCTCACCACCGTAGCCGATAGGCTCACCATGCTTGGCCACCAATGGAGCACGGGCAAAATTTTTAGCCGCGCAAATAGCAGCATCGGCAAAATCGGAAAGCTCGCGTGTCAGGGTTATCACATCCGTCAACCGGTTGGCGTCCTGCCAAATCCAGCGGAACATCAAGCGCGCACGAAGCACACGAATGGCATGCATCCAAGTGCTTTCATCTGTAATCTGCTCTAGCGTGTCATGAACAATGTTCTGGATTTGAATGGTGGTTAAAGGAAGGAGAAATTGATCAATTGCATAATCTTGTTCTAATAGAGCACTGTGTTTTCCCAACACCTGTTCTGCATATTGGCTCGCACGCAATGTGTTGTGCAATTGTTCCGCATTCATCTTAAAACCTTCAGCCTGATTTTTTTCTAGTTATAGCAGCTGAAAAGAAATAGTGGAAAAGAAAAATTGATTTTCTATCTTAAAGTGAAATTCACCTCCACCCGACAGTCAGGGTAGAGGTGAATTTCACAGATTTTAACCTTGTTGGTTTTGAATGTACTTTTTAATAATATCCAAAGGCGCACCACCACACGACCCTGCAAAGTAAGATCGTGACCATAAAACAGGCTTGGCATAGCTACCACGTAAATCTAAAAATTCATTCCTCATTTTTCTGCTTGTTACGGATTTTAAATTATTAACTAATTTACTGAGTTGAACTGTCGGTGGGTACTGAATAAGCATGTGAACATGATCTGCTTCACCATTACACTCTTTTAATTCTGCATCAAATTCTTTACATATCTCAGATACACACTCAATAAAATATTTATGGTGTAACTCACCTAAAATTTTCTTCCTGTACTTTGTAATAAATACCAAGTGTACGTGTAAATTAAAGACTGAATTGCGGTTTTTATATATTTCTGTCATTGATCGGGTGTTTATTTGGTGATAGTGTTATACATATATTACTACATGCACACTCATTGATGAAAATCAACAAAGCATACAAATTTAGGCTTGAGCCTAATGCGGAACAGGAGCTTGTTTTAAACAAGTTGCTTGGCTCTGCACGTTTTGTTTGGAATCAGGTTTTAGCCATTTCATTTGAAATGCTTGCCAAGAATGAACGCATCACCAAGGATAACCTGGTTAAGAAAATACCCGATCTCAGAAAAAAACCTGAATATGCTTTTTTAGAACACAGCTCAAATGGCGTTTCACTTCAACAAAAAGTTCGTGATCTTGGTGATGCTTGGGCTAGGTTTTTCAACCAAAAAGAACAAGCCAAATTAAAGCAAAAACCATTTAAAGCCAAAAAACCAAGATTCTTTAAGTTGACCGATGGTACTGAGCTTCAACTTAGACCACTTATGCCGCGATTCAAAAAGAAATCTGATGGTTATGATTCAATTCGTATTGTTCAATTTGATAGATATTGTTGGGTCAAAGGTAATCAAGTTAAGTTACCCAATGATATTGGTGTTGTGAAATTCAGAAAATCACAAGATATTCTTGGCACAATCAAAAATGTCACAATCTCAAAGCATGTTGGTAAGTGGTACATATCTTTTGGTGTTGAAAGCACAGTAGAAGCACCAATCCATCCATCAAAATCAGCGATTGGCATTGATTTAGGCGTTAAAAAGTTACTTACAACATCCAATGGTGATGTATTTAAACCAATCAATAGTTTTAAAGCCAATCAAGTCAAGTTGGCTAGACTTCAACGCAAGTTGAGAAAGAAAACCAAATTTAGTCAAAATTGGAAAAAACTAAACTTAAAGATCAATAAATTACACCATCATATTGCCAATATTCGGCATGACTACTTGCATAAAGTCACGACAACGCTCAGCAAAAACCACGCAATGATCGTAGTTGAGGACTTAAAAGTAGCCAATATGTCGAAGTCAGCAAAAGGTACAATCGAGAACAAAGGAACGAATGTAAAAGTTAAGTCAGGCTTGAACAAGTCAATCCTGGATCAAGGTTGGTCGATGCTTGTCGATATGTTGGATTACAAGCAACAATGGCGAGGTGGTTTACTCGTTAAAGTTGATCCTAGATATACAAGTCAGACTTGTAGCTCATGTGGTCACGTTGCAAAAGAAAACAGGCTCACTCAGGCAAACTTTAATTGTGTCGAGTGTGGCTTTAGCGAGAATGCGGATATTAATGCTTCTCGTAACATTTTGGCGGTAGGACATACCGTTTTGTCTGTGGAGGGTGGATGCGGTAAAGGTCGCCCTGTGAAGCAGAAAGCAAGTGAAATCCGTAAGGAAGTCACCTAAGAGCTTTTGCTTTTAGAATCCCTGAGAAACGAGTTTCGCAAGGAGCTAGTCGAAAGTGGAGGGAGTATGTCAAACTTTTACTTTTTCAATTTTAGGCTGTTCCTGGGCTAAAGCCTGATGGGCACTGGTAGCTGCCGGTAAAATCACGTTAAATGTCGTGCCTTCACCTTCTGTAGAATCTACAAAAATTTGCCCATGGTTCAAATCAATAAAACGCTTACACAAGACCAGGCCCAGACCGGTACCTTTTTCTCCTGCAGTCCCTTTAATACTGACCGTAACCGACTGCTGGAACAGCTGATCCATTTGCGCCCGACTCATCCCCAGACCGGTATCCCGTACATAAATATGCACCCCTGTTTCGGACTCATTTGCATGAATGATGACGCGCCCCGTACCATCGGTCAGGGTGAATTTCAAAGCATTCGAAACTAGGTTCTGTATCACTGAAGTAATCATGTTGATATCGGCATAGACCTTGATGCCTTCCTCAATCTGGTCAATTAACTGAATATTTTTCTTTACCGCCAAACTATGTAATACGTCACAAACAATCTTGCTTGACTGTTTTAATTCAAAATTAATGGGATGATAAATGAAACGTCCGCCTTCAGCCATTGCCCAGTTCAGCAGGCTTTCCAGCAGGTTATAAGTCGATTGTGCCGTATCATACAAATATTCAGCAATATTCTGTATGCTGGATTCATCCAGTGTTTCACGCTCTTGCGCCAGCACTTCTGAAAAGCCGAGCAAACCATGAAATGGGGCTCTCAGGTCATGGGCAATAATCTGGAAAAACTTGGTTTTACTGAAATTGAGCGCCGCTTGCTGCTCATACATTTCCTTCAGTTCAGCATGATCTGCCTTCAGTTCAATCATATGGATCAGACTGTTGGTCAAGTCACTGACATTGGTAATACTTTCAGGATGAAACGGTTTTTTCTGCTGATCAAAAAAAAGCGCCTGACCAATTGAAGTACCGTTACTTAAACGCAAATCAAAAGCCAGATAACGCTTGGCCTCTACGCCGAATTGACTCATATGCTGCACCAGATTCGGATATTGGCTATGCTGATGATCAATGAAATTACGCCCTTCAAAATAATGGCTTAAACCGGTTTCATCAGGCGAGCAAAAGGCCTTAAAACCATGCTTGGAGGAATACCAGATATAAGGCTCATGATGAAAAGCCAGTACCGCCTGTTCAGCACCAAGCATGTTGCGGGAAAACCTTAAAAAACGCTCAAGCTGATTCGTTGCTGTAAAAACGCCTAACAATAGTGAGATTTTACATGCACTAAGCTGCTCAGTTTCCGAGCCTATTTCAAGCAACTGCATTTTCATATTTGATTCATCCAATCACTATTATTTGTTGTTTTAAAGAAATAATTATCATGTTTCATCTTATTAACAAAGTTTCATATTGAAGACAATGAATAAAGACAAACAGTGACAATTTATACCCAATATTGACTCTAGTTTTCACCTTGGCATCAAAAGCATACCGCAATTCGGTGGTGTTTCAAAAAGTATGCTGACATTAAATGAAGCCATTATTGATGTAAAAAAAGGTTAAGTCGAAAGCTTTAAAATGGTTTTCAATCTTTTTTGAAAAATTACAACTCCTTCTAAAACCGCGCCTAATTCGATGCCTTATTTTGCAATTATTACCTTCAATACCTACAGTAAAAAATTTACCAATACTTTGCTTGCAGTTTTTAAAAGCAGTTATGAAACTGTCCCAATGATCACTTGCAATTCGGGTGTAGTGAATACCTAATTGTTTAAGCTTTGTCTTCAATCGTTGAACTGTAGCTAAGTCTCTTTTACCCCAAACATAAGCAACAATCTCACCTGTTTCTCGATGGTAGGCGTAAATAAGCCATTGTTTATTATTTTTATTTCCCACAAAAGTCCAAAACTCATCAACTTCAAGAGACTCATAATGACTTTGTTTAGGCTGAATTTGGTAGGTCGATTCGGTTAAAGTACGTAAAACTTTACCGATACTGATTCGCTCAACTTCAGCGATATCTCGTATACCACTACCTCTGACCATCAACTGTAATATTTTTCGAGTAATGCCTGAATTACATCCTAGATAGCTCAGAGCATGGTCACCAATAAACTGACGTTTACAGTCTTTGCACTGATAGTTTTGTTTCCCATCTACTTTGATGCCATTTTTCTTTATACTGTCACTGAGGCAGGTTGGACATTTGATTTCTAGAGTTATTCGCATTTCTCTATTTTATCAAAATTCAACCTGCTTTGTTTCAGCATACTTTTTGAAACACCACCCGCAATTCTATTCAAACAATAAAAAACCAATCTATTATTAATCACTTATATTGTTTGAATATATATCCCGAGGGTCGGACTCGAAGCGAAAATCTAAAGCTATCCTTAATCAACATTTGACTACAATAGCATGGTTTCCAGTTTTCATCGGGACAGTCCGATGATTAAGTGTTTAGCTCATCATCCATTTGTTAAACACGGCACAATTGATCAGCTCATCATTCAATTGTTCAGGCATACTCTATGTTACAGAAATCATCGTAGAGCAAATTGCCATATTTCTTGCGCAAAAATTGAAAAATCATCTTTTTTAGCCTTGCTGTTTTTTTGAGTCTCCCTCTTAACGCATTTCCTGTTTCTCTAGGACTGTCCTGTTCAAATACTGCTGCTCAGAACAGCTATTCATTTATTTAACTTCTTCTTTTACATCAGATCTGCAACCCATTTTCGATGACAGTAATGATTATGATTGTTGCCAGCACACTTTTCAGCGCAGTCATGAATAACAATAATAAATGCTTATCTCCCCCAAATAATTGTCCAATCAATCTAAGAAAAATTTACCTCTTCTTCCCCGCTAGATAATTTATTTCCATGATACCCAACATGTCCTAAGTAATTAGTTTATAAATCGGCAAAAAATCGCTCGCCGGTTTTTTTTATGCAGGAGGCATTCATACAAATAAGTTATTGATAATAATAAATTATATAACTTATTAAGCAAGATTCTCTACTTATATGACCAAATACGGGGAGTTGCCACATGAGAGACCGGAAGCCTCACCCCGATTCGAAAAATAACTAAATTTCACGTAGAATAGGGGGATTGGTGAACAACACTGATGTATACAAATTTTCAGCCAAAGACCAATATGCAAGATATTGCTGTTCGGCTGAGGTGCAAATAAGCGCCAATACTTTTAATGTTTTATTTAAGCAAACCGGTTCGCAGAACTGAGCCAAAAGCTCGGTACTGACAAACTCAATCTAAAGCAAGGGGCTATATATGGCTGGTGGAAAGTCAAAAATCATTTACACATTGACCGACGAGGCGCCACTATTGGCGACCTACTCCCTGCTGCCGATCATTGAAACCTTTACCAAGCCAGCTGGTGTAGAGATTGTTAAAAAAGACATCTCTGTAGCCGTACGTGTGCTTGCAGAATTTACGGACTTCCTCAGCGATGAGCAAAAAGTACCGAATACCCTGGCAGAGCTTGGCAATCTCACACAAGACCCAGACACTAATATCATTAAACTCCCAAATATTAGTGCGTCAGTTGGCCAGTTGATAGCTTGTATCAAGGAACTTCAATCGAAAGGCTACGCTCTTCCTGACTATCCGGAAAACCCGGTGACTGAGGAAGAAAAAGCAATTAAAACACGTTACAGCAAATGCCTCGGTTCTGCTGTAAACCCGGTTCTGCGTGAAGGTAACTCTGACCGTCGCGCGCCGACTGCTGTAAAAAATTATGCGAAAAAACACCCGCACTCAATGAGCGAGTGGAAACAATGGTCACAAACTCACGTTTCACACATGGATGAAGGCGACTTCTACCACGGTGAAAAATCAATGACACTTGACCGTGCACGCAATGTAAAAATGGAACTCATCACCAAGTCTGGTGAAAGCATTGTTCTCAAGCCGAAACTTGCTTTGCTTGATGGTGAAATCATTGACTCAATGTTCATGAGCAAGAAAGCGCTTTGCGATTTCTATGAAAAAGAACTTGAAGATTGCCGTGAAGCAGGCATTTTGTTCTCTTTACACGTTAAAGCAACCATGATGAAAGTTTCACACCCGATTGTATTCGGTCACTGTGTGAAAATTTACTACAAAGATGCATTTGAAAAACACGGTAAACTGTTCGACGAATTAGGCATTAACGTAAACAACGGTATGGCTAATCTTTACGAAAAGATTGCAACCTTACCAGAGTCACAGCGTGACGAAATCATCCGTGACCTGCACGCGTGTCAAGAACACCGCCCAGCACTGGCGATGGTTGACTCAGCTAAAGGCATCACCAACTTCCATTCTCCTAACGACATCATTGTAGATGCTTCTATGCCTGCAATGATCCGTGCCGGTGGTAAAATGTGGGGTGCTGATGGTAAACAGTATGATGCTAAAGCAGTCATGCCTGAATCTACATTCGCACGTATTTACCAGGAAATGATCAATTTCTGTAAATGGAATGGTAACTTCGACCCACGTACCATGGGTACTGTGCCAAACGTTGGTTTGATGGCACAAAAAGCTGAAGAATACGGTTCACACGACAAGACATTCGAAATTCCTGAAGCAGGTATTGCGAACATCACTGACCTTGAAACAGGTGAAGTGTTGATGTCACAAAACGTGGAAGAAGGCGATATCTGGCGTATGTGTCAGGTGAAAGATGCTCCGATCCGTGACTGGGTGAAACTTGCAGTAACTCGTGCACGTAACTCTGGCATGCCTGCGATCTTCTGGCTTGACCCGTACCGTCCACATGAAAATGAACTGATCAAGAAAGTACAAAAATACTTGAAAGATCACGACACAACTGGTTTAGACATTCACATCATGTCTCAAGTTCGTGCAATGCGTTATACGCTTGAACGTGTTGCTCGCGGTCTGGATACCATTTCTGTAACAGGTAACATTCTTCGTGACTACCTCACAGACTTGTTCCCAATCATGGAACTGGGTACTTCTGCAAAAATGTTGTCTATCGTACCGTTAATGGCCGGTGGTGGCATGTACGAAACTGGTGCTGGTGGTTCTGCACCTAAACACGTACAACAACTTGTAGAAGAAAACCACTTGCGTTGGGATTCTTTAGGTGAGTTCTTGGCACTTGCAGTGTCATTAGAAGAAATGGGCATTAAAGAAGACAACGCTCGTGCGAAACTTCTTGCGAAGACACTTGATGCTGCGACTGGTAAATTGCTTGACAATGACAAGTCTCCATCACGTCGTACTGGCGAGCTAGATAACCGTGGTAGTCACTTCTACCTGGCTAAATTCTGGGCTGAAGAGCTTGCTACACAAGACGAAGATGCTGAGCTTAAAGCGAAGTTTGCTCCTCTTGCGAAAGCACTTGCCGAAAACGAAGAGAAAATCGTTGCTGAACTTGCAGAAGTACAAGGTAAGGCTGTAGATATCGGTGGTTACTTCGCTCTTGATCAAGAGAAAGTAAATGCAGTAATGCGTCCAAGTGCTACCTTTAATGCTGCACTTGCTTCAATCTAAGCTTTTCCAGAACTGACGAAAGTTAGTGATGTAAAAAACCGGCGTTTAGGCGCCGGTTTTTTATTGTCATCAAAAACTTTAAGACTCTAAATTAAAGTATGATGCATCATAAAACTGATCAATATACTGCGATACATTATTAATTTTAAAATTGTTAAATATTTCTCTCCCTCTAAAATCTTCTAAAAGATCGGGATACAATGGAGCTATAAAAAAAGTAGCATTTGCTCAGATGTTGATATCAATCCTTTCAAGACGTTCATGTATAAATTTTTTTCTTTATCTGTGAGACCCGCATTATCTACAAGGAGATAAATACTTTTATAAATTTTAAAATATGAATATATTGAAAGCACTGCTTTCTTATTATTAATTTTCACAAGATATTCATGATAGTGAGTTTTTAAAATATTAAGATCTATCTCTTTATCGAATTTTGATAATTCAGTTATAAAAAATGAACTTATGTCATCAAAAACTTGTAACCCCGATGTTTCAACACTTTGATGATCTTTGACTTTTATGGCATTTAACAAATCATTTTTATAATAAACTAATGAATAAAATCTAGAATCGAAATTAGATTTTTTTAACTCTTCCATCTGTTCTTTATGATTTGATTGAATCATCTCTAACTGTTGAATTAAAGAGAATTCACTCTATTCTAATTGCTTTCTAGTCAAATCTTTTGATTCTTTATTTGCTTTACGCTGCAAATAAGCTGAATACATAACAATAAGCAATGTAACTGACGTGAAAAGTGTATTTAAACTTCCATATATATCTCCTAAAGCTCCAAAATCCTTTAATTCAGTTTCTTTAGCCCCGATTTCCCCCATAACCCACTTGAATAACAAAGGAAAAATACACCAGGCAATAATTAATACGACAAGAGCAACAATAATAAATACAATTTTCTGAATACCGTTCAACCCCATAATATATCCTAAAGAATAGTTTTTAATTTAAGTTATAAAAAGAATACCAATAGATATTTCTAAAAATATATTATATTAATTTTTATTAATCATCAGGCAATAAAAAACCCCAAGACTTAATATGCTTGGGGTTCTTCAAAATCTTGGTCCCGAGGGTCGGACTCGAACCGACACGTCATCTCTGACAGCGGATTTTGAGTCCGCCGCGTCTACCAATTTCACCACCTCGGGAAAGGTGTTGCAAGCTGATCAGCTTGTGGTGGCTATATTACTCTCAAACTTGAAATTGTCAATTATCTAATTTATCCGATCGCTCAATTTTAAATCAAAATCAAAAACTTTGTTTTAAAAAACATCACATATCATCAGTTTTGTGCTTTTCCAGCCTATAATGCTGATGTTTTTCTTATTTCAATACATTGAAGATGCAACTTTCTGACTTTAACTTTGATCTCCCTGACGAGCTGATCGCCCGTTACCCGCTTGAAACCCGTAGTGCTTCACGCCTTTTGCATCTTGATGCTCAAGGTCAATATCATGACCATCAATTTACAGATATTCTAAATTTACTGAATGAAGGTGATTTGCTGGTTTTGAATGATACCAAGGTCATGAAAGCACGTCTGAAAGGTAAACGTGCCACTGGGGGTGCGGTTGAAGTTTTGGTGGAACGCATGTTGGACAAGTTCATTGCGCATTGCCATATTAAAGCCAGTAACTCGCCAAAAGAAGGCGCAGAATTGTTCATTGGTCCAGATGAAGTAAAAGTCACAGTCAAAGGTCGTCATGAAAACCTGTTTATTGTCGAGTTTTCTCAGCCCATTTTAAATGTTCTAGATTTATATGGTGCTTTGCCAATTCCGCCTTATTTCAACCGTGAAGCAGAATCAATTGATACCGAGCGTTATCAGACCGTTTTTAATGACCCAACTAAACTGGCCAGTGTTGCGGCCCCGACTGCCAGTCTGCATTTTGACGAAGCTTTGTTGAAAAAACTGGAAGAAAAAGGCATCCAGAAAACCTTTGTGACCTTGCATGTCGGTGCAGGAACCTTCCTTCCGGTACGCACTAACGATATTGAAAACCATATCATGCACAGTGAATGGTGTGATGTGTCTGATGAATCTATGGCACTGATCAAAGCCACCAAAGCGCGTGGCAATAAAGTCATTGCTGTCGGTACAACTGCAACCCGTGCCACTGAAAGCGCTGCACAGGCCAATGGCGGTGAGTTAAAAGGCTGGACGGGTGATACCCAAATCTTCATTTACCCGGGTTACCAGTTTAAAGTGGTTGATCGTCTGATTACCAACTTCCATCTTCCTGAATCAACGTTATTGATGCTGGTTTCGGCATTGTCGAATCGTGATAATATTTTAGCTGCCTATCATCATGCGGTAGAAGCCAAATACCGTTTCTTCAGTTATGGCGATGCCATGCTGGTTGATAAAATCATACCTTAATTATTGTTGATAATAAGAAGTACGCCATGCCGCTCGATGCTGTTAAATATTCGATTCATATTCGACGTAAAAAAAATGAACGGGTTTTTAATAATATTGCGCGGCTTTGGGAGATTGCCCGCCAGGCTCAGACGCATCAGGATATTTTAGATGCCCTGCATCCCTGGAATGCCCCGATCGTGCTCAAGTTTGAAAATGTCCTCCCGCTACTTCTGGCAGCAGCAGGACTGTTTTTTATCCTGCTGATTTTTATCCACCCCGGTAATATCTGGATTCAGATCAGTCTGATCAGCGGTTTTTTTATGATTTTCTGGGCTTATATTAGTTATGAAGAAAGCAAGCCCATTGATGAAGTCATCGAATATCTGGAACAGCAAAGTATTGCTAAAAAATACAATCTTGCCTTCCAGCAACAGCCGCAACATTTTTCTGTTCCCCTGCAACCGGTTTTATTTATTGCCCATTTAAAGCGTTTATTTCCGGTCTTTAATCAGGGCAGCATTGCCAATGACTTTCCTTATTACGCCAGCACCCAATGGACCGATGATGAAGGCAAACAGCATCAGGTGATGGTGTTTCAATACCATTATGTCAATGAAATCCGGATTCGTAATAAAGACGGCAATGAAGTACAGGTGAGTGAAGTACACAAAGATTTATGGGGTGTATTTGTTTTTGATGTGGAAGTACACGGTGTGGCAGTCACTACGGCCAACAAGGAGTTTTATTATCCTTACAGTTTTCCGTGGCATACCAGTGATATTCAAGTCAACCAGAAACTGAATATTTTTGGTAGCGATGAAATGCAGATGGCAAAACTGCTCACGCCTGCATTTGTGTTGAGGCTCGATGAATTTTTTGCCCAGCGTCAAGGCGATTTAATTTTCCATCCTGATAGCCATATCTTATGTTTTTTAGGACCGGCCGATTTATTTCATATTTCAAGCCGGGCAAAAAATATTCACGATATTTCTGCATTACGTGGACACTTGCGTACTTTTAAACTACCGTATCTGGAAAGTTTACAGCGTGATTTAACGCAGTTTTTAAAATAACAATCTTGTAAATATTTGGGGACAAATAAATGGGGTTATTGATTTTTTTATTGTTGATTATTGCCGTGATTGTAGCCTGTATCATGATTCGCAATAATATTGTGCGTCATCACAATGCTTCTATTCGTTCTTGGTCAGATGTGGCAACTTATGAGCGTCAGAAGATTAAAGTTCTGGATGGCTTGCAACCTTTGGTTGAACAATATTCCAATTTTGAACAAGGCACTTTGGAAAAAGTGACCGAACTGCGGCAGAATATTTTAAATCTCAATTTAAACAATGCCGATGTTGCCCAGTTGCAACGCGTTGAAAGCCTGAATAAGGAATTAATGCAGAGTCTCAATGTCGTGGTAGAGAACTATCCTGAGCTGAAAGCCAATGAAATTTATCTAAAAATGATGAATGAAATTGAAGAACAGAATGAAAATGTCGGGGCAGCGATTACCATTTTTAACCGCAATGTTGAACTGTTTAATAACAATATTCAGATTTTTCCCAATAACATCGTCAATACCCTGTCACTCGGTAAAAAAGCCATTCGCCCCTTCCGCGATCTGGCAGCTACACAGAGTTTTGACTATCGACCGAATTTTTAAGTCGTTAATATTAGAATAAATGAAAACATCGGCATGCAGAAAAGCATCATTTCTACATGCCCATCCGCAAGGCAAGCACAGCCTCACTTGTAGCTTATTTTCTTCAGCAAAAAAGAATCGCGTTAAAATTCGACAACACTGGCGTTTATGTGCGTAATCAAGGAAAATAGCGAACTTTTGGCGGCGAACTGTTTTTTCGCTCTTGCACTGCAACCAAAGCAGTGCTTTGCTCTCGTCCAGGATATTTTATGAAGTTTGAAAAATTAGGTCAGTCGGGCCGTGCCCGTCGTGGTCGTTTAACGCTGGAACACGGCGTGGTGGAAACCCCAGTGTTTATGCCTGTCGGTACCTACGGTACAGTCAAAGGCATGCTCCCACGTGATGTAGAAGATATTAAAGCCCAGATTATTTTAGGTAACACCTTCCATCTCTATTTACGTCCCGGCCTGGACGTGATTCGTGAACATGGCGGTTTGCACGAGTTCATGAAATGGAACAAACCGATTTTAACCGATTCAGGCGGCTTCCAGGTGTTCAGCCTGGGTGCGATGCGTAAGATTAAAGAAGAAGGTGTAACCTTCCGTTCACCAATTGATGGTTCAAAAGTCTTTTTATCACCTGAAATTTCAATGGATATTCAACATACCTTGAATTCAGACATCGTGATGATTTTTGACGAATGTACGCCTTATCCGGCGACGCGTGAAGAAGCACAAAAGTCGTTGCAGCTTTCACTGCGCTGGGCAAAACGCTGTAAAACCCATCACCATGATGTGTTAAAAAATAAAAATGCCCTGTTCGGTATTATTCAGGGCGGTATGTATGAAGACCTGCGTGATGAATCGCTGGCAGGCTTAAAAGAAATCGACTTTGATGGCTTTGCTATTGGCGGTCTTTCTGTCGGTGAACCGAAAGAAGAAATGATAAAGATTCTGGATCATCTTCCACCGAAAATGCCGGAAGACAAGCCACGTTACCTGATGGGTGTCGGCAAGCCTGAAGATATCGTGGAAGGCATCCGCCGTGGTGTGGATATGTTTGACTGTGTCATGCCAACCCGTAATGCACGTAATGGTCATTATTTTGTGACAGACGGTCTGGTGCGGATTCGTAATGCCAAATATCGTCATGACCAAAGTCCACTCGATCCAGACTGTGACTGCTATACCTGCCAAAACTTCACCCGTGCTTATCTGTTCCATCTAGAAAAATGCGGTGAAATGCTGGGTTCCATGCTGGGTACTATTCATAACCTGCGTTATTACCAAAGGTTTACACAAGACATCCGTGATGCATTAGATAATGGTACTTTTGATGAATATGTACAGGATTTTTATGCGCGTCGTGGTCTAGAAGTCCCACCTTGTCCTGAAGATTAATCTTTCAGTATTTGCGCTGAAGAAAAAGACAAGGTAAATTGCTGAACAAGTTATCTTATTTATCATCATATTGTTGATATACATTTTTTAGTTTAGGAAATTGAAATGAGCCTTTTTATTTCTACTGCTCACGCAGCAGGTGAAGCTGCACAACAACCAAGTTTGGTAACCAACCTTTTGATGATTGCGGTATTTGTCGCAATTTTCTATTTCCTGATCTGGCGTCCTCAAGCGAAACGCGCGAAAGAACACCGTACCCTGGTTGAAAGCCTGGGTGTAGGTAGCGAAGTAGTTTTTGCAGGTGGCCTGATGGGCAAAATCACTAAAATTGAAGGCGATTTTGCAGTGGTTGAACTCAGCCGTGGCGTAGAAGTAAAAATTCAGCGCGCAAGTGTGATTTCAGTTCTTCCTGAAGGCACATTAAATAATCTCTAATCAAAATTAGTCGTGCCCTAGCACGACTTTTTCATTTTAAGAAGAAAACAGATGCGTTACCCAGCATGGAAATATCTGCTGATCCTTGTGGTTTTGGTGATCAGCACATTATACGCGCTGCCTAGTTTGTACCCCGATGAACCTGCTGTTCAAATTTCCGGTGCCAAAGCCGGCACCCAAATTGACCAGAGCATCGTACAAAAAGCAGAGCAATTATTACAAAGTGAAAAAATTTCAAGCCATGACAACAGCTTTAGCAATAATGCTGCCCTTTTACGTCTCGACTCCTCTGAAGCACAGTTAAAAGCCAAAGAAGTATTGCGTCGCGGATTGGGTGATAATTATGTTGTTGCCTTGAACCTTGCCCCAACCACACCTGAATGGCTGCAAAAAATTGGTGCCAAACCAATGAAACTGGGTCTGGATTTACGTGGTGGTGTGCACTTCCTGCTTGAAGTGGATATGGACAAGGCCATCAGTCAGCGTATGGAAACATCGGCGACTGATCTGCGTCGTCAATTGCGTGACAACAAGCTAAAATTCAACAGCCTGTCATTGAATAACAATACCATTACCGTTCAGTTTGCCAATAACGGTGACCGTGAAGCTGTGATGGATTTCTTGCGTCGTAATGGCAATGAATTCAACCAGCAGGCAATTGCCTCTGAGTCCGGTTCAACTTTACGTCTGAACTATACCGACGTGCGCAAGCAGGAAATTCAGTCTTATGCCGTTAACCAGAACTTAACCACTTTACGTAACCGTATTAACGAGTTAGGTGTAGCGGAAGCATTGGTTCAAACTCAAGGCAGCAACCGTATTGTAGTTGAACTTCCGGGTGTTCAGGACACTGCTGAAGCGAAACGCGTCTTGGGCCGTACAGCCAACCTGGAATTCCGTCTGGTTTCCGATTTGAATGACCAGTACATCGATCCGTATACTGGAAAGTCTACAGCTCAGGCCCTACCTCCGGGTACTGAAGTTTTTGCTTATGAATCATTGGATAGCGGTCGTGAGTTATTGCTCAACCGTAACCGAATTCTGACCGGTGAACGTGTTCAGAATGCCTCTAGCGGCTTTAGCCAGGATACTGGCGGTGCTGAAGTAAATATTACTTTGGACAGCGCTGGCGGTAAGTTAATGGCAGATGCCACCCGTAATGCGGTTGGTAAACGTATGGCGGTATTGTTCATCGAGAACAAGCAAAAGATCAGCTATGTGCCTGATCCTGTGACGGGTGCGCAAACCGAAGTTCGTACTCCTTATGCTGAGTCAGTCATCATTAACGCTGCAACCATTCAGGCGGTATTAGGTTCCCAGTTCCGTATTACCGGTCTGGATTCACCACAGGAAGCGGCTGAACTTGCCTTGATGCTTCGTGCTGGTGCACTGGCTGCGCCGATGTATTTTGTTGAAGAACGTGTGGTTGGTCCGAGCCTGGGTCAGGAAAATATTGACAAAGGTGTGTTATCGACTCAAATCGGCTTCCTTCTGGTGGCGATCTGGATGGTGGTGTTCTTCCGTCTGTTCGGTGTAATTGCCAACTTTGCACTGGTATTTAACCTGGCTATGATCCTGACCGTCATGTCATGGATTGGCGCTTCCCTCACCCTTCCAGGTATTGCCGGTATCGTGATTACCATTGGTATGGCGGTCGATGCCAACGTACTGATCTGTGAGCGAATACGGGAAGAAATGAAATGGGGGGCCTCGCCCAAACAGGCGATTGTCGCCGGTTATGATCGGGCCTATAACACCATTTTTGACTCGAACTTAACTACCTTCCTGGTTGCGTTCATTCTGTTTGCCATTGGTACAGGTCCGATTAAGGGCTTCGCGGTGACATTAATGATCGGTATTGTCTGCTCGATGTTTACAGCCATTACGGTAACACGTGCCATCGTACAGCTTATTTATGGCAAAAAACGTAACTTGAAAAAGTTGAGCATTTAGGAGATCGAAGATGACTGATATGACTCAACCGAAAAAGAAATACGGTCGCCCGGATGATGAGCGCATCATTGACTTTATGAAGATTGCCAAACCTGCGGCAATCATCTCTATTCTTTTAACTTTGGCCAGTATTTTCTTTATTGCCACCAAAGGTCTAAACCTCGGTCTGGACTTTACTGGCGGTGTTTCTGCCGAGCTGAACTATAAACAACCGGCCAATCAGGTCGAAGTTATTCAAGCTTTGAACCAGGCCGGTTTTAAAGATGCTGTGGTACAAACCCTCGGCAGTAACAAAGACCTCTTGGTTCGTATGCCTGTTCAGGACATTGAAGTAGAAGATCTGAATAACGCCATCACCAAAGCGGCACAATTACCGAATAACCCTGCTGAGGTCCACAAAGTGGATTCTGTCGGTGGACAGGTCGGTAACGAGCTGTATATTCGTTCGGCAGGTGCCGTAGCCTTGGCGTTACTGCTCATGCTGGTTTACGTGACCATTCGTTTTGAATTCAAGCTGGCGGTAGGTGCGGTGCTTTCGTTATTCCATGACATCATTGTCACCATTGGTATTTTTGCCATGATGCAATGGCCGTTTGATTTAACCGTACTGGCAGCTATACTTGCGCTGTTAGGTTTCTCGTTAAACGATAACATTGTGGTATCCGACCGTATCCGTGAAAATTTCCGCAAGATTCGCGGTGCCTCGCCAGTTGAAATCGTCAATATCGCGTTGACTGAAACCTTACGTCGGACCATCCACACCTCCATGACCTTATTGCTGGTCGTTGTCGCGATGATGTTCCTGGGCGGTGAAGGTCTGCACTGGTTCTCGATTGCGATGTTTATTGGTGTATTTGTCGGTACCTATTCTTCAATTTATATTGGTACTGCATTTGCCTTATGGCGTGGCCTGAACCGTCAGGACTTTATTGTACAGGTGAAACCTGAATTTGATGAGGAACAGGAAATTCCAAAGTAATTTCTGTGCTTTCTTTAAATTCGATAAAAAAGCCCATCATCTGATGGGCTTTTTTATGCAGGTCAAAAATATAAAATGCTGTACGAGATCTGAAATTTTATCAGTGTAAATGCACAAGCTTATAGTTTTGCAAGATCACCTTTTAAGGCTACACCGGCAACCGCAGTTCCTTTGGCACATTGGTAAGTGGTGGTACTGCGGGTTTCGTTTGCTTTATAGTAGCTCACAATATTGGTGACAGCATTGGCACCCTTTGCCTTGGCAGTGTTCTGGAACTGGATTAAAGCGGAACGTAAAACATGATCGCATGAGCTTTCAGCAGACTTGGCAAAACCATTGGTTTTTTTATTGCTCACTAAACCTTTTTGAATGACTTTTCCACCTGCACGTGTACCCGCCAAGTAAAACTTAACCGAACCGTCCAGCGTACCGTCAGCAACGGCACGACTCACCGCTTCCTGAAAGTTGAAGTCATGCATTTGGTCTGCAGCTTGAGCTGAAACCACTCCACCCAAACACAATGCAGCTGTAAGTGTTAATTTCTTCATCAACATGATGTACCCTCTAGTTGTTGTTAGACACGTTTAAAAATCAGGGAGGTATTAATTCCTCCAAAAGCAAAATTGTTACTCATAACTATGTCGGCATGCATATTTCTTGACTGTTTAACAATGTAATCCAGATCGCCACAGGCCGCATCAATTTCATCCAGATTTAATGTCGGTATAAACTGGCTACGCTGCATCATTTCAATACTGAGCCAGGCTTCAATTGCTCCACAAGCTCCCAAAGTATGGCCAAAATAGCTTTTTAAAGAGCTGATCGGTTTTTTACCTAGTACACGTGCTGTAGCCTGAGTTTCCGCAATATCCCCTTGATCGGTGGATGTCCCATGCGCATTCACATAGTCAATCCGGTCTGCTGCAATTTGCGCATCTGACAGAGCCAGCTGGATACAGCGTCCCATCATTTCAGCATCTGGACGAGTGACATGCTGACCATCGGTGTTGCTGCCGTAACCGATGATTTCTGCATAAATTTTGGCACCGCGTGCTTGGGCATGTTGATATTCTTCCAGAATTAAACAGCCTGCGCCTTCACCCACCACCAGGCCATCACGTTTGCTATCGAATGGACGCGGTGTTTTTTCCGGATGTTCATTTTGGCTACTGGTCGCCATCAGCACATCAAACACCGCAGAACCTGCGGCACTGAGTTCCTCGGCACCCCCTGCCAGCATCACAGTCTGCTTGCCATATTTAATGGCTTCATAGGCCTGACCGATCGCCATAGAACCTGAAGTACAGGCACTGGATGTCGGTAAAGTTAAACCTTTCAAGCCAAAATAAACGGTCATGTTGACGGCACTGGTATGCGACATCATGCGGATATACGTGGTCGCATTCAGCTTGTTCATGTTGTTATCAATCAACATGCTGCCAAACTCGCCAATTGCATCGACACTGCCGGCAGATGAACCGAAGGCCACACCAGTTTGACCACTGTTTAAAATCGGGTCATTTAACAGACCGGCATCTTCCAAGGCTTTTTCAGCACAGACCGTTGACATCAGGGCCACCCGACCCATGCCGCGGGTCACTTTACGGTTAAAATGCTTGGGAATGGTATAGGATTCGACCGGACCACCCAGTTTGCTGCGCAAGTCGGTATACACTTCCCAGTCCGGCATGTAACGAATGCCACTTTTGCCCTGTTCAAATTGTGCAAATACCTGATCTGCCGTTTCACCTAAAGAGGTGATTCCGGCCATGCCCGTCACTACCACACGTTTCATCAAATCAAGCCCCCATTGACCGAAATCACCTGTCGGGTGATATAGCTGGCATCATCACTGCATAAAAATTTCACCACTTTGGCGACTTCATCAACCTGCCCCATACGTTGTAAGGGAATCATTTTCAGGGCATGTTCTTTCACTTCTTCAGTGACCATTTCGGTTTCAATCAAGCCCGGTGCTACACAGTTCACGGTAATTTTGCGTTTTGCCAGTTCCAGTGCCAAAGCTTTGGTGGCACCAATCAGTCCCGCTTTTGCTGCACTGTAATTGACCTGTCCCCGATTACCCATCAAACCTGAAACCGAAGATAAAGTCACAATGCGGCCGCCCTGTTTCAGCCGAATCATCGGCATCACCAAAGGTTTAAGTACATTGTAAAAACCGTCCAGTGAGGTCGAAACCACCTCATCCCAGTCGCTATCGGTTAAGGCCGGAAATGCCGCGTCACGGGTTAAGCCTGCGTTCAATACCACACCATAAAATGCGCCATGCTCGGCAACATCCTGTTCCAGCAATTGCAGCACTTTTTCACGTTCATTTACATCAAATAACAGTGCATGGCTGGCTTGACCTAAAGCACGGATTTCTTCAACCACCTGTTCGGCTTCTTGTTGTCTGGAGCGCGCATGGACGGTGACATCAAATCCAGCCTGTGCCAGTTGCAAGGCAATGGCTTTACCAATTCCACGGCTTGAGCCTGTTACTAAAATTCGTCTACTCACACTGTATCCTTAAGTTCTTCTTTCATTTCTGGCGGCTCAAATACACTCAACATGGCACTAAAGCGATGTTCCCGGTATTCAATTTCACATTGAAACTGCCCCAGCCCCTCATGTAAATAACCTTGTTCCGCTTTAATCCTGACGGTTTCACCTAAAGCAAAATAAGGCACAGGCAACTGCATTTTACGCGTACCCAATAAAAAACCAATTTTAGGCTGCAAACCTGACATTTTCCCTTTATGTCCTGCATAAACACTAATGGTCTGTGCCATCAGTTCAATACTGCTCCAGGTCGGCAAGCCTTCCGCTTCACAAAACATCAATTCGGGACGAATCACCAGTTCGGCAATGGCAAAATTGTCACTGGCTTCAATCAGATGATCGACAAACACCATCGGCTGTTCATGCGGGATAAACTGTATTGCATCCATCATTTCAATTTTGTTCCAAAAATTAGGCTGATATTGCTGCCGCCAAAGGCAAAAGAATTACTCATGACATATTCTATCGGTTGTTGCAACTGCGCATTCAGCACATAGTTGGCTTCATCCAGTTCCGGATCAATACTGCCTGAATGATGCAGCGGCAACCAGGACTGATCGGCTAACACCTGCTGGCAAATTACAGCTTCAATAGCTCCAGCGGCTCCCAGACAGTGCCCGGTTTTATGTTTGCTGCTGCTGATCGGTACTTCATATTGCTGGAATACCGTCTGCACGGCTTTGATTTCCATGGCATCATTTTGCGGCGTTGCCGTTCCGTGCATATTTAAATAGCCAATCTCACTGGCGCTAATACCCGCCATATCCAGCGCCTTTTGCATGGCTTCGGCAGCCCCTTTGCCTTCCGGATGCGGTGCAGAAATATGCCAGGCATCCATCGATTCCCCGGCTGACATCAGCATCACAGGGGCGGTTTCTTTGGACAATAAAAACAGTCCCGCCGCTTCGCCAATATTGATACCATCGCGCTGTGCACCACAGGGCTGACACAGACCATTGGACAGGCTTTCCAGACTGTGAAAACCATTCAGAGTCAACCGGCACAAGGTATCAACACCACCGACCAGCACCGCATCTGCCAGACCGGCATTAATCAATCGCTGTCCTGCCGCCATGGCTTTGGCACTGGAAGAACAGGCCGTGGAAATGGTGTATGCCGGACCTTCCCAGCCCAGATACATCTGTAGACCTTTGGCCAGACTACCCATTTCCTGTTTATAGTGATTAATTTCAATTTTTCTGTGATGGTTAAAATACTGTTTCAGCAATATTTCATTGTCAGCAATGCCGGAGGTCGATGTGCCCAGAATAATTGCCAGACGTTTGCGATCAAACTGCGCAGTATAATCTCGGATTTCGCTTTCGATTAAACTTAACGCCGTTAAGGCAAAACGTAGATTACGCGAATCGACATCCTGCAGAAATGCGGGAACAGTTTCGATTAAAGGCTGCTGATAGGCGCCTACCCAGACCTGTTTTTCTGGAATAAATCCTGAACGAAGGCTCAAGGTATTTTGCTGCGTGGTCAGCGCCTGTCTGATCTGTTCAGCGGTATTTCCGAGTGCAGATAGACCGGCACTCAACTGAATGCCGACTGCAGGATATTGTGTGATTTTATCGCCCATGCTCATCCCCCTTATTCAGTGCTTTGCACATCTGAGTTTTCCCCCTCTGTGCTGGTCAGGCCTTCGCTGATAGGACTGATGACCATCTGGTACGGCACCTGCAGATTGTTCAGCTCAATGGCCCCGTCCTGCTGTTGAATATTCAGCACATACTGCTGATTGATCCATACTTTCTGGGTCTGAGCCGAAGTTTCAATACGGACATTCTGCTGCAAGCGGGCAAAATCCGGATAGGTGGCATATAAAATATCGCGCACCACAAACTCAAATGGCAATAGCTTCATTGGTGCAATGCGCTGTTCGACATCAACCTTGCGGCCATCAAAACTGAGCTTGAATAACTGCTGCCCGGTCAGGGTCAAAGCCAGCATTTCCAGCTTTTGACCTTTTTGTTGCTGATACAGTAAAAAGCTGAAACTGTGTTCTTTCCATTGAATTTCTAACTGATCCTGACGCTGGTAGTTTTGTGCAGTCCAGGCAGCAGTTGTCAGACCTGGTGCTTGAGGCAGCATGGACTGGCAGCCACTACATAGCAGGACTGCAGCGAGCAAAATCCCCGTCCATTTCAGTTTCATTCTAGGCACCGTTCATCTCAACGTGTTGTAACTGCGGATCACGGCAATATTCTGCCAGCGTGCTTAAACGCTTTTTGGCATTTTTATAAATTGGATTGCTGCTGTCCCAGGCATAGCCGGCCAGTAAGGAAGAGACCATGCGGCGGATTTTATCATCCTGATTTTTCGAGAACACCACATCCTGAAATTCACTGCTATACCATGATTCCACATAGGCACGGAACACCTGAATGCCTGCACGTAGCGGTTTTTCATATTGCTCCGTCCAGTCGACCGGCTGTCCTTGCAGCTGCTGATCAACCAGTGGAATGGCCAGACTGGCAGATTTCAGGGCAATGGTCACACCAGAAGAAAATACCGGGTCGAGGAATTCACCGGCATTGCCCAATAAAGCATAGTTACGCTGGGCCAGATGTTTGACATCGGCAGAGTAGCCCACCAGGGTACGCACCGGCATATCAAATTTGACATTGCGCAGCACATGCGACAGGCTTTCTTCATCTGCCAGAATCTGCGGCAACAAGGCATTCAGATCATAATCGGCACTGCCATCAAAGCCATAGCGTTCAAAGAAATCCTGCTCAGCCACCACCCCGAAAGAACAACGGCCATCAGCAAATGGAATCAGCCAGTACCAGGCACGTGGATCTTTGGCATGTACCGTAATCAGAATTTTTTCCCGGTCAAATTCCGGGTCATCCAGAATGCCATCTTCAATATGGGTAAACACGGCACGACGTACTGGAAAATCGGACGGGCTTTCCAGATCGAGAAATTTTGGCAGGATGCGGCCAAAACCGCTGGCATCGAGTAAAAATTTGCCCTGAATCTGATAGACCTGCTGCTGTTCGTCTTTGACCGTTAAAATTGGATGTTCTGGAGCCACATCAACATCAATCACTTCATGACCGAAACGGATGTCGGCACCATAGTTTTCTGCCTGCTGTGCCAGCAAATGGTCAAAGTTGGCACGGCGAACCTGCCAGGTGGTGCCGGGACCATCGCTAAATTTCTCGCGGAAATCATAAAAACTGCGCTGCTGACCTTTTAAGAAGGCTGCGCCATTTTTAAACTGGAAAGCAAACTGTTCGACATGCTCACGCACGGTGTCTAGCAAGCCTGCTTCTTCCAAAAACACCATCGATTGCGGCAGTAATGATTCGCCAATGGAAAAGCGTGGAAAATGCTGTTTTTCGATGATCGTGACCTGATAGCCTTTCTGGCGCAGTAATGCTGCTGCCGAACTCCCCGATGGCCCTGCGCCAATAATCAATACATCTGTGTGTTGCATGGTGCTCATTGCACTGTACCTTATTTTTTCAGCTCTTTGGCTGATACTGTTGAAGCACAACATGTTTGGCATCGGATGATGTAAACAATGTTGCGTAGATAAATGAAAAAATAACCCCAAATAAAACCGTCAAACCAAAGCAGTGAATGGCATAAGTCTGGCTAAAGGATAATAACCCAAAACCTAATAAGGTCGACATCATACATAGGAATAAGGCCATGCCAACTACTTGTGGATGATCATGTCCATGTCGGTAAAAAATGGCATAGTCCACCCCAATCCCGATAATCAGGAAAGTGCCCATAATGCTGAACAGATTGATTTCCACTCCGAGCCAGGCCTGAATGGCGAAGGTGGTCATTAAAGCCAGACTGACCGGTAACACCAAAGGCAAAACCGACTTAAGCCCATACAGTATCCCCAAACCAATCATCAGGCAGACTAAGGCAGAAAGCAGCAACCACTGTGCCTGAATACGGTGTTGCTGGAACAGTTCAGACAACTGGTTTACCGGACGCAATAACTGTACCTGTGGACTATTCAGCTGTTGCAGGGCAGCCACATCATGTACATTTTGCAGCAGCACCAGACGCTCGGTTGGGCTCATTTGTAAAAAGGCCAAAGGATGCTGACTCATTTCAGCTGGACTGAGTAAAGGCTGCCGGGCCAACTGTTTTTGCCAGGCCAAGACCTCTGCCGGATTCAGCTGCAATGCTGCGGCATAGTCCTGCAAGGCACTAGTCGGAATGGCTTGCAACAATTGAATATTGTGTTGCTGCTGTGCTTTGGAGGGCAACCATTGACCGAGAGCCTGAAAACCTTCCAGCTTGTTTTGCGCCTGTAACAGTTGCAATTTTTGCAGCAATTGCTGTTCATTCTGTTCCAGCTGCTGCAGCGTATCACCATGCACCACAAAGTATTCGCTGCTTTGCTGCTGCATAAAGCGTTCACGCACATACTGGTCTTCCTGTTTCAGCTGTTGATCCATACTTTGCAGGTTACGGATATCATCATTGCTTTGCAGCAACATCAGGCTACTGCCGGTGACCACGGTAATGACGGCGATCAAGCCATAACGCAGCCCCTTTCTGGCCTGAATAAAGGTTCGGGCTTGGCCAATAAAACTCAAGCGGCGAATCGCCGGTTCAGCATTTAATGCCGGCAGTCTTGGCAACAATAAAATGCTGGTGATCCATGCCGCAGCCAGCCCCACCATTGAGAAAACAGCAATCTGCCTAAAGCCTGGAAATGGGGTAAAGCTGAGGAAAATATAAGCCACCAATGTCGTCATCAGACCCATAAACAGACTGGGCAACAGCGGTTTCAGTACGGCAAAACCGTTAATATGCCGATGCTGTGATTGCATCGCCATAAAGTAAAAGGAAAAGTCGACACAGACTCCGACCAGACTAGCACCAAACACTAAGGTCATCAGGTGAATTTCCCCAAACACTGCATGGGTGATGGCAAAGGCCACCAGACAGCCGGTGCCTACAGCAATCATTTCCGTGAGCATGGGACGAACCGAGCGGAAACCAAACAGCACCAGGAAGAAAATCCCGATGGTCGAACCGACCCCAATGGTGGAAATCTCTTTTTCCGCCGAGGTGGTACCGAACTGGGCAAACAATAACGTTCCGGTCCAGTGCGGCTCAACTCGCATCTGTTTCAATTTTAAATTTAACTGTGCAATCCATGCGGCAGTTTTTTCCTGATAATCAATATTGTAAGGGCTATTTTTGAGCTGCAAAACGATAAGGCGGGAAATGCCCTGCTCATCGCGAATGGTGGCAAAACCATCTTCCAGCGCAATATCCGGGTTCACCTGTAAACCGGATAAGCTGACAGCATAACGTGGAAATAATAAGAGCGGATCTTGTTGTAACAGCTCTGCTGTGACCGGCATACCCGGACTCATGATCTGCAACAGGCCCTGTTCGCTCAGCGCGGCATAATCCTGTTGCTCCAGCAGCTTTTGATCTGTGGATGACAGCAAACCGGCACGATGCTGATACAACACCTGGGCAAACTTGTCACTGTCCAGCTGTGCATGTAAGGGCTGCCATAAATCACTTTGTGCCACCTTTTGTTTAAAAGTCGCTGTGGCTTTGGTCAGGGTGGCATCATCCTGGGCATTCAGCACCACAAAGACTTTGTCATTCAGCTGCTGACTGACATATTGCTGCGCCCGTTCCAGCCGCGGGTCATGGTGGGCTTCCGGCAATAAAGCAAAGATATTGGTTTGAATATGAATGTCTTTTTTCAGCCATGCACTACCCAGCGCAATGGCAATCACGCAGAGTACAAGCAGCCACAGTGCGGTAAATTTATTTTGCCAGTTGGAAAAGTGCATTTTCCTCAGCCGTTAAGGTTTGGGGTTGGGTGGTTTGCTGGCTAAAGCGAATGCTGGTGCTGTTATTGGCTTTCTCGCGAATCACAATACGGTCCACATAACGCTGCCCTTGCGCATCGACCCGGACAAACAGTTTTTTAAATAAACTGCTTTTCGGGGTTAAGGCCACAGTCCACTGTGCCGGACTATAACTGGCCGAAACAATACTAAAGTTTTTGGCTAAAGCCGCTTCATTCCCCGACATCAGCTGCAAGAACATAGTCGCGACCGAACCATAAGGAGATTTATCAATTTCAATCTGGCTATAGGTCCGCTGGGTTTTTTGCACCAGTTTACGTGGGGTCACAATCAGGTCAGCCTTGACCGGATTCTGGATTTTCCAGATTACGCCATGCGATTTGGAAAATAACACCGTGCCTTTGGAGATGAAAGTTTTGTTCATACTCGCCAGTTTTTTTTGCTGTTCAAAATTGGCCCGCACCGTTGGTGTTTCGGAAAGTTGAGCAAAGATCTGTCTGAGCTGCGGATTTTGCGCATGTACTGCTTGTGACAGCAACGTGATCAGCGACAGCAGTCCAGCCAGGAATAATCCTGCTGCACGTGGTAGATTGAAAGATGTCATCTTGCTTTACTCCGGCTTAAATTCAGACCAGGCATTTAAACGCTGCAATAAAACTTGCGGCGACTGGAAACACATTTCCCGACTGGCAATATCTACCGCCACTTGCGTGGTATAGCCTTTGGTGAGCCTTTTTCCACTTTCGGCATCAAAAATCTGGTATTCAATTTTCAGGCGGTTTTCCCATTCTTTTAAAATGGCACGTACCCGAATTTTCTGCTCAAATAGGATGCCATGCGCATAACGCACATGACTTTCAATCACCGGCCATGCATAGCCAGAAGCGCGCATCTGCTTATAGTTATACTGAAACTGGTCCAGCAACTTGCAGCGGGCAATTTCAAAATACTTTAAATAATGCCCATGCCAAACCACGTCCATGGTATCCACATCATGAAAGGGCACTTCTATAATCACATCGGCATGCATCGTCTGTTTCCCATCACGTTTAGCGAACAAGTCCACTGTTCAATAATTGCAGATTTTCCAGTCGATCCACCAGTTGCTGCAACTCGTGCTGCAATGGCCGGTCTTCCACCACGTAATCAAAGGTTTGTAACACCCAGGCCTTAAATGTGGCGAGAACTTCAGACAATTTTCCATCCAGAGTTTTTAAATGAATGGCTTGTACACTGGCACAGCACAGGGCCGCAATGACCTGTTCGGTCAGTACGATCACACGGCTGGCGTCACGTGCCGCAATGGTACCCATACTGACCTTGTCCTGGTTATGACATTCAGTCGAGCGCGAGAAAATCGAAGCAGAAAGGGTCTGTTTCAAGGCTTCTGCCGTCCATGCCGACACGCCAATCTGCACCGCCTTAAAGCCATGATTCAATGGTAGGCGCTCGTCGGTTGCCCCAGTTAAATTACGCGGCAAACCATTATTCATTTTATAGTCCACCAGTTGCGCCAGCTGACGGTCCATGAGGTCGGCAATATTGGCAATCATGATTTTCAGGCTGTCCATGGCCTGGGCAATGTGACCGCCATAGAAATGCCCGCCGTGCAACACACGCAAGTTCACCGGATCAATCAGCGGATTGTCATTACTGGAATTCAGTTCATTTTCAATAAACTGGCGCAGCCATACTTTAGAATCTTCAAATACGCCAATAATATGCGGTGCGCAGCGTAGCGAATAACGGTCCTGCAGACGTGAACTTTGATGTTCAGTCTGTACTTCACTGTTCAGCCAGTCACGCAGCTGTGCGGCAATATTTTGCTGGCCCGGATGCGGTTTTTGCGCAAACAGCACTTCATCAAAATGGCTCGGATTACCTTCCAAAGCCAAGACATTCAGCGCGGTAATACAGGTACTGGCCAAGCTGATCTGTTCAGCTTTTTTATAGTTCAGGCAGGCAATCGCGGTCATCACCGCCGTACCGTTCATCAGTGCCAAGCCTTCTTTGGGACGCATCACTAGGGGTTCTAGGCCTTTTTCTGCATAAACCTGACTGACCGGAACAATCTGTCCCTGATCATACACATCGCGCTCACCGACCAATGCGCCGGCAATATAGGATAATGGGGTTAAATCGCCACTGGCCCCCACCGAACCTTCAGAGGGAATCACTGGAATCACGTTTTCATTTAACATCCAGACCAGACGTTCCAGCAGCGCATGCGAAACCCCGGAATAGCCACGTGCCAGCGAGCACAGGCGTGTCACCACCACCGCACGTGCGGTGATTAAATCCAGATTTTGTCCCAGACCACAGCCATGGAAACGCGATAAATGCAAAGGCAGTTCATTGACCTGATGCGCAGGAATTTCCACCAGACAGGAATCGCCATAACCGGTGGTCACGCCATAAATCACGCCTTCATCCTGCAACAGTTGATCCAGAAAATCAGCACCGCGCTGAATCAAATTGCGCCATTCATTCGAGTACGGTAAAGCCACGCGTTTTTCCTGACGTGCGACTGCCACCACATCTTCAATTGAAAGTGGACTTTCCCCAATAACTAAAACTTGCATTAATCTTTGTTCCAAAAATTATAAAAATTAAACCATTGATACGGCGCACGAATACAGTGCTGCTCAAGGAGTGATACATATTCACGGATGGTCGTTTGCATGGCTTGCAGACGGTTGTTACGCGGAAAATTCAGTTGTTCAGCAATCGAATGGATATGTACTTCAAAATGAGTACCGACCCGATAACAGAACACGGCCAGCACTGGCACTTTCAGCAAACTGGCCAAAATCCAGGCCCCTTGCGGCCAGTTCGCCTGTTCAGCTAAAAATGAAACGGATTGAACCCGGTCTGACTGCACCGGTACGCGGTCTGCTGCCACAATCACCCATTCACCCTGATCAAGTTTTTCCTGCAAAATCAGGGCAGTTTCAATACCCAGTTCATCCACCGAGATCAAATTGACATCGGCATGATGATTGAGTTTTTTCAGGAACTGGTTAAATTTGGTAGCATGTTTTTGATAGACCAGCACATTAATTTTTTGTGGATATTCCGACTTGATCGCCCGCAGCAACTCGATATTGCCAAAATGCGACACCACAATGACAGCCCCCTTTTGATAGCGGGCACGAAAATGCTCATGACCATGCAACTGTAATTGCTGCTCGGGAATATTGCCCAGCCAGCCTTCAATTTTATCCAGAATACATTCGCCAAACTGCATAAAATGCTGATAACTATGGGTCAGACTCGGCGTATGCGGAAATGGAGAGTTTTGACCGGCAAAATGGTGCAATCGGGTCAAATATTGCATTGAAGCCTGACGTGCTGCGATCGCAAACAGCCAATACCACAAAATAATAAAATACAGCAATATGCGACACAGCCATCGCCCGCCTACGCGATAGAAAGCCAACATCAAAGTCAAAGGTAACATACCACCACGTTCTTTGATGTCATTCCATTGGGTCGGGTTCAGATCAGCCACAGCATCAACCTTGCATTTTTTGTCGCAATAATTGCGGCAAACGAATGAGCATCCCACCCAGCAATTTGGCATGGGTCTGACTCATTCCCCAGTTGTCACGCCAGGCGTTGAAATGGGAAATGCCATCTTCCGGATAAATGACTTTGGTCGGCACATTGATAAAAGATACATTGGCCCATTTCAGACGCACCAGAATCTCGCTATCAAAGCCCATACGCGGCTGAAACTTTGCCGAATCCAGCACCTGAATGGTAGGTGCTAAGGGATAGACCCGGAAACCACACATGCTATCCTTGATATCCAAAGACAAGCTGTTAATCCAGACCCAGATATGCGTAGCATAACGGCCATAAAGGCGTTTTTTCGGCACCGATGCATCAAAAACTGGCTGACCGATAACCATCGCATCCGGGTGTTGCTGGGAAATTTGCAGGAATTTTGCCACATCCTGCCAGTCATGCTGACCGTCAGCATCGAGCTGCAAAGCATGACTGAAACCGAGCTTGTGGGCATGGCGCAAACCAGTGATGACAGCCTGTCCTTTGCCCTGATTATGCGTGTGTTCAACCAGATCAACCAATGAATGTTTTGCTGCAATATCATGTAACAGCTGGGTACATGCGGCATCACTGCCATCATTCACCAAGATGATCGGCATTTGAAACTGGTCCAGATGAGTCACTAACGCCTCAATATAATGAGGATGGTTATATACCGGAATGACAAAACAATGCTGCATAAATCGTCCTTTTTAAGCAGGTTCGGTAGGTATATGAAACAGCAATCGACCAGAGGCCAAGGTCTGCTCTGCATGGCAAAGCTCAAAACTGACTTTGTGCAATTTTCTGGTCAATTTCAGTTGCAACACCATATACGGTTGAATCAGGTCCTGAAATTTTAATTGCTCAAAACCGTTACACCATTCCAGCTCTGCCCAGCTCTGACGGGCAAAATGCTGGATAAAACCGATTTGTCCTACACCCGGAAAAATAGGTTTGCCGGGGAAATGCCCTTTAAAACATTCCAGCTCAGGTGAAAACTCCAAACGATAGCTGACCTGCTCTGACTCATGGTGCTGTTCCAGTACTATAGGCAACAACATCGGCTGAAATAAGGATTTCATGTAGTGTTTATTCAGCTTGGATTGGGCATTTTGCGGTAATTGTGTCAAAAAACGCCACTGTCTTGGAATGGCAATGCCTTCCAGCTTGGCCTTTAACTGTGCTTTGATGGCTGCCACATATTGTGCTTTGGAGCCTTGCTGTAACTGCAATCTGGCCTGCTCTGACAATACCGCAACACAGGCTAAAATCTGACGATGTTCCCGTTCAAGAATCAGCACATGACACTGTACGATGTCATCCAGCTCGATAATTTTCTGCTCGATGGCATCCAGACTTAAACGTTTTTCTTCCAGTTTGACAATCCGGTCCAAGCGACCCAACACATGAAATGGACTTTTCAAATTGCCCGGCTCAATAACTTCGACCTTATCGCCAGTGAAAATCCAGTCTGCGCTAAAAGCATGATTGGTTCTAACTTGGAGTTCCTGCTGCTCACTGGCCTGAATATCGACATTGGCAAAAGGCATCCACAAGGCATCATCCTGCTGGCGATGGGCAATTCCCCCGGTTTCCGAACTGCCAAACACTTCGCTAATCGGTCTGTTTAAATAAGGACGCACTCCAGATTCCAGTTTCCCACCGGATGAATAAACGGTCAGGCAATCTTGCAACAAGACATCATGGGTCCAGCGCTTTAACAGGGCCGGACTGGAAATCACATAATTATCAATCTTGAATGTACTGAGTTTTTTCTGGATGTCGGCCACATCTTCCGGAAAGGCCAACTGTGCCTGATAAAAACAGCGACCGCTTGCCAGTGGCCAGAGCAACTTAAACAGCAGGCCATAAATATGCTGATGGCTCACTGTGGCAATGGCAATCGCCTGCTCAGGCAACTGAAAACTGGCATCCAGCCCCTGTACTTCATTGAGCAACTGCCGCAAGCTGCGTGGAATTTTCTTCGGCTGCCCGGTGGAGCCTGAAGTGTAAAAATAAACCTGTGCCTGAGTCAGAAAGGCATCATCCAGATTGAGTTGAATCGGCTGGTTGTGGGAAGCAGCTACAGGCTGACGCTGTAAAAAATAAATGTTCTGTTCAGCCAGTTCTTTTTCTAAGTCACTGACCCGGTGCGGAGGTAGTAATACCTGTTTTTTGGCCAGCAGTGCCGCAAACAGCAGTACTAAAAACTGGTAACTGTCAGGTTCCCAAAGTGCCCAGCTGTTCTGTGCAAATAACTCAATGGCCTGGCTTTGTTGTATCACATCCTGCCAAAAATCCTGAAAGCGGATTTGGCTTAAATCAGGCTGAATGCACAGTGCTTTCTGTGAATGAAGATGACTTTGAAAATGACACAACATAATATTCTATTTTTATTCCTGAATTTGATTTAAGCGCTGTTGCCGCTTACGCAAGATAAATTCGCCCAGTAATAGTAGCCCCATCAACACATAGGAAATAAAGCCGTTATATAGCACCCAAGTCTGCATGGAAGCAAACAAGACTGTCGCCAAGGCAATCAAGGCATTCAATACAAAAAAACCGCACCACACCATGGTGACTTTACGGGTCCAGATCACGCCTGCTTCGGGTAAATCTGGTTCAGCCAACCGGGCAAAACGCTCAATCATGGACGGTGGACGGATTAAGGTCGAGGCAAAAATCATACATGCCCCGACACTCATCAACACCGGATACAGTTTCAGCCAGGCATGATCTTTTAAAATCAGGCTCAAGCTACCACACAAAATGGCAAAGCCAGTTAAAGGCCACAGCAAGGCATTGCCCTTACTGAACAGGCGCAAGAGTCCCAAAACAATCAGCAGGCTGCTGACCCAGACATATTGTCCATGGGCCAGGCTATAGCCCACTAAAAAGGGATAAAGAAGCAAGCCAATTGCCACTATCCCTTTCAAGAGCCATTTCATGCAGCAGACATGTTCTGAATTACGGTTACCACATCCTGCACAGTACGGACATTCTTAAAATCTTCAGGATTGACCTGCTTGCCGGTCAGTTCCTTGATTTTGACCACCAGATCAATCGCATCAATACTGTCGACATCCAGATCGGTGGCTAAATTTGCATCCAGCTGCACATCTTCAGGGCTAATTTCAAACAGATCTTCCATCCATTCTCTAAGTTTTTCCAGTACTTGTTCCTGAGTTAGCATGACTACCTCTTATACCTGTTGCTGTGCTTCAACCAAAGCAACCAAGCTCTGAATTGATTTAAAATGTTGTTTGGTTTCGGCCGATTCAGCATTCAAATGAATGTTGTAACGCTTTTTCAAAGCCAGGCCAAGTTCCAGGGCATCAATAGAATCCAGACCCAAACCATCGCCAAATAAAGGGGCATCGGTGTCAATATCTTCTATGCTGATGTCCTCAAGGGCTAGAACATCAATAATCATTTGCTTTAATTCATCAGCAAGATTGCTCATTTTTTAGATAACTCTTGGTTAAAAAATTGGTGTAATTGATGATTGAGCTGACGCACATTTTTGGGATTTACGCTGGCATCTTCCAAAAGATCATCGACTTGAATGGCATCTAGTACCTTCACCTGAATATGAAAGGGCTGTGAAGGAATGTGATACCACTTTTCATTCTTGGTTAAGGTTGAAGGGGTACAGCTAATCAGCACCGGACGAATCGGCACATTGGCGCGAATGGCAATATTGGCCGCCCCACGCTGAAACTCATTCAGCAACTCGCCTTTGGCGGTCCGTGTTCCTTCCGGAAAAATCAGCAGCGATGCCGCCTGATCCTGCCGGAGCTTTTCCACGCAGTCATGAATAAATTGCTCAGAACCGGCATTTAAAATATAACCGGCACTCTGTACCGGACCTTTGGTAAAGGGATTCGACCACAGTGCTTGCTTGACCACACAGTTGGCCTGCTCCATCAGCCCGATCAGCACCACCACATCCACCAGTGTCGGATGATTGGCAATCACCAGTTCCTGCTGACTGTGCTGTAATTTTTCCAACCCTTCGATGTCATAGGTCATAATTCCCAGTTTGACCATCATTTCGGTAAAGCCCTTGAAACTATGCTTAATCACCTTTTGCGCACGCTGCTGACGCAAGTCCGGATTGCGGGTCGATAAATTTACCAAAGGGGCAACCAGTCCGCCAATGGCCACACCGCCAATACCAAAACTGGCAAAACTAAACCCGGTTGCACCCACACGCCACAGGTAGTTGGCTTTTTGTTTAAGTTGATCTGGTTTTAACATGTTTGCCACGCCTGAGTATGCAGGGGAACTTGATTCTGTGCAGATTGCTGCCAGAAATCATGAAAATTTAGTGCGTCTTTATATTTATGGCAATGATTGCCTAGTGCTTGCATATCCAGTTGCAGGTTGGGTGCGTCAAGACCAACAATTGCCGACATGGCAAAGGCTGTAAAAGGCTCAGCTTCCTGATAAAGTGCCGGTAATGCCTCGTCGTAATACACCACCAGAACGCGTGGATTCGGTTGCGTTGTGGTTTTTAACCAGGCATAGGCTTCAATCAGCGCTTCACTCCACGAAGCCGCCAGACTGGTCGACGGGGTCGCATCCTGACACAAAATCGAATATAACCCGGCAATCGCATTATGCACCGAAGTGGAAAACTGGGTGGGTGATGGCGTCTGATCTTGCAGCACATCGGCCAGAATGTTTAAAGTTTTATGTTCATCGCCATATTGCGAAGCCCAAACAATATAATCTGCCCGTTCAGCATTCAGCGATTGAATGGCACTGCTTAAAGCGAGTTTGGCAATCCCTGACAAACGTCTGCGCTGCATGGCTGGAATTTGTTCTAAGGCGGCAACTGTTTCATCGGCACGACTTATGCACAGTTGTGACACATTGATTTGAAGCATTGCCCTAATTTTCCATACCCAAAAATATTTTAGCTCGAGGCTATTTTAATTGGCGGGATTATAGCATTTGTAATAAAAATTACACAAAACGTATCTTGTATAATATCAATTATTTAAATTTATATTTTTGATTTCATTGTTTATTTTATTTGAAAACCCTTAAAAAATTGATCAAACATAAAAAAACCAGCAACAGGTGTTGCTGGTTTTTATTGCATCAGTGCAATATTGAATTAATTTCCTTGTACCAAACGGCGCGCACTGATAATGCCCGGCTGTTGTTCCAAACGTGCCAAAAGACGTGATAACTGGGCCAAACCTTTAACCTCAATCAACAGTTTCATATTGGCAATACCGTCCGCTTCAGAAATGGTATTTACCTGACGAATATTGATCTGATCGGAGAAAATCACTTGCGTGAGGTCTTTGAGCAGACCGCGACGGTCATAGGCTTCCACCACAATCTGTACACTTTGGCCACGGGTAGGCTGCATTTCCCAATCCGCTTCGACAGCACGCTCAGGTTCCTGAGAAATCATGCGTACATAATCTGGACAGGCCACCTTGTGAATACTGACGCCACGATTCAGGGTTATATAACCGCCAATCGATTCGCCATGTACCGGCTGACAACATTGGGCAATATGCAGTTCCACATTGTCCAAACCATCAATTAAAATGCCATGTGCAGACAAGGTATGGCTAGCACGCGGATTCAAGGTCGGTTTGAGTACCAGTTCAGGCTCGTCCTGACCGATATGCATATGACGGTTGACCTGATTGATCAAGGAATGCAGGCTAATGTCGCCATTCACCAGTCCAATCAGAATGTCTTCACCCAACTTAACATTGAAGTGATTGCAATAGTCACTTAAATCAATACTTTTCGGGTGAATCGCCAGACGTGAAAGCTCTTTATTGAGAATTTCACGGCCTACTTCCAGATTTTTACTGCGGTCTTGCTGCCTGAACCAGTGACGTAACTTATCCCGTGCCCGGGCGGTTTTAATGTAGCCTAGTGAATTGACCAACCAGTCCCGGTTCGGCTCGCGATCTTTTTTGGTTAAGATTTCAACCTGCTCACCGGTTTTCAGAGTATAGGTCAGCGGCACATAGCGCTGGTTAACGCGTGCTGCATAACATTTGTTACCCACTTCAGTATGCACGTGATAGGCAAAATCCAAAACAGTCGAACCACGCGGTAACTCTTTGATATCGCCATCACGGCTAAACACATAAATTTTTTCAAAGCCTTCAAAATCTTGAATCTGTTCAAAATTCTCTGGTTCATCATCTACTTTATGCGCACTGGCATCATTACGTTCCTGATAATGTTCCAGTACAGCACGCAATGAATGCAAACGATGATTGAAGGAATGGTCGGTATTTTTAGCACCTTCTTTATAGTTGAAGTGCGAACATACCCCAAGCTCGGCTTCTTCATGCATATCCTTGGTCCGGATTTGCACTTCAAGCGACTTATTCTCGGCAATCACGGCAGTATGCAATGAACGGTAGCCATTGGCCTTCGGGTTGGTAATGTAATCATCAAACTGATGCGGAATATGACGCCAGATTTGATGCACAATACCCAAGGAGTGATAACATTCGGGTACAGTTTTAACTAAAACCCGCACTGCACGAATATCATAGAGCTGGTCAAAGCTTAAGTTCTTGCTTTTCATTTTTCGATAAATCGAATAAATGTGCTTCACCCGACCGCTAATCTCGGCTTCAATCCCATGGCTGGCCAGTTCAGTTTTCAGTTTATCAATCACAAACTGAATGTACTGCTCACGCTCCAAGCGCTTCTCATTCAGCAATGAGGCAATTTCTTTATAGCGCTCCGGGGCCAGATAACGGAAAGCGAGATCTTCCAGCTCCCATTTAAGCTGGGCAATTCCAAGACGGTGTGCCAAAGGCGAGTAAATGGTCAGAATCTCGCGTGCCACCCGCTCCTGACGTTCTCGAGAAGCCTGGGTCAGTTCACGCAAGGCATAGGTACGTTCGGCCAGCTTGATCAGCACCACACGAACATCTTCGGTCACGGCAATCAGCATTTTATAAATGCCACTTAAATGTTCGCGCTGGTTGTTATTAAAATGATCTTCCAGACGCTTGTTCTTTTCAATCAGCTCGGACAGCTTACCCATCGCCAGTGTCCCTTGCACCAGACTATAGACTTGCTCACCAAAATGTTGCTGTACTTCTTCCAGCGTCATCACGCCTTCACGAACGCTACGATACAGCATTGCGGCAGACAAGGTCGCTTCATCGACATGCAGATGCGCCAGAATATCGGCCATTTCAATGCCGGTATAAAAGGTATTGGAACGATGGTTGACCGTACTTTGCAGTTCTTTCTGCAAAGTTAAATGCGCTACATCTTCGAGTTGTTTTAGCGCCGTATCATCTAATATGCCACGAACCCGATTTAACCATTCAGCCAAATCTTGTCGAGCTTGTTCGGCATGTTCTACAGTCGCTTCCTCCGACAACTCATTGAGACGTCCAGGAAGCTGCTCACGTACTGTGACCATACCCTACTCCTACTTTTTTACACTTCATATTATAAATCGTTTATTTCGTTGTATTTTTCGAATAAGGCAATAGATTCAACATGTCCCGTATGGGTAAACATATCCATTACCCCAGCCTTTCTTAATCGATAACCATGTTTCACCAGCACACCCGCGTCTCGCGCCAATGTGGCAGGATTACATGATACATAAACGATTCTTTTCGCACCAAATTTGGGCACATAATACATTATTTCCTCCGCCCCTGAGCGTGGAGGATCAATCAATAATGCATCAAATCCCTGATTTGCCCAAGAATGATGCGAAAAATCTTTTGTTAAATCTTGTGAATAAAATTTTACGTGATGCATACCGTTTTTCTTGGCATTTTCTGCACCACGTCGAACCATGTCTTCACTTCCCTCCACAGCAACCACTTTTCCGGTTTCACCGACACAACGAGCCAAGGGTAAGGAAAAGTTTCCTAAACCACAAAACAGGTCGAGTACACGTTCACCTTGCTGTAATTGAAGCAAATCACATGCCAGCTTCACCATCTGAGGATTAATGGTGGAGTTAACCTGAGTAAAATCAAGCGGATTAAAGCCAAATTTCACATCAAATTCATCTAAAGCATAATGCAAACGCATGTCAGCTGTCGGATCATCGACACGATGCAAACTGTCGCTGCCCGCAGGCTGCAAATACAGTTGCCACTGTCTGTTTAACGCAAACTGTTTTAATCGGTTGACATCATCGGATGACAATTTTTCAGTATGGCGAACCAGCAGTGCAATATCCTCATCACCCATGTCCAATTCTACATGACCAATCGCTGCTTTGCCCTTTAGACTTTCGAGTAACTCTCTCAAAACCTGAATAGAACCGAACTCACGATCTAACACCATACAATGCTCAATCGGCGTCAGTTTATTGCTCTGACGTTCACGAAAACCCACCACCAACTGATCTTTAGCTGGAATATAACGCACGCCGATACGCGCTTTACGACGGTAGTCTTCACGTTGTGAACGTAACGGCGTGAGCCATTGTTCAGGCTGGATGCCGGCAAAATGTTCCAGATGCGACTTCAAGACTTCCTGCTTGAGCCGAATTTGTTCATCTTCTTTGATGTGCTGCATATTACAACCACCACAGACACCAAAATGCGGGCATTGCGGCTGAACACGCAAATGCGAAGGATCACTCAGAACCTCCACACAATCGGCTTCTTCTAAACGTTTCACCACATGGGTAATTTGCACTCTAACCGTCTCCCCCGGCAAGGCATAGGCAATAAAAACTTTTTTACCGCACTTGTCACTCGGATGATCGGGATGCGATCCATAGTGCGCGATTCCCCGTCCTTCATGTGAAAGAGACTCAACCTGAAACGTGTAAATCGGATGCTGAGCTGGACGTGGCTTGGTTCTATGTTTCATGTATACCTAGGGTGTGGGAGAGATAAAATCTGTGGCGGTAAACTCGGTATGTTGTGAAGTTTCACGCCATACCTGAAGAAAATCTGCATGTTGCGGTTGATGCTGTAAATACTGGATAGTGGTCTGAACCCAATAACGGTGATCGTCACTAAGTAACTGCCCCTTGAGCAATAACCAGCGCAAGTAGATCAGCCAGGTATTCAGCACATCCCCTTCACAGTAGCTGGTCAATTTTAACCACTGCTGTTCACGGACATATTCTGGAACATGGTAAGCACCATCACCGCGCTTGCCCGGGAAACCGAGTAAGTGGGCCACATCATCCAGCTTCTGGAAATGACGGCCATTGAACATAGCCATGACATCCATCAAATCGACATGGCGCTGATGGTAACGGTTCTGGTAATTATTATAACGCTTTTGCTGGTCAATTTCGCCCTGATCAAACAAACTCGGTGCCGATAGACCATGATACATGGCACGGAATAGAATCACCGGCAAATCAAATTGTGAACCGTTCCAGCTCACCAGGGTCGGATGGCGCTTGTCAAAAATGGACAGGAATTTTTTTAAAATCTCTGCTTCGCCGTATTGCTCACGGCTAAATGAAAACAGTTTCATGGCACCATTTTCGTCAATCCAGAGACCAGAAATACAGACAATTTCATGCAGCGGCAAACGCTGGAAATCCATGCCGGATTCCTGACGGCGCAGTTTCATTAACGCCTGCTCAAGATCTGCTTCGGGCAAATCCAGATGATATAAATGCGCACCTGACTTTAAATCAGTCAGCGTTTCGATATCAAAAATCAAGACAGGTAGGCGCATTTCATCTCACAGTTTTTAATTATTCAGGATCGACGACAGAAAATAAACCGGTAGACAGGTAGCGGTCACCACGGTCACAAACGATGCAGACAATTACAGCGCCCGGATTTTCTTCCGCCAGTTTAATGGAAGCCCACACGGCACCGCCTGATGAGGTTCCGGCACTGATGCCTTCTTTGCGCGCCAATTGACGTGCAGTTTTTTCTGCTTCAATTTGCGGAATATCGATAATGCGGTCAACACGTTTCGGATCAAAAATGGTAGGCAGATATTCTTGTGGCCAGCGACGGATACCGGCAATATTGGAACCTTCCGAAGGTTGCAAACCGACAATTTGAATATCCGGATTCTGTTCTTTTAAGTATTTTGAAATCCCCATAATCGTGCCTGTGGTTCCCATAGAACTGACGAAATGGGTAATTTTACCGCCAGTTTGTTGCCAGATTTCCGGACCAGTCGTCCGGTAATGGGCATCCACATTGTCCGGGTTGCCAAACTGGTTCAAGACCAGTCCTTTCCCTTCTTTTTGCATTTGCAGCGCCATATCACGCGCCTGTTCCATATTTTCAGACTCGATCAGCTCGGCGCCATAAGCACGCATGGCATCTTTGCGTTCCTGACTTGAACCTGCAGGCATAATGAGTTTCATTTTATAGCCACGCATGGCAGCCACCATCGCCAAGGCAATTCCCGTATTTCCACTGGTCGCTTCAATCAATGTATCGCCTGGCTTGATTTGACCACGTTTTTCAGCCTGCATAATCATATTATACGCTGGGCGGTCTTTTACCGAACCTGCAGGATTGTTTCCTTCAAGTTTAGCCAATACTGTTGCTTGAGTATGACTTGCCAAACGTTGTAAACGCACCAGAGGAGTTTTTCCTACATAGTGGTCCAGTAAAAATTCGTCAGCTTGGAAATCAGGGGTAGTATTACTCATTATTTGCACCTATATCGAGGTGCGCCTATTGTATGAAAAAATGCTTCCTCCTGCACCCATTTAGCAGGCTTTTTATTGAAAGTGATTAAAGCACAGCCAGTTTTAAATAAAGCGTGCTAATATGCAAAGCATAGGGAATCAACTGCTTTAACCATGTCAAATATCAATAAAAAGTTATTTAAGCGTCTACACTTAAATCATGCTTATGGACAACTCATCGCCATGATTTTTGTCCCCATTATGGTTTTGGCATGTGTGGGGGCATTGCTGGTTTTATCCGAAACATCCAATGCCTCACGTGCGCAGCAACGTCAGATGGCCATTGCGATTGTGACCCGCTATCAGCTTACCGCCGAAGCTGCATTCGATCTGCTCAACCGCTATCCCTGGCAATATGATCAGGCCCGTAATACCCTGCAGGTGATGCTGGATGAAAAACATCTCATTCGTGCCGCAATTATTGATCCCCAAGGCAGAAACCGTTTAAGTATTGGTTTTCAAGACCAGGAAGCCTGGCCCAAGATTGACGCTAAAGCCGATTTTGTTGGTCCTATCCTGCATAATCACAATCATATCTATGCCTTAAAAATTAATGAACATACCGATAACCCGGCCAGACTGGTGATTGAGCTGGATAACCAGCCCCTGGAAATTGCCCATTACCGGGTCATGATTGTACTGATTGCCACCGGCCTGCTGACTTTATTGCTACTGTTACTGTGCCTGAATTTCTATTCACGGCGCTGGATTGCGCCGATGTACGAAATCCGGATGCAGTTACAGCGCCTGAATGCTGACACCCTTGATCAGCACATGGTGATTAACAGTACTGGTGAATTGCGTTTATTGCAGCGTGATATTGCCAACGTGGTGAAACGCCTGCACTTCAGCTTCCTGGAACTCAAAGAACATACCGAACAGACTGAAGATGATTTGCGCCGTACCCTAGACACCCTGGAAGTGCAAAACATTACCTATCGTCAGGCACGCGACCAGGCGATTTCTGCCAACCAGTCCAAGTCGGTGTTTCTGGCCAATATCAGTCATGAACTGCGTACTCCCTTGAACAGTATTGATGGCTTTATTCATTTATTGCTGCGTCAAGGCAACCTGAGCAATGAACAAAACCTGTATTTGCAAACCATTCGTAAATCATCTGCCCATTTGTTGGCGCTGATTAATGATGTGTTGGATTTCTCCAAGATTGATGCCGGCAAACTGGAACTGGAAACAGCCCCCTTTGATCTGGAAGAAGCGATTTTTGACGTGATGGATATGCTCTCGCCATTAGCAGCACAGAAGCATATCGATATGGCCTTTTATTATGCTGATAATGTGCCGACACAAGTGATTGGCGATGCCTTACGCTTCAAGCAGATTCTGACCAACCTGATCTCCAATGCCATCAAGTTCACTCCCGATGGCGAAATTATTGTCCGTGCCCGCATGGAACATGATGATATCGGGCAATGTTTATTACACTTTAGCGTGCAGGACAGCGGCATTGGCCTCAGTGGTACGGACCGGAAAAAACTGTTTGAATCATTCTCGCAAGGTGATGCTTCGGTGACCCGTCAATTTGGCGGCACCGGACTTGGCCTGGCCATTTCCAAACAGCTGGTGCATTTGATGCAGGGGCAAATTGGCTTTGAAGACAACCAGGAACGCGCGCCGACTGAAAAAGGCTCAACCTTCTGGTTTACCGCCATGTTTGTGGTGGATGAAGAGATTGAAATTGTACATCCGCACTTTGAACAAATGCAGGTGGTTTCCTATTTATCCCATCCTGCAACCGCCAACATTTTGCGCCATTATCTGGAAAATTATGGTGTGCATCATGTCGAAACCGGCTCGATTCTGGACCTGTTCAGCCAGCTGAATAAATTCTCGAATAACGATGAAAATACCTGGCTGATTGTCGACCATAGCGGCGATGGCGAAGCCCTGCTGAAAGAAATCCGTCAACGCTACCATGGCAATATTGCCGTGTATGGCTACCAGATGGTGCTCGATCCAAGCATGCTGAATGAATACCGGGCCCGTCCACTGTATCAACCACTCAGCCGTAGTGCCTTGATTCAGCTGCTCAGCAATCAGCCTGTTTTCGAACAGGATGTACATGAAGAATTTAATGGACAGGGTCTGCATATATTGGCAGTGGATGACCATTTACCGAACCTGATTGTTCTGGAAGCACTACTTGCAGAATTAAATGTCACCACCACCAAGGCCTTAAGCGGCCAGGAAGCCATTGAAATTATTCAGCAGCGCATCGAACAGGAATTGCCTGCATTTGATGTGGTGTTTATGGATATTCAAATGCCGGTAATGTCCGGCATTGATACCACCCGTGCCATTCGCTCGCTAGAGTCGACCTTGGAAAATCATAAACGCCTGCCGATTATTGCCCTGACTGCACATGCCCTGGCTGATGAAAAACAAAAACTGTTGCAGGTCGGTATGGACGATTACGTCACCAAACCGATTCAGATGGAACAGATTATTCAGATTCTGACCCACTGGACTTCGGAAAGCTTTAAAAAGGCTAAAAGTATAGAGAAGTCCATTCTGATTGAAGCGCTCGACCCGCATATTCTGGATTGGCAACAAAGCCTGCAACTGGCAGCCAATAAAGAAGATCTGGCCATCGATTTACTAAAAATGCTGATCGACAGTTTCCCGATGGAACTGGATGAAATGCAACAGTTGATTGAAATGGAAGATTTCCCGCAACTGGAACATGTGCTGCACCGTTTATATGGGGCAACCCGTTATGTAGGTGTTCCTCGCCTTCAGGAAGTCACCGGTGGATTCGAACAGTTTGTTTCTGCTTTACGTAAAGAACGCCGCAAGGCGGATGAAGCCTTTATTCAGGAAACCCTGAAACGCTTTGATGAATTACAGTCGGTCATTCAGCAGGTTGAACAGGCCTCCCAGCAAATTTTAAACAGACCAGGGATCTGATCAGGAGTTATCTGAATGTTGAAAGTCACGTCTATCTTTAGATGTGACTCTGCTGTCATGTATCGCGGCATGTATCAGAGAAATACCCATGTTATGCTCAAAACAATAGAAAAATACAGGTCTCTACAATGGCGTTACTTCGCATAGAAAAAAATAATGGCATCGCAACCGTTTCCTTAAACCGTCCAGAAAAGCGTAATGCCATGAGCTTTGCTTTATTACGCGAACTGGTCAATGCTGCCAAACAAATTAAAAAAGACCGCTCCATCCGCTGTGTCATTTTAACTGGCGAAGCACATGTCTTTAGTGCCGGCATTGATCTGGCCGATTTAAACGCGCCGAAAAATACCGCTTACGCCGCTTGGGAACTGCTAAAACCGGGACAAAGCCTGTTTCAGAAAGCATTTCTGATCTGGCAGGAACTGCCTGTTCCCGTTATTGCTGCGATTGAAGGCTATTGTCTGGGTGCCGGTATGCAACTGGCTTTGGCTGCGGATATTCGTATTGCCCATCCGGACACCAAAATGTCGATTATGGAAAGTCGCTGGGGATTGGTGCCGGACATGGGACTCACCCGTTCCCTTAAAGGCATTATCGGTCTTGATCTGGCCAAAGAACTGACCTTGACCGGGCGTATTTTTGATGCCAATTATGCCAAACAGATTGGTTTGGTGACACATCTGGATGAATCCCCAATGAGCAAAGCACAAGCGATTGCAGAAGAAATGTTGCAACGCTCTCCAGATGCATTGGCGGCCGCTAAACGGGTTCTTGATGCCATGGAACACGAACCGAAAAAATCATTACGCCTGGAGAAAATCTGGCAACTGAAATTACTGTTGGGTAAAAACAGTAAATTGGCGCGTAAAAAAGACAAAAACCCGGAAGTTCAGTTTTTACCACGGCAATATAAGTAAAATAGCGCAATAACAGGATCGTTTAGAGAAAAACACATGAGTTTTGATCGTAATACAAAAATCGCATTCTTAGGCATGGGGCTGATGGGCAGCCGCATGGCGACCCGGCTGATTCAAGCCGGTTTTGAAGTGGCTGTATGGAACAGAACAGCATCCGCCTGTGACGTGCTGATTGATATGGGTGCTACTGGCCTAGACTTGCAAGAGATTGGGCAATATCCGGTGATTCTGACCTGTCTGGCCGATGATGCTGCCGTACAGGCAGTGTTTGATCAAATCCAGAATCAACTCACTGCTGGTCAAGTGATTGTGGATTTTTCCAGTTTATCTGTGGATAAAACCAAAGCGCTGGCACAGCAGGCACAAACCCATCAAGTGCAATGGATTGACTCGCCTGTTTCGGGTGGCACGGTAGGTGCCGAACAGGGCACCTTAGTGATTTTCGCCGGTGGCGATATCAACACCATTCAAAATTTATCGCTGATTTATAATGTGCTTTCACAACGCGTGACGCGTATGGGCGAAACAGGTACCGGACAAGCGACCAAAATTTGCAACCAACTTATTGTGGCCGCCAACAGCACCTTGATTGCCGAAGCAGTGGCCTTAGCTGGACAAGCCGGTGTAGATACCACCTTGCTTGCTCCTGCTCTTGCCGGTGGTTTTGCTGACTCGAAACCTTTCCAGATTTTAGCTCCGCGTATGGCAACGCATACTTTTGAGCCGGTGCAATGGAAAGTGCAAACCCTGTCCAAAGACTTAAATAATGCCGTGCAGCTGGCCAAGCAGTTCAATTTAGATATTCCTGTGGCAAAACAGGCGCTTTCGCAATTGAAAACCCATCAAGATAAAGGCTATGCTGAAACAGATCTGGCGACTGTCATTCAACTGGTTGAATCTTGAGCAGACCATTTTCTTTAACGAGCAAGGAGTAAAGGCATGATTAAGCTGGCGGTCAATTTATCCATGATTTTTACTGAAGTGCCTCTGATTGAGCGCTTTGCTCTGGCGCAGGCTCATGGTTTTCAGCATGTAGAAATCCAGTTTCCCTATGAACTCAGCATCGAACAGATTCAGACCCAACTCACTCTGCACGACCTGAGCTTATGCCTGATTAATGTCCCTGCAGGCGACCTGATGCAAGGCGGTAATGGTCTGGCTGGCGTACCGGGTCAAGAAATTGCATTCCATCGTGCCCTGGAAAAGGCAATTCAATACGCCACAGCACTGAATGTATCCAGTGTGAATATTTTGGCCGGTAAGCAACCGCTTGATTCCGATTTGTTGCCTTGCCTCAATACGCTGGCAAAAAATTTAAAACTGGCGTGTTCCATGTTTGCTGTACACAACATTCAGCCGGTGTTTGAAATGATTAATGGCACCGACATGCCCCGCTTTCTGGTACAAAATATTGCCCAAGCCCAAGAAATGCTGGAAGCAGTACGACACCCGGCGCTAAAAATGCAATATGACTGCTATCATATGGCGATGATGGGTGAAGATGTACTACAGGGCTTAAAGGAAAATATTCAGGATATTGGACACATCCAGTTTGCAGACTGTCCGGGACGTCATCAGCCTGATACTGCACAAATTCCCTATGCAGAAATTTTTCAGTGGTTAAACCAAAGTACCTATACAGGTTTCACTGCAGCAGAATACAAGCCACAAGCGCATTCCAGCCATTCTTTTGCCTGGAAAGATAAATATTTTGCAAAACATCCACAAAGTTAAATTATGAACAGATTTGAAATTCAGCCCCAAAACCGCTATATTACACAGTGAGATATTGTCCGGAAATTAAACCTTTTATGAATTTAGAACCATCGCCCAGCGCTTCTAATTCTCTCGAACACGCAATGAATGCTCATGCTAACGATGTACAAGCTTGCTTAAAAGTTGTACATGAAGCCCTATTAGATGTAAAAGCAAAAGATATTCTAGAACTTGATGTCAGCTCAATCAGCAATGTGGCAGATGCCATGGTCATTGCCAGCGGCACATCAACCCGTCATATTAAAGCCCTTGCAGACAATGTTGCTGAAGAAGCACGTAAAGCGGGTTTCCGCCCTCTCGGCGTTGAAGGTGAACGTGATGCCGAATGGATCCTGATCGATCTTGGGTTTGTTGTAGTTCATGTCATGCTTCCAACAGCACGTAAATTTTACGATCTGGAAAGCTTATGGCGCGCAACTCCAGAATCAGTAGCCTAAATAAACTAAAAAAGCGACCTTCAGGTCGCTTTTTTAGTGCTGCTGTTTTTAGGATGCCCAGCCTAAACTTAAGACTGAACATGCATTCAATCAAGATTGCTGCCAACTATAGCCAAATACTTAAAAATATAGAACAATAGAAACATGGGATATTCAAAAGATTTTAAAGACAAAGTCATAGAAATTATGACTAGAGATAAAATGTCTGTGCGAAAAGCAGCACAGCATTTTAACGTCTGTATACAGACGATTCAGAATTGGAAAAAGTCCACTGTAACTAAACCTATTCCTGGTCGCCCAGCTAAAATTAGCAAAGAGCAAATATTGAATGATGTTGAACAATATCCCGATGATTACATCAGTGAACGGGCAGAACGTTTTGGTGTCAGTACACATGCAGTATTTAATGCGCTACATGCTGCAGGAATATCGCGTAAAAAAAGACGTTAAAGCACCCTAAAGCAGATCAAAATCAACGTCGGCAATTTCAGAACTTGATTGAATGTTTAGAACAACAATTACCACTGGTTTATATCGATGAAAGTGGTTTTCAAAGCGAAAGTACGAGATCGCATAGTTATAGCCCTAAAGGAGCGCGAGCTGAAGCTGAATTTAACTGGCAGTTAAAAAATTGTAGCAATGCGATTGGCGCATTAATCGAAAATAGATTGCTTACAGTTGGAGTATTTGATTGTTCAGTGAATACCGAGGTATTTGAATGCTGGATTGAACAGGATTTATTGCCAAAGCTGAAAAAAACCAGTGTATTGATTATGGATAATGCCACCTTTCACAAAGGAACAAGGCTTCAGGAGTTGATACGTTGTGCAGGCCATTACATTGTGTGGCTTCCTAAATATAGCCCGGACTTAAATCCTATAGAAAAAATGTGGTCACGAGTAAAAATGATTCGCAATAAATTTAGAGTTAAAGATATTGATAAATTGTTTAAAGATTACTGTAATGATTTATTTAGTATTTAGCTATATAATAAATGATGTAAATCCACGGACGGATATTTGTTCTTGATATCCATTTTCACCCGCGCATAGACCTGATCGGCTTTACTTGGGCCATAAAATTCGCAATAGCATTCATATGATGCAGTAATCACCTGAGCATAACTGGTGAGCGGTAAACATTCTGCAAAAGCAGCGTCATTCAGATTTGCAGATTTCTCAATCGCAATGCCCAAGGCTTGGACATGATTTTTAACTTCCGCATTAAAATCATTCAGATCAGCTCTAGCTACTGTCTGTAGCACGCCATTAATCAAATCAAAAAAAGCATCGGCAAAATCGGCTGAAATCAGCACCTCCATTTGCACTTTCGGCTGGGTATCCAGTAGTACCTGTTTTTCAACCGCCGACATCTCACATAACACCTGTTTCAACATTTCTTTGCGATGAATACGCAATTCATCGGTATTGCAAATGTCATTCATAAAACGATTGAGTACAAATGAAGGTTTGTCGCCATACTCCTGTTCCCAGTAACTCAATACCCGTTCCAGTACAGTTCCTTGCAAATAATGACTTAAACCGCGTTCAATCGCCTGTTTCTTTTGCATCACAGTGAGTAATTCATTTGGCATAGCGAAACTCCCCTTCTTGGTTTAGTGGCGTTTGGTAATATCATCTGTTTCAAAAGTCACATCACGCTGAAATTCAGGATAGGACAGCTCGGCATGTTCGGTATAATCCAAACCGCGTTGTTCATGTTGCGTGCTGACACGCAAGCCACCCAATATTTTCTCCAGCAGCTTAAAAGTAATCAGCGCGATTCCGAATCCCCAAGCAAATGCTGCCAGCACACCTAAAACCTGAATAGACACAATTTGTGAGTTAAACATATCGGCTTCAAAAAACAGGCCTGCAGCCACGGTTCCCCACGCCCCACAAAAACCATGAACAGTAACGGCATCCACCACATCATCCAGTTTTAATTTTTCCATGACGCTTGGCATGACGCTGACAATGAGCCCGGCAATGAGTCCAGTAATCACGGCAAATAAAGGTGACATGGTGGCACAACCCGCCGTAATCCCCACTAAACCGCCCAATGAAGCATTAATTGTGGTCTGCATTAGAATTGCCTTACCACGAATTAAGGCATACAGCATATAAGCCACTGCAGCAGCACAGGCCGCCAGATGGGTATTTAAAGCAATACGACCGATACTGACACTGGCATTCACGGTGGATGCAGCATTAAAACCAAACCATGCCAGCCAGAGAATAAAACCACCCAAAGCCACCAAAGGCAGGTTATGCCCTGCCAGATGGTGAGTTTGTCCATTACGCCCGAAACGTCCCAAGCGCGGACCTAGTACAATAATACCGGCCAATGCCACCCAGCCACCGATTGAATGCACTACAGTTGAACCGGCAAAGTCGATAAAACCCATTGCTTTTAACCAGCCTGAGCCCTCAAAAATACTGCCCCACGCCCAACTGCCAAAGACAGGATAAATAAGGCCACTGACCACAGCCGCCCCTACAATATAAGCAACAAAGTGAATACGCTCTGCCATGGCACCACTGGCAATTGTAGTTGCAGTAGCGGCAAACATCATTTGAAAGAACAACAGATTCCAATGCCAGTCATCCAAGTCATTGGGCGCAAAATGACTGGTGCCCATCCAACCTGAAGCGTTGACCCCAAACATTAAACCAAAACCGACTAACCAGAAGACCAATCCCCCCAGACAAGCATCCATATAATTTTTCATGAGTACATTGACGGTATTTTTACTACGTACAGAACCACTTTCCACCAGTGCAAAACCGGCCTGCATAAAGAATACCAATATACCGCCCATCACCACCCAGACACTGTCGAGCGATAAGCGTATTTCCTGAATATTCGCTGCGTTTGTCGCAGCTTCACTTGCAAATGCAGGTAGTGAACATACACATAACAGCAATGCAAGATACTTTATTATTTTCATGAACAGTCCCCCTAAAACTGAATCACAAAAATGCAAAAGAAATGCCAGATTATCGAAATTTATCTTTTTATTTAAAAAGACAGGCAAATGCCAGTTTTAACACAACTTAATTTCTAAAAATATCCCTCATCGGCAATACCTATTTAGAAATAAACAGTTAATTGCCATTTTATAAAGCATTTTTGCAATATCGCTTGATCAGGCAGCACCAAATAAAACAAGAAACCATAGCCTGATAAAAGTGTGCTCTGCACTATTCTTCAATTTAATTGTTGAAAAGTCATATATTCTAGAATTAAAAAACCACCCGAAGGTGGTTTTAATCTCCCTAAATCCCTCTTTATGAAAGAGGGACTTTTGAAGCGTGGATTTAGTGACCGCCGCCGTTAATGGCTTTAGTCATGTCTTCTACGACTTTCTTGGCATCGCCGAAAATCATCATGGTTTTTTCATTATAGAACAAGTCGTTATCCAGACCCGCATAACCGGTTGCCATAGAACGCTTGATCACCATAATAGTACGTGCTTTATGTGCTTCCAGAATCGGCATGCCGTAAATTGGTGAACTTGGATCATCTTTCGCTGCAGGGTTAACGACGTCGTTTGCACCAATGACTAACACAACATCAGTTGCCGGGAAGTCCGAGTTGATTTCATCCATTTCCAGAATGTCTTCATACGCTACATCAGCTTCCGCAAGCAATACGTTCATGTGACCTGGCATACGACCTGCCACCGGGTGAATCGCAAAACGTACTTTCACGCCTTGTTCTTTCAGGATTTCACACAGTTCTTTCACGGCATTTTGCGCACGGCCTTGAGCCATACCATAACCTGGAACAATCACTACGCTATCTGCATTTGACATCAGGAAGCCTGCGTCATCTGCTGAACCAGAACGGTGGTTACGTTGAACTTGCTCACCTTTATCTGCTGATGCAACTGCTGCACCGCCCATCGCACCACCAAACAAGACATTGATGATTGAACGGTTCATGGCTTTACACATAATGTAAGACAGAATCGCACCTGAAGAACCCACCAGTGAACCCGCAACAATCAACATATTGTTTTCTAAAGTGAAACCAATACCTGCCGCAGCCCAGCCAGAGAATGAGTTCAACAGTGACACCACCACCGGCATATCGCCGCCACCGACCGGTGCAATCCATACCCAGCCAAATGCAAGTGCCAGAGCAGTCATTGCCCAGAAAGCCTGCATGTTACCTGTTGAGAAGAAGATGAAACCACAGCTTAACATCGCCAGGAAAATAATCGCCTGTAGCGGTTTAACCCAGCCACCCGAAATGGTTTTCGCCCATTTTTTCGCAGCCAGTTTACCGTAAGCAAATACTGAAGCGGTAAAGGTAATCGCACCAACGAAACAACCTACAAATAATTCAAAAAGATGAACTTTGCTCATGTGGGCATGTTCAACACCCGCAGCTGTTAACGCCGCTTCATTTTGTGCAAATAGTGCCGTTAACTGGTTGTTATGCAGAATCGCAGCAATAGCAATCAGCACTGCAGCCAAACCGACTAATGAGTGCATCAATGCAACGGTTTCCGGCATTTGCGTCATCGGAACGGTACGTGCACGAGCAATACCTACGATTGCACCTAACACCATTGCGCCGCCAATCATCCAGACCACAGGATGATCAGCAACAAAGAAGGTGGTGATCACGGCAATGGCCATTGCAATCATACCGTAACGGTTACCGGCAATTGCTGTTTTAGGACCAGACAAACCACGTAAAGTTAAGATAAAAAGAACGGCACCCACCAGGTAGAACCAATCCGCATAGTCTCGAATGAATTCCATGTTTTAGCCCTCTTTTTTCTTTTGCTTTGGCTTGAACATTTCAAGCATACGTGCAGTTACGGCGAAGCCACCAAAAATGTTGATACTTGCCAGAAATACTGCGACTGCACCCAAAATACTGACCACGTTGATGCTCTGGAATTGCACATTGGCTTCAACCAAACCCGGAATGCCAACCGTCTGCAACATCGCACCCACCACAATAATCGATGACAAGGCGTTGGTTACCGCCATCAATGGCGTATGTAATGCAGGTGTAACGCCCCAAACCACGTAGTAACCTACGAAAATGGCAAGGACGAAAATTGTAATCGTTTCAACCATGATGACTCTCCTTAACCACGCTTCAGCAGCACTTGACCGCCATGAGTTACTAGCAGGGCTTTTTGAATTTCTTCTTCCGGATTGATGGCAAATTTTTTCTCTGCATCAAAAAGGGTATCGAGGAAATTAAAGACATTACGTGCATACAGTGCTGAGGCTTCGGTCGCAACTGTAGATGGGATATTCGGAATACCCAAAATGGTCACGCCATTATCCGTCACGACATTTTCGCCGCACTTGGAACCTTCCACGTTACCGCCTGATTCAACCGCCATATCCAGAATGATTGAACCCGGTTTCATTTTGGCCACCGTTTCAGCACGAATTAAACGCGGTGCATCACGGCCGGGTAACAGTGCAGTGGTAATCACGATATCGGCATTAGAAACAGCTTTATCGACAATGGCCGCCTGGTCTTTGATATATTGCTCACCTGGCATCCAGCCATAACCATTTTTAGCAGCGTCCGCAGCTTTTTGCTTTTCTTCATCCGACATTGGTACGTCTAGCCATTTACCGCCAAGTGATTCGACCTGATCACGTGCAGTTGGACGTAAATCGGTGGCTTCAACCACAGCACCTAAACGTTTAGCAGTCGCAATGGCTTGCAGACCGGCAACCCCAACCCCCATGATGACCACACGGGCCGGTTTTACCGTACCCGCAGCCGTCATGAGCATTGGGAACATGCGTTGATATTCTGCTGCCGCCAAAAGTACCGATTTATAACCGGCCAAGTTGGCTTGAGAAGACAGCACGTCCATGTTTTGTGCACGGGACAACGTACGTGGTAAAAGTTCCAGTGCAAATGCAGAAACCTGCTTTGCTGCAAACTTATCAAGTTCAGTGTTGCGATACGGGTCAAACATTGCAATCACTGCGGTGTTTGCTGCAAGTTTTTGAATTTCATCACCTTGAGGGGCACGAACTTTCAAAATAATCTGACTGCCGGTATAGGCATCATCGGTAATTTTGGCGCCGACCTGTTCATAGGCACTGTCAATATAAGCAGCTTTTACCCCTGCTCTACGTTCAATGACTACAGTATGACCAGCACTGATCAACTTCTTTACTGTTTCTGGCGTTGCAGCCACACGATTTTCACCGACCACAGTTTCGGTTGGGATTCCAATCTGCATGAGCGTTCCTCAAGCTAATTTTTCTTCAGTAAACATCGCGGTGAGCAATGTTTCCCCCAGGATGCGTTTTTGTTGAATTTTTGGATTCTAATTGAACTTTTTTAAATTACTACCCAATATTTATTTAATAAATACCCATATTTTGAACTGATGATTCATAAAAATAATAGTTTCATATAGGATTCGTCGGTTTTACTTTAATTTTAGCTCGTCTTCATGACTTTAAATGCCAGCCTGAAAAAGCCATGAATCTTTATCTTGACCTTCCCGCTCACCATTTCCAGCCGGCTTGTCCCACAAAATTGATCTTTCTGACATTCTTCCTTTAATCAGAATTTAAATAAATACCCAGAAAGTTGCTTGATTTACTTATCGACTAATTAAATTTAAATAATTTTCTCCCCCTTTATTGGCCAGAATGACATCTTGGATGGACTTGTTCCCTTAAAAAATAAGTGATTGTCTATCTGGTTTTGCCTAAATCAAGTCTGGAGCTGCATATCAGAAAAAATGCTGATTTTGCTTATTTTTATGTTTTTTTGTTATTTAATGCTTATTCACCCTAAGTCTAAGGTAATTCAAAAAATTAATTAAAAAAAATTTTACAGCCATTTCGCTTGATGATGTTTTACGCTAAATTTGTCTCAATTCAACATTTTATGCACAAATTTAGTGCATAAATTTATTTTTGATACTCATCTTCTTGTTTTTATTACTTTTAAAAGAGTAGGCATAGCGATATAACGTTTCTAAACAAACGTGTTTGAATAAAATTTAGACAAAAACAAAACTCACTTTCCAGAGAAGCCAAGCCAGTTGTCATTAACCTCTAAAAAATAACTCTAAGCATCAATCATTCCTAATTGGAATTATAATTCGCATCTTTTTGCATTTAACCTCGGGGCTTAAAAACTTTATAATTCAACTTTGTCTCGATCTTTTTCGGATCAGAAGCCCTAATCAAGCAGGTAAAATGAAACCGACTCTAAGCCAAACACAATTAGGTTCATTATTTGCGATTGGTGCTGCTTTCCTGTTTAGTATCAAAGCCATTTTTATCAAGCAAACCTATGCCTTGTCGCCTTTGGTCGATGGCACGGTACTGATGGCTTTGCGTATGGCCAGTGCCTTACCGTTTTTTTTGCTGCTGTGCTGGTTCAACCGTCATCATAATAAAGAACTGGCAGCGAAAGACTGGGGTTTGTTGATTGTTGCAGGGCTCATGGGTTACTACTTTTCAAGCTGGCTGGATTTTGTTGGTCTGATGTATATCAGTGCCTCACTGGAACGGATTATTTTATTTCTCTATCCCACACTGACGGTTCTGGCTTCCAGTGCCATTTATAAGCAGAAACTTAGCCTGAAAAGCATGCTGGCCATCGCCTTAAGTTACGGCGGTACGGTCATTGTGATGCTACAGGAACAAAGCAACGTTGCACATGAAGGTCATTTCTGGCTTGGGGTCAGTCTGGTCTTTGCCAGTGCAGTATGTTTTGCCGGGTACTTATTGCTTACTCCACGACTGATTCAACGTTTTGGTTCCTGGAATTTTACCGGTTTGGCACTGAGTATTGCCTGTATCGGCACCCTAACCCATTACATGATTGCCATGCCGCAGCCTTTGCATTTATTCACCCAGCTACCTGTCAGTGTAATTGGGTACGGCATTGCCTTAGGCCTGCTGGTCACAGTTTTACCGACGGTACTGATGGCACAGAGTATTGTCCGCTTGGGTGCTGCACAGTCTGCCATGATTGCTTCAATTGGCCCGATTCTGACCATTATCTTGGCCACTATTTTTTTAGGTGAACATCTAAATGCCATTCAATGGCTAGGCTGTATGCTCAATATCATTGGCGTCATGATGATTACTCTTGCTAAAAAGAAATTCTCACATTAGTTTTTGCCTGGTCTGATTCAAGCCTGCCGCAAACTAAAAAAATACGGCTTTTAAAATAGCCACAGAACGCTGAATAGAGATTGCTTTCGCCCTATATTTGTACGTCCAGACTGATAGGGCTTGCTATACTCTGCATGTACATTGCAATACCGGCAAACTTTGCCTACCTGAAACAAAACAAGGATGGTTATGAAAACTTCTCTCGACATCAGCCAGGATAAATCTTTACTCTGGCTCATGGCCATAGCCTGTGGTCTGTGTGCGGGAGCCAACTATTATTGCCAGCCTTTAATCCATTCCATCCAGCAATATTTTCATGTTCCTGAATCACAAGTCGCCTTAACCGTGACGTTTGCCCAGGTATCCTATGCACTGGGTCTATTGTTTATTGTTCCAATGGGTGACATTGTCAATAAAACCAAATTTATTCCTTTACTGATGGTCATGACTGCCATTGGTTTATTTCTATGTGCTTTTGCCATCAACTTACCCATGCTTTGGCTGGGAACCATAATTACAGGGCTATTTTCAGTCGCAGCACAGGTCCTGATTCCCCTAGCCACCATGGCCGTCAAACCTGAAAAAACAGGTGAAGTGGTGGGCTTCCTGATGAGTGGACTTCTGGTCGGACTACTGCTATCCACTAGTCTTGCGGGTTTAATGTCCAACCTGTTCAACTGGAAACTGATCTATATGCTCAGTGCCATATTGATGCTGATGTTAGCCTTTCTCCTCAAAACCAAACTGCCCCACATCAGCATACTAAAAATGAGCTATACGCAAATTTTTAAATCCATGGCGATTTTACTGAAACAGGAACCGCGTTTAGGATTTCGTTCATTGATTGGTGGTTTTGTATTTGCTTCCATGAGTACCCTGTTTTCGACCATTGCCATTTTACTGACCTCATCCCCATTTCATCTTTCCGATGTATTGGTGGGTGTTGTAACGCTGGCGGGAGTGTTTGGTGCATTGTCTACAACGAAAATTGTAAGCGTCCGCTGAACCCCATACCTATTTTTTAATTTTGGTCGGGTTGCCACCGGTGTGGCAGTAATTCTTCTATTTGGGTCACTTTATGTGTCGGTAACCTTTTCAGCACATCACTTAAATAGGCATACGGATCCAAGCCATTCAGCTTTGCTGACTGGATTAAAGTCATGATATTCGCCGCTCGCTGACCACTGCGCAGCGAGCCAGCAAACAGCCAGTTCTTACGCCCCAACGCCCAGGGACGCATTTGGTTCTCAATCCAGTTATTGTCAATCGGTAGATTGCCATCATCCAGATAGCGGCTTAAGGCCTCCCAACGTTTTAGGCTGTAGTTGATCGCCCGAGCGGTGGGAGAACTCGATGGCACCGTCAGATGATGTTGGTTGAGCCATTCATATAGTTGTTGCATCACCGGTTGACTATGCTGTTGCCGGTATTCGCGGCGGTGTTCTGCTGTACCATCGGTCTTTTTCCTGAGTTCGGCTTCTATCGCATACAGTTTCTGAATCAGCACTAATGCCTGTTCAGCGACCTGACTTTTCCCAGTTACATGCAGTTCATGGAATTTACGACGTGCATGGGCCATGCAGCCCACCTCAATGACCTGGCCTGATTTAAAGCGTGCTTTATAACCACTGTAATCATCACAAACCAGATGACCCTGCCAGCCATTCAGGAACTCTTCAGCATGCTGACCTGAACGGCTATCCTGAAAGTCATAGATCACCGCTTGAACTGGATTGTACTGTGTGGTGGCATAGGCCCAGACATAACCTTTCTTCGGTTTTTTCTCATTCTCACCCATCCGCATGATGGTGACCGGTGTTTCATCTGCATGCAGCACCTGCTGTTGCAGTACCACCTCTTTTAAGGCATTAGCCAGAGGTTCCAGTTCCACACCGCAGCGACCTATCCAGTCAGATAACGTTGATCTGGATAAATCAATACCCGCCCGCTGATAGATCAGACGTTGACGGTACAGCGGTAAATGATCGGCATACTTCGATACCAACACATGGCTGAGCAGTTCAGGTGAAGCAATGCCTTTATCAATCACATAGGCGGGCATCGCTTGCTGAGTCAGGGTGTCACACTGATCACAGACCCATTTACCACGCACATGCTGTTCCTTATAGAACTGTGCCGGTCTGAAATGCAGTTTTTCACTGATATCTTCGCCGATACGACGTAACTGGCAGCCACAACTGCATTGGGTTGATGCAGGTTCATGCTCAATACGGATGGTGTGTAGATGATCTGGCAGCAGTCGACGTTTAGGTTTGTTGACTGTGGCTTTCTGTGTCGCTGCATGGGTTTTATCTGCATTTAATCGTTCTAATTCCAGATCAACGGCTGCGATATCTTCTTCGACCGCCTCATCCCACAGATGGATTTGTTTTGCGGTGAGATGTTCGTTTTTACTGCCGAATTTATGCTGTTTAAACAGCGCCAGTTCATGCTCGTATTTTTGATTGAGAATAGAAAGATGCTGAACTTTAGAATCTAATTGCTGATTGGTGACTTCAAGATGTTGAACTTTGGCATCTAATTGTTGATTTGATACTTCCAGATGTTGAACTTGAGCATCTAATTGTTGTTTATCTTCTGCGAGTTGTTGATGCTGCATCGCCAACTGCCGGGTGAATTCCAGCAGTTGTTCATGGGTCAGTTGGCTTAAATCTGGCAGCGTATTCATGACCGCAGTATGCCTGAGGTCATGAGAAGAATGAAATAGAACGTTTGGAGGATGGCAGAATAGCCGAGCTTGGTTTAGAGCATCGTGACCACCTGCTGTCGTCCAATGCGCTGCCAAGGCAAACCCTGGATTAATGCCTGTAACTGTTCCGGGTTGAGAGCTACGCTTTCACCCTGGTGAACTTTAGCCCAGTGGAATTTTCCCTGTTCCAGCCGCCGGGCACACAGCCAGATGCCCAGTCCATCATGTACCAGCACTTTCATGCGATGGCCACGTTTATTACAGAACAGGTAAGCACAATGCGGTTTAATGTAGCCAAAGGCTCTCACCACCTGAGCCATGACAGTATCCATCCCTGCTCGCATATCCAGAGGTTGGGTAGAAAGCCAGATTTCATCGATACGGATCATGTTGCCAGCACCTTGAGTAATTTTGCCAAGGCAGGTATTTCTGATACTTGCCATTTCAAGCCAATTTCTGCTTTTGAGTGGGGTAAAGTAATTTGAACTTTTAACATGTCAGTAGGAGTAGGATCTAATGGTGCAGAGCAAGATAAGGCAATAAATGCAGGTTTATTCGGTAGTGGTGAGCGATCACTCCCTGGCTTAGCATCAATTAAGCGAATCCATTTGGATACAAGATTTGTATTCAATCCATGTTGCAAAGCGACTGAAGCAATTGAAACGTCCGGTGCTTTACAAGCCTGAACGATCTGCTGTTTAAATTCAGCACTGTATGTTCTTCGTTTTTTCGCAAGAGATGCGATGGATGTCTGATGATTTGTAGTCATAAATTTTAGTCCCCACTTGTTTCTAAGTGGGGACTAAATTAAGGCTTATAGGATGAATTCAGAAGGTGTGTTCAGCGGACGCTTACCGAAAATTGGCAAAATTGCCGATCAGGGCCATACCCAGTCACTGACCTGGATCGGCCTGTTAACGCTGATTGTGAGCTGGTTTTTTCTTTATTTCGGTGGGCAGTCTTTGCTGAGTTATATGATTGGCTACGGCGTAATCAGTCTGGGGCTCACCATTGTGCACACCAGTAATCAAAATATTATTTTCCGTCTACGTCCAGATGCCAAATCGCGGATTAATTCTATTTATATGACTTCTTACTTTATTGGTGGAGCCTGTGGTTCTGCACTCGGAGTCTATGCATGGCATCATGGCGGCTGGAAGATGACCTGTATTGCAGGAGTGAGTCTGGTACTCTGCGCTGCTTTTTTTGCATTTCTGGATATGCGTTATCACGCTCGCAGCGTGCCTCTTTCAAAATAAAATTGCAAATGAAACAGTTTTTGATCTTGCTGTCTATTTCAAATCATTCACCTCAGGATACTTGCACCACGGGATAAAATGGCTGATTGAACTCTATATTTTCGACATTTTCCAATAAAATTTGGATAAAGCTCGGCACCAATACAGATAAAACACTCCAAGCATTGGCTAATTGTTTCCGGTTAATAGCACTATTGTAGGTCGCTCCGCCTCGACTTAACTGTTGATATAAAGTCGTCAAGCGACTAAACAGGGATACCAACAGGCTGACTGAATCATGGTTTTGCAAGATGTGCTGGAGCTGTTGCTGTTCTGTGGCAAAAGCTGAGCGCCATGTTGCCTCACTGATTTTCTGATTACGCCAGTCCCAAAAACTTTGATAAAGATATGGATTACTCAGGAGTAATCGAATGCTTGAATGCTTTTTTTCCCAGAGGATGTGAAATATTTTTTGATCAACATCTTTATGGCACATCGAGCTGAGGAAATGTCTTAAGGTGTACTGTTCCTGATCGGCAGCTTGCTCCTGTGTATACAATGCATTAAATGCCACCCATACCGTAATAAACTGTAGATCAAGATCATCATGAAGTATCAGGGCTTTTTTAAACCAGCTTAAACTGCGCTGGATACGTAAATTAAAAGGCTTAGAATGTTCATTTTTTTTACTCCTATATATTTCTTCTAGAACCAACATATTATTTTCCCTGTTGTGGTCATATCTCCAACATACTAAAAAGTTAAATTACATACAAATTCTAAGCTGACTGCACAGTTGATTTTAAGACTTTAATAAAGGCAATGATCGCTGCAAGCGACTGTCGATTTTTCATCAAACCCCGTATAATCCGCGCTTCGGTTTTTCATTATTTCAGGTTTATGCCATGACTGCTCTGCAATCTTTACAGCCTCGCATTTCGGTTGCGCCGATGATGGATTGGACGTACCAATAAATATTACCTTTTTATAACAATCACTTATAATATTTTTAAATTTTAAAGGCGTAAATTTGGTGTAAAATATCCGGTCATTATTATTTATTCTGATAATTTAATAGACAATCAAAGCTAAAAAAGTTAATAAAATATGCTTGAGATTAAAACCCAGCATCATCAAAGTCTATGAATACTAAAAAAGCAATGCTTATCTCAATTACGTGCCAAGGTGATAGTCATAATTTATGGTATAGCATTTACTTGATGCAGCGTAATTTGAACAGAAAATAAGGCTTCCCACAAACTAGCAGAAAGCCCTCAACTCAATTATTTTGCAGGTTGTCCCCATTGGTTTGTTTCTTGCTTTGTTTCTGAAACCATCCAAATAAATAGAGGAATAATACCAATAATTGTCAATGAAATAAGCATCCACCATCCAGAACGATTCACATCATGCAGTCGGCGTGCAAGAACAGATAAGTTTGGTAGTAAAAAGACTAAATACATCAACCCCATAATACCATTAAACCCATCTTCACTTAAGTCAAGTATGGCAGCAATTACCCCTAGTCCAAATCCGACAATAATCTGGAATAGATAGAAGTACCAATACTCTTTACGTCTTGCACGCCCCGAGAAATCGACATACTTCCGCATACATTTCATTGACCAGTCGAGAAGGTTATAATTTTCTTCATCTTTTAATTCTACAGCTGTGCCTGTTGATGCAGAAAGTTGTTTTTTTGCTGGAGCTTGAGCTGGATACTCAAGATAAATACCAACAGCCTGACCAGATTCACTGATATCAAAGTCGACTTGCTGTCCACGGCTTGGGGAAACATTTTCTTTCCACTCAGCACCTGCAAACTTATATCGATTATTATCTTGACCAGTAATAATCCCTTCATTTGTTTGAATACTAAAATCTAATAATGTACCCTTCATTATGGTGTTGCCCCTTAATTTAATTTAATATTTTAATTTTCATTAAAATTTCGATTTTACAAAAAAGTGTTATATTTCATTTAATCAAATTACTATTTTAGTATTATCTCCTCATTAAAGGCAATGAATTATAAGAATAATTTATTCTTATTTCATTTTTAAACATATATGGATTTTTTGATCATTTACAAGTCTAATATTGATTGAATATGACTTATCCACTCGTCCAAGAATTCGACAAAGTCTCCGCCTGCTTCATTACCAACTCAATCGCTTCAGCTGCTTTGTCAGGTGGATACTTCCAACGCTGCAAGGTTCGACGAACTAAAATTTTCAGCTGAGCACGCACACTATCCCGAACCTGCCAATCTACTGTCGTTGACTTCCTAAGCTTCTCGGTAATTTCGCGGGCGATCTGTTTCAGCGTATCGTCTCCAAGCTCTCTGACGGCACTTTCATTGTTTGCCAAAGCATCATAGAAAGCGATTTCATCAGGATTCAAACCAAGTGCAGCTTCACGCTGCATCTCTGCCTGAAATTCTTTTGCCATTTGAATGAGTTCTTCAATGACCTGAGAAGTTTCAATCGCTCGGTTATTGTATTTCCTCAAGGTTTCCTGCAAACGGTCAGAGAAGCGTTTTTCCTGTACCACATTGTTTCGCGTCTTTGCTTTAATGCCATCATTCAATAACTTTTCCAGTAGTTCAACTGCCAAGTTACGGTATGGCATCTGCCGTACATCTTCTAAGAACTCATCTGATAGCAGACCAATGTTCGGTTTATCCAAACCACACATTGCAAAGACATCTGTTACCCCATCAGCAATGACAGCATTATCCAGAATCTGTTTTAGCGTACTGTCTTTTTCCGCTTGCGACAGTTTACGATCTACAGAGGTATGCTTGCTAATGACTGCTTTAATGGCTGAGTAAAAGGCAATTTCTTTGTGCAGGTTCTTCGCTTCATCCAAGGTGCTGCATAAAGAGAAGGCTTTATTGATTGCCAGAACTAAATCAAGAAAACGCTTTTTACCATCCTTCAAGCTCAGCACATAGTTAGCTGCGGGGATAATCAGTCGGTGTGCCTGAGTTTCGTAAGCACTTAAATCCATGCCTACCTGTTCATTGGTTTTAGCAAACATTCCCCGTATCGCATCCATCTTTTCAGCAAGAACCGCATAGGCTTCTTCTGCACGTAAAGTCGGCTCACCCTTCCCTTTGGCATCAGTATAAGTTTTTAAAGCTTGCTTCAATTCATTGGCAATGCCGATATAATCGACAACAAGACCACCCTGCTTATCTTTAAATACCCGGTTCACGCGTGCAATTGCCTGCATGAGGTTATGGCCTTTCATTGGCTTATCGATATACATGGTGTGCGTACAAGGCGCATCAAAACCTGTAAGCCACATATCGCGCACGATCACTAACTGCAAAGGATCGTTTACATCCTTAAAGCGTTTCTCAAGACGTTTTTTGACTTGCTTGTTGTAAATGTGAGGCTGTAACAATGGTTTATCTGAAGCTGAACCCGTCATCACAATTTTGATTTTGCCTTTTTCAGGATCAGGGTCATGCCAATCTGGACGTAAGGCAATAATCTCATTGTAAAGGTGGACACAGATCTCGCGGCTCATGGTCACAATCATGCCTTTACCTGCCGTCGCTTCAGTACGTGCTTCAAAGTGTGCGACTAAATCCGCAGCAATCTGTTTCAGCCGTGCTGAGGCACCCACCAGCTTTTCTAGTCGGCTCCACTCACTTTTAGTCTTTTCTCTGTTACCAACATCTTCTTCATCTTCTACAACCTCATCGACTTGATCAGATAAATCTTCAATTTCAGTCTGATTGATGTCCAGCTTTGCCAAGCGTGATTCGTAGTAGATTGGGACGGTTGCACCATCATCGACGGCATCCTGAATGTCATAGATGGAAACATAGTCGCCAAAGACAGCTCTGGTGTCTTTATCCTCACTCGAAATAGGGGTTCCAGTAAAGCCAATAAAAGCAGCATTCTTTAAAGCATCACGCATATGCTTGGCATAGCCGAACTTGTACGTGCCATCATTGCTTAGCTTTGCTTTTAACCCATATTGGCTACGATGTGCTTCATCTGACATCACAACAATATTGTGGCGTCCATTCAATAATGGATGCTCACTCTCACCATCTAGCAATGCGAACTTTTGCACGGTGGTAAAGATGATCCCACCAGACTCACGCTCAGCTAAAAACCTTCTTAGCTCATCACGGTTATTGGCTTGTACTGGCGTTTGTTTTAATAAATCTTGAGCATTGCTAAAGGTTTCAAAAAGCTGTCCATCTAAGTCATTACGGTCAGTGACGATTAACAAGGTTGGGTTGTGCATGGCAGACTGCTGTAAAAGTTTACCTGCATAGCAACACATGGAGATACTTTTACCCGAGCCTTGGGTATGCCAAACAACGCCTGCTTTTTTGTCCCCTGTCGGATTGGCTGCCGCAATGGTCGCTTGTACGGCTTCTCTAACCGCATGGAATTGATGGTAGCCTGCAATTTTCTTAATGGTTTTTTCGCCATCTGTTTCAAATAACACAAAGAATCGGATGTAATCTAAAAACAATTCTCGATCAAAGAAGCCTCGAATAACTGTCTCTAACTCCCATTCTAAAACGGGTTTATCATCTTCATTCTTGATCGTACGCCACGGTAAAAAGCGTTCCTGATTCGCCGTCAGTGAACCGACACGTGCTGTTACACCATCACTGACTACCAAAGCTTCATTAAATACAAACAGATCCGAGATTTCTTCTTTGTAAGTTTGCAACTGGTTAAAGGCATCCCAGATATCTGCATTTTCATCGGTTGGGCTTTTTAGCTCCAACACGGCAAACGGAATACCATTGATAAAACAGATGATGTCAGGGCGTCGAGGTTGTTTAGTGCCTAGAATCGTAAATTGATTGACCGCAACAAAACGGTTTTGATGCACATGATTAAAGTCCACCAAAAAAGCATGGTCGTGTACCCAATCGTCCTGTTTCTTATACGTAACAGGTACACCCTCCAACAACATACGATGGAAGGCACGGTTATTGGTCACTAAGTCCAGACTCTCAGGTTTACTGAGCTTCAATAAAACTTGCTCAAAACAGCTTACAGGTAAATGCGGATTCAAGCGTTCAAAGGCGGCCTGAACGTCAGCTTCCAACAAAATCTGTTTATAATCTTTGCGTAGGGGATTACTGCTGTCAGGCGCAATATCAATACCATGAATGACTTCCCAACCATTTTCAGCGAACCAGTCTAAGCATAGGTTTTCGAGTTGTGTTTCGTTCATGGATTCCCCCCTATTCATTCAAATTTTAAATTCTGACTTTTAATAACCAAGATTGCTTATTCTATAAACATTATCTTTTGTAACTGCTATTGAGACCTCATATCAGTTTGCTTATAATATGCCTAGCTCATCTACCATGCGTAGAAGGAGTAACGAGACCGTCCTTTTTGGGCGGTTTCAGCTTTTAAGACTTCCAAAATTCTTGCCATTTCTTTTTGTACCTCCTTCTTTGATGTTCATATTCGATATAATAAGCAGTCCAAGGAAGTACATACTCTCCACGATCTGCCACAATAACCATATAGCTAAAATCAGATAAGGCTAAAACATAACGCCATTCATTTGCCCCTCTTTTTTCCTTCCACCAAATCACTTGACTGTCTAATTTATGTGGTACTTCAGAAAATCGATCTATCATGCAACGTACCCAAGCGATCCGTTCGCAACGTCTAAAATCTGGTAATCTTTCTACCTCATCATCGCCAGTAGAAATCATGTGCCAAAAAGTAGCACTTTTACCTTCATATTCAGGGTGTCGTTTGAGTGCAACTCGCTTATTTCCCCAAATCGGGACACTATGCACAAAATCATGGATAAATTGCTGGTGTAACCGCTCTAGGTAATCTGACCACACACCATTCGAATCTTTAAAAAGTAGCAACTCTGGCAACCAATCTTCACTCATCTAAAAGCTCCATGAGGACGACCATGCCAATGAAAAATATTAAACTTACTTTCTCTTAATAATGTTGAACGAGTTAATTCATAACCCGATCTTTTTTTAATTCTTTCAATGAGTTGTTGTTTTGCAGAGTTTTCAGACAACCCTCTATTAATATACCCAACTGCTCCAAGCAATAAGTCTGCAAGTTGCAATTGCTCTACCGCATGAGATTCTATAACCTGTACCCGCTCTACAATATTACGGTTGAAATCATACAAGTTATTGCAAAGCACATCATGCAATTTATGTACTTTATCTGAACTCCGTGTGTCTTTTTTATCTAAATAAATCCGAAAGCTTACATGGGGCTTCAATACAGGCTCAATTAAAGTGAACATCATTTTATAATACCATTCATCATGAGTCTGATTAAAAAGATCATGATTAATCTCAGATTTTTGAATCACCACACTTCGAAAATGTAAATCATCATCATCAAAAAAATAATCTATAATGTCTTGATAAAATAAAACCTTAGATGGTGAGACTTTTGTCCACTTAATTTCAAAATCACTTGCTAGATTATGTCTTGCCTTAATTTCTCTTAGTCTAATTGCGATTTCTCTAGTTTTATCTAAAGGACACCAAATTAAACCTAGTGTCATTATTGTTTGCCCATCATTAGGTAAATGACAGCTTTCATCACAATAAATATTAAAAACACTCACGTTCAAGCCACCTCACCCTGAAAACCCAATACACTAACCTTACCCGACAATAGTTTTGGTAATAGGGTATCTCTCAAATCAGATAAGTTACTGGATTGAATACACTGAGTTTTCATCATTTCTAATATCTTGCCAACTTGAAAATCAAATTTTTCAATAACCTCTTTAGTTGGTACTAAAACAACTTGATTACGCAAAATATCTGTTTTTAAGTTTGTAAAAACACTACCATTACCCTGAGCAACTAGTTGAGTTCTTAATTTTAAGAATAAGAAATATAAGTAATTATCTGAAAAATGTTTTTTTTGAGGAAAATATAACCATCCATCATGAATACATGCATCTAATTCTAAAAACTTAGGTAATCCGGGTGTTGCACTATTTGTTAATATTAATGAACCTTTTTTGAGATAAACAGTTTTTCTCAGCCCTTCTTTTATAATAAATTCTTTTGTTTTAAATAAAAAAGGCGAAGGATCAGCTGTTGCATCAGCAATCTTAACCCATGGATATCCTGTAGGTGCCATAAAGTTTTGAATTGGTCTAGGGGAGCCACCTCGTTTAATTTCAAGAAAATTTCCTAAAGTTATTGCATCCCACCCCTTCGGCACCTCCCCTAGCTCACTTTCTACCAACTCATCAGGAAACAGTGCAGCCGTCGCTTGTAACTCTGCAAAATCTTCCTTTGCCATTTGCTCAAGCTCAGCTTCGCTTTTACCGCTAATAGCACACATGGCAGCAAGCTCAGGATTTTTGCCCTCAAGTTTGGCTGCAATTTTGGCACGCACAGGGTCAAAGTCGATAAACCAACTTTTAAATATAGCTTGGGCGATAGACTCTAAGGTTTGGTTAATTTGGTTATTGAGATGGATTTTTTGGTCAAGCTTAATTAATGGCTCAACTAAGTTAATTCTTTTCTCAATACTATTTGGGATTTTAATTTCTAAACGATGCGCATTATCTCTATTTAATCCAGGCACAGCTGCATCTGTATTCATATTCTCAAGCCCTAGCGAGGACAATAAATAATATACAAAATACGACTCGTCCAAAGAATCCTTAATGACATAAAAAGCTGTATCACTAATCCAGCACTTTTCAGCACTTAAATGAACTTTCCCTACACTGCCTTTCCTGCCTATGATTACAGCATGTTGCTGTACTAGTGCTGAGTCAGAATAGGTATATATGCCATTAGAACCATAAACTGGAATACCCATAGTTCTCTGATCGTCTTTTTTAATAGCTTTCCCATAAACAAAGGGAGAATATTCACCAACCGTTGTTTTAAACCATCCATCACTCACACTTCACCCCCAAACTTTTTCTTAATTGCCCAATAGCCACGAGTCCCACCCACACGCTCAAGCCAACCAGCATCTTTTAAATGATTCAGATGCTTTTTCACTGCTGACTCATTAATACAGAGCTGCTCCGCCATAGCACGATAGGAAACTTTCGGGTTCTGTTGAATTAAATTTAAAATCTCTTTTTGACGATCTGTCAGCATAGTTTCTTTGATTGAGCCACCTATTGAGCCACCTATTGAGCCACCTAATTGCTCAATCGAAGGACGATAAAATTCCCAATCGACAAAATCACCTTGTGCTTTCAGTTGAGGTTCTGCATTACCTGCTTGTAAACAAAGATCTTTAATACGGGCAATACCACTGCCCCACTGCTCGATATAACCCAGCTCTTTAAACACACGCGCCAAAACACGGTTACGAATCTCAGAACGACCTTGCGCCAAATCCTCTTCAGTCAGTCCATTGGGCAAACCACCCGGCGATACAATATTCAGAATGTCATCATAAATGCCAACCTTAATATCACGCCCTGCATTGCTATAGTCACGATGCAACACTGCATTCACCAAGGCTTCACGAATAGCAGGGATTGGAATTTCATAACTTTCTGTACGCTGTAACCCTAGAATTTCAGCACGTAGATGCAGATGGTTTTTGATGAATTGCTCTGTTTGCGTTAACTGACTAAATAAGTCTCCACGGTATTCTTTTTTATCCAAAAACACCGTCATGGTCGTGCCTTTAAAGCGGCTGCATTTGATTTCAACCTGCTCATAAAGCCCCAACAAAATGAGTAACCCATGACTAGGATAATCCTGTCCATTCTGCTGAATGATCAATTTAAGATTCCGCATCTTTTGCAAAGACAGCTCTTTACCCACCTCAGCAAAGGCTTGCTTTAAAGGCTGTAAATCTATGTCATCTAAACTGTATTGCGGATTCGGCTGTTCATCAAAAGTTTGGTTCAGACGTTGCAATTCAAGTTGCTGGATATACTCAGGCGATGCCACACGATTACTTGCACCTAGACGGATATAGGTTCCCTGTGCCTTGCCTTGCGGCTTGAGATAATAAGGCAATAACGAACCACGGCTGACTTCAATCACTAGCAACTCTATGCCTTGGATATTCTCGATATAAATGTAAGGTAGAATATTGGGCGCACACAGCTCATTGATCATTGAAGTGATCTGATCTTGCAGCTCAAAAATATCATCTTGAATACCTACGAGTTGGCGATCATCACTTACACCCACTACCAATTTACCACCACTGGTATTGGCAAAAGCAATCAGGGTCTTTGCGACCTGTTGCCCTTTCGGTAACTGCTCTTTAAATTCAAGGGTTTGACTTTCACCCTTCTGAATTTCTTGCAATAAAGGATGATCAGAACTCATAACCCAAGCCTTTTAGATTCTTTTTAATCTCACTTTCCAAGACAGCACTTTCAGCAAATTGTTCTTTGAGCTGAGCAGTCAAACGCAGCATTTTCTCAGCGAATGGCTCGCCATCATCTTCCTGCTCGACTGCACCCACATAACGTCCTGGAGTCAATACATAGTCGTGCTTCTGAATATCTTTGAGCTCAGCAGAGAAACAGAAACCTTTTTCATCCTGATACTTTTCACCCTCAAAGTTCTCGCCCTGCTGCCATGCGTGCAAGGTCTGGGTGATTTTGGCAATATCGGCATCGGTAAAGTCACGCAGTACACGATCTTTCATATAGCCTAGATTACGGGCATCGATGAACAGGGTCTTGCCTTCACGGTTAGCTTTCTTTTTATCTAAAGACAAGCCATTCTTTTTATCTTTGGTCAAGAACCAAATACAAGCTGGAATTTGCGTGTTGGTGAACAGTTGTCCTGGTAATGCAACAATACATTCCACCAGATCGGCTTCGATCAAGTTTTTACGGATCTCACCTTCATTGTTGGTATTGGAACTCATTGAACCATTGGCAAGTAACAATGCCATACTGCCTGTAGGTGACAGATGGTGCAGCATGTGCTGCATCCAAGCAAAGTTAGCATTGCCTTGTGGCGGTGTGCCGTATTTCCAGCGCACATCACTTTCTAAAGAAGCATGCCACCAATCTTTGATGTTAAAAGGTGGGTTAGCCATGACAAAATCGGCACGCAAGTCTGGATGCTGATCATCTAGAAAGCTGTCAGCATTTTTCTTACCGAAATTAAAATCAATCCCGCGAATCGCCATGTTCATGGCGGCCAGTTTCCATGTGGTCGGGTTGCTTTCCTGCCCATAAATAGAAATATGCTTTTTCTGTTCGGAGGCTTTGTAATGCTTTTCCTGAGCATGTTGTTCAATAAACTTTTCACTGGATACAAAGAATCCGCCTGAACCCATTGCCGGGTCATACACTCGCCCTTTATAAGGCTGCAACATTTCAACAATTAAGGTGACGATACTTTTAGGTGTGTAGTACTGACCACCCTGCTTACCTTCAGCCAAAGCAAACTGCCCCAAAAAGTATTCGTAGACATGCCCGAGGATATCTTTACTGTGCAGACTAAGTTTCTCGCCATTATATTCAGGCTTGGTAAAACTGGTATCAGAGAAGGTATTAATCAGATCAAGTAACTTGTCATTGTCCAACTGGTACTGACCAATGCGATTTAGGATACCCTTAAGTTTTGGATTAGCTTTTTCAATTTCATCAAAGGCATTATCAATCAGCCATGATACTGAACGCAGTTTGACATCTGTACCTTGTTCATCCTGCCAAATAATTGAGCCAATTGGTAAAGCGGCTGCATCACGGATACTTAACCAACGTGCCGCTTTGGGCACCCAAAATACGTTTTTTTCTTGATAGTAATCCAGTATTTCTAGTTCATCAGCAATAGCCTGTTGATATTCTTCTTCGCTACCGTACTGATCACGCGGCATGTAATAGATATTGTGATCATCGTCCTGAGCAAATAAATCCTTGAGTTCAGACTGACGCTCATCGAAAGCATCTGAGACGTACTTTAAGAAAATCAATCCTAAAACAATATGCTTGTAGTTAGCGGCATCCAGACTGCTGCGTAATTTATCGGCGGCTTTCCAAAGCTTGTCATCTAAGTCATTTAGAAACTTTTGTTCCAATGAATGCATTTTATTTCCTCAATCCAAGATCAACCGCTTTGGTTTTATACTTAATGTTAAACAATGTTGCTAAGTTAGCATATCTACGACCTATTAAAAGTCATGCACTTAACAAAAAAAAATAGAGATTAATCAAGTCTTGTCATTTTAACGGGATAACCATAGCTAAAATAGTACTTTGACAACTCCCACGACTAATACTGTCGTAAAAAAGAGCAACCTAAAAAGCTGCTCTTTTCCAACTAATCGATTAGTTGACTGGTCTGACTGATCGCTGCAACCCCTGCTGAATATCCTGCACAAACACTTCATGCGAAGCTTGTTGCTCCACCGCTCGGTTCTGCTCTTGTTCAGGATAGTACTTCCAGTACATCTACCCCTTCCTCTATATCCGTTTCAAACCTTGCATTGGCAAAACCTCGTCTGGCGATATGATCTACAGCCTCTTGATAGAATCCGGCCTGCTTGCTCTGTTCATCAATTTGCTTGGCTTGAGTAATCGCATCATTCAGGCTAATACCCTCCCGCAAAGTTAGATCCACGTAGTACACCGGCTGGCGATAGCTTTGTGTGGTACTTTTCCCTCTTAAAGTGAGTTGCAATGGTAGACATGACAGTAAGCCTCCTGAAGCTGCACTGTAGTAACTTAATCGTGCTGCCAAAGTGCGAATACTGTTAAAGCCTGTGGTTCTAAAGATAAAGGTTCCAAATTCATCCGAGTCATCCAAATTCACATGCAAACGCCCATAAGGCTTGCAATGTCCACCTTGAGCCAAGGGACATAAATCAGGAGATGGGCACGGATGTTGTTCCACACCTTGGTTGGTTAAACGCTGACAGGTTTCCCCATTCCCTACACAGACAGGCCGACCGGTCTGACGGTCAAACAGTGTATCCCGCCCGTAGGTTTAAGTCAGGGTCATTGAAAATCATTCTGACTGGGATAGAACGAAGCTTTTGATTAGGTGCATTGGATCGAAGCTGTTCATCCAGTGGGTGTTTCACCCATCCATCTTTGCTTTGGATCTGACTGGTAATGGTGAATTGGTCATCCTTTTCAGGCAGACGCTTGCCATTCTTTTCGACAACGCGCCCGATACTGATACGCCCAAGTGTAGGCGGTGTGATCGCTAGACCTTTGATCATGTTGATACTCCATTATTTAATTCCTTACAGATCTGAGTGCTTATATGTAGGTCAGAACACGGACCAAATAAGTTACCCAAATGTTGAAAAGCTAGTTGCTAGCTGCAAAGATCGCGACCGATTTGCTCTCTACCGAGGGGTAGAGAGCGGGGAGCGATTTTTGTGCATTTTTGATTTGGTGTTGTAGATAGCACTTAGTCGGTATAGATGCTGAATCGACGACTGCCTTGCTTTTCAAGCGGATAAAGCTCAATAAGCTCAGGTTGGTGCTGAAGTAATGCTTTGGTATTTAAACTGATTGAGTCCTTAGCTTTCTTCCAGACCACAGAGCCGTGAGCAAAGGTGGCTCGTTCTGCATCTTTCATCAACATTTGGATTTGATGCTTCAGCTCATTGAAGCGTTCCTGCTTATGCTGAATCTCTTCCTTCATTTTGATGAGCTTATCGAACATCAAATTGGCATTTTCATTTTGCGAGAGATCTTCAACTGTCAACGGGATATGCGCTGGATAGAGTTGCAAGATGGCTTTAGCTGCGGATTCACTGGCATCCACAGATGGTGGAGTATCCATTTCTACACATTCCCAGAAGTAACGCTCTGCTTTAACGATATGTTCAATCACCGATTCAGAACGGGTGACTTTAAATATCTTGGTTTCATGACCACAGAGCAATACACAGACATGCGCTGCCTGTTTGCCGGTTACGGCCAGTTGGTGCTGTACCTGACACAGTACGTATAAAGGCACACCATCACGCCAAAGTTTTACCCCATGTTCCCCTGCGGTTTTGCATTCAAGGATCTGGACTTCACCACTGCCTACAACGGAGTAATCCAAATTTGCCAACATGAAATGCTTATCAGGATCTGGGTGCTGTAATACGGCATTCACTCGACGCACCTTATTATTGGTGTGCATGCTGTAATACTCAGCCACTAAAGGTTCAAGCTGTTTTCCCCAATATAAAGGTGCATGACCTTCACTTTCATCTTCAATAGACTGAGTTTGACGCCCCGTCTTGATCAGCCACAGTTCCAGCATCGACATATAGGGATTTAAGCCACATGCTGTAGCTGCATCACTGCTGCCAATCCCTTGTTTACGCACTTCAAGCCAATCTTGATATGCCATATCTTTGGTGCTGACTAAGCGTTTTGCAGGACTTGCTCGTTTGGTTGCGGTTAATGGGTGTAGAGCTGTTTGCACACCTACCTTTATAGGTTGATTGGAAATCTGTGCGATTTGATTCATGATTCTATCCTTATAAATTTCAGTTTTTGTAAAAAAGAAGCGCATAAAAAAGCCATACCCGACACGAGGTCGGGTATGGCGATATGCTTGCTGATAACGATTGTTGATTGCGAGTTGAAAGTAGAAAGTGTTACGTGTGTGCTGTATTCAGCAATTGTTGAGACTTGCAGGGGTAGTTTTCATGAGCTTAGGCGATTAAAGATAGAGCTTGTTCTAGCCCTCGTTGTTTAAGACCTGCTCCTGCACCAAACCAAGCAGAATCAAGACGATGATCCGTACTCATGGCACGACGTTCATGATCGACAAACTCCGTGATCGAACACAGTAAACCATAAGCCGTATCTTTGGCAGATGAAAGATCTGCCCCTCGTCCCTGTCCGTTAAACATATCGAGTGCTTTGGTCATTGCTCTTCCATTTGGTTCAGTTTTGTTTTGCTGTGGTGGATTGCTTGCCACCTGACGGTAGAACTGAATGATGTTCTCCTCAGGGTCAGAAATTGACATGCTGCTATTGTTGAACACGGCATCAAAGTAAGCCTTCGCTTCCTGTTGACTCACCTTTCGCTGTGAGAGCTGTTTCATTTCATACATATGGTCATCCCATGCACGAACTGAAATGCCCAATTGCTGTTTCACCTTCTCCGCATCGAACTTGGTGCTGTGCGGTACTTTGACTACACCTGAACTTGCAGTTGCTCCTTTCAGAGCTATCGCAAGCGTGTTGTTACAAACGACACGAATACTGGTGAATTGTGCTGTGGTTGCTAAAGTGCCATCACATGCAGAAGCAAGCAGAATATAGCCATTACTGACATCCTTACCCTTTAATGCTGTGCTTTGACCTGTACGTGCTAAAGCCCAAAACTTTTTACCACCTTTCAGCACGCCTGCTGTTTCAAGCTCAAAGCCTGATTGTTCAGTCAGATCACGGTAAAACTCCAAAATCTCTTTCGGTTGTACTTCCTGATAACGCTGACTGACCACAGATAACGGTGCATGGGTATCTGAGCGATACAACACACGCTGTTCTTCAAATGGCATGATGATGTTTTGACCACGTTCATTCTGAGCCATGTAACTGACATCAGATGATTCGATACGCCAATCCATTCCAGCTTGCTGTGCCCAAACTTCGAGTGGTTGATTTGGACTAAGTTGATTCCCTAAGCCATGCCAAGGGGTTTCACCGACATAGGCGATTTGTTCAATTTGATGTGCCATTGATTTGATCTCCTATGCTGAGTCAACGAAAGTTCTGCTGACATTGGTTGCAGTGGTAATAGGTCATGGTGACAGGCTTTTTCGGTTCATCAAACACACTACTAAACAGACCACCAATGACTGCACCTGCAAGTCCACCGAGTAACGGTGATACAGGCAAAGGTAAGCTTTTTGAGATGGATGCACCAATGGTTGCGAATGATGCAGATGCTGCTAAGCCTGATGACTCAGTTGCATTCACCTGCTGATTCACAACCTGGATGACTTGATCGGATAGGCAGTAAGGACAAATTAAACTCATAATATACATCTCCAAAATGACAAAGGCTTACCAATTGGCAAGCCCTGAAAGTTGAAATAACTTTGTTTTCACCTAGATAATGTATATCTGAGATTTGGTTCAATTAACGCGTAGGACGCTTGCGACCACCCTCTAATCGTCGTTCTTCCATTACTCGATTAATCGTATCAGCAGTAGCACGTCGCGAAGGTCTATTAAATTTACCATGACCAAAAGTCTGCATATTTTTGTCACGTACTCTTAGATATTGCTCTGTTTTATCAGGCGCTGTGAAATACCTAACAATCTTCAAAACATTCGCTCTCTTTGCATGGTCTCCCCGACTCACAGAACCTAGAGCATCATTACCTCGCTCTTGGTAACTTTTACGATTCTGCTTAGTATTGCAATTGTATCCTTGCCCAGCCTCTCCTGTTATTTCTTTCCAAGTATCGATAATACAATCTGCAATATGACGATCGAACTTAACACGGCTACCATCATAGAAAAATAGGAAATGAGCATGATATCCTTTTTGACTACCTTGCTCTAAGGCATAGGTATAGCCCTGTAAATCATTAAAGTGCCGATCTCCATCTTGTAATCGATCAAGCAATTTTCGAATGTCTTGTCTAAAGTCTACGATATCAATGAATCTACGCTGGCCTTCTCTATAAGAAAGATCAACACGAATGACAGCCAACTTAGAATAATGCTCTAGCAATAATTCTGTATATCGCATAGCCTTGCATCGATTTTTTAACTCATCCTCTTTAAAACGTTGAACCTCTCGTTCATGCTGTCTTTGGAACTTTTGAAATCTTGACTTCACATCACGAAATCTTAGTTTTTTTAAAGTTGAATTCTGAATATATTGAAATGCTTTTAAACCTTGTTCCAATTCAAACATCAGCTCAATCATGGCTTTGTTATAAGGAGAATAGATCAGATCTGAATTATACTGATCTTGTAACTCTCTGAGTAAATCAACCAACTCAGACCAATAATCATCCCATGGTCTTTGACGATTAATCGTATCTTCTACAAAGTTCTCAATTGATGTAATCAGTGGAGAATGGTTGATCTTAGTTTGTTCCATTGCTATGTACCTGTTGTTAATACATAGCTATAGGTCAGATCATTAAGAAAATACTTATAGAGTTAAATAAGCTTAGATTAGTAAGTCCCTATATAACAAGTAGATCTATAATATTGATTAATATTAGAATATATAACCTTATTTACCTATTAAGCTTTGAACTACTTCTTGTAAGTCAGCCTTATAGTCAAAACGCTTAATATCCAATAAAGTACGGGAAAAATTCTATACACGACAAAGCGACAACTTTTTTTGCAAAACTACAAAAGCATGATAATCATTACTCATGCTTTTTGGGTATCAACGGCTCAATGCTGGCAGCCATTTTTAGTGCTCTTTGATACAGACCCTTATTAACTATGCCTTGCGCTTGCTGTTCATGATCATCAACAACTACATTTGAACTATCATCATTTTGAAGCCTAACATCCTCAATCATTTCAGTATTAACTTGCTGCATGGTGTTATCAGTTATTAATACAGTTTCGTCAACTAAAGAGTCCACTTCAGATGACTGGACGATACTTATAGGCTGTTGTAATTTTTTAACTTCTTTATCTTTAAAAACAGGCTTTCGAATTCTGCCTCTTAAGAACAACTCAGGTCTTTTCCCCCCTTGATTCTGTGCAATTTTACATGCCCGTATGTATTCATATGCAGTATAAAAACTCACTAGATCTTTTTTAAGCTGAGGAATAAGTTTGTCAGTTTTGTTTACCACCAAAGGATCTGAATTACCACCTTCCGCCCAAAGAGTAGGTATAATCGATAAAATTAATTGATCAAACTCAGGCTGCGTGGTGTTAACATACTTGTCTATAAAGTCCTGCCAATAATCATCAAAGCTTTCTCGAACATCCTGAGTAGATACATTATCCCTAGGATAAAATATTGCCGTACAATCAATAGAGTAGCGTTTTCCTTCAGGAACAAAATAACCGATATAAGCATCTAGCTCAGCTCCTATCCGTTTAGGTGCCCGACCAATCGACTTCATAAACTGTGTAAATAAATTTTTCAGCGTACTCAATTCAAGATCACTCTCGAAATTATCAATCTTAAAGCGCAATAACACCGAATTTTGTTTAAAGCTGTATTTCAGATATGCCATAGCGGATTGACTATTTTTTTCGACCAATCTCGTTGATACTTTTAAACTGGCAACTTTTTCTTGTGTTAAAAGTGCTCTTTTAAGTCTGCTCAGAGCGTCAACTATCGCTTTCAATGATTTTTCTGATTCTAGATCCTCTTGTATATCTTTTATAGTTGGACTACCTCTAAACTCCCTATCTAGAGGCTCAAGCTGACAAACGGTTAGGTCACCCAATTCTAGATACGAACTATTCCAATCCTGAAGCAATAACAAGTAAATTTGAGCTACATCAGCCCATTTTTCAGGTTTTGTCTTTTTCGGCGTAGTTTGTAGACCATCCAAACGTGTCGTCCCTAAATAGGCTATGAACAGGTTCAACTTTTGAAGCTTCTCAATATCAACATTGGTCAATCCTCCAAAATTTTTCAATCCATCATAAAGGCTATGAATAGAATTAAAATGAGTGGGGACTTGTTTTAACAGTTTAGTTGGGTTCCAGCTTAGTTGACGTTTAACATTGCCTACCGTTCTAACTTTTGCTCTACGACCTTGCTCATGATTTATACGTTCTAATTTTTCTCGGTTAATTTTTAGAATGACAGGCCTATCAGCAAAGCCCGTCTCTGCTGCCAAATTGGAAGGTCGAATGATAGCGTCTACTTGATAAAAAACACCTAAATACCACTTCAACATCAAATCTACTTTTCTTTTACTAGGCAGTTTAATATTACGAATTAACCCACCACCAAGCTGATCGAATATCTGATCTAACTGTACAACATCAAAAACAATAAATGGCTCAAGCCAACTTCTTTCCAATTGCTGAGCAACATCATAAACTAACTGCTGCTCAATCCCTTTGGGCTCTAGTTCTTGATCAGTCGCATCCAATATCATCCCGATTGTAAATCGTACTTGCCTCCGGATATCTATCTCAGCCTTAGTCCATGTACATATCCAAGGTAATTTACCAACAATATGCTGCAAACTGAGCCATTCGATAAAATCTCTTAGCTTTTGTGAAGACGTTAGTCTGGCTAAGTATGGCTCAATTGAAAAATCTGAATCTAGGCTAGTAAGCTCATCTTCTGATAAATCAGCCACACTAAACTTTATGACATATAATGCCTGAGTAATCCTCTTAAATTTACTTATCGCTTTTTCAACTTCTTTGGCCTGTTCTTTCCATTCGGATGGTATAAGAGCAGGACGATAACTCTTTTTTCGCTCTTCAAAATACTGCTTAAATTGGTCTACAGTTTTAAAAATTTCATCATGTGGAAAATCCTCAGTCGTCCACGGGTTTGCTTGCACATCCGATCTAAATCTACAGTTTTCCACACTGTCAACAAAATGAATAAATGCTTTTACTTTAGGAGCAAAATCATAACCCTTCATCCCGACTTTCATCAGGTCTACATCAATGACTAAGTCATTATAAAAATCGATGATTTTTTTTATTTTATTTTTATTTTGTACTGTATCAGCATCCCTCCAATCAATTTTTGCATAACCTATAAAATCTGATACCTCAACCAAGCGATGATGCAACCGCTCTAATGTCTCAATAGCTTCGAAGTAAATACCCTCAGGTTGAGTTCGCACCCCCTCCTCAGAAAGCGGATAGGTATCGTTATAGTAGCGTTTCAAAAAACTGAAAATCTGATCACCACTTAGATCGTTAAAATGAAGATCAATGTTGCTAACTTTATCGGTGCTTGAGTGACTGTCTTGCATACTATTAGATTATCGATTATTTTTTTAATAATATATAGTATCCATATACTGCTGAATACCCTTAATTTAGTATGATTGACTTAAGTATAATTTTAAAAAAATTACTGTTATACCTAATTTTATTAACTATTAAACCTCAATAAATTAACTATTATCCCTTTATACAAAAATTAAAATTTTGCATAAAAAAACCACGCCATTTGGCGTGGTTAGATATTAAATTCTTACCTAAATTACATTATGAACCACCCTAAATCTAGATCATAGCCATTGCTTTTTTTAGTTTTTTCTTGAACAGTGGGCTAGAATTCGGATTGTAAAAAAAATCCTGGGTCAGCACTTTTTCACGAGGACCATACATTTTATTTTTGACTAGTACGTCTATGGTTACGCGTATTAACCTATATATTTCATAAACACGATCGTAGCTATCAAATAGTGTTTTTTCTGATATAACGAAACCATATTTTTTTAATTTTCGACGAGCTAATGCAGTGCATGATGAATCACTTTTATAATGGTTTTCAATAAACAATGGTCTATCATTATTGGTGTTTTTTTCGATCATCACATGCCAAGCACCAATCAACGAAATCCAGTTAGCCAAGCCATTTGAAAAAATGGGGTTATGCTCTAATCGCTCCCCAATATTTATCAGAAATTTTTTTAGCTCATTCTTCGTCTTTACTGTAGAAATACTGTCGTACTCAATTCCTTGCAATAACTGCGCTTTACCACGAGCTTCAATACACTCTAGGATTTTTTTATAATTTTCCAAATTATTTAAATCTACAAATTGTTCTTCACAATTTATCTGTTTTATTAATTGGTTTTTGCGAACTTCAAACTCAAGAAATAGCATAGCCCTAAAGAACAGCTTATTGAGAAATTGCTCATCTATCGTTTGATGTATTTTGTTGTATTTAGCCGCTGTAAAAATACCATCATCTAAAAGCTTACTAAACACGCCTATAGTAATATTATCGTATTCGAAATAGAGCATCTGACTAACTATCTTGAAAGCTGCGGCATCACTAATAGAACCAATAGGTGTTCTAGCTAATAGTTCCTCTAAATCTTGCTCATATTCATCTAAATTAAAACCTGCTTGTTCAATTTTTTGTGTCAGATAAATACGGTAATTCTCTTTCATCTGATCATATTCATTTCCTTTTACAATATCCCTATCCACTCTAAATGTCAGTTCAAAATCCAAACCCACAACCAATAAATGCTTGTAGTGCTCAATCCTTAAATCACCACTAGTACGCTTGTCTGATATCGATTCCAGTAAGCCATCCAATCTACCGTATATACTTAACTTTTCATCTGAAAAAGTCTCCATTGCCATAATGTCATGGAAATATAGGTAGTCTAATAAAGTAATCGTACTGTTTTGAAAATCATTTAGTTTTGGCATAAAACCTTATGCGTAAAAAAGTTCACCTTATTTCAGAATTATTACTTATTTGAACTTATTTACAATGATTTCAACAGCCCCGATGCTGTTTTTTTTGCAAAAACCCTGTTCAAATATATTGATTAGTAGGAAAAAAGATGAAAGCTGCCAAGATTAGTTTATCTGACTATTTATTTTTACAGTTTAGGACGACAACTCCAACACTTGAACAAGTTGGAGCTATCTATTATCCACACTTGAATAAAGCCAAGCTTTTAGAAAAAGCTAGAAAAATGGAATTCCCATTTCTTTGCTTTAAAGTAGATGAAAGTCAAAAATCTCCATATCTAGTTGATATTAATGACTTAGCTTTTGTGCTTAATGAAAGATATCAAGCCCAAGCAAAAGATTTTGAAAAATATACTAGAACTGCTCTAACATCTGCTCAAAATTAAGCACATCTTTTCTTCGTTTGACAGATACATATCGCTCCAAACTCCCCCATGAATCATGCAAACTTACTTGCTGTATCTGGGGGATAGTTAATCCTTGTTCAGCTAAACGAGTACATCCTTCATGTCTCAAATCATGAAATTTTAAATCTTCTATTCCAAGCAACTTACAAGCTTTTCTAAATTCACCACCTATTGTTTTTGGGCTAAGAGGTATCAGATATTCGTCCGAATAACCTCTCTTCAGCATTCTAGCCCTGACATTCTTCTCTGATAAAAGCTCAATAATTTTTTTACACTGAGGCAATACATTAAATTCTTTATGATTACCTTTAGAGCCCGTTGGGTTTTTCAAATCACGTATTTTCCATGAATTGTTATGCCTGTCAAAATCATTTAATTCCATTCGAGTTATTTCCGCTTCACGTCTACATGAGTAGATCGCAAACCAAATAATTAAATGCATTGGATAACTATAAGCAGGATTACGCCATTTTTGGACAAAATACTTCGTCAATGCCACCAACTCTTCATTCATTGGAAGCCTATCTCTTTTTTGACTTGAAGAAATTTGGCGTGTCTTTCTTAACTGTGCTGTTGCTTTATCGAAAGCATTTAGATCAATATCTATATCCCACATCACCGCTGCATGAGATAGTACACCTCTAATATGTAACAGCTCATGCTGGAGTGTACTAGATGCAACAGGTACAAGCCCTAGATCTTCAATACCCTTTTTGCGTAGGGCCACGTGTTCAGCAATATGAGTCGATTTAATTTTTGTGATAACATGCCGCGCGATTGGAAACTTCTGAATAAGTTTGAGTGAATATGTTTTAGTGCGTCCATACTCAGCTCCTACTTCCGCCAAATATTTCGAAATAGCGTTAGTAAGAGTTAAATCTATTACATCCTCTTGACCAAACAAAATTTCAGGATTTTCTTCTATTTCAGCTTCCCTTTTTGCTAACCAAATTGCTGCAACTTTCTTCGATCCAAATGTTTTACTCTCTTTATATATCGGTAAATCTTTGCGATTGATTCGAATTTCAGCACGATAGCGTATTGATCCATCGACTAACTTACGCTGCGTGATTGTACCCATTTTTACGCCTTATGATATTTTTACTTATTATGGCGCATTTATGGCGTAAATCAAATTTTAAAAAGAGCAAAATAAGATGAAATAGATGTAAATAAATTCAACACAACACTGATTCAAAAGGTTGATTTTCAATGAATATATTATCAAACCCCAGCAACACACAGAATCCACGAATCAGTGTTGCACCGATGATGGATTGGACCACACGTGACTACCGTTTTTTTGCCCGCCTGTTTAACCCAAATATTATTCTGTACACCGAAATGGTGACGACTGGTGCCATTCTATTTGGTGGTGCAGAACGTCATTTGGACTATAACAATGAAGAACATCCAATCGTGTTACAGCTTGGCGGTTCAAATCCAAAAGACTTGGCAACCTGTACTAAAATGGCTCAAGACTGGGGATATGATGAAGTCAACCTGAATGTGGGCTGCCCCAGTGACCGCGTACAAAACAACAAAATTGGCGCGTGCTTAATGGCAGAACCTGACCTGGTTGCTGAATGTATTGGCGAAATGCGTAATGCCGTGGATATTCCTGTCACTGTCAAACACCGTATTGGTATTGACGACATGCAGTCTTATGAAGAAATGCTGCATTTTGTCGATACTGTGGCAAAAACCGGTTGTGACAATTTCATCGTACATGCACGTATTGCCTTGCTTCAGGGCTTATCGCCGAAAGAAAACCGTGATGTTCCGCCTTTACGTTATGAAGATGTGTACCGTTTAAAACAAGACCGTCCAAATCTGCTGATTGAAATTAACGGTGGGGTCAAAACCTTTGCCGAAACCCAAGTGCATTTAAAACATGTCGATGGGGTGATGATTGGTCGTGAGGCTTATCACAATCCATATTTATTGGCTGAACTGGGACAATTATGGAACCTGGAAGCGCCTGACCGTTTTGATATTATGGCGCAAATGATGCCGTATATTGCTAAACGCATGCAGGAAGGTGCTCCACTTTCGATTATCACCCGTCATATTCTCGGGTTGTTCCAGAACTTGCCGGGTGCACGTAAATGGCGTCAGGCTTTAAGTGGCGGCAATGCCAAAACCCTAAAAGATGTAGAAACAGCCTTGATTAATATTCAGGAAGCCATGCAACGTACTGAAGAGTATGTCAGAGAAAATCAGGCACATCTAGCATCAAGTTGATTGCAACTATCCTCATAAAAAGTAATGCCAGCCTATTGCTGAATGGGCTGGCATTTTTTATTTAAATTATGCATAAGGCTTGCTGAAGCAAGATTTACACAGTTCATCTGACAATCACGAGATAAAACGATGTGCTTAATCTAACTTCACCCTTCCAAACCTTAAACGGTAAATGTACATTAAATTAGTGATGATTATAAACCGCATGTCCCTGATCTTTCACCAGAGCAATTTTTTTGCCTTCTACTTTGGCTTGGTCCAATTTACCACTTTGAACCAATAATCTGGTTTTTTCAATCTCCACCAGCAATTGACTGTATAAAGCATCTGAGCTTGGTGCGTTTGCATCATGAGCTTTTAACTTCACTTTTTTTGCATCTAAAGCAGCAGCCTTCATATTATCCAGTGCTTTCAGTGCATCCTTCTGATTATCAGCCTTGTTAAACATTTTAAAGTTTTTTCCAAGCGTCATCATATTTTGTTCAAGCGCACCGGCAAAACCCAGGCTACTGAACGACAAAGCGGCAGAAAAAATCACTGTGGCTACAGTTTTTTTGATCATGTTGATGTCCTTGTAAAGATACGTTTCAAAAAATAAGAAGCTTATTGTTACAGTTAAATTGTTCTGAACATTTGCACTTTAAGCGTTAAACATAGTGTAGATGCCATAAAAAATGCAACGGAAATGTTGCATTTTATTCTATGGTCTCGCTTTTTTTAAACAGGCTGCATTTTATGATGCAATGCATCATGAATCGCTTCCACCAGCTGCTGGGCGATTTCCTGTTTCAATGCTTTTTCCAGATCTCGCTGCTGCATTTGATACTGCTCAGCAAAGAACACAATCATGGCATTTTCATCAGAGGCAAAACCGATGTCAGGACGTGAAACATCATTACAGGCAATCATATCCAGTTTTTTCGCCACCAGCTTACCCGCTGCATATTCTTCAACATTGCGGGTTTCAGCAGCAAATCCCACCATAAATGGACGTTTTTGTTGCTGGGCAATGGTTGCCACAATATCCGGATTTTTAATTAAAGCCACATTCAGTTCATCGCCGGCTTTCTTGATTTTATGCTCGGCAATTTCTGCCACGCGGTAATCCGCCACCGCCGCCGTGGCAATAAAGATGTCACAGCCTTTATCCAACTGATCCATACTATGTTCCAGCATCTGCATTGCAGACTGTACATTAATACGGCGCACACCATTTGGGGTATCCAGACTGACCGGTCCTGCAATCAAAGTGACTTTTGCACCTGCTGCATAACAGGCCGCAGCCAGGGCAAAGCCCATCTTGCCGGTACTATGGTTAGAAATATAACGGACTGGATCAATCGCTTCACGTGTAGGTCCTGCTGTGATCACTACATGTTTACCGGCCAGCATGCCAAACTTTTCTGCAATCGCACGCTGAGCCTTGTGGAAGTACTCGGTGACTTGTCGCGCTAAATCTTCCGGTGCAGGCATACGTCCCAAACCGACATCGCCACAGGCCTGTGATCCGGCATCCGGCATAATCACATGCACGCCATCTTCCACCAGGGTATTTAAATTGCGCTGTGTGGCTTTGGCTGCCCACATTTGCTGGTTCATGGCCGGGGCTACCCAAACCGGTGCTTTGGTTGCCAGATATAAAGTACTGAGTAAATCATCAGCCAAACCTGTCGCAAACTTTGCCAACGTGTCACAAGTTGCCGGGGCAACCAGCAGTAAGTCAGCCCAACGCGCCAATTCGATATGGCCCATGCCGGCTTCGGCTTCAGGATTGAGTAATTCAGTATGTACCGGATTTCCAGACAAGGCCTGGAATGTTAGCGGGGTAATAAAAGCTTGTGCCCCCTGCGTCATCACCACACGGACATTAAAGCCCGCATCTTTTAAACGACGGACCAAAATGGCACTTTTATATGCCGCAATACCACCAGTTACCGCTAAAACAATGTTTTTATTTGGAATCACACTCAAATCGAAGCTCACGAACAGGCTACCTTTCTGTTGCAGTGGCGCTCACAATAGCATTAAATAAAGTCATCCCCAAGTCGGCAACTTGGTTAATAATCATTACTAATAACAAAAAAGTCTAAAAACAATGAATTTATCGATTAAACACTGGCCTGAACAGGAACGTCCACGTGAAAGGCTGATTCAACAAGGTGCTGCCAGTCTGTCAGATGCGGAACTGCTGGCCATCTTTTTACGCTCCGGTTCCAAGCAACATTCTGCCGTGGAACTATCCCGCCTGTTATTGCAGCATTTTGGTGGGCTGAACTCTATTTTGGATGCCGAGCTTCAGGATTTAAGCCAGTTTCATGGTATCGGGGTAAGCAAATATGCCCAACTGATTGCAGTGAAGGAATTGGGACGACGCTATATTTCCACCCATTTGCAGCAGGAAAAAATAGAATTAAGCAATTCAAAAATACTCCTGGATTTTTTGAAATTCGAATTACTGGGTGAAATGCAGGAAGTTTTTGCGGTACTTTGCCTTGATGCGCATTTAAGAAAAATTAGCTTTAAAAAAATGTTCTATGGTTCGCTTAATTCGTGTGAAATTTCTACAAATCAATTGCTGCGCTATGCGATCCATCAACATGCCAGTAGTATCGTGATTGCACACAATCATCCTTTGGGAATAGCTCAGCCTTCCCGTGCCGACATTGAGCTTACCCGGCGTATTCTAACAGCCTGTCAATTATTGGAAATCAAGCTGATTGACCATTGTATCGTGTCACCAGAAGGAACCTGCTCATTGGCTGAACTGGGGCTGATTTAAACGCAACAATTATGCTGGCAAATATTGACAAAAGACCTGCTAACACTGAAGATCAACAAAAAATTTTGCTGATACTAATAACATGATTGTTCGTGATCAACCTAGTGTATTCAAGCTGCTCTTTTCCTGGCGCGGAACCATCCTGCCCAAGGTTTTGCCGCCTTTAGGTGTAGTCATGCTGATCTCCTCAGTGATTGGCGGTCTGTCCTATATTGGTTACTTTCATTTTCCGGAACTTCCACTGGTAGGCTTTACCTTAATTGGGGTGGTGCTATCGATTTTTCTCGGCTTTAAAAACACCGCCTGTTATGACCGCTGGTGGGAGGCCCGTAAACTTTGGGGTATGTTGATTGCCAATGCCCGGCATTTTGACCGTGATTGTCGCATGCTCAGCCAAGGACGTCGTGAACGCATTATTCAGCACGTGATTGTGTTTGCCAATGTACTGCGTGACCGTTTGCGTCACCAGACAGCTAATCCTAAGGCACTAGTAGAAACCAGCGGCATGAGCCAACAGGCTATAACCCAGCTTTACCAGCAGGCCAATGCACCGCAATACACCTTGAGCCTGATTCAATGGGAATTGATGCAGGCGCTGAAAGAAGGTGAAATTTCCGACATTATTTATACTCAAATGAACCAGCATGTGGCTGAACTGAGTCGGGTTCAAACCGGTTGTGACCGTATTGCCACCACCCCTTTACCTTTTGCCTATTCGGTGCTGCTGAATCGTACCGTGTATTTTTTCTGTTTTATGCTACCGTTTAGCCTGGGTTCAACCTTGGGTTTGGCGACGCCTTTAATGGTCGGTATTTTGGCCTACACTTTTCTGGGTCTGGATGCTTTAAGTTCAGAAATCGAAGAACCGTTTGGTACCCAAAGCAATGACCTGCCCTTAGATTCATTGGTACGCACCATCGAAATTGAATTATTGAGCACCTTAGGTAAGCCAACCCCGCCACCTATTCAGGCACAAGATAATAATCTGCTTTAATTTATGACCTCTCCTTTACGAAGCTGTGCTTCTCATCTCCTTAAAGGAGAGGGAACTCCTTTTCCCTTTGGGATGAGGAACATTGTTCTGCAAGGGAATGAGGACATAACTAAACATAACTAAACAAAACTCTCCCAAACCCCTACCTGTCCTTCCTTAACGCGCGGAATATTGCCCAGCTTGATCCACGGCATATTGTCACCATGAAAATCACTGCCCACAGAGACCTTAAGCCCAAACTGTTCAATCATCCGATCGACCATCTGCCGGGTTGAAGCCGGCTCAATCGCAGGTGGAAGCTCCACGGCATCCCCACCAAACTTTGAAAAAATTTCAATCAGATAACGGATATTAGTTGCTGATAAATCATATTTTGTCGGATGCGCCAGCACAGCGAAACCTTGACTCTCATGAATCACCTGAATAGTTTCTTCTAAGCCCAAGCCATCAAATTTCACATAGGCCTTTTTGCCTTCTTTAATATATTTATCAAAGGCCTGTTGGGGTCGACTCACATAACCTTTTTCTACCAAAGTTTTCGCAATATGCGTTCGGGTAATCCGGTCTGCAACACCCTCCACTTTGGCAATCACCTCGGCATAAATATCCTCACCAATCAACGGAACCAGCAAATCACAAATCTGTTTGGCACGAATTGCACGAATCTGTTTTTGCTGCTCCAGTAAGGCAAGTAACGGTTCTGGGTTTTGCATATTCAATGCAACCACATGTACAGCATAGTTTTTTTTCGTTGCCGGACGCGACCATTGGCTGGAAATTTCCACACCGGAAATAATGTTCAATGGTAAATCCTGTGCAATATTTTCAGCTAATTTTAAGCCATCCATGCTATCGTGGTCCGTCAGCGCAAGGGTATGAATGCCTTTTTCCACGGCTGCATGCACAAGTTGTTCTGGAGACAAAGTTCCATCAGAAATATTACTATGTGTATGTAAATCTACGCCTTGCATCACTTATACTATGTCATTTATTTGATCAGATTTAGATACTCTAACATGAAAGCACTTTTAGACTTTGTGCCACTCATTATTTTCTTTTATTTATATAAAACTGTTGATCCAAAAGATACCGAGCATCCGCTATTACATTTGATCGGCTCAGCGGGAGGTATTGATAATAATAACATTTTGGTGGCTACCGCAGGTCTGATCATCTCAATGCTGGTGGTGTATGGCATCTTATTTGTCAGCCAGAAATTCCGCCTGGATAAACAGCAATGGATTGTGCTGTTTATGACGGTCATTTTTGGTGGTATCACCTTAATGCTGAGCGATGATTTTTATATCCGTTTGAAAGCAGCGCTTTTAAATATCGTTTTTGCGGGTGCCTTCCTGCTTTCACCTTATTTTACCAAAGATAAGAAACCTTTGATTCAGCGTTTATTTGGTCCCATCTTTAATTTAACCGCCCAAGGCTGGAAAAATTTAAACTTTGCCTGGGCCGGCATGTTCGCGTTCATGTCATTCCTGCATGTTTTTTTCGCTTTTCTATTTGCGGGCGGAAAATATTGGGGCGAATTTACCGCATTTGGTGACATGATTGTGATGTTTTCCTTTATCATTGTTCAGTTTATTGTCTTGCGCAAATATTTTAAGTCGCCTGAAGCATAATTCAGGTCAACTGATCGAGAAAGAATATGCCTTTATTCGTCGTAACGTGTACCGATAACGAGGGTACAGTCGAAAAACGTCTAGCTACACGTCCAAAACATTTGGAACGTCTGCAAAAATTAAATGATGAGGGTCGTTTAATTGTGGCAGGTGCCATGCCTAAAGATCCCGGCAATCCACAGGCAGGTTTTTATGGCAGCACGATTATTGTTGACTTTGAAAACCGCGAATCCCTGGATGCATGGCTACAAGATGAACCTTTCTTAAAAGAAGGCGTCTATGCTCATATTGATGTGAAACTTTTTAATAAAGCTTTCCCTCAAGGATAAAATCATGCGTGTTGTAGTTTCAAGCTTATTGGGTTTCTCTTTAATCTGTTCAACAGCTTGGGCGGTGGAATCTGCTCCTGCTCCGACACCTGCTGTAGCCCCTGCTGCTCAAGCAACGACTGCAACACCTCCACCACAAACTTTAGCTGCAAATAAGCCGGGTACTGTTCCTGCTACTAAGCTGGATGCCAATGGTTTACCTTTGGAGGCCAAACCTCTGACTGCAGAACAAATTGCCAAGAATAAAGCAGTGCAAGATGCCAAAGTGAAGGCACTGGTTAAAGATCAGGCCACTCGCTTACAGCAATTGGAAAAAGCCAATTTAGATGCCTTGTCACAAAACCAGGAACTGCAATTGAAAAACGATAGTTTGGGCGTTCAGGTGCAGGTGTTGCAAAGCGAACGTAGTGCCCAGATGTTTTTATATGGTGCAGCGACGATTGCCGTCGGCGTGTTGCTGGGCTTCCTGATTGCCAGTTATGTCTATACCAAACGTCGTCGTCAGTGGTAATGACGATGTTTACTGCTTCATTTAGTTTTACAGCTTGATTTAAAGGTTATTTAGGTTTGTCTCATCCTATTCAAACTGCCGATCTGGATTGGCAACACGTCGATGGAATTGATGTTCCCGTTTCCAAACAATTTGGCGATGTCTATTTCTCTAAAGATAATGGCCTGCTTGAAACACGGCATGTGTTTTTAAATGGCAATGATTTATCGACCCGCCTGGCCAAGCTGAATGACTTCGAATATTTCTGTGTCGGTGAAACCGGGTTTGGCACCGGTTTAAATATTCTGGCCTTATGGCAACTCTGGCAACAGGTTCGCCCGGATAATCAAAGCCATCTGCATGCCATATCTGTAGAAAAATTTCCACTCACCAAAGCTGACCTGATTCGTGCCTTAAATGCATGGCCGGAACTGAAACCTTTAGCTGATCAACTGATTGCACAGTACCCAATGCCGATAGCAGGCTGTCATCGTTTATCCTTTCCAGATGAGCGTTTTAGCCTAGATTTATGGCTAGGCGATGCCCATGATGTCTTTCCCGTGATGGAGAAAACAGCAACAGTCAACGCATGGTTTCTGGATGGCTTTGCCCCATCTTGCAATCCGGATATGTGGGAAGAAAATGTTCTCAACAACATCGTGCGTTTATCCGGTTTCGACAGCACTTTTGCTTCGTTCAGTGTGGCTGGTGTACTGAAACGTGGCTTAAAAAATCACGGTATTTCCATTACACGTCCGCGTGGTTTTGGACATAAACGTGAGATGCTCAAAGCCATCTGGAATGCACCTGAACAACAATCTGAATCTTGCAATGATTTAAATTCCACTGAAAAACAAACTGAACTAAGCACTGCGATTTTTAAACAGCGCCAGATTGCGATTATTGGCGCAGGAATCGCAGGTTTAAGCTGTGCCTGGGCATTTGCTCAGCGTGGCCATCAAGTTACGATTTACGATCAGACATCACCCCTTTCCGGTGGCTCTGGTAATCCACTGGCCTTGCTGAATCCCAAACTTTGTCCGATTGAACAAAGTGCAGATCATTTAATGACTCTGGCCTGGCAGCATGCCATAAATCATTATGCAAAATTTAAAGCATTTCGCCCGATTCAAGTCAGCCAGTTAGCACTGAAAAATCCTGAAGTCTTATTAGGTTTGGCCGATGAATATCCGATAGAGATTGTTGCGATACAAGCAGCCGATCAACAAGAGATTGAAACTGATTTTCCAAGCTTAAACTTACTCGAAGCAGGTGCTGTTTCACCGCATCAACTGCGTGCTGAAATTTTGACACATGCTCAGATTGATTATCAGCAAGCCAAAATCACGAGCATCCAACAACATGACAAAGTTAAACTCTTTGCCGAAGAAAATTTATTAGGTGAGTTTGATCATGTAATTGTGTGTACTGCACGTGAAACAGCACAATTCTTTGAAAATTTTCCAATGCTTAAACCGATTCGCGGACAAGTCAGTTGGGTAAACAATAAAAATCATCCCCTTAGCCAAGACACAGCATACAGCTACGGTGGTTACTGTATGCAGCTCGATGATGAGCATTTAATTCTCGGTGCATCCTTCTATCCAAACCGTGATGATGCTGAAATTCTGTTAGAAGATCATGTGCATAACTACGATCTTATCCACAGTGTTTTTCCAACTTATGCACAATCATTAAACGATGTGCATACTTGGCAAGGTCGTGCTTCAGTACGTGCTCAGAGCCAAGACTATTTTCCATTACTGGGAAAAATGAAAGCGAATGAGGAAATTTATAGCTTTGCCGGCCTAGGTTCGAAAGGCTTTTTATTTGCGCCACTGTGCAGTGAAATATTAGCAGCGCAAATCTTAGGGGAAGCCTGCCCTGTGCCTGCGAACTTGGTCAAAAAATTGAACGCGACACGTTTTCAGAAGAAAGTAAAATCCAAGAAACCATATTTTAAGCCTCAGGTCTAATCCTGCAGCCTTTTAAAAAGGGAGGCGTTTCCTTCTGCTGAGCAGATTGTAAAGCACTACTTTTAAAATTCTGTACAAATAAGGGTTAGGGAGAGCATTCTTTTATTCAATCATTACCAATAAAAAAGCGCCTTTCGGCGCTTCTTTTTTTGCAGCTGCAAATTTATGCACCCTGCTCCAGTGCTAAGCCAGCATCGCGTGCTGCACGCGTACCACCCATTAACACCACATATTCACGTGAGCTATCCAAGCTTTCCAACTTTTCAGCCGCACGTGGCGCTTTACTGCCACCACCGCATAAAATGTAAATAGGCTGATCCGACTCCACCTGAGTTAAGCTGTCTGCACTTAAGCCATTAATGGGCTGGTTAACAGCACCTTTCACATGACCTTCAGCAAAGGCTTTTGTATCACGAACATCCCAGATAATTGCATTTTCTGGGAACTCAAATGTTGTAATTTCTTGTTTACGGATCATTGCGCACTCCTTTGATGTAAAACAACACTTGGCAAATGAAGAAAACATCCCTAGCATCTCAGATATTCTTTCCCTTTGTAAAGGTCTAAACCATGCCTTCTTTCGATATTGTATCTGAATTAGAAATTTTTGAAGTAAATCATGCTGTTCAAAACACGCAAAAAGAGATTGCAACCCGTTTTGACTTCCGCGGACAAGACGTTTCTATTGAACTGAATGAAAAAAACAAGGAAATCAAGATTTCGACTGAAAGCGATTTCCAATGTGAACAAGTCTACAGCATGCTGGAAAATCATTTCTTCAAACGTAAAGTGGATATTCAGGCGCTTGATCCGCAAAAAATGACCGCTTCTGGCAAAAACGTGATTCAGGTAATCAAGCTTAAAGATGGACTTGACTCTGATACCGCAAAAAAAATTAATAAAGCCATTAAAGAAAGTGGCATCAAAGTGCAATCATCCATTCAAGGTGACAAAATTCGTGTAACGGATAAAAAACGCGATACTTTGCAACAAGTGATGGCATTTTTAAAAGAACAACAATTTGGTGTGCCTTTGCAGTTTAACAACTTTAAAGACTAAGGCATTGCTGCCATAACACGTCGAGGACTTCCATGACACCGACCAATCGCTTATCGAAACTGGTAAAAGCTACTGCTAAATTACCTAAAGCTATCCGCAATAGACTGTGGAGCAAAGTGTTTGGTCGGGTCGTGCCGATGGTGGGTAGTGCGCAAATCCACTACCTTGAAGTCAGCCACAGCAAAGTGGTGGTCAAGATTGAAAACCACCGTGCCATGCAAAACCATATTGGTCAGGTTCATGCCTGTGCCATGGCACTGATTGCGGAAACTGCCACAGGTTTTGTCACCGGGATGAATGTTCCGGACTCCTGCATTGTACTGATCAAAAGCTTAAAAATTGATTTTAAACGTCCAACCCAAGGTGCAATGATTGCCACCGCAACCTTGACGGATGAGCAGCAGAAATTAATGCAAGGCTCTGAAAAAGGCGAAACGCTAGTTAGTGTTCAGGTAACGGATGAATCCGGTGAAGAGCCGATTAAATGTGAAATGCTCTGGGCCTGGGTATCAAAGTCGCAGTTAAAGAACTAATGTCATTTCCATCCTGATCGCATATCTGAAAATGAATCATTTTAAATGCCATGAAAGGCTCTGATAAAAATTAAACTGATAAAAAAACCCAATCTTGATTGGGTTTTTTTACGGTTGGAATTATTTATCTTGCTGGGAAGCTAAATATTTTTGTTTGACCTCATCCGGAATCTGACGCTTGGCCCCTTTTACATCCACAGCGACAAAAGTAAATACGCCTTCGGTTACACGAGTAGGTTCACGGGAACTGTCATGACTGTCCCATACTTCAATTTGCATTTGAATTGAGGTATTACCCACTTTTAAAATTTTGGTATAACAGCTAATCACATCACCGACTTTGACTGGAACCAAAAAAGTCATCTGATTAATTGAAATGGTTGCACAGCGTCCTTTACTAAAACGCTCTGCATGAATTGCACCTGCCAAGTCCATTTGTGAAACGATCCACCCACCAAAGACATCACCACTCCAGTTGGTATCTGCCGGCATTGCAATTGTTTGAAGGGAAAGCGTTCCTTCCGGTTTTACATGAGTATCTGACACGTTAACTCCCAGTATTGGCATTTAAATGTTGATCCAGCCACTGTTGTAGCTCTGTAGATCGTAGCGCGCCGCTTATTCTACCAATTTCATTAGTTTTATTCATCAAAACCAATGTAGGAATACTACGCACATTAAATGCACCACTGAGTCGAGGTGATTCTTCAGTATTAATTTTAGCAAAAATCACTCGCGGATTTTGTTTTGCCACCTGTTCAAAATGAGGTGCCATCATCTTGCAAGGACCACACCATTCCGCCCACAAGTCAATCAGCACAGGTAGTTCACTATGGGTAATAAAGTTGCTGAAATTGTGCTCATTCAACTCTATTGGAGCCAGAGGAATAAGCGCATGTTGACACTGACCACAGATTGGATGTGCTTCCAGTTTATCTTCTGGTACTCGGTTTCTGGCACCACATGCAGGACATACAATAATCATTTAGCTCACTCCAATATGTTGGTGTAAAAATTCTAATTGAGTTGATATGGCTTTTTCAAACCATTGACCATGATAGATATCAAAGTGTTGCATATCCCATTCATGGTATTGTACATAAGGTGCGATATTGGTCGCTGTTTCACGGCTAGATTCAATTGGAATCAGGCTATCCTGTTTAGAGGCAATAAATAAAACGGGTACACTGATTTTACGCACATACTGAATAGGACGATAACGGATCAGGTTGAAAAAGACTCGGGCAGGAATCTCGCCACTCCAATAATAATCTGGATGAACAATAGATAGATATCCCTCATAACTATCTGCTGTAGGCATAAAGCATAAACCTTTTTTACTCACAACAGGCAATGTTTTCGGAGACATACCCACTTTCGCCCCCATATAGTCCTGGCTGGATATTTTCAGGGCTGTCGGCAATTGTTGTAACGGATAAAGCTTGGCACTTTCTGTACCATCGACAAATGGCACTTGCACCATTATTGCCTGAACATTTTTTAATTGTGCCGCCAAATCTAGAACATAACCACCACTTAAAGATGTTCCCCAAAGTACAATGCGCCTGGAATCAATCGATTTTCGCTCTATCACATGGGCAATCATGGTGCGCCAATCTTCTAACTGGGATTGAATCGAGACCAGCTCACGTGGACGGCCGGTGCTTCCGCCCCAATAACGATAATCAAACATTACTACGGCATAACCAGCTTCGGCAAAACGCTTGGCATATTGCACCAGTTTAAATTGACGTAAAGCAGCCAAACCATGCGCCATAATGATGACAGCAGGTTTATGTTCAGTTTTGGGACGATAAAAATCCGCAGCAATGACCTCGTGCCCACTATTTACATAGAGTGGTTCAACCGTATAGGAATGCATACGCGCTCCGGTGCGTTATTTTATGATTGTAATCGCTTATAAAAATTTCAACAGATTAAGCTCTAGTTTCAGCTTAATGCTATCATAATAGCATATATCTATTGAGCACATTATGGAGTGAAAAAATGAGCGAAAATGTCGGCTTTGCGGGTCAAATTAGCCCAGAACAGGTAACGCAAATTGTTGAAAAAGGGTTTAAATCAATTATCAACAATCGCCCAGATATGGAAGGTGGTCCAGAACAACCTACTAGCGCGCAAATTGAAGAAGCTGCACGCAATGCAGGTTTAGACTACGTGTTCCAACCCGTAGTTGCAGGTCAGATTACTGAAGTTGATGTGCGTACATTTGCCAATCACTTTAATGAGCTGCCAAAACCGGTATTGATGTTCTGCCGTACTGGCAATCGCTCAAATAACTTATACCAGCTGGCAAAACAGATGGATTTATTGGATGATTAAACACGTTGTCAGGCGTGCTTTTTTAGTTTCATTTTGACCTTTAATACCGAGTTGTTTGTATAACCTATTGATTCAATATGTAATTTAAGCTTTTCTGTCCGTATTAAAGGTCAAATGACAACCGATAAATTTAAATTATTTTAAAATTTTAAGTCTACCATCACTTACCTCGTTCTAATTAGTGACGAGGCTATTTGGCTTAATTCAATCCACTCAGACATATTGCTGAACAATTGCTTATATAAATTTTATTTCCCCACATTACCAATAGTAAAATTTTTAAAACACACATCGTTAAATTTGTAAAATATGATGATGAATTTATAAAACTTATATTAGTGACAGGTCGAAGTAGCTCTGCTCTTCCCTATTATTTAATAAAGTAAAAATTAGGATTATGTTTAATGAATAAAATTATTGTTCTACTGCTTATTTCCTGTGTCATTGTCGAATGTAGCTCAATGAATGTTAGACCGACTGCAGGTGTGAGTGTCGGAACTTCTCTATAACTCGACTCGTAAAAATCAATGGTGCTCTTTGCGCCATTTTTTATATGTGATAATCTCTAAGAACCTATCCAGAATATTTTCTATGCAAAAGTAGCCTTAAAAAGGCTAAATTAATGAACTGAAGGCTCGTATTTAGGTGCTTTTCACAGTTTTTCCAGAGCCTTCTGCATTTTTCTAACCAAGCAAATGATCTTTCCACAACCCAGCGTTGTGGAATGACTGCAAATTTATGTAATTCACTTCGTTTAGCAACTTCAACTCGGGCTCTGATTAAATTCTTAACAGCCAAATAAAAGGGTTCGCCTGTATAACCACCATCAACAAGTACAACCTCTACATTTTGTAAGGTATCTCTATGTATAGTTATGGCATCTAATGCACCTTGGCGATCCGTTTTATCTGCTGTCGTAACCAATATTCCATGCGGGAGACCTTGAGTATCAACAATAATATGTCTTTTAATGCCTGAAACTTTTTTACCAGCGTCATAGCCTTTATCACGTGCAGTATCTGTGTTTTTTACACTTTGTGAATCAATGATGATAAAGCTCGTTTGTTCTTTCCGTCCATTGCTGATACGGGCCTCGCCAACCACATTTTTTTAAAGCTTGCTCAAGTATGCTAGGTTCAGTTTCTGATGGTTTTTTATTCCAAATCGAGAAGTAATAATGCACAGTGCTTTTAGCTGGGAAGTCTCGAGGAAGCATACTCCATTGGCATCCACTTTTTAAAATATAGAGTAAGGCGCAAAATATTTCATAGACATCAACGACTCTTGGACGTGTTTGTTTTCTTCCGCTCAATAGTAACGGTTCAATTTCTTTAAAGGCTTCTCGACTAATGTCGCTGGGATATGGTTTTCTCATTGAATAATTTTAACAAATTCTTTTTTTAAGTGCTAAAAAAGAATGAAATTAATACTGGATAGGCTCTAAAAATTATAAATTTAGTTTTTTCATATAATTATTTTCGGGGTAAACATGAAATTCATTAAAACAACTTTAACAATAGCTTTGACAGGCCTATTAGTTGCTTGTGGTGGTGGCGGAAGTGAGGGTTATTATTCGAACAACTCTAACACCATAGAAAATAATCCAGGTGGTACTCCCTCGACAGATATAGAAGCAGCTCAAGCGCAGCTTGATATCTTAAAACGTGAAGGACAATTTTTATTTGGTAATTATGACCCCAATGATGCTACTACTGCAAAAGGTTATATAGATCATGCATTAGACACTTTTGCGCAAGGCCCTATTCAACTTAGCTTAGATATTCGTAAAATTGATTTAACTGCCTTTAAAGCAACAAACTATCGCGATAAATGTTTCCCTTTAAGCAAAACAGATTATCGCGCCTGCTATGTATTTGTTGGGGAAGACATTAAAAAAGTTCTTTCTGGTTATTCTGAATGGGATTTTGATATTACTGCTGAAGATTTAAAAAACATTAAACTTCAAAATGATCAAATAACCCCTAATTTAGAAGCATATCAATCAAATACACGAATTTATGTATTTGAAAATGAAAATGGTGATAAAAATTTTAATGATGTCACGATAACGGGTGCCTTTGCTTATCCATTCCAACAATCTTGGGGTATTCAACAAAGTCTGCAAAAACGTTTTGTACTTATTAATAGTGCCACCAGTGACTATAAAATTACCACTACAGCTACTGTAAAAGATCCAGAAACTGGGAATGATGTAGAACGTGAAATCACAACAGGTGCTATCAGCATTTATAAAGACCTTACATCTAGAGATGGTAGTCTTTATAATATTCAAGCTGGTTCGGGATTTAATGTACTGATTAATGACAACCCGAACATTCCATTTGCGGAGCCAATTTCATTTATTCTAAACTCCGTACCAGGGACATCTGCATCAGCAAGCTTTAGAATCAAAGCATCTGGTGAACAGGAACTATTTTTACCAAGTATTACAACTATTGATGGTACTCGTGTAGAAAATGAATCACCTGATCAAAATAATCAGACCTTTACGGGCAATGTTTCATTAAGTGGCAATAATATTTTTAAATTTAAGCAGCAATTAAGTGGAACTTTAAATTTTAAACATATAATTAATGGAATTACGTTTAAAGGCACATCAATAAATAATAATGGTACAGTGAATACCAGTTTAAGCCTCCCAACTGGTGTAACATTTTAAATGTAAATAATTGCAATAAAACCCTCTTTTTAGAGGGTTTTTTTATATAGTCAATTTACGCTATTTTAAAAGTTGATATTATGTACGACATTATTATTATCGGTGCAGGCACAGCCGGAATTGCTGCTTATAAAGAAGCCATTAAACACACCCAGAACATTCTTATTATTAATAATGGAGCATGGGATACAACCTGTGCACGTGTCGGCTGTATGCCAAGTAAAGTTCTTATTTCTGCTGCTAACCGTATGCATGATATCCAAACTGCGGAGAAAGTAGGTCTATCTATTACATCAAAAATTGATACATCTCAAGTCATGCAACATGTTCGAATGCTTAGAGATCATTTTACAAATGCGATACTCAAAGATGTAAATAGCTGGACAGCAAAACATAAAATATCAGGACAGGCACAGTTCATTAATCAAAATACAATTACTGTGAATGGTCAGAAATATCAGGCTAAAAGTTTTATTATCTCTGTAGGTTCTACTCCAACCTTTGATCCTCAATGGAAAGAACAGCTCGGTGAACGACTCATCACTTCGGATCAGATTTTTGAATTAGAAAAATTACCTCAGTCATTGGCCGTGATCGGTAGTGGAGTCATCGCTATCGAACTTGCACAAGCCATGCAAAGATTAGGGGTCAAGACCACTGTTTTTGCACGTAGCCGTAAAGTTGGCTCCCTAAGTAGCCCAGCTTTGCAGAAATTAGCACAAGATGAAATCAGTAAAAATTTAAATATTAAATTCGAAACATTACCGACTACAGTTCAGCTTAATACGCAAGGAGTTACAATTAACTTCAATGAAAATAATCAAGCTCAACAACTTGATGTGGAATATTTCCTTGTTGCAACAGGCCGAAGAAGTTATTTAGATACTCTCCTATTAAATAATATCGATCACTCATATACCGATCTTAGAAAACTTCCTGTCAACGATAAAACCAAACAGCTTGGTGATTATCCCATTTTCATTGTCGGTGATGCACATAGCAACACCCCTATTCAACATGAAGCAGCACATGAGGGACGTCAAGCTGTACATAACTGTTTAAACTATCCTGAAATTAGAAACTTAAAGACACTTACACCTTTAGCAATCGTATTTAGCGCTCCAGAAATGGCAACCGTAGGACAAAGTTTCAAACAACTCAGCGATGCAAAAATTGAATTTATTACAGGTATGGTTTCTTATGAAAAACAAGGCCGTGCTTTAGCACTCGCTAAAAACAGTGGTGCGATCGAAGTGTATATTCATCAATCTTCACGCAAGATATTAGGGGCAGAATTATTTGTAGAAGCTGCAGAACATATAGCTCATTTACTGGCATGGATGATTTCTGAGAATTTAACTGTGGATGAAATTTTAGATAAGCCATTCTATCATCCAACTATAGAAGAAGGACTAAGAAGCGCTTTAAAACATGCTCGAAGACGATTAAGGCGATTATAAAAGTTTAATATTCAGTAAATACCTTTAATAATTTTTTGATAAGACTATCAATCGATCCTGCTTACAATTCACTGCAAAAAGCTTTAGGCTTTTTGCAGCATTAATATTACCTAAATCGTAAGCATCCGGCTAACACAGCCTTACCAAGCGATCCTATAAGCCTTAATTTAGTTCCCACCTAAAAACAAGTGGGGACTTAATCCATGAACATGGATATATATTCAGCAACACCTCCTGTTGCTAAAAAACGCCGAAAATACAGCAAAGAATTCAAACTCAGTATTGTCAATGCCTGTAAAAATCCTAATACCTCGATCGCTTCGGTCGCACTGCAACATAGTATTAATGCCAACCTTGTCAGTCGTTGGATCAGGATCTTCAGCCATCATGAGGGTGCCGTGCAGGATCCTACTCATGTGAATCCAGCATTTATTGCTTTGCCTTACACTGCTGCAATCAGCCAACCTATGGATGAGAGGATCACGTTGTGTATCACCGTGCCTCATACGAATAATGATATTCAGCTAAAATGGCAGACATCAGAAATACCTGCCTTGGCAGAATTACTCAAGGCACTTGCAACATGATCCGCATTGATGAAATCTGGTTGTCTACTCAGCCCATGGACATGCGTGCAGGTATGGATACGACCATGGCTCAGGTGGTGAGAGCCTTTGGCTACATCAAACCGCATTGTGCTTACCTGTTCTGTAATAAACGTGGCCATCGCATGAAAGTACTGGTACATGATGGACTGGGCATCTGGCTGTGTGCCCGGCGGCTGGAACAGGGCAAATTTCACTGGGCTCAAGTTCACCAAGGTGAAACCGTGGCCCTCAGCCCGGAACAGTTACAGGCACTGATCCAAGGTTTGCCCTGGCAGCGCATTGGACGACAGCAGGTGGTGACGATGCTTTAAACCAGGCTGTTCCATTCTGCTATTCTCCAAACGTTCTATTTCATTCTTCTCATGACCTCAGGCATACTGCGGTCATGAATACGCTGCCTGACTTAAGCCAACTGACCCATGAACAACTGCTGGAATTCACCAGACAGTTGGCGATGCAGCATCAGTCTCTAGCACAATCAAATCAAGAATTAGAAAAATCAAACCAGCAATTGGATGCCAAAGTTCAACATCTTGAAGTCACCAATCAGCAATTAGATTCTAAAGTTCAACATCTTTCTATTCTCAATCAAAAATACGAGCATGAACTCGCACTATTTAAACAGCACAAATTCGGCAGTAAAAACGAACATCTCACTGCAAAACAAATCCACCTGTGGGATGAAGCGGTTGAAGAAGATATTGCTGCGGTTGATCTAGAACTGGAACGGCTAAATGCAGATAAAACCGATGCAGCGACACAGAAAGCCAAAACCAATAAACCTAAACGTCGACCACTGCCAGATCATCTACACACCATCCGTATTGAGCATGAACCTGCATCAACCCAATGCGCTTGTGGCTGCCAACTCCGTCGTATCGGCGAAGATGTCAGTGAAAAACTGCATTTCAGACCGGCACAGTTCTATAAGGAACAGCATGTGCGTGGTAAATGGGTCTGTGATCAGTGTGACACCCTGACTCAGCAAGCGATGCCCGCCTATGTGATTGATAAAGGCATTGCTTCACCTGAACTGCTCAGCCATGTTTTGGTATCGAAATATGCCGATCATTTGCCGCTGTACCGTCAACGTCTGATCTATCAGCGGGCGGGAATCGAACTTTCTAGATCAACTTTATCTGACTGGATAGGTCGCTGCGGTGTAGAACTGGAACCTCTAGCCAATGCCTTAAAAGAGGTGGTACTACAACAGCAGGTGCTGCATGCAGATGAAACACCGGTCACCATCATGCGGATGGGTGAGAATGATAAAAAACCGAAGAAAGGTTATGTCTGGGCCTATGCCACTACACAGTACAATCCAGTTCAGGCGGTGATCTATGACTTTCAGGATAGTCGTTCAGGCCAGCATGCTGCAGAGTTCTTGAAAGGCTGGCAGGGTTATCTAGTCTGTGATGATTACAGTGGTTATAAAGCACGCTTTAAATCAGGCCAGGTCATTGAGGTGGGCTGCATGGCCCATGCACGTCGTAAATTCCATGAACTGCATGTAACTGGGAAAAGTCAGGTCGCTGAACAGGCATTAGTGCTGATTCAGAAACTGTATGCGATAGAAGCAGAGCTCAGGAAAAAGACCGATGGTACAGCGGAAGACCGCCGCGAATACCGACAACAGCATAGTCAACCAGTGATGCAACAACTATATGAATGGCTCAACCAACATCATCTGACAGTGCCATCGAGTTCTCCCACCGCCAAGGCCATCAATTACACTCTGAAGCGTTGGCCAGCTTTAAGCCGCTATCTGGATGATGGCAATCTACCTATTTGCAATAATTGGGTCGAGAATCAGATGCGTCCCTGGGCGTTGGGGCGCAAGAACTGGCTGTTTGCAGGTTCGCTGCGCAGTGGTCAGCGAGCGGCAAACATCATGACGTTAATCCAGTCAGCAAAGCTGAATGGCTTGGATCCGTATGCCTATTTAAGTGATGTGCTGAAAAGGCTGCCGACACATAAAGTGACCCAGATTGAAGAGTTACTGCCACACTGCTGGAAACCTAAATCGAATTAAAATTGGTATGGGATTCAGCGGACGCTTACCCTAAATCTTTCCCAGCAAAAAAAAGCCCCCTCATTAGAGGGGGCTTTTTAAGGAATAATGAGCTGGCGATGACTTACTCTCACATGGGTAATCCCACACTACCATCAGCGCTAAGAGGTTTCACTTCTGAGTTCGGGAAGGGATCAGGTGGTTCACTCTTGCTATGGTCGCCAGCACAACTGTTTATGACTTTGCGTTTGGTCTTATTTATATGCCAATGCTTGGTCAAATAGAATTCATTAACAGGTATATCTGAGCTGTCGTATTTTGTTCTTTAGCGTTCACTAAATCAAGCTGTTTTGCTGAATATCGAATCAATTGATGCTTTATACAACAACTGTTTGGGTGTTGTATAGTCAAGCCTCACGAGCAATTAGTATTGGTCAGCTTCACATATCACTATGCTTCCACATCCAACCTATCAACGTCGTAGTCTTCAACGGCTCTTTAGGAGACATAAAGTCTCGGGGAAATCTTATCTTGAGGTAGGCTTCCCGCTTAGATGCTTTCAGCGGTTATCCCTTCCGAACATAGCTACCCGGCGATGCGACTGGCGTCACAACCGGTACACCAGAGGTTCGTCCACTCTGGTCCTCTCGTACTAGGAGCAGATCCTCTCAAATTTCCAACGCCCACGGTAGATAGGGACCGAACTGTCTCACGACGTTCTAAACCCAGCTCGCGTACCTCTTTAAATGGCGAACAGCCATACCCTTGGGACCTGCTTCAGCCCCAGGATGAGATGAGCCGACATCGAGGTGCCAAACACCGCCGTCGATATGAACTCTTGGGCGGTATCAGCCTGTTATCCCCAGAGTACCTTTTATCCGTTGAGCGATGGCCCTTCCATACAGAACCACCGGATCACTAAGACCTACTTTCGTACCTGCTCGACTTGTGGGTCTCGCAGTTAAGCGCGCTTTTGCCTTTATACTCTACGCGTGATTTCCGACCACGCTGAGCGCACCTTCGTACTCCTCCGTTACTCTTTAGGAGGAGACCGCCCCAGTCAAACTACCCACCAGACATGGTCCTCGTCCCGGATAACGGGACAGAGTTAGAACCTCAATATTACCAGGGTGGTATTTCAAGATTGGCTCCACTAGGACTAGCGTCCCAGCTTCAAAGCCTCCCACCTATCCTACACAAGTAAGATCAAAGTTCAATGTCAAGCTGCAGTAAAGGTTCACGGGGTCTTTCCGTCTAGCCGCGGGTACACCGCATCTTCACGGCGATTTCGATTTCACTGAGCCTCTGCTGGAGACAGCGCCCCCATCATTATGCCATTCGTGCAGGTCGGAACTTACCCGACAAGGAATTTCGCTACCTTAGGACCGTTATAGTTACGGCCGCCGTTTACTGGGGCTTCGATCAAGAGCTTCGCTTACGCTAACCCCATCAATTAACCTTCCAGCACCGGGCAGGCATCACACCCTATACGTCCACTTTCGTGTTTGCAGAGTGCTATGTTTTTAATAAACAGTTGCAGGGGCCTGGTTTCTGTGGCTGCTCTCAGCTCAGGAAGCAAGTTCCATCACCAAAAGCAGCGTACCTTCTCCCGAAGTTACGGTACCATTTTGCCTAGTTCCTTCAGCAGAGTTCTCTCAAGCGCTTTGGTCTACTCGACCTGACCACCTGTGTCGGTTTCGGGTACGATTCCAGTGTAACTGAAGCTTAGAGACTTTTCCTGGAAGTATGGTATCAGCCACTTCACTGTACAAGTACAGCTTGCTATCAGATCTCAGCATAGAGCACCCCGGATTTGCCTAAGATGCATGCCTACTTCCTTCCACCTGGACAACCAACGCCAGGCTGACTTAACCTTCTCCGTCCTCTCATCGCATTACACTGAAGTATTGGAATATTAACCAATTTCCCATCGACTACGCCTTTCGGCCTCGCCTTAGGGGTCGACTCACCCAGCCCCGATTAACGTTGGACTGGAACCCTTGGTCTTTCAGCGAGCGGGTTTTTCACCCGCTTTGTCGTTACTCACGTCAGCATTCGCACTTCTGATACCTCCAGCAGACTTCTCAATCCACCTTCATCGGCTTACAGAACGCTCCCCTACCACGTATACAAAGTATACATCCGCAGCTTCGGCACATAGTTTTAGCCCCGTTACATCTTCCGCGCAGGCCGACTCGACTAGTGAGCTATTACGCTTTCTTTAAAGGGTGGCTGCTTCTAAGCCAACCTCCTAGCTGTCTATGCCTTCCCACATCGTTTCCCACTTAACTATGATTTTGGGGCCTTAGCTGGCGGTCTGGATTGTTTTCCTCTTGACTACGGACGTTAGCACCCGCAGTCTGTCTCCCGGATAGTACTCATTGGTATTCGGAGTTTGCATCGGTTTGGTAAGTCGGGATGACCCCCTAGCCGAAACAGTGCTCTACCCCCAATGGTATTCGTCCGAGGCGCTACCTAAATAGCTTTCGGGGAGAACCAGCTATCACCGAGTTTGATTAGCCTTTCACCCCTATCCACAAGTCATCCCCTGGCTTTTCAACGACAGTGGGTTCGGTCCTCCAGTCAGTGTTACCTAACCTTCAACCTGCTCATGGATAGATCACCCGGTTTCGGGTCTATACCCAGCAACTAAACGCCCTATTAAGACTCGATTTCTCTACGGCTCCCCTATTCGGTTAACCTCGCTACTGAATATAAGTCGCTGACCCATTATACAAAAGGTACGCAGTCACCGAACAAGTCGGCTCCCACTGCTTGTATGCATGCGGTTTCAGGATCTATTTCACTCCCCTCACAGGGGTTCTTTTCGCCTTTCCCTCACGGTACTGGTTCACTATCGGTCAGTCAGGAGTATTTAGCCTTGGAGGATGGTCCCCCCATATTCAGACAAGGTTTCACGTGCCTCGCCCTACTCGACATCATCATATAAGCCCTTTCGTGTACAGGACTATCACCTACTATGGTTGCACTTCCCAGAGCATTCCACTAAAGCTTATATGACTTAATGGGCTTTTCCCCGTTCGCTCGCCGCTACTGAGGGAATCTCAATTGATTTCTTTTCCTAAGGGTACTGAGATGTTTCACTTCCCCTCGTTCGCCTCGTAACACTATGTATTCATGTTACGATACCTACCTTATGGTAAGTGGGTTTCCCCATTCAGAAATCTCCGGATCACAGGATATTTGCCGCCTCCCCGGAGCTTATCGCAGGCTATTACGTCTTTCATCGCCTCTGACTGCCAAGGCATCCACCACATGCACTTAATTACTTGACTATACAACCCCAAACAGTCGTCCATCCCTACAAGTAGGATGAGCAACAGATTATGATGATTTCTCATCACTCTCATACAGTTGGCGTTTGTGCACTTAAGCACTGTACAGCTTCAATTAGATTCATATACCAAAACGCTTGATTCAGTTTAATCGCTAGTAACTCATTTCTTAATCTTCATCAACCAGTCATAAATGACTGCTAATGTCGATTTTAAAACGAGTATGAACAATTTATTTCAACTCAAATATATTCTGTTAATGATTTTTCTCGTCTTCGTCAGATCGAGAAACTGTGATAAATCACAGAGGTTAATAACAATGCCGCGCATTATACGCCGCTTTCTTACTAAGCTCTATAAGCTATCTAACCGTTTGCTTATTATGCATCCGAAGATACATGGTGGAGACTAGGAGAGTCGAACTCCTGACCTCCTGCGTGCAAAGCAGGCGCTCTACCAACTAAGCTAAGTCCCCAGCTTATCAATAAGTCAATGTATCTATGAAGTATGTCATGGTGGGTCTGACAAGACTTGAACTTGTGACCCCACGCTTATCAAGCGTGTGCTCTAACCAACTGAGCTACAGACCCTCAGATACATCGTCATGAAGAACAACTTGTTGTGGATTCTTACCGATCGTCAATCTTTCGTTAAGGAGGTGATCCAGCCGCAGGTTCCCCTACGGCTACCTTGTTACGACTTCACCCCAGTCATCGGCCACACCGTGGTAAGCGTCCTCCTTACGGTTAGACTACCTACTTCTGGTGCAACAAACTCCCATGGTGTGACGGGCGGTGTGTACAAGGCCCGGGAACGTATTCACCGCGGCATTCTGATCCGCGATTACTAGCGATTCCGACTTCATGGAGTCGAGTTGCAGACTCCAATCCGGACTACGATCGGCTTTTTGAGATTAGCATCCTATCGCTAGGTAGCAACCCTTTGTACCGACCATTGTAGCACGTGTGTAGCCCTGGTCGTAAGGGCCATGATGACTTGACGTCGTCCCCGCCTTCCTCCAGTTTGTCACTGGCAGTATCCTTAAAGTTCCCGGCTTAACCCGCTGGCAAATAAGGAAAAGGGTTGCGCTCGTTGCGGGACTTAACCCAACATCTCACGACACGAGCTGACGACAGCCATGCAGCACCTGTATGTAAGTTCCCGAAGGCACCAATCCATCTCTGGAAAGTTCTTACTATGTCAAGACCAGGTAAGGTTCTTCGCGTTGCATCGAATTAAACCACATGCTCCACCGCTTGTGCGGGCCCCCGTCAATTCATTTGAGTTTTAGTCTTGCGACCGTACTCCCCAGGCGGTCTACTTATCGCGTTAGCTGCGCCACTAAAGCCTCAAAGGCCCCAACGGCTAGTAGACATCGTTTACGGCATGGACTACCAGGGTATCTAATCCTGTTTGCTCCCCATGCTTTCGTACCTCAGCGTCAGTATTAGGCCAGATGGCTGCCTTCGCCATCGGTATTCCTCCAGATCTCTACGCATTTCACCGCTACACCTGGAATTCTACCATCCTCTCCCATACTCTAGCTTCCCAGTATCGAATGCAATTCCTAAGTTAAGCTCAGGGATTTCACATCCGACTTAAAAAGCCGCCTACGCACGCTTTACGCCCAGTAAATCCGATTAACGCTCGCACCCTCTGTATTACCGCGGCTGCTGGCACAGAGTTAGCCGGTGCTTATTCTGCGAGTAACGTCCACTATCCCTAGGTATTAACTAGAGTAGCCTCCTCCTCGCTTAAAGTGCTTTACAACCAAAAGGCCTTCTTCACACACGCGGCATGGCTGGATCAGGGTTCCCCCCATTGTCCAATATTCCCCACTGCTGCCTCCCGTAGGAGTCTGGGCCGTGTCTCAGTCCCAGTGTGGCGGATCATCCTCTCAGACCCGCTACAGATCGTCGCCTTGGTAGGCCTTTACCCCACCAACTAGCTAATCCGACTTAGGCTCATCTATTAGCGCAAGGTCCGAAGATCCCCTGCTTTCCCCCGTAGGGCGTATGCGGTATTAGCATCCCTTTCGAGATGTTGTCCCCCACTAATAGGCAGATTCCTAAGCATTACTCACCCGTCCGCCGCTAAGTATTAGTGCAAGCACCAATACTCCGCTCGACTTGCATGTGTTAAGCCTGCCGCCAGCGTTCAATCTGAGCCATGATCAAACTCTTCAGTTTAAAATCAATAGTGCTTTATTCAAAACACCAAATCTGGCTCATCAATTTTCTGACAAATATTTCTCAAATAAACTTCGAGTAATTTCTACCATCAATCAATGAAAATAATTTCGATCAATCAACCAGTAAAAATCCACACAAGTTGTTCTTCATAATCTCTTAATGATCTTCTTACTGGTTCGTCACCAGCAAGCTAGGTCGGCTATATTACACTAAATATCCTTAGTGTCAATCAGCAATTCAAATTATTTTAAACTTTCTTTCTAAAACCTAATCTTAACACTTCGTGCTAAGTTGCTGTTTTATCAGAAGTTTTAATCTTCATCACCGCCGATGGATGTGCATTCTACAGCATTTTAATGTGCTTGCAACTCCTTTTTTTAAATAACTCAACAAAAATATCACGACTGTTTACTTATTGCACAAAATAGAAGGTTTTTATTATTTTTTGCACGCAAACGGGACAGGATTGGCTAGTTCATCACGCATTTTTTCCTGTTTATTTTTTTCTTGCCAGCTCAGTGATCGGCAATCGATATATTCACAATAGCCACTTTCACCTGTTTCTTCATGATGATTAATTCTGACTTGATATTTAAAACTACCCACATAACCTGCAGCTAAGCCAAATTTAAAATCTCCGCGGCTTTGTGCCTGTACGGAAATGCAGGTGCCATCTTTATCTTCATAACCCCATTCAAACTCACGTGGCAAATACATGCTTTGCCCATTCGGTGTTTTTACTTTGGGATAAACCCGATGGACTTTAAAGCGCACGTTCTGATCAAACATTTGCGAGATGCCTGTTTTCCCATCTCGCAAATATAGTCGTGACTGTAAAATGCCATTGAAAGAATCTCGAACTTGAGCCAAAAGCAGTTGACGCTGATTTTCCAGATTAATGACTTGGTAGGTAAAAAATGCCAAAGGCAAATAGGGGAAATTAATGGAACGAGCATATTCAAAACAGCCCATCTGCTGAATCTCAAATTTTTGTTCCTTGTATGTCACCTGCCCTTCACATTGACACAGTAAAGACCAGTGATCTGCCAGTCCCATACGCAACCGGGTAAAATAAGAAACAATATTGCTGGTGCAAATTGATAAATCAAAACTTAGTTCTTTATCTTTACGCTGTATATGGAAATGGGGGAAATTTCCGCTAATGATTTCCCTGTCTAAAAACTGAAAATGTTCTTTGCTAAAACGACAATCCTTACCCACCGAGTAAGCATTTAATTGCCCCACCATATGCGGGCTAATACTGGCAATGGTAGTGGCAGTATCTAAAGCTGTGGTTTGAATGGCACTTTCATTGCGCAGCATTGCTGCATTCGGCTGGCCGATCAGACTAATGAAATTGAGGTAATGTAAGGGTGCGGGTAGACCAGGAATCATCAAACCTTGATGAATGATTTTATAGCGACCTTTTTGCGCATGATAGGCCAAGCGCAACTGAAATGGAGCCTGATTGAGTTGTTTGGAGCGATCAAATAAATCTTGAAACAACTGCATATCGTGCTCCTTTTTATTTTCAGTATAGCGTTCTCATTTTTATATGGCGGTATTTTTTCTTGCCAGGAGAGTAGTCACAAAACCCGACAATGCATAGATAATGGAAATCACCAGAATCCCTACAGGAATATTATAAGTAATTGCGGCAAAGATAAACACTGCAATCGGTAACACAAAAAATGGTACACGTTTGCGATCAAATGTTTTAAATGAATAGTATTTGATATTGGAAATCATCAGTAATCCCACAGCAATGATCGCAATCGCATTAAAGATCTGAATACCCAATTCACGTATATCAAAAATTTGCGGAAAATCTTGTGCGACCCAGACCAGGGTAATAATGATCACCGCAGCCAACGGACTTGCCACACCAATAAAATAGCGTTTATCTACCACACCAATTTGCACGTTGAAGCGTGCCAGACGGAAAGCTGCACAAGCGGTATACACAAAACAGGCAGCAAGTCCAATGCGCCCCAAATCATGCAGACTCCAGCTATACATTAAAATAGCCGGCGCCACGCCGAAAGCAAGCAAGTCAGACAAGGAGTCGAACTGTTCACCAAACGGGCTTTGAGCACCAATCGCACGTGCTACCCGACCGTCCAATCCATCGAATAATGCCGCCAGAAAAATAGCATAAATGGCTTGAGTGAAATCTCCATTCATGCTGGCAATAATGGAATAAAAGCCCGATAGCAAAGCGGCTGTTGTAATCAGATTCGGCCACAGATAGATGCCACGACGTTTCACCTTTTGTCCCTCGTGGGTATGCTCTTCTTCTTCCACTTCAAAGGTGATGCCATCAAAACCATGCTCATCACGTGGAGAAGATTCACTTTCAGGTTTGTTTATACTTGTCATTCTTTGTCGATCCTAAATGTAACCGTATCTTTTTCAACGTATCTCTTATTCGCCAACCAACCAGCGAACCGCGGCATGTCCACCATTTTCACTCATACGTAAATGCGGGAATAACCATTGTAAAGCTTCATCCGCATCTTCAGAAAATTTCCATGGCGGATTAATCACCAGCAAACCGCAACCATTCAGCCCCACTGGCGTATCATCCGGCCATACACAAACTTCACATACCAATTGACGGCGAATACCAGTTTTGATCATTTTCTTTTCAAAACGTTCAATCATGGCGCGATCTTTAATCGGATACCACACCGCAAAAACGCCGGTAGGCCATTTTTTATACGCAGCAACCAACAATTCGACCAATTGTGGAAAATCTTTACGTTCCAATTCATAAGGTGGATCAATCATGACCAGACCGCGCTTTTCTTTAGGCGGAATCACCCCAAGTAAGCCTTCATAGGCATCACGTTCATGCAGGCCGGCACGGCGGTCACGAATATTAAAACGCAGTTGCTGGAAGACTTCAGGCTGCATTTCGAAAATAGTGGCTTTATCTATTTCACGCATGCCTTCCAGAGCAAACCAGGGTGAACCCGGATAGGCACCCTTACCTGAAACTTCACGCATATCTTGAACAACTTTAAGATATTGCTTTACGCCTTCAGGCGCATTGCGGGTGATTGAATCATCCAGCTTGATTAAACGGTGAATACCATTTAAAAACTCGCCTGATTTTTGCGCTGCAGACGTCGATAAATCGTATTTACCTGCCCCACCATGCGTATCGATATAGCGATAAGGTTTATCTTTGGCATTTAAACGTGTTAAAAGTTGCAGCAATAACACATGCTTCATGACATCGGCAAAGTTGCCTGCATGGAAATGGTGACGGTAATTCATGTTTCTTTAATTCCTGATATCAACCGCTATTTTAGCATGAAAAAATGTTTCGTTCCGCAGGATATCTTGCTCTAGAATACAACAGCATTTTTCTATCCTGTTGTGAGTATAGCTGTATGGATGCAATTCACCTTCCAAAGTCATGCAATGTTGATCAAATGATTGAAGATCTAGATCAGCAGGGCTTTAGCATTATTGATGATGTTTATCCTGAAGAATATATTCATGCCTTGGTTGAAGAATGTACTTCTCATTTAAATCAGTTTAGAGAAGCAGCTATTCAAAATGGGGTGATAAGCAAAATCCGTAGTGATCATATTTTATGGATTAATGAAGAGTTAGAAAAAGCCCAACAGCACATCAAAACCTTGCAAAATCTGGGAGAAGAACTGAACCGAGCCTTTTTTCTGGGCATTCGAGAAGTTGAAGCCCATTTTGCCTGTTATAACGCCGGTGAATTTTATGCCCTGCACCGTGACAACCCTCAAGGTAAAAATGGCCGTGTGATTTCTGCTGTGTATTATCTGCATGAAGACTGGCAAGCGGACTGGGGTGGTGAATTGCGTTTACAGGATAAAAATGATCAGTGGCACATTATCCCGCCAAAACCGAACCGCATTGCCCTATTCCAAAGTGATTTATTGCACGAAGTACTCAAAGCTAAGCATCAACGCCTGTCCATTACGGCATGGTTACGCAGCAGCAATTCCATTTGGTAATTCACACCGGAGGATGCTTTAAATCTGGAAAAACATCCTCATATAGCAATCATTGACAGATGAGGATGTAACCGATGCGGGAAAACACCAAACAGATTATTCAACGTATTGGCGAAACTGATCAGTTGTATTTACAAGGGAATACGCCAAAACTTGCCTTAGAACGTGCTGAGTTACGCATGCAATTGGTGCTGCTGAGTAATTCACGTCAGGAACAGATTCATTTTCTGCAAGAAGCCGTGGTTCTACTTGAACAGGGCCGTATTGAATTTGAAGAAATGCCGTTAAGTTTATATATGAACTTATCCATGCATTTGGCCAAAGCCTATATGCTGTATTTCGAAATTACCAAGGAACAAAGATTTGCCTTGATTACCCAGCAAATCTTAAAACCCATCACTCACGACCAGTATGGGGACGTTTATTTTTTCCTGGCCTATGCTTCTGCAGCCAAGAGTGAAACTGCCTTAGCACGACATTGGCTCACCAAATACAGTAAAACTGCCGATTTTGACTTGATTTTGGTACAAGAGCATCCAGCCTTTCACCCATTCCGTGAGCATGACTGGTTTGTGCATTTAGTCAAAAGCAAAGTTCATTAATTGCAGATTTAACGATAAAAAACGCCTGCAATGAGGCGTTTTTTTATGATCTGTTCTGCTTAAAAGTTCCTTCTTCTCAGCAGGTTTTAAAGCTCACCTGTCTACAAAAAATCAGGCAGGTTGCAGTCTGGTGGCATTCATATGTAATTGCTGGTTCAGTTCATCAATCAACATGACCCACTCATCTGCATCTTCCACTAAATAGCGAATTAAAAACTCACGCTGGGATTTATTCCAGAATGGAGCATCATGCAGATTTTGATGTGCAGGTAATTGATGAGTCCGTATAAAAAGCTCAATAGCTGCAGGGCTAGAAGCCAGCCCAAGTTGTTCAAATAACATTTTAAAGGATGGGTTATTATTCATAAGCATGGCACACTCCTTATCAACCAAACTGTCATTTATTATTTAATTAACTTATAAAATATTCATAAAAAAACCTAGTCATAAAACTAGGTTTGTTGTTTCAATTTGTGTTCACTGATGGGTTGGGGTTGAAAGCCGGTCTTCGGTATGCAATTGTTCATTTAAGATATCTACCACCATAGCCCATTCATCATCCTTTTTCCAATGGCTGATTAGAAAATCATGCTGTGCCTGTGTCCAGAATGGAGCGTGATGCAAAGGGATATCCATCGTCAATTGATGGCTTTCTATAAACCGGTCTATCGCCTCTTGGCTCGCGTCTAGTCCCAACTGCTCAAATAAAAGCTCCAATGTGGGTTGTTGATCAAACATCTCATTCTCCTTAAACCTTTATTGTTAGCTTTTAAATTAGACGCAAACCCTTATACATTCAGTTGTCACTGCATCACAGCATGTTATTTTTTGTTCAACACTAAATTTCAGGCATAAAAAAGCACCCCAAGTGGAGTGCTTTTCAATTTAATCTAAAAGATTAAATTATTTAACCATGTCAGCAATTGCTGCACGTTCTTCTTCTAACTCGTTAAGAGTGAAGTTGATACGCTCACGGCTGAATTCGTCGATTTCAAGACCTTGAACGATCTTGTATTCGCCATTTTCACAAGTTACAGGGAAACCGAACATTACGCCTTCAGGGATACCGTAAGAACCGTCAGAAGGAATACCCATAGTTACCCATTCGCCGTTTGTGCCAAGAGCCCAATCACGCATATGGTCGATTGCAGCGTTTGCAGCAGAAGCAGCAGAAGACAGACCACGTGCTTCGATGATTGCAGCACCACGTTTACCAACAGTTGGAAGGAACACATCTTTGTTCCAAGCAGCATCGTTGATTTTGTCTTTTAAGCTTTCGCCGTTTACAGTTGCAAAACGGTAGTCAGCATACATTGTTGGAGAGTGGTTACCCCAAACAGTCATAGTTTTGATGTCAGAAACTGCAACGCCAGCTTTTTGAGCAAGTTGAGTCAACGCACGGTTGTGGTCAAGACGCAACATTGCTGTGAAGTTTTTCGCTGGAAGATCTGGAGCAGATTTCATTGCGATGTAAGCATTGGTGTTCGCAGGGTTACCTACAACAAGTACTTTAACGTCACGGCTAGCAACTTCGTTTAATGCTTGACCTTGACCGATGAAGATTTCACCGTTCACTTTAAGAAGGTCAGCACGTTCCATACCTGGACCACGTGGACGTGAACCAACTAGAAGAGCGTAGTCAACATCTTTGAATGCAACTTTAGGATCATCAGTACCGATCATGCCAGCCAATAATGGGAAAGCACAGTCGTCAAGTTCCATCATTACGCCTTTAAGCGCAGCTTGAGCTTTCTCAAAAGGAACTTCTAATAATTGAAGAATAACTGGTTGGTCTTTACCCAACATCTCACCGCTAGCGATACGGAATAATAGGCTGTAACCAATTTGACCAGCAGCGCCAGTAACGGCAACGCGAACAGGTTGCTTCATGTAATTATCTCCAATTGAGAGGATCGTCATAATAATTAAATAGCTGTTCTATTTAATCTTAATAATCATAAACGGCAAAGATTGTACTCCAATACTTTGACAGATGCATTTAAAAGAGAATGGATTTCAACAAAAGTATGATAGGAAATATAAATAAAATATATAAAAAAGCTTAGTAAGAACCTTTTATGACCCCAATCTCAACTTTGAATAAGGCTTTCCAGCTGTAAAGGTGGATTTCCTAATCGTGTATTTAAAATTACTGCAATGGTATGTGAAAGAATCTTACGCGTAATTCTATGCGTTAAATGCCATAAATCTTTAGCTCTTACTTTTTGAATGTGAAATCGTTCAGTTAATTGACCTATAACAGTCTCAATTTTTCTACGAGCATTCATGAGCCTCGCCATAGCTTCCTTAGACCTGCTATCAGTCATGTTCTTTCTATAAGGTGTTTGTAAATCAATATCTTGGTACATAAAATAGTGTTTTAATTCAGGTCTTAAGTATCCTTTATCACCACCAAGTAATCCCTGAATATCTTGAGTAATTTCTGGTGCAACATCACGTTCATCACAATGAGCTGGAGCAAAAGTATAGCCTGTAATCATTCCTGAAAAGTTAATAACGATATGTCCTTTGAAACCATAATATTTTTCTTGTTTAGCCGCACAATAACTAAAACCTGCAGATTCTTTGTAAGCGTCCGCTGAATCCCATGCCTATTTTTTAATTTTGGTCGGATTTCCAGCGGTGTGGCAGTAATTCTTCTATTTGGGTCACTTTATGCGTCGGCAGCCTTTTCAGCACATCACTTAAATAGGCATACGGATCCAGTCCATTCAGCTTTGCTGACTGGATTAAAGTCATGATATTGGCAGCTCGTTGGCCGCTGCGCAGCGAACCTGCAAACAGCCAGTTCTTACGTCCCAACGCCCAGGGGCGCATCTGATTTTCAATCCAGTTATTGCAAATCGGTAGATTGCCATCATCCAAATAGCGGCTTAAAGCTGGCCAACGCTTCAGAGTGTAATTGATGGCCTTGGCGGTGGGAGAACTCGATGGCACCGTCAGATGATGTTGGTTGAGCCATTCATATAGTTGTTGCATCACCGGTTGGCTATGCTGTTGTCGGTATTCGCGGCGGTCTTCCGCTGTACCATCCGTCTTTTTCCTGAGTTCTGCTTCTATGGCATACAGTTTCTGAATCAGCACTAATGCCTGTTCAGCGACCTGACTTTTCCCGGTCACATGCAGTTCATGGAATTTACGACGTGCATGGGCCATGCAGCCCACCTCAATGACCTGGCCTGATTTAAAGCGTGCTTTATAACCACTGTAATCATCACAGACCAGATGACCCTGCCAGCCTTTCAGGAACTCTTCAGCATGCTGACCTGAACGACTATCCTGAAAGTCATAGATCACCGCTTGAACTGGATTGTACTGTGTGGTGGCATAGGCCCAGACATAACCTTTCTTCGGTTTTTTCTCATCATCACCCATCCGCATGATGGTGACCGGCGTTTCATCGGCATGGATCACCCGCTGTTGCAACACCACCTGTTTTAAGGCATTAGCCAGAGGTTCCAGTTCCACACCGCAGCGACCAATCCAGTCAGATAAAGTGGATCTGGACAGATCAATGCCAGCCCGCTGATAGATCAGGCGCTGACGGTACAGCGGTAAATGATCGGCATACTTCGATACCAGCACATGGCTGAGCAGTTCAGGTGAAGCAATGCCTTTATCAATCACATAGGCAGGCATCGCTTGCTGAGTCAGGGTGTCACACTGATCACAGACCCATTTGCCACGGACATGCTGTTCCTTGTAGAACTGTGCCGGTCTGAAATGCAGTTTTTCACTGATATCTTCGCCGATACGACGTAACTGGCAGCCACAACTGCATTGGGTTGATGCAGGTTCATGCTCAATACGGATGGTGTGTAGATGATCTGGCAGCAGTCGACGTTTAGGTTTGTTGACTGTGGCTTTCTGTGTCGCTGCATGGGTTTTATCTGCATTTAATCGTTCTAATTCCAGATCAACGGCTGCGATATCTTCTTCGACCGCCTCATCCCATAGATGGATTTGTTTTGCGGTGAGATGTTCGTTTTTACTGCCGAATTTATGCTTTTTAAACAGCGCCAGTTCATGCTCGTATTTTTGATTGAGAATAGAAAGATGCTGAACTTTGGCATCCAATTGCTGGTTTGATTTTTCTAATTCTTGATTTGATTGTGCCAGAGACTGATGCTGCATCGCCAACTGCCGGGTAAATTCCAGCAGTTGTTCATGGGTCAGTTGGCTTAAATCAGGCAGCGTATTCATGACCGCAGTATGCCTGAGGTCATGAAGAGAATGAAATAGAACGTTTGGAGGATGGCAGAATAGCCGAGCTTGGTTTAGAGCATCGTGACCACCTGCTGTCGTCCAATGCGCTGCCAAGGCAAACCCTGGATTAATGCCTGTAACTGTTCCGGGTTGAGAGCTACGTTTTCACCCTGGTGAACTTTAGCCCAGTGGAATTTTCCCTGTTCCAGCCGCCTGGCACACAGCCAGATGCCCAGTCCATCATGTACCAGCACTTTCATACGATGGCCACGTTTATTACAGAACAGGTAGGCGCAATGCGGTTTGATTGAGCCAAAGGCTTTCATAATCTGCGCCATGGCCGTATCCATTCCTGCACGCATATCCATGGGCTGAGTAGACAACCAGATTTCATCGATACGGATCATGTTGCCAGCACCTTGAGTAATTCTGCCAAGGCAGGTATTTCTGATACTTGCCATTTCAAGCCAATTTCTGCTTTTGAGTGGGGTAAAGTAATTTGAACTTTTAACATGTCAGTAGGAGTAGGATCTAATGGTGCAGAGCAAGATAAGGCAATAAATGCAGGTTTATTCGGTAGTGGTGAGCGATCACTCCCTGGCTTAGCATCAATTAAGCGAATCCATTTGGATACAAGATTTGTATTCAATCCATGTTGCAAAGCGACTGAAGCAATTGAAACGTCCGGTGCTTTACAAGCCTGAACGATCTGCTGTTTAAATTCAGCACTGTATGTTCTTCGTTTTTTCGCAAGAGGTGCGATGGATGTCTGATTATTTGTAGTCATAAATTTAAGTCCCCACTTGTTTCTAAGTGGGGACTAAATTAAGGCTTATAGGATGAATTCAGAAGGTGTGTTCAGCGGACGCTTACGATTCTTTGAAGTTTTTATGTTTTTTTGCTCTAGCATAACGACAAACAGGTATAGGAAAGCCATCGATAAAATGAATATTATCTAAACCGAAAAAAGATTTTAGTTGTGACATAATCTGTTGACTTACATGCCATAATTTTGCGCAATGTTTGCAAAAATTAGGATAGGAACCTAATTTTGGAAACCATTCAAACCAATTGTTTTTAAAGTAGAACCAGATATTTTTATCAGAATCTAAGCCAAGAAACTCTCCCACAATTTGTATAGTAAGAATTTCAATATCACTTAAAGCGGGTGGAAATCCTCTACTTCTTAAAGGTTGAATGACAATCGCTGAGTAAAATTGCTCTATGATTAAAAATACAGAAATGATAAATTCGTAAATGGACATAACTTGCTTTGCTTTGCTTTTCTTAGTCGAAAATTAAATTGGATTATGTCCTTTTTATTTCAAAGACTTAAAAAGTTGAGATTCGCGTTTTTATGGTAAATAAATTTGGACAGGTATTTTCTACTTCTGCGGAACAGCGCTTGTACTGTCCATTATTTTTGTAGCAAAGTTTCACTTCGGTCAGAATGGCATTTCCCTGGAAAGTCGAACAGCTAAATCTAATGGCATTGGCAGGTAAACTTGGATTCAAACGCAGAAACTGCAGCCGAAGATTGGTCTGATGCATGGCTCGCGTTTCAGGACTGGTTAATTCCTTCGGAATTTTGAGACGTTCAGCATAATTAATGATGGTACGGAAATATTGACTTGAGTTCATCTGTACACATCCGCCAATGCCCCGCCAAAGTTGCATGCGGGCATTTTCATCGGGCATGACTCGTGCCACGACTTTCGCCTGCAAGGGAGATAAAGCCGCAGAGGATGTGGTCCTGCACTCGGTTTCCGAAGTTTCCGGATACAAACCGGAAATATTCAGCGAATAGCCTTCCAGACATTTTCGCTGTTTTGATTTTTGGGCATCAAACATGCATACCGCAGGGGTCATTTGTACCACCATGACATAACCCTGCAAAGGGGCTGCAAAAGTTTGAGGTGCAAACAGCCCTAGTCCAGCACTGCTCACCGCGAACAGCACCCATCTTAGTAAAACTGAAGTTCGCCCAGAAAATATCATCAACAAGTCAGACCTATCAATAAAACTAAAAATTAAGGATTATTTCTTAATGGAATTATATTCATCCGTTTTTCAATCGACTGCGCTCCTTGTCCAAGCAATACTCCATAATGGGTGGCGTTAGTCATGACATGTTTTACATAATCACGTGTTTCGGTTAAGGGAATGGTTTCAGTATATTGATCAGCGGCTATCTGCTGGGCATCCGGTTGCCAACGACGTGCACGGTTTGGACCAGCATTATAGCCAGCCGTTGCCAGCACAGGATTATTGCTGAGCTGGCTCTGAATCATCGACAAATAAAAAGTGCCATAACGAATATTGGTATTCATGTCGGTTAAAGCTGCCGGATTATAAGTTTCGCCCATTTGCCGGGCCACCAGTTTCGCCGTATCCGGCATAATTTGCATCAACCCTCCTGCACCCACATGTGAACGTGCCTGTGAAACAAAACGGCTTTCCTGACGCATCAGACCATAGGCCCATGCAGGATCGATTCCGGCATTTCGACTATGGCTGACCACATAACTTTGATGTGGCATGGCATAACGATAGGAATAATTGTGTCTGGATTCAGTACGGTCAGCCGCGTAAATGGCACGGTCATACCAGCCTATATCCGTCGCACGTTTTGCAGCTGCCAGTAGTAAGCCATCATCATGTTTTAAATAGGCCTGACGCACTGCCCAGTTCCATTCACGATTCACATAACTATCCGGTGCGTTGACACGGCGTAAAGCAAAAGCACGGTTGAAATGAATATTTTGGCTTAAACGCTGCACATCACTATTTGAAGGTTGAACATTATTGGGAATATTATTGTAACTTTGCCCTAACTTATCTCTGGCCAGCAGATTATGGTAATCATCCCCCTGTGCCAATTTTTTGAAAATTTCTTGTGCCACACGTTTAGAGTGAGCATCGCCACGTTGCTCTGAAGCCCGTGCCAACCAGTACTGCCAACGATCTTCCTGCTTTTGGGTTACGCCCATCGCATCAATGGCCCGAATCAGGCTTTCCCATGCACTAAAACGAATGGCTTGACGAGCATAAATTTCCGCTTCTTCTGCACTAAAGGGCAAACCGTAACTGGCATCCAGATAATTCAGTACTTCACGGTTAAAATTGTTTTTCATCACCGTGGTTCCGCCAATATAGCCCACAGTACGATAGAGCGCTTTTTGTACTTGTAGCGGTGTCCCCTCTGCTGCATTTTTAACGGAAGCCATTGCAGTATTTAAGTCGCTATCGGCCAGACGTCCCAGGGCATAAATCAAATAAGCCTGATCTGCACTGGTGGCTTTAGGCACAGACCATAAATAATTTAAAGGATTGGCCTGAATTTGATTGAGCTGTGCAAGTGATAGGCTCAGCCCCAGCGTTTGTGCAGTAGCCAAGGCCAAGCCCGACTGCCCTGCACGAAGCTGTCCCCATAAACGTTGCTGCCTGTCCTGCTCGGTCATTAGGGGACTCGACAGCATCATACGTCCCAAACCGGTACAGGATTCAGGTTGTGAGTTGGTGGCAAGCCAGACATCTTTATATTCAGCAAAAACCAGGGGATCACCCGATTTGGCACGAACTTGGGCAACCGCACAGCTTTCCGCCTGATCCGGATTAGTCACATACTGCAAAATAGGCTGCGCAGTCGCAAAATCTGCCTGCTTGACTTTTTCTTCGACATAATCAGCAGCCAGTTTTTCCGCCATCGCTGATTGCGGATAACGCTGAGCAAAATTGATAATTTGGCTGGCAGGCTGATTAGCCAAATTACTATTCAATAACCAGTATTCCGGATAATAACCCAGCACATCGTTCTGCATCGATGCCTGATATTGTTGTAATAAATCTAAATTTGCAGAATTGGCAGCACGCAAAGCATCATTAAACTGTTCATCAGCCGCATAAGAAATCGAAATAAAACCGGTAGATGCCAAAGCCAAAGCAAGCACTTTATAATAATTTTTATTGATTACCCGATTAAACATATGCCCGCCTTCTGTCATTTAATATTGCCTTGGTCGCACCTAATCATTTTTGAATAGTTTAATTATTATTACACTACTCTACTGTTCTGTTATGTAACCTTATGATTAGACAATATTAATTTTCAATCATTTTTACTTCACAAATCAATATTTTTGCAGCTTTATTTAGAGCTATAAGTTTGGCTTCGATTCCTGCTAAAATATGCGCCTTTCTTGTATTCAAATTGCATTTTTTCAAGATGGCAGTCAGCCTCTTTCTTCCCCTTCAATACTATTAGGCATTGAAAGGAAAAAGAAATATCGCTCGCTGAGTGAGCTTGATACAGTCAGTCTTGAATTGCGATTTCACCGATTTATCCTTTAGGAGCCTACATGACGGTTCAAACCTTCATTCCAAATAGTGCCCAAGCTGCTTCAGAAAACACTGTTACCCAGCCACAGCACACCCCAGCCGACGGTTCAGTGAAAAAACTGTATATCGAAACGCAAGGGTGTCAGATGAATGAGTATGACAGTCATCGTATGGCAGATCTTTTAGGCGACTCGCACGGTTATGTATTGACCACTGACCCAAATGATGCCGATATTCTGCTGATGAATACCTGTTCCATTCGTGAAAAGGCCCAGGAAAAAGTGTTTTCCGAACTGGGTCGCTGGCGCAAGCTGAAAGAAAAAAATCCTGACTTAGTGATTGGGGTCGGCGGTTGTGTAGCTTCTCAGGAAGGTGACAATATTCAGAAACGTGCGCCATATGTCGATATGGTTTTTGGTCCACAAACCTTACACCGTTTACCGCAAATGCTGGATCAGCATTCTGAACAAATTGAAAAACCGAAGAAAGAAAAAATCAAGCTGGTGGATATTTCTTTCCCGGATATCGAAAAATTCGACTTTTTACCTGAACCGCGTGTTGAAGGCTATAAAGCCTTTGTTTCGATTATGGAAGGCTGTTCCAAATACTGTTCTTTCTGCGTAGTCCCTTATACCCGCGGTGAAGAGGTATCGCGTCCTTTAGATGACGTACTGGCGGAAATTGCCGGTCTGGCGGAAAAAGGGGTTCGTGAAATCAGCCTATTAGGTCAGAACGTGAATGGTTATCGCGGCGAAACTTTTGAAGGCAATATCTGCACCTTTGCCGACTTGCTGCGTCTCGTTGCCGAAATTCCGGGCATTGGCCGTTTACGTTATACCACTTCACATCCGCTTGAATTCAATGATGACCTGATTCAGTGCTACCGTGACTTGCCACAAATGGTTTCGCACCTGCACTTGCCGGTACAAAGCGGTTCCAACGATGTGCTGAAAGCGATGAAACGTAACCACACCATCGATGTCTATATCGAAAAAATTAAAAAGCTACGTACCGTCCGTCCGGATATGCATTTATCTTCAGACTTTATTATTGGTTTCCCGGGTGAAACCGATGAGAACTTTGAAGAAACTTATCAATTCATCCAGGATTTGGACTTTGACCATTCTTACAGCTTCATTTATTCAAAACGTCCAGGTACACCCGCTTCAGAACTTGAAGACAATACCCCTGAAGATGTCAAAAAAGAACGGCTGGCCAAAGTTCAGCAATGGATTAAACGCTCAAGCATTGATAAAACTGATGCCATGCTCGGCACCATCCAGCGTGTGCTGATTGAAAAGGTTTCTGACAAAGATCCGAACCTGTTGATTGGTACAGCGGACAATACCCGTCTGGTCTCTTTCATTGGTGATCCGGCCTGGGTTGGGCGTTTTGCAGAGATTGAAATTACCGAAATTAAAACTTTAAATTTTGTTTACGGTGAGCTCTTGAATCTTGAGCCTGACGTGGCGTAATGTAAGGTGATCAGTAAGATCATTTTATAAGGAATTCTCTTGACTGCAGCGATCCGACGTACAGTAACTTTTCCTGGTATTTCAATGGAACGTTTAAAAGGCATGCTGGGTGCTTATAACGGTCATTTGAAACAAATCGAACAGCGTTTAGAGGTCAAAATTTCCCATCGAGGTGATGCTTTTTACATCGATGGTGAGATTGATGCAGTAGAGAGAGCCGAAAGCCTCTTGATGCGTCTACATGAAGAAACTGAAACCAGCCAGCAAGTCAGCGCGGATACTTTGCATCTGATGATTCAGGGCAGTCAGACGGATCGTGAATTGCAGGAAGATCTTTCTGACAATGAACATACCGGTCTCGATGCCGTCTGGTTGCAAACCCGCAAAGGCCGGATTAATCCACGCGGCGCAAATCAAAAGCGTTATGTACAGCGTATTTTGCAAAGCGACATTTCCTTTGGTATAGGCCCTGCTGGTACCGGTAAAACCTATCTTGCCGTGGCTGCTGCGGTAGATATGCTGGAACGTAATGAAATCCAGCGCATCCTGCTGGTTCGTCCTGCGGTTGAAGCCGGGGAAAAACTCGGTTTCTTACCGGGGGATTTAAGCCAGAAAATCGATCCTTATTTGCGCCCGCTTTACGATGCCCTGTATGAAATGCTGGGCTTTGAAAAAGTCGCCAAACTGATTGAACGTCAGGTGATTGAAGTTGCGCCCCTCGCCTATATGCGTGGCCGTACCCTCAACCATTCTTTCGTGATTTTGGATGAAGCGCAAAACACGACGCCAGAACAGATGAAAATGTTCCTGACTCGTTTAGGCTTTGGTTCACGTGCGGTCATTACCGGCGACATCACTCAGGTCGATTTACCTCGCGGTCAGCAATCTGGTTTAGCCCATGCTTTACGTGTACTGGAACCTGTAACCGAAATTCATATCACCCGTTTCCATTCCCGTGACGTGGTTCGTCACCGGTTGGTACAGAAAATTGTCGAAGCCTATGAAGGATGGGACAGTAAACAACACCGTCTTAGTGCTGAAGCACGGGCAGAACGTAAAGCGCGTCAGGAAGCATTGATTGCTGAAAATGATGCTGCTGCCGATGCTCAGGACTAAGATACTTTAAGGATTCATTTTGAAACTTAACCTATCATTGCAACAAGACTACCAGTCACCTGAACTGGTATTAAAACGCGCTTATATTAAAAAAGTCATTGAAACTACACTTCGTTTTATCAATGTCGATCAGGACTGCGAAATCGGGATTGCCTGTGTAGACAATGACGAAAGCCATAAGCTGAATCTGGAGTATCGTCAAAAAGACAAGCCGACCAATGTGCTGTCTTTCCCGAGCGATGTGCCAGAAGAAGTGCTGGCAATGCTGGATGCCCTACCGATTGGTGACCTGGTGATTTGTATTCCTGTGGTTTTACAAGAGGCCATTGATCAGAATAAAACCCCAATTGAGCATTTTACTCATATGCTGGTGCACGGCACCTTACACTTGATGGGCTATGACCATGAAACCTCGAATGAAGAGGCAGAAGAAATGGAAGCATTGGAAATTGAGATTCTGGCGAAGTTAGGATTTAAAAATCCCTATACTGAACAGCAGTAGGTTCTAGCAGCCTTCCCATTTATTAAACCCGATTAATTTCGATTAGTCGGGTTTAATTTATGCCAAATAAGCATAAAATCTTAAAGTAACTCCCCTACTAAATGCCGGAAAAAATGATGAACAGAATTCTTTTCCGACTTTGCCTGATTTCAGCGTTATTTCCTGCATCCCAACTGTATGCCAATGTTGAATCTGTATGTAAGGAAGTAAAGTTCCAGCCAGCAGATAATGCCTGGGTAGGCCATTATTATCTGGAAGGCGTGATGGAAGTCGGCTCTGAGCTTTTACTGCAACCAGGCGGCAAGTTTAAATGGTATCTGGCAGTCGGTGCCTTAGACCAATATACAGAAGGAACCTGGTGGAAAAATGGGACATGTATTGGCTTGAAAGCGGCTCCCCAATACCGCCAATATTTACAAATCTTTCCGACTCGCCTAGACCTTTCAGAAAAAGACTTAAATGTGACATGGCCGGATGGGCGTCAAAAGGGGCACTATGTATTAGCCTCACCTTAAAAGCATAATCAAAATAAATACTTGTCAAACTTTAAAAAGCAGATCAATGCCATTCAATCAATGCACCTCAAATTCAGCTTCAGCCGGGTCAAACCGCCAGGTACGCACAATGCGAAGTTCTGAAATATCTTTCATCCCTTTATCAAAACCACCGAATGGAGCAGCTTTACGTACTGAAGTTTTGGCCGCTTCATCCAGTAAACCATGACCTGAACTTTCAATCAGGCGAATGGCACGAATTCCGCCACTTTTATTTAAGATGACCATTAAACGAACCTCTCCTGCGAGGCGTTGCACTTTGGCTGCATCGGGATAATAGCGGTTACCGTAAAATTCAACTTTTTCACGGAATTTTTCCAAATAGGCGGCTGAAATATCCTGCTTGGCCTGTATACCATCTACGGTTTTAATTTTTTGCTGACGGCTAAAGTTTTGCTGACGTTGCAAATATTGTGCTTCCAGACTTGCCACCATCGCGGCCTTGGCCTGAAACTGGCTATTCAGCTCCTGCATGGCTTTTTTGCGCTGGTTCTGTTCTGCTTCTTTCTTCCAGCTTAAGGTGGTCATCAGCACTTTTTCTTCAAAGCTGAGTTCGCGTTTCTGTTGTAAACGCTCCAGAGTTTCCTGTTGCTGCTCACCGGTCGTTTGCTCAGTCATCGCTGCCGGCATATCGCTCGACATACGGTGTGCTTCACGAAAAGTTCCAGAACCTTGTTGATCTGCCTGTGCCAAAAAATCCGCATGTTCCACCTTGTCATCACTCGGACGTAATGTAACGGCGATCTCTTTGACTGCGGCATCACTTTCTTGCGGCATGGCAAACTGCAAAGTCAAAATAATCAAATGCAAAGCAACAGCTACAATCACTGCGCTTGTGAAAATTGGATCTTTCCACCATGCATGCATTAAAGGTGCGAAACTGATTTTCTTAAGCATCACATTAAACCGACAAAATGTCTGGTCCCCAAACTGCATAAAAGCAGTATAAAATAAACACAGCGTCTAGTTTTGAATGAAGAAATGAGAACTCAGTCAATAAGCACGCTGTAGACAATTAAAATCATGAAAATGGTGCAATTAATTTTGTTAAACTGCAAGGTGGAATATCTGTATTTTTAATACTTTCGACAGAATCTATCGAAGTTTAAGAAGATTAACTCGCTGGGATGCCTTATATGCAAACGCTACTATCCAATATCTCTAAACGTATACGCCAGGTGTATGAAAAGGCTGAAGGGTTTATTGAAGATGAGCGTGAATTTCCCCTTTCTCAAGTTTTTTTAAATGCAACTTTTCAGCGTTTTGTTACTGACAATGTTGCCATGCTGAAAGATCTGCATGCCGACTTGCATGAAGACTGGCTACGCTTATATGCAACGCTTGATGTGAAGGGTTTATACATTACCCTTTCAGTCGATTTGAAACTGGTACAGATGGAACTGAATAAAGATACCCAACTGATTGTGTTTGAACAGATTAGTGACACCCAAGTCATTGAAGCCAAATTCAAAAATATCTTCCAAAAGCTTGCTGTAAAATTTGCTTTATTTTTCTATCAAAAAGTACTCAATCAAGACCCTCTGGGCATGATTCTTGAAAAGTTGAATGTCATTAAAGTAAAAGATGACTTATTGCATCTGGATTTAAACCGATGGTTAGGCAAAAAGCGTTCTATCATTGATACCTTAGCAAAAGTGCATGTCAACCATGCGGTTTTGCGTGAAGCTGAACTGGTGGTCATAGGCAATGTCAACCTGACTGCATTATTCAGAAAAATGTCCGAAGAGCCGATGGAGGTCTGGGAGATTGCGGAAGAATACCAGGACAGCAAAGTCAGTCCGGTTAAGCAAAAATAAATTAGATGATGATTACTGATTAAAAATCTATATTTTTTAGGGAAAAACTACATAAAGATACAGATCGAACAAAATTTCAGATTTTATCTTCATAATCAAAGCGCATAATACCGCTTAAAGACAAGTTTTACATTTTATTCCAAATTCAGAGGAACAATTTACTGATGGCTCACCTTGTATTGAAAACAATTGCGTTGACATCTGGATTAAGCACTACTCTGTTGTTTGCTGGTTTCTCAAGCCAAACCTTCGCCATGAGTCCATTCCAGGCAAGTTATCAATTTAGCTATAATGGCAAAAATCTGGGTTCTGCTACCCGTACATTAAGCAAGTCGGGAAATAACTGGACTTATGTTTTTGCTGCAAAAGCTGCTGGCTTGGCTTCTGCAACAGAAACCAGTTATTTTGGCTTTAATAATGGCCAAATTATTTCCCATACTTTCAGCCGTAGCAGTAAAGTACTCATTCACAATAATACAATGAGTATCAAGTTTAATCCCACAGCTAAAACCATTAATACCAAGAAGGATGACACAGCACGTTCATTTGCCTGGAAAGCTGGTACGCTGGATGAACTGAATGCTGAATTACAACTGCGTGAAGACTTAAAATCATCCGGGCTGAGATCAAGTTATGCGATTGTCGATGCCAAAGAAGTGGAATCACGTCGTTTTGTCAAACAGGGTATGGAAAAGGTAAAAACGTCTTATGGCACTTTCGACACCATTAAAGTAGTGCTCAAGCACAGCAAGCCAAATCGCGATACCATTTTTTGGTTAGCACCTAAACTGGACTACACACCCGTGAAAGTAACCCATCAAGATGGCAAAACTTCCTATGGTTTATTGTTAACAGGTTATAAAGGCCCAACGAGTTAATCGATTTGAGCAATTTCGCTTGCATTTTTTGAGAGCCTTTTTAAAATACGCTTTTGCTTGAAAAAGCATCTGCCCTTAGAGGAATTCTCCCGTGCACGCACTAGAACAGAAAATCTTAAGTGAAGGTATCGTTCTATCTGATCAAGTTCTGAAAGTTGATGCTTTCTTAAATCATCAAATCGACCCTGTATTAATGCAGCAAATTGGCAAAGAATTTGCTGCACGGTTTAAAGATGCAGGGATCACGAAAATTATCACCATTGAAGCTTCTGGTATTGCTCCAGCAGTCATGGCCGGTTTAGAACTTGGTGTGCCTGTGATCTTTGCACGTAAATATCAGTCTTTAACCTTAAAAGATGATTTATACCGTTCCAAAGTGTTCTCGTTCACTAAACAAATTGAAAGTACCATTGCCATTTCCAACAAGCACATCAACTCTAGCGATAAAGCTTTAGTGATTGATGACTTCCTGGCAAATGGTCAGGCTGCTTTAGGTCTTGCCGATTTAATTCATCAAGCAAATGCAGAAGTTGTGGGTATTGGCATTGTAATTGAAAAATCTTTCCAGCCAGGGCGCCAATTGTTACTTGATAAAGGTTACCGTGTTGAATCTTTGGCACGTGTTAAATCTTTAGAAAATGGTACTGTTGAATTTGTCCGTGACTAGAATTTCAACTGAATTTAAAAAGAACGCTCAGGCGTTCTTTTTTATAGGTGTTTGTTTTTAGAATGCATATTTTATGTGAAACAACTATCCAGAATAATGTTAACAAAATCGGTGCTTACTCACCTGCTCCAGGTGAATTCAGCTTGCTGGCCCCTGCTGCAAAATGAAATACAAGAAAAAAATAAATTCGTTGCACTTTTTTTGTCCAATAATTCGAATCAACTCTAGTCAATAGCGTGGTTTTACATCTCATAACAACCGAACTTTCACACCAAATAGGACTTGTTAAAGATTAATTTAACTACAAAGCAATATTCACTGAACATTTTTTGCTCTAAAATAAAAAAGTCTAACTATCCGCAAATAGTTAGACCCTGGATCATATTGAACGGTGGATTTACTTTACGGTCACAGTAATGCTACCGGTGTTCACAGCACCAATAGCTGAAGTTTTGATACCATCAATATGATTCACTTTTCCATCTACATTTACAGATGCATCAATAGCTGCTGAATTGAAAGCTAAATTCGCTGCAGTGTAATTACTCAGAGTTTCAGAGAATTGGTCATAAGTATCCGTATTTAACGATGTACTAATGGAACTTTCAAACTCTGATGACCGTTCAGTACGCCATTCTTCCAAATTACGCGCCGCACTTCTTTCAGCATCAAGAGTTGTCTCTAATGTTCCCGTATTCACTGCGCTCAAATTGCCTTGCTGCAAATTGATACTACCGGTGTTTACCGCACCAATTGCTGAAGTTTCTACTGCAATTTTGTCTCCCACATTATTCAGTGAGTTATACCGCCCATCTACATTGACCGTTGCATCAACAGTAGCGGTATTAATGGCAAGGTTAAGCGCAGTACCATTTGGCTGGGTATGTTGAGATAAAAGATTTAAGGCACCATTTAACCCAGTATCTACAGTGACCTCTTGAGCATTAGCCATGCCTGCACCGGACAAGAAGGCAACAGATAAGGCGATTGTTTTGATAGTCTTATTCATGGTTATTTTCCTTTTTTCTAATTTTGAAGTACTTCTCGCTAAGCACTTCTTTTTTATAATGGGAGCGAGCCCATTTTTATATATTTTTAATCACGCTGCGTGCTTGACCAGTAGTTTTAGACCACTTCCGGATTAACATCCCACAGCATCGAAGTCTTTTCATTGTCTTTTTCTTCATTCATTTTTTTAAAAAAAGATGAAGGCTTTTTCATACTGATATATTTAATCAAATCCTGTTTGCTCGGTTCAGACTCACCTTCAGGATTTTCAATCAACTCAGACTCTTTTTTCTTGGGTGGCTGTGTATCCTTGTTGGGTGAGTTGGTCGATTTATTTTTCTCATTCGGTGAACTTGTTTTATATGAGGATGATTCCAGAACAGTACTCGGTAAGTTTGCGGTACTTTGCTGCTGACTCTGCTTATACTTATACAGCGCAACCGAACTTCGGGTTAAACTCAATTGGCCAAATTCAGGTGGTATTTGCGCGCGGCAACTTTCAAAGGTTGCAGGCGGAATCACCTGACTGAGCAATTCAAAAGTGCCTAGATTCAGCATTTGGCGTAAAGCAAAATTAGTTGCTTCTCGTTCCCCTTTGCCAAGCTGAATATTCAATAAAGTATGTCCGGCAAACCTGCCTGCACTCAGACCATAATCCTGCGCAGCAATCTGTTTTTGCAGCGAAACATTAGCCACTACTTTACTGCTACGGGTATCAGTCAGGGATAAATCCAGCCCGACCATAATGCGGGTTTGACTATAATTCGGCCCGACTCCACCAATCTGCATATCCACACCGCCCCCTGGAATAAAATCCAGACTGTTGATGCTGCCAGTGACATAATAATCGGATGCCTGGATTTGCCGTGGGTCGCGAATGCCCCACTTGGCTTCGCTTTCGATAATCCTCGGATCACGCCGGTTCAATAAACTGACCCCAGCCTGAAACAGGGCGGACTGCACCATATCTCCCGCGCCTTGGGTCACCATTTTGCCACTACCGCCATTGGTCACTACATCTTTGCCGGTCTGGTCCAGAATCGCTCCAACGGAAAAGCTGACATCACTGCGCAGTTGCCCTTTCAGGCAGGATAAAGCCATATCAAAGGGGGTGAAAATATCGGTAATTGGGGGACCCTGTACCAGACTGACCGGTTTCTTGTTTGAGACCGCCATACCCGTGCACCCGCTCATCAGCTGGCTTAAAAGGATCAACACAGTCACAGAAGATATTTTTCTTCTATTTAACGGAAAATTCAGCATAGTGAGTCCCCCCCCGGTTGGGTGCTTAAGTTGGGGCATTGCTGATTGTTTTGAGTGGTCGTGGAATTTAAGGTGCCTTCATTCGAAGTATCATTCGAAATGTCCACGCCGTTATTTGAACCATTGATATTCACATTGCTCGTAGCTGAATTCACCGTACCGATAGAGCTGGTCGAGGTGCTATTTATAGTGGTCTTTCCCAAGCCAGAATAATAATCGGAATCCTTGAGCTCGATCAGATTGGCCTGCACCAGATTTTCACTGGAACGAGTACTTGACGATTTCCAGCGCTGGCTCCATTCATCCGATGTGGCATAAGCATTGCCCAAAATACAGCAACAAAATAAACTCACATTGATCACTGATATTTTCATAATCATTACCCGTCCTTCGTTCCAGGATGTTTATTTATTTTCTATTTATTAAGGTTTAATTTATATTAAAAATATTAAATCACATAAATAAAACAAAAGGCAAAATTTATCAGGTTTTACATATCTTAGGTTTAAGATAACAAACTATCTTGTTGTTATAATTATTGATTTGTTAATTGTTGTTTATTTTTTAATTGTAAGAAATCATTATGTAATAAATCTTTAAAATTAAAATTTACATAAAAAATTTAATAAAATTAATATTTTTTTTATATAAGAAATCATCCTGATTTCATAAGCGAATATTCACCTTGTCAAAACAGTTCAGCTTTAGGGAGTTGTAAAATTTGACTTTATTAGAATGCTCATTCAAATGTGATGAACATCTATTATTTATGAAAATACAATTAACCAATCACAGTTAAGCGTATTTATAAAGTAATTTCAGCAGTAAAGTTAATTTTTTAAAAGTATGAGTATCCGTTCAAAAAAAACACTCTAACTTTAGCGATAAGGCTATTTGCAGCCCTATATCTACGACCACTTCAGTGTTTTGAGCATTTGCCATACCGACACCGGTCAGGAAGGCGACAGATAAGAAGATTATTTTTAACAGTCTTCTTCATAATTGTTCTTCCTTTTACTGCATTGATAAATGCCCCCGAGATAAAGACAACTTTTGGCCATAGACCACCTAATAGACATTATTCTCCGTCGCAAAATCGCAGAATTAAACCAAAGACACATGGAATTGGACTTAAAAAGAGGAGCCGTACAGCCTCAGCCTAGCCTGTTTTAAGTTGCAGTATATGCAAGATACAGTCATTTTCATGGCTGTATGATTGATGATTATTAAAAAAGCAGCCATAACCAACACTCGATGAAGAATGGATTTACAACTCAGATAAACTGTTTCGACTTTATTTCAACTAAAATCAAGTTGGTATGAAATGCTCCTGACATCCAGTTGCAGAAACGACATACTGTAGCAACATGTCATAAATACCTGCTGACCTTGAAACCTTCTCTATTTCCTATAGTTCAAGATCGGTCAATATAAATTGTTGATGGAAAAACTTATGCAATGTCCTAAATGTGGATCGACCGAAGTTGAAAAACGCGATCACGAAAAGAACTTAAAGACCATTGGTGGAATTTTAATGACCTCCGCCGGGGCAACGGCAGGAACAGTCGGTGGTGCTGCAACAGGTGCATCGACAGGCGCAGCGATTGGTGCAGTAGCCGGACCATTAGGCGTGATTTTCGGTGGCACAGTAGGAACATTTGTAGGAGCCATTGCCGTAGGAGTGACAGGCGGGGTTTTAGGGAATATTTTCGGTAAAAAAGCCGGTGTCATTATCGATAAGAATGTGTTTCTGGATTATAAATGTTTGCAATGCAATCATAGATTTAAACAACCTGAATAAGCACTTAAACTTTAAATTGCAATAAAAAGACCCTTCTTTTTTAGAAGGGTTTTTTTATAGATACATACCTTACAAATAGAGTGAGTGAAACTCAAGTTCTTAATAAAAATCAGTTTGCCTGCAATTTTTTAACCACTTCGCCCAGGCGTTTCCCCTGCTCTTCACACAAGACTTTTTCGTCCTGGCTTAAACCCAGATCATGGCGCGGACCGCTGACATGACTGGCACCATAGGGCGTGCCACCCGACTTGGTATTGGATAATGCCGGGTTGGCATTCGGCAGGCCCATAATCATCATACCATGATGAAACAGAGGTGGAAGCATAGTCAGTAATGTACTTTCCTGTCCGCCATGCATCGAACCCGATGAAGTAAAGACACAGGCCGGTTTTTGATGTAAAGCCCCATTCAGCCAAAGACTGGTGGTCTGATCCCAGAAATACTTCATCTCGGAGGCCATATTGCCAAAGCGTGTAGGTGAACCCAAAGCCAGACCTGAACAATTGGCCAAATCATCCAGGGTACAATAAATATCCCCTTCCTCTGGAATACTTGGCTCAGCCTGTTTCACCACAGTGGATAGGTTGGGTACCGTACGAATTTTTACCGTCATACCTGCAGATTCAACACCATTGGCAATTAAATGTGCCATTTCTTTGGTTGAGCCATATTTGCTGTAATATAAAACCAAGACATAAGACTGCATATTTTTTATAAACGAAGCTAAAAGAGAAAACTATACGGTATTTTTCCCATTTTTTGGTTAAGCTTGGTATTGAAAATTCATAAAGATGACTAAAAAAATTGAGACTTCATCACGATGCTAGAAAAGTATTTAAAAAAACTTCCTTTTTATAATGAAACCTGGTTTCAGTTTGTTTTATTTGTCGTAAGACGTTTTGAAGCCGATCGCTGTAGAGATCAAGCTGCATCTCTGACCTATACCACGCTGTTTGCAGTGGTCCCCATGCTGACGGTTTTTCTGGTAATTATTTCTTCGATTAAAGCACTGGAACCTGCAAGGCAGCAATTACAACAACTGATTTACAGTCATTTTTTACCTCGAACCACAATCGCCTTTGATAAGGCCTTTACTGCCTTTACCGATAAATCCAGCAACCTGACAGTGATTGGTATTTTATTTCTGTTCGTGACTACAGTCATGATGCTTTCCAGTATCGAGACCGTATTTAACCGTATTTGGCGAGTAAAAGAAACGCGAGGCGGGATTATCGGCTTTATGCGTTACTGGACCATTATTTCACTCGGCCCTATTCTGCTAGGCAGTGCTTTTGCGATTTCATCCACTGTAGCCTCATTAAATGTACTGAGTAATAATTTCGCCGGTTATGAGGTCGACGGCGAATTTATCTTGTGGGGCATTTCCTTTGTCCTGACCATTTTAGGCTTCTTTATTTTAAACTGGACCATTCCCAATCGCAGTGTTCCGATTAAAGCTGCCTTGATTGCCGGTACATTTAGTACCGTCGTCTTTGAATTGCTGAAAAATTTGTTTGGCATCATCATGTCAAATTTCACCAGTTATGAAATTGTCTATGGCGCTTTTGCTGCCATTCCGATTTTCCTGTTATGGATTTTCCTGTCCTGGAACATTGTTTTGCTGGGGGTCGAAATCAGTTATGCCCTCACTGCGTTTAATTCAGGCAAAGAACCCAAACGCCATCCCGTGATTATGCTGCTGGATTTGATGGAGCTGTTTTATAAAAAACAGCAAAGTGGCGAAAGCGTTTCTGATGAAGAAGCACTGGAAGTCTTAGGCCGTGATGAAATCGGACGCTGGCCGACGTATGTAGTGATGCTGGAAAAACAAAATCTGGTAAAACGCACCGATAATGATGAATACATTCTCGCGCGCAATCTGGCTCAGGTCGATTTTTGGAGTTTTTATAAACAGTTGCCTTATCCACTTCCACGTAGCAAAGATGTCGCCAATATTCGTCCGGATGATGAATGGATACAAAGACTTGGTCCCGCTCTGGTTGAATCTGATGATTATCTGGCGGCAAAACTTTCCATTCCGCTGTCCGCTATTTTTGAAAAGAAATAGTTTTGACTGACTTTGATCAGGTTGTAAAAAGCCTTCTTTTTCGAAGGCTTTTTCAATGACTACACAGAGGTATTAGCAGACAAAAATGTCTGATCCAACCATGCAAACTGACCATCATGTAAAAATTCAGAACTAAAAAAAGGCTGTATCAAACACACTACTGTCCCATAATTTGAATTTTATTTCAGTATGGAATCAATATGATGATATTTTAAATTTAAGTATTTGATATTTAATTTTTCACAGCCTTATCTTTACTTTAAAAGTTGAAGCGACTTTGTGTAGGCTAAACCCTACTTTTGACAGACCAAAAGTAGGCAAAAGTCTTTATTCCCCATACACGACTTCCTGTCGTGATGGGGAATGTGTGGCATCCTTGCCACACTCACAAATCTAACACTGAGATTCAACTATGAGACAGCAGTAGTATCAAACAGCCTTTTTACTCAGCTTTTCCACTTATTGAACAAAGGTTTTCCAGACAAAATCCTGGCTTTGACCTTGCAACGTCATTTTCAGTTGATCGCCTGATTGTAATGCAGCCACACCTGCAGGTGTTCCGGTCATCACCACATCACCCGGCTCTAAAGTAAACACCTGACTGATATCAGCCAGCAAGGTTACAATATCAAAAATCAGCAAAGACGTATCGCCTTTTTGACGCAGCTCATCATTAACCTGAAAAGTATAATGTACCTCTTTCCAGTCTGTAATTTCAGCAACGTCTACCCAGTTTGCCAGGACACATGAACCGTCAAAAGCCTTAGCACGCTCCCAAGGCTGACCTTTCTTTTTCAAGTCATCCTGCAAGTCACGCAAGGTTAAATCCAGACCTAAAGTCACTGCACCGACAGCTTGCAAGGCTTTGGCAGGATCAGTTTCTGCTTTCAAAGTACGGTCAATCCGCAGGCTGAGTTCACATTCATAGTGACAATTTCCCCAAGCCGGGTTCCATGAAATACCCTGCTCTAAAGTTATCAAACTGCTTGGCGGCTTGATAAATAAAACCGGACGATCAGGAATGGCATTGCCTAATTCTTTGGCATGATCTGCATAGCTACGACCGACACAGACAATTTTAGATGGACGTGTACTCATGATCTTCCCTTTTATTGCACTTTTACTTTATTTCAAGCTTACTTTTTAAATGTGTTTTCAAATACGGTTTGATCGGCCGGTTGCTCGAAGGCACGTTTCGGTACAATCACCACGGTACGATTCTTCAACTCAATCATATAGGTCTGCTTGCCCATAGCAAAGTTTTGCACTTCACTATAGTTAAAAATCTGTTTACGACCATTAGCATAAATTTCGGCATGATCCTGAAACAACTCGATGCCTTGTTCACTTTTACCAAACTGGTATTTTACAAATTGACGCTTAAACATCATCGGTAAAAACCAGTAACGCATAATCAGCTGCAAAATCAAAAAGAAAGCGCCAAGCGCAACATAATAACGACCAACGCCATTAAAGCCGAGATAAAATCCCCAGATAATAATCCCGATACTGACCAATGGGGTAATAAAACGGGTAATCTGCTTTTTACCAAAAGTCGCCAGGGCAAAACCGTCTTGCGATTCTTCCAGGTTTAGGAAATAACGTACCGATACAGCAGGCTTGGTCTCTGACATAATTCATCATCAAATTATTCGAACAATTGTGCTAGATATTACACCAGATTCCGTCATTTCCTTATTGTTTTTACCCACCTAAATTACATCAGGCAGCAATGCAGAATATAAAGTTTTAGCCGGATTGGGAGTGATCAATCTTCCATTCTATTTTAAGCTGCGTTCCGATCATCTCAACAGCCTGGGAAATCTGTTTGATGCTGTTAGTGCAGAGCGACGCGAAATGTGCCTTATCACGACATGTTAGAACAATAGATGGCAATACCGTAATGGTATTAAAGATTAAACAGCAGATGAAATAATTTTTTAATACATTTAATTTATTCTAGGCACAAAAAAACCGCAATTAAGCGGTTTTTTTCAATTTCACATCTGTCGATGTGATCAATTTGGTGCGCTCAGAGAGATTCGAACTCCCGACCCCTTAGTTCGTAGCCAAGTGCTCTATCCAGCTGAGCTATGAGCGCGATGTCTTGATGTGGTGCATTATACGCGTTTTTAACATTCTGTTAAGTGCTTTTTCACAAATCTGCAATCAAATGAACAGTTATTGGGCAGAATTAGATTTTTCATCTATTTTTTAAACAAAATTTGTTTTTTGATGATTGCACAGATTGATTTGAAATAAGAAATCATCAATTTTATAAGCGTATTTTTATTTCAGGTTTACTTCAGATATCTGAAGTAAATATTGAAGATGAGATGCTTTTTAAAAACTTCCCAACTCATGGAAAAATTGACAAGATTAAGTTACACCAAATTTCAGAGACAAAAAAACCGCAACATATGCGGTTTCTTCCAGTTTTACATCTGTCGATGTGTTCAAGTTGGTGCGCTCAGAGAGATTCGAACTCCCGACCCCTTAGTTCGTAGCCAAGTGCTCTATCCAGCTGAGCTATGAGCGCGTACTTTGAGTTGCCTTGCAGCATTCGTTACATTTACGTTTAACTTGATTGGTGCGCCCAGAGAGATTCGAACTCCCGACCCCTTAGTTCGTAGCCAAGTGCTCTATCCAGCTGAGCTATGAGCGCATTTCAAGTTATTCGTGGCGGTGAGAGAGGGATTCGAACCCTCGGTGGGCTTTAAGACCCACGCTCCCTTAGCAGGGGAGTACCTTCAGCCACTCGGCCACCTCACCGTAACGAGCCGCCATAATACAAATTAAACTTCATTTCTTCAAGTCAGATTTCAAAAAATTCTGATATTTTTAATCAATCATCTATTTTTTAAACAATTTTCGGGCTTGACCTGCTCTTTTTGCTGTTTTTTATGGCTGGTGAAGCTGAAATATTCAACTTCACCCCAAAATTTGAACTGAAAAACACATTATTGCAATCATTTACGTGCAGTCTGTTGCAGCATGACTTATGCTAATCCTATCTTCTGACATGAAGCCAAAGACATTATGAAAAATTGGGTCGATCCTGAAGCTAAAGCTGAAGCTGAACGCTATGAAAATCCTATTCCTAGCCGTATTCTGATTTCTGAAACGATTGAAAAATTACAAGCACCACAATCTCATGCAGATTTAGTAGAACATTTTGAAATTGCAGATCAAAAAAGTATTGATGCACTCAGTCATCGCCTGATCGCCATGGTTCGCGATGGCCAGTTGATGAAAGATGGCTATAAGTTCCAGCTTGCCGCCAGCCAGCCGACGCATGAAGCCACGGTCTATATCAATTCCAAAGGTCTAGGCAGTGCCTCGATTGCCGATCATGAAGACCTTTTACTGCCTGAACGCGAGCTGCGTCTGGTCTTTAATGGCGACCGCGTCAAGGTTCGTCAAACCTCGGTCGACCGCAAAGGCAAGCCTTGGGGCTTTATTACCGAAGTGGTGCAACATCGGGTAAAACAGATTATTGGTAAAGTGGCCATTCACGATGGCGAATACTTTATTCAGCCGGCCAATCCGAATGCCCATCAGCCAATTACCCTGGAAAAAGAACTGATTGAGCATGCCCAGGTCAAAGTGGGTGATTCGGTTCGTGTGGCGATTGATGACTATCCAACGCGTGAAGAACTTGCGACCGGTCATATCGTGCAATCAATGGCAGACAAGGCCGATACCGAAATCATTATTCCGCAAACCATTCTGGAATTTGGCTTGCCTTATGAATTCCCGGAAGAAGTGCTTCGCGATGCCGAACACTTTAAGGAACCTTCTGCACAAGACCGTGAAGGTCGAATCGATTTACGTGATTTAGCGCTGGTGACGATTGACGGCGAAGACGCCCGCGACTTTGACGATGCCGTATATGCCGAAAAACGTCCAGGTGGCGGCTACCGTGTGGTCGTAGCCATCGCTGACGTAAGCCATTATGTCCGCAACGACAAACCGCTGGATGACGAAGCCAAAGAACGTGGCACTTCAGTCTATTTCCCGCATTTTGTGCTGCCGATGTTGCCGGAAGCCCTCTCCAATGGTCTGTGCTCGCTGAATCCGCATGTCGATCGTCTCTGTATGGTTTGTGATTTAAAACTGTCACGTGCCGGTCGCGTCACTGGTTTTGAATTCTACCCATCAGTCATGCATTCCAAAGCGCGTCTCACCTATACTCAGGTGGCACAGTATTTTGATGGCGACAGCAAAGCTGTTCCTGAAGATCGGGATGTACGCAAATCGCTGAATACCTTGTTCCAGCTGTATCAGATCCTGAAAGGTTTACGTGCAGAGCGTCATGCCATGGAATTCGAAACAGTCGAAACCTACATGACCTTTGATGAGTTAGGTGGCATTAATGAAATTCTGCCACGTACACGTAACGAAGCACATAAGCTGATTGAAGAATGTATGTTATTGGCAAACGTCGCAGCCGCAGAATATGCCTTGGAAAATGACATTCCGATGTTATACCGTGTGCATGAGCCACCTGAATTTTCACGTATCCAGAAAGTGCGTGAATATGTGAAATTGCTCGGCCTGCCTTTCCCGGAACAACCAACGCAAAAAGATTATCAGGCGGTGATTGAAGCCACCAAAGACCGTATTGATGCGCCAAGCATTCATGCGGTGCTGTTACGCTCGATGATGCAAGCCTATTACGGTGCAAATAATGCCGGGCATTTTGGTTTGGCGTATGAAGCCTATACGCACTTTACCTCCCCGATCCGCCGTTACCCGGACCTGTTATTGCACCGTGCCATCAAAGCCCATTTAAAACAAAAGCCGTTCCTGCTTTCCGGTGCAGCTCTGGATGATGCCGGTGAACATTTCTCGCAAACCGAACGCCGTGCCGATGAAGCTTCCCGTTCCGTCACCACCTGGTTGAAATGTCATTATATGAAGCAGCATTTAGGTGAAGAATTTGTCGGTGTGATCAGTGCCGTAGCTGAATTTGGCCTCTTTGTAACCTTAAAAGATCTCTATGTCGATGGCATGATCCACGTCAGCCAACTGGGCGATGACTATTTTGTCTATGACCAGCCAAGCCAAAGCTTAATCGGTCAGGCACGTGGTCAAACCTTTAGTCTGGGCGATGAAGTCAAAATTAAGGTGGCTGCGGTAAATCTGGACGATCGCAAAATTGACTTTGAACTGTTGCAACAAATAACCCATGCCGGCCGTGCTATTCGTAGCCGCGCGCCACGTGTGGCCAAGACAACAACAGAAGAAGTATTTAGCCCACGTGCGAAAGCCGTGGTCAGTGAAGATGGTGAACAACCGATTCGCAAGAAAAAGCCTAAAACCAAATCTGCTGCACCAGCTAAAAAGTCAGATAAAAAATCTTCAGCCAAATCGGATGCAAAAGCCAAAGACAAGCTGAAGAAAAAATCCAAACCGAAAAAGAAAAAGTCGAATGCGAAAACTAAGCTAGACTAATTTTCTGATAAAAGCCCTACTTTAGTAGGGCTTTTTATTGAGTCTCATCTAGAAAGTATTTACCGACTGAAAAATAATAGCCCTTGATTTAACCTTCTCTAAGCCTTACATCTACTATTAACTTTATAAATGATATGGCGTATTAGAAATGACTTTAGAAAAGGCGACCTTGCCCGTTCCACAATTTGACCAGATTCAACTGGCTGATTTAAAACAACAGATTGAACAAGCCATTCAACAAGGACAAAGTTTTTTAAAAGATTTAACTGCAGTTCCGGAGAACGCTCAGGCACAGCTCAATGTGTTAGAGCAGGTCGATACGTTGGAAAACAACATGAGCGAAGCTTGGGGTGTGCTGTCACATCTCAATGCCGTGATGAATAACACAGAAACGCGTGAACTTTATCAATCCCTGCTTCCAGCATTAAGTGAATACTACACACAGCTGGGTCAACACACGGTACTCTATCAAAGCTATCAACATGTACATGACTCGTCCATATTCAGTACCCTCCCTGCAGCCCATCAAAGTGCCATTAAACTGGCACTGCGCGATTTCAAACTGTCAGGCGTGGCTTTAGAAGGTGAAGCGAAAAAACGCTATGCAGAAATTTCTGCACGTTTGTCACAGCTGTCATCTGACTTTTCTAACCATGTCCTCGATGCCACACAAATCTACTTCAAGCCTCTAACTGAAGAACAACTCAAAGGCTTACCACAAAGCAGCGTAGATTTACTTAAACAATATGGTCAGCAACGTGAACTGGATCAGTCAGTCGCAACTTTAGATATTCCGGCTTATCTGGCCATCATGACCTATGCCGATGACCGTGGCTTACGTGAAGAGTTATACAAAGCCTATACCACGCGTGCTTCTGACCTGTCTGAGCATCCTGAATTTGACAATACCCAGGTGATGGAAGAAATCCTGAGTCTACGTCATGAAATGGCACAGTTATTAGGTTTCAACAACTATGCCGAGTTATCGCTGGCCAGCAAAATGGCGCCGGATGTCGAAACTGTAGACAAGTTCCTAGTTGATCTGGCTGAGCATGCACGAACCCCTGCAAGTAAAGAAATTGCAGAATTAAAAACCATCGCCATTCAGGATGGCATTCTCGAATTACAGCCGTGGGATACCGGTTATTATTCGGAAAAACTGAAACAGCAACAATTCAACTTATCGCAGGAATCACTAAAACCGTATTTTCCTGCACCCAAGATTTTGCAAGGTCTGTTTAGCATTGTGAATCGTCTTTACGGCATTAACATTGTGGAACGTGAAGCACCAGTCTGGCATCCAGATGCGCGCTATTTTGAACTGGAAGATCAAGGCAAGGTAGTCGGCGGTTTTTATTTCGATCTGTATGCACGTAGCGGCAAACGCGGTGGTGCCTGGATGAGTGGTTTCCGCTCGCGCATGCAAACCCGACAAGGCCTGCAAAAACCGATTTGCTACATGGTCTGCAACTTCACCCCTGCTGTAGGCGATCAACCTGCGCTGCTCACTCACGATGAAGTGAATACCCTGTTCCACGAATTTGGCCATGGGCTGCATCATCTATTGACCGAAGTCGACCATATTGCCGTGGCAGGTACACACGGCGTAGATTGGGATGCAGTCGAGCTACCAAGCCAGTTTATGGAGTTCTGGACCTGGGATACTGACAGCCTCGACCTGCTCAGCGAACACATCGAAACCCGGCAGCATTTGCCAGAAGATTTGCTTAAATCCTTGCTGGATGCCCGTTTCTTCCAGTCTGGTATGCAAACCTTGCGTCAAATCGAATTTGCCCTGTTTGACCTGTCGATTCACAAACACAGTTCTGCTTTAAATGCCGAACAGGTACAAGCGACGCTGGACGAAATTCGCCAAAAATATGCGGTCGCACCGACAGCCAGTTATAACCGTTTCCAGCATAGCTTTAGCCATATTTTTGCCGGAGGCTATGCTGCGGGTTATTACTCTTATAAGTGGGCCGAAGTTTTGGCCAGTGATGCCTTCGACCGTTTCGAAAAAGAAGGAATCTTTAATGTGCAGACCGGAAAAGAATTTCGTCAATTTATTCTAGCAGTTGGCGGAAAAGATACAGCACTTGACGCGTTTATCAATTTCCGCGGACGCGAGCCAAAAATAGATGCATTATTACGTCATCAAGGTTGGACGAAGCCCTCTAAAAACGCTTAAACTAACTGTCTAAGATTGTTCGGAAGGTTAGGATGATGACTATCAAACGTCGTTTCATTGCAGGTGCTAAATGTCCAAAATGTGAAGCACTGGATCGGGTTGTCATGCTAACTTCTGGCGACGATGAATGGATTGAATGTATTGACTGTGGCTATAGCGAAAACCGGCCAACACATGTCGAAGAACCACAAATGCCGGAACTTCCGGATGAGATTGGTGTCATTCAGTTCAAACCACGTCAGCCTAAATAAAAACAGGTTCAATATGACATTAGATCAAAGAAATAGCCCAAAACTTTTATTGGGCATTATGGGGGGATTGGTTGCAATCATTGCGCTTTTTTTAGCCTATCAATGGTTTTTTGCAACTTCAAACGAAACATTGCCTGAACATGAAGGAGCTAGTTTAACGGCTCCTGCAAAACCAGCTGAACCGCTTGCTCAAGCCGAGCAGAAAACCATTCAGCTGGTGGATGAAAAAATTCTGAAACAAGCTGTTCCAGAAAATGAATCACTCGCCAAAGAAGAAGTGGCTAAACTGGATGATATTCAAAGCCAGTTAAATGAACAGGAAACCATGCTAAAAGCCCAACACGCCGATGCAGATGAGCTGATTGCCCTGAAAGAAGAACAGATTAAATTACTCGAAGCTCAATTGGCTCAAAAACAATAATTTTATAGTTGAATATTCAGCTAAAATATCAGCACATGTTTTAGCTGATTTCTTTCATGTCCCTACCGACCAGCAATCGGAACCTGTTTACAGCACTTGCCTTACTGACCTGCTCTGCCTTTTTATTTTCTCTGATGGGCGTCTGTATTCGCTATGCCTCACACACGCTAGATAATCCCACTATTGTATTTTTTCGCAACTTTGTCGGCTTGTTTATTTTTCTGCCGTTTATTTACCGTAAAGGAATTGGATTTTTTAAAACCGAAAAAATCTGGATGCATAGCTGGCGTGCCGTGATCGGGCTGGTCGCCATGTATGGCTTCTTTTATGCGATTGCCCATTTAAAGCTGTCCAATGCCATGGTGTTTACCTATTCTTCCCCGATTTTTATTCCCCTGATTGCCTGGCTATTTCTGAAAGAAAAAATCACCAACGCCATGTTTCTTGCTGCAGCGATTGGTTTAATCGGTGTGATCTTTGTCGCCAAGCCGGATGCCGGCATGTTTAACCAGATGTCGATCATTGGACTAGGGGCAAGCTTCCTGGCTGCCATGGCATTTGTGACGGTTCGTGCGCTTACCAGTACCGAATCGCCAGAAAAAATCGTTTTTTATTTCTGTTTTATCGGCACCCTCATTTCCATGATTCCGATGTTCTGGCTATGGCGTCCTTATACCTGGACTGAACTAGGTTTCTTAATTGGCGCGGGACTGCTGGCCAATATCAGCCAGATTTTCATGTCCAATGCCTATAAACTAGCACCTGCCGGACAAATTGGCCCGGTAAATTATATTGCCATTATTTTTGCCGGAATCTGGGGCTTTATATTCTGGCAAGAAATACCGGATTATTATAGTTTAATGGGTTTCGGACTCATTTTAACTGCCATTATCCTGTGTAGTCCCTTGGTGAAAAAACGTTCAATCTAATCATTCAGCCAGTTTTTCCAATCATAAAAAAAGCACCCGAAGGTGCTTTTTTTAGCATGATCAATTAATGATACCAACCGAACAGTTTAAAAATATACGGCGCATAGGTCACAATCAGTAAAGACGGGAACAGCACCATAATCGGTAGCAACCAACGTTCATAACGGTAATAAAACTTGGTGTATTTGACCTTTGCTTCCGCATCGGCAGCACGAACCTCATCATCACCTACCGACATTCGGGTCAGCAGATGATTCAGCGCCACAGGCGGAGAGACATAGCCCAATTCAAATGCAACCAGTACAATCATCCAGAAATGGATGGGATGAATACCATTTTCATAAGCTACCGGTGCAATGGTGGCAGCCACCAGAATGACCGCGCCAAACGGATCTGTCGTCATACCGACAATTGCCAGCAACAGTGCAATAAAGGCCAGTGAAATATAGATATTGCCAAGATGCGTTGGCAATAATTCAACCACTTCACTACGTTCAATCAGACCGCCTACACTTGCAGACAAAGCCATCAGGATAATCAGTGCACCAATATGTCCAACGGTTTCTGCTGAAGCAAACCACATGGAATGGGCAAAGCCGCGTGATTTTTCTCCCCCATGCGGTGTATGTTCGCGCATAAAGGTCGACTGTTTTTCATGTTCCAGGGTTAAAGCTGCATGACGGTCTGGTGGTGTCACAAAACGGTCACCCCACCATTTATCAAACATAATGTAAGCAATCAGGATTATCGGCAGAATCACCGGAGCAGTGAATTCATCCATTTGAGTATCCAGACCCATCGTATACATTAAAATGACAACAACAGTAATCACGATATAAGGAATCACCGGCACAATGGCTTTTAACATGCCCGGTACCGCCACTTTAGGCGAGTTCACACGGAAACGTGTTTCCGCAAGATAAAGTGATACCCCCAGGAAAATCAAAGCGGTCAACCAGAAGACATAAATACCATGATCAAACAGCTCATCTGAAGTTACATGTCGGCTATCGAGCATGGAAATCAGAATCACCAGCAAGCAGGGACGAATCACCACCCCCAGCGAGCCAGACATGGCGGAAACAGCCAGGGCATATTGACGGCGTGAACCCGAATTCCATACTTCCTTATAAATGATCGCACCTGCTGCCACAACAAAAATCCCGGAAGCACCGGTATAGGCCGTTGGAATCGCAGCGGCAATCAAAATCAGCCAGGTCAGGGTTTCAGGGGCCAAATTCCACGGACGTAAAATACCGAGGAATAAATCCATCACCCGAGTTTGGGTCAATAGCATACCCGCCCAGATAAACAGTGCCAGGTTTAAGAAAATGCCAGAGAATTCCACCAGAATTCCGAGGTAAATCCCTTGCCCCATTGGATAATCCATGACAAAGGTAAAAACAATCCCGGTCACTAATGCCATGTAGGCATATAAAGGTACACTCAGTAAAGCCAGCCCCAGATTGCCCTTAGCTTCCTGTTTGGCCACGGGAGGTTTAAAGAGTTGTAACAGACTGATCAGAGTTAAGCTAATAAATAGGAAAATCCACAGCCAGTAAACCGTCAGTGTTTCATAAGTCGAAGTCACACCTGAGTTGATAATGGAATGGTATTGGCTGAGTACCGATGCTGTCAGCAGACCATTACCCAATGCCATAAACAGGGCATAAACACGATAATCCAGCTTGGTGGTTGGAGCACGTAAGCCAATATGATGAAACTTGACTGAAGCAGTGATTGCGGCAACCACAACCATCAGCAATAAAATAATGACACGATTTTCAGTACCAAATTTAAAAATACCAAAGAATGAGGTTTCTAGGGTACGGTAAGTTCTTATCGTTGGATGATCATCCATATATTGAATGGCTTTGTCATAGAACTGATACTTTTCCTGGCACTGTTGCTGCCCTGCCAGAACCGAAGCCCGTACATCTGCTTCCGATGTAGTCCCGAAAATATCGGCGAACTCATCATTGGCATTGGCTTTCATTTGTTTTTGTACTTGCGCATCAATATCCGGATGTAAGTCACAGCTTGGCTTGGCAGGTTCTGCACGTAAAAAAGAATATTGCATGCCAATGTCTTCATTGCCATACAAACGTTCACCCACACGTAATAGCTGACCATGAATCATCTCACCAGTACCGATGATGAGTGTGAGTAAAAGTAGTAATAGAATGACAAAAGTCGAGATCCACTCTGTCCATATATAACGTAACAGACCTAGTCCTGATCTGCTGTTTTCATCATTTTGCATGTGCATTCCTATTTTTTCTTTTAATCATTGCTACAACTTCAGCAATGCTACTTTCCTTTTCTGAATAGAAAACATCCTTTCTCTATTCAATCTATTTATTCTTATCAACAAATTTGCATTAACTCGATATCAATGAAAATGACAATATGTATTTTCTTTTCTGTTTTAAATGTCAATCTTGCCACTATTCAACAAAATATTCCCATAAAACATAAGCCAAAGCGATGACGACTCCTCCAATCACCCCCAATAAATGTGCTTCAACCAAGACTGGACTACCAATCAGTTCCGCTGTACCGACACTGCCTACCGTATTTTCCCAAAGCAATTTTCCCAGAATCAGGCACAACACCAAGGCAGCAAAATTGCGCTCTTTTCTATACAACAGATGTACACAGGCAACGGTGACATACGCCCCGTGCAAGACTCCAGACAGGCCGGCATAAGCTTCTATATCCGGAAAAAAATAATAAAAACACAGACTGATAAATGGCGGAAGTAATAAAAGTAAAGCAACGAAATGCCAGATTTTGACGCGTGGAAAGATGAAAGGTAAACAGGCAAAAGCCAGCATATTGAGCAGATAATGAATCCATCCCACATGTACCCAATGGGCAGTCCATAAACGCCAGAATTCTTTAAATAAATCAGCTTGCCAATAAATAAATGAGTCTGCAAAAACTTGAAGGCATGCCGAAAAAGACATTACAAATGCAATAAAAATAATCTTTTGCATCAGAAACGGGTTTTTCATTGGCATGCCCCCCAGTTTAGAAATAACGGATTAAAAATAAAACATCACTCCAACCCATCTTGTCTTATATTCTCTTTCATACCGTCCAATTTAAGAGGATGCAGCAGTCTCATTTTCAGTAAATAAATCATCCAGTTCTGCAGAACTATCCTGATCATCCCAGAAACGTTGCATACCATCATCACTGGAGCGGATGCCAGTATGTTCAGTCCAGTAACGGTCTGAAATCCCCTGCACCATATTTTGCGCCATACTGTCTACCAGTCTGAACTGTGGATTAACCGGTTTTTCTTCAGAGCGGGCTGTGGCAAATGCTTTCAGTGCATCACGAATCTTGGCATCATCGCCACTGGCTTGAGCTGCGACCGCATACAGGGCATGTGACAAGCGTACACCTTTTTGTTCACCCAGTTGCACCGACTGTTTTAAAGTCTGATAAGGATCGGGCTTACCATCTCCCGCACCTGGCAACAAGGTCCAAATGACTGCACGTGCAGCTTCTGGCGCACCCCAGAATTTTGCATTATCCAGGCACACCATGCCACGTTCTACAACGGCAGCAATATCTTTCGGCACATTGACGGCACCGCCAGAATTAATGTCATTGGTCATGGCCTGTAAGCCACTGATCATTCCCATTAAATATACCGTTTGATCGAGGTCACTTTTCATTCTTGGGCACCCATCACCTAGGGCCTTGTTATATTTTGTTGCCCAACGCTTTTCTAATAGCTGGTAGCCTGCATACTGACGCTGTGCGGCAATGGCAGCCCAGCGTTTTTGCTGGATACGGGCATCTTGTGCTTCTGAAACTTGCCCCGCTTTAGAGGCGCGTAAATAATGCAATTCTGCTTCCAATGCCTGATTTTCAGCACAAATTCCTGATGAAGCATATAAAAGAACCGCAATACGGGTTGGGTCTGCACCCATATCTTTGGTGGACATAATAGCAGGCGTTAAGGCATTGCCTGAATTGCACGCCATATCGGCATCATCCATGGCCAAGATAGGCGGTACAATATGTTTCTCACTAAAACCCAGGGCAATGTTTGCCCCTGATTTAACCACTTGAGAACAACCTGATAATAAAGAACCTGTAACGATAATGACTGCCATACCCTGGCATATTTTTTGGACTTGCGACATTTTCCTGTCCTCTATAATTGTGTTTATGTCCATAGCACCTAAACATAGCAGATGCAAAATTTGAATAAAAGAGTATTCACTCTAATTTGGTTTGCTACTGTGCCACGAAATGACGTACGGAAAATTGACTGTATTCCATCAAGTTAAAAATTTTGGGCAAAAAAAAGTAGCATTGCGACGGTTCGGCACATGCTACTTATCAAGGGGTCAAAGCCTAACGGCTTTCATGTTGTGCAAATCGATCCTTCAGCACTGTTCCTAGTCGTCCAATAACAATCGCCAAAACAATTGCTATCACCAGAAACATCCAAGTTGGAATCACCATGATGATTTCCTCAGTTGCTGTTGGTAGTTTTAATTTACATTTAGCTGAAATAATTCACTGGAAAAATTGTCTGACAATTGCAACATTTGTGATTTTTCTCATCCAACTGTCTTACAAAGAACAAAAAATATAACTATATATTTGATTATAAATAATTTAATTAAAATAAATTTTATACAACTGTCTAACAATTAGCTTAATTTAGCCAGTTTTTTCAGTGCTTTCCATTGCTTAAAAGGCAATTGATCAACCCAAATCAAGAGTGGCTTCTCCTGAAAATGCTGGAAATACACCACAATATAAAGCTGATGATCAATCAAATGACTAACCGACACACGTTTAACCTGTTGCGATTTTAAATGCGACAGTGACCATTCACGTGCATGCAAATGTTCCAGACAGATCGGTTGAGGGACTTTCAAGCCATAGGCATAGGTCAGCACACCCAACAAAATACACAGCAACCATAACCATGCTGGCAAGAGCTGCTGCAAAAGTACAATGAGTAAAGTAAAAACAGTCAGCTGAAATACAAATGCCAGACGGCTGCGTTTCAGCTGAAAACAACGGTTAGCCATGAACGTAATGTTTCAACTTGGCAATCAAGGCTCTCATTTCCGGACGTGGCGGTTCAGACACTTCCATAAACCAATCTAACAGATCTGGGTCCTCTTGCGCGACCAACTCAGCAAAAGTTTCTTTCTCTGCTGCATCTGCCTGTAGATAATAATTTTTTACATAAGGGTCAAAATAAACATCAATCTCTTTTAAACCGCGACGAGCACGATAAATGACTTTGCGTTCTTCCAAGCTGATTTCTTCGCTCATAGCTAGCTCCCCAACAGTGTGAAATTTTTTGCTAGTTTACCCTATCCATCCCCTCTATTTCGAGCCATTTGCCCGAATTGACCAAATTCATCATTTTATCTGTACATTTGAGCATTCATCTCATTGTCGCTTATGCCTCAATCTTTTAATTTTTATCAAACAACATATTTCTAGATGGACACAATAATAATGCAATCAGCTGCGATCCGACCTTTAGCCAATATGCTGCCCCGTCATTTGTTTAATGCAGAACATGAAGCTTTCCGTGAAACGGTACGCAAATTTTATGAAAAGGAAGTGGTTCCCAATACTGCCAGATATGAACAGCAACAGCATGTCGACCGGGATTTGTGGAACAAGGCCGGTGCACTGGGCTTACTTTGTGCCACCATGCCGGAACAATACGGAGGTTCGGGTGTAGACCGTCTTTACAGTATGATCCTGATTGAAGAACAGGCTTATGCCATGGATTCATCCACAGGCTTTTCGCTACATTCGGATATTGTGGCCAATTACATCTGCAATTTTGGCAATGAGAAGCAGAAGTCAAATTGGCTCCCCAAAATGGCTTCGGGTGAAACAGTGACTGCAATTGCCATGACCGAACCCGGAACTGGATCTAACCTGCAAGCAGTACGTACCTCTGCTATTTTAGATGGCAGTGATTATGTCATCAATGGTTCCAAAATTTTTATCACCAATGGTTACCTGTGTGACATGGTGATTGTGGTCTGCAAAACGGGCAGCAGTGATAAAGGTTCAGCCAACCTGTCCTTAATCATGGTTGAGGCAGATCGTGCCGGTTTCAGTAAAGGCGAACCTTTAAATAAAATCGGCATGAAAGGACAAGATACCTGTGAATTGTTCTTTGATAATGTCCGCGTGCCCAAAGAAAATTTACTCGGTATGGAAGGTATGGGATTTATAATGCTGATGAAAGAACTGGCATGGGAGCGCATGTTGGTCGCCATCATTTGTCAGGCGGGAGCCGAAGCAGCATTCGCGCATACCGTGCAATACACCAAACAGCGACAAGCTTTCGGCAAGCCGATCAGTGCTTTTCAAAATACCCGCTTTAAACTGGCAGAATTACGCACTGAAATTGATTTCTGTCGTGCTTATTTAGACCGTTGTATGGAATTACAGCTTGAAGAAAAATTGGGTATTGATGCAGCTGCTGCTGCGAAGTACAAAATTTCCGAAATGTTTTCTAAAGTCGTGGATGAATGCCTACAGCTGCATGGCGGTTATGGCTACATGATGGAATACCCGATTGCACGCGCCTATATTGATAACCGTGCCAATCGCATTTACGCTGGTACCAATGAAATCATGAAAGAATTGATTTCACGTTCGCTATAATCAACATTTATTTCTATGCCGGTTCAATGCTTGGTGCTCTATCTGTAGCAGCTTGCAGCAGAATAAAAGCTGACAACTTGAACCCATAATTCAATAGGTATAAAAGAGGGAGCATTACTGCTCCCTCTTCAAAAAATAATGAAATTCAATTATGAGACTAAACGCGGTGTCGCACTTTTCTTATCTTGTTGCTCACGTTTATGAAATTTAAGCACACCATCATCAAAGCGTGCATGCTTTAATTGTTTACGGTCAGCCAGATAATTATTGGATACACTCCAAGGTACATGCTTGCCCTGCTTCGGCATCACATCAGCAGCACGGGCAATATAACCTGAAGTCAGACTACCCATCACCGTATCTTCCATCAGCTCGGTCGCATCGCCTTTTGGGATCACTTCATCATAGCCATTTTTGTCCATATAATTGATCATACGACAGATATAATCTGCTGCAATATCGACTTTCAGCGTCCAGGATGCATTGATATAGCCAATAATCATCGCCATGTTCGGCACATCACTGACCATGATGCCCTGATACAGCATATGTTGAGAGGTATTCATCGGCTTGCCATCAATCGTGGCCTGAATCCCACCTAAAATTTGAATATTCAAACCTGTTGCAGAAACAATAATTTCCGCATCCAAATGTTTACCAGACTTTAACTGAATACCCATTTCAGTAAATTTTTCAATTTGATCCGTTTCAACTGAAGCACGGCCTTCACGCAGAATTTTAAACAGATCACCATCCGGTACCACACATAAACGCTGATCCCAAGGTTCATAGTTCGGGGTAAAGTGTTTCATATCCACCTTACCTTTAAGCTGAAACTGCACTGACTTCAGCAACAGTGTTTTCAGCAGTTTCGGCTGTTTCTGTGCCAGAGCATAAATACCGCGTTGCATACCAATATTACGTGCACGCGTTAATTTATAGGCCAGATCTTCCGGTAAGATCTTACGCATTTTGTCATAGACCAGATCAATTGACGGCACAGAGGCAATATAGGTTGGGGAGCGTTGCAGCATGGTGACATGCGCTGCACCACCTTTCGCCATGGCTGGCACTAAGGTAATCGCTGTGGCTCCACTACCAATAATTACGACCTTTTTACCAGAATAATCTAGCTGCTCAGGCCAATGTTGCGGATGAATAAACTCGCCTTTAAATTCAGACTGATTTGGAAATTCAGGTTGGAACCCCTGATCGTAATTATAATAACCTGTGCAACCTAAAACAAAATTGGTCACCCAGGTTTGCTTTTTTTGAGCTGCATCTTCAATTTCAACCACCCACTTTTTAGTAGCCGAATTATAATTCGCCGCCAAAACCCGATGCTGAAAATGGATTTTATTTTTAAGCTGATACTCGTCAATCACTTCAGATAAATAATTTTTGATGGATGGACCATCCGCCAAGACGCTGTCTTTTTGCCACGGCTTAAAATTAAAACCAAAGGTCGACATATCTGAATCGGAGCGGATTCCCGGATATTTGAATAAATCCCAAGTTCCGCCAAAACTTTCACGACGCTCAATAATTTCAAACTGGCGTTGTGGGCAATTTTTCGAAAGATGAACAGCTAGACCAATACCCGAAATACCGGCACCGACAATCAACACATCAATATGTTTTTCCATGTTCTTTTTATAACCTGTTTAAGCTTTATTTTATTAAACCATAAAATTGACAATACTCAATGTCAAGTTTGTATGAAAGTCATAAAAAATATGTCAGTTCAGGACAAAAGTTGTAAGCGTCCGCTGAACACACCTTCTGAATTCATCCTATAAGCCTTAATTTAGTCCCCACTTAGAAACAAGTGGGGACTAAAATTTATGACTACAAATCATCAGACATCCATCGCATCTCTTGCGAAAAAACGAAGAACATACAGTGCTGAATTTAAACAGCAGATCGTTCAGGCTTGTAAAGCACCGGACGTTTCAATTGCTTCAGTCGCTTTGCAACATGGATTGAATACAAATCTTGTATCCAAATGGATTCGCTTAATTGATGCTAAGCCAGGGAGTGATCGCTCACCACTACCGAATAAACCTGCATTTATTGCCTTATCTTGCTCTGCACCATTAGATCCTACTCCTACTGACATGTTAAAAGTTCAAATTACTTTACCCCACTCAAAAGCAGAAATTGGCTTGAAATGGCAAGTATCAGAAATACCTGCCTTGGCAAAATTACTCAAGGTGCTGGCAACATGATCCGTATCGATGAAATCTGGCTTTCTACCCAACCTCTGGATATGCGAGCAGGGATGGATACTGTCATGGCTCAGGTGGTGAGAGCCTTTGGCTACATTAAACCGCATTGTGCTTACCTGTTCTGTAATAAACGTGGCCATCGCATGAAAGTGCTGGTACATGATGGACTGGGCATCTGGCTGTGTGCCCGGCGGCTGGAACAGGGAAAATTCCACTGGGCTAAAGTTCACCAGGGTGAAAGCGTAGCTCTCAACCCGGAACAGTTACAGGCATTAATCCAGGGTTTGCCTTGGCAGCGCATTGGACGACAGCAGGTGGTCACGATGCTCTAAACCAAGCTCGGCTATTCTGCCATCCTCCAAACGTTCTATTTCATTCTTCTCATGACCTCAGGCATACTGCGGTCATGAATACGCTGCCAGATTTAAGCCAACTGACCCATGAACAACTGCTGGAATTCACCCGGCAGTTGGCGATGCAGCATCAACAACTCGCAGAAGATAAACAACAATTAGATGCTCAAGTTCAACATCTGGAAGTATCAAATCAACAATTAGATGCCAAAGTTCAACATCTTGAAGTCACCAATCAGCAATTAGATTCTAAAGTTCAGCATCTTTCTATTCTCAATCAAAAATACGAGCATGAACTGGCGCTGTTTAAACAGCATAAATTCGGCAGTAAAAACGAACATCTCACCGCAAAACAAATCCATCTGTGGGATGAGGCGGTCGAAGAAGATATCGCAGCCGTTGATCTGGAATTAGAACGATTAAATGCAGATAAAACCCATGCAGCGACACAGAAAGCCACAGTCAACAAACCTAAACGTCGACTGCTGCCAGATCATCTACACACCATCCGTATTGAGCATGAACCTGCATCAACCCAATGCAGTTGTGGCTGCCAGTTACGTCGTATCGGCGAAGATATCAGTGAAAAACTGCATTTCAGACCGGCACAGTTCTATAAGGAACAGCATGTGCGTGGTAAATGGGTCTGTGATCAGTGTGACACCCTGACTCAGCAAGCGATGCCCGCCTATGTGATTGATAAAGGCATTGCTTCACCTGAACTGCTCAGCCATGTGTTGGTATCGAAGTATGCCGATCATTTACCGCTGTACCGTCAACGTCTGATCTATCAGCGGGCGGGTATTGATTTATCCAGATCAACGTTATCTGACTGGATAGGTCGCTGCGGTGTGGAACTGGAACCTCTGGCTAATGCCTTAAAAGAGGTGGTACTGCAACAGCAGGTGCTGCATGCAGATGAAACACCGGTCACCATCATGCGGATGGGTGAGAATGAGAAAAAACCGAAGAAAGGTTATGTCTGGGCCTATGCCACCACACAGTACAATCCAGTTCAAGCGGTGATCTATGACTTTCAGGATAGCCGTTCAGGTCAGCATGCTGAAGAGTTCCTGAATGGCTGGCAGGGTCATCTGGTTTGTGATGATTACAGTGGTTATAAAGCACGCTTTAAATCAGGCCAGGTCATTGAGGTGGGCTGCATGGCCCATGCACGTCGTAAATTCCATGAACTGCATGTAACTGGGAAAAGTCAGGTCGCTGAACAGGCATTAGTGCTGATTCAGAAACTGTATGCGATAGAAGCCGAACTCAGGAAAAAGACCGATGGTACAGCAGAACACCGCCGCGAATACCGGCAACAGCATAGTCAACCGGTGATGCAACAACTATATGAATGGCTCAACCAACATCATCTGACGGTGCCATCGAGTTCTCCCACCGCTCGGGCGATCAACTACAGCCTAAAACGTTGGGAGGCCTTAAGCCGCTATCTGGATGATGGCAATCTACCGATTGACAATAACTGGATTGAGAACCAAATGCGTCCCTGGGCGTTGGGGCGTAAGAACTGGCTGTTTGCTGGCTCGCTGCGCAGTGGTCAGCGAGCGGCGAATATCATGACTTTAATCCAGTCAGCAAAGCTGAATGGCTTGGATCCGTATGCCTATTTAAGTGATGTGCTGAAAAGGTTACCGACACATAAAGTGACCCAAATAGAAGAATTACTGCCACACCGGTGGCAACCCGACCAAAATTAAAAAATAGGTATGGGGTTCAGCGGACGCTTACCAAAAGTTTAAATTATCAGAGAATTAAAAATCATCAGGCATAAAAAAGACCGGTGAAACACCGGTCTTTTTTAAAACAACTGAAGCTCTTCTTGCGAAATTAGTTAACTTCGCGATCTACTAGCTCAACGTAAGCCATCGGTGCAGCATCACCTGCACGGAAGCCCGCTTTAAGAACACGTAGATAACCGCCGTTACGTTCTTTGTAACGAGGGCCAAGAACGGTAAATAATTTACCAACAGTTGCTGCTGAACGAGTACGAGCAAACGCCAAACGACGGTTTGCAACAGTATCGTTTTTAGCTAAAGTGATTAAAGGCTCAGCTACACGACGTAACTCTTTAGCTTTAGGCACAGTTGTTTTAATCAACTCGTGCTCGAACAAAGAGTTAGCCATGTTTTGGAACATCGCTTTACGATGACTGCTTGTACGGCCTAATTTCACACCACTATTACGATGACGCATGGTGATAGTCCTACTTAATTAACGGCTACGATAGGCAAAACGGTCGTCCATACGGAGACTAGCTGGTGGCCAGTTCTCTAAACGCATGCCGAGTTGTAAGCCTTTAGAAGCCAGAACATCTTTGATTTCAGTTAACGATTTTTTACCGAGGTTAGGAGTTTTTAACAACTCCACTTCAGTACGTTGAACCAAATCACCGATGTAGTAAATATTTTCTGCTTTCAAACAGTTAGCAGAACGAACAGTAAGCTCTAGATCATCTACTGGACGAAGCAAGATTGGATCCACTTCTTCGCGAGGCTCTTGAGCAACAGGAGCTTGATCTTTCTGAAGATCAACAAAAATTGCAATTTGTTGTTGCAAGATTGTTGCCGCTTTACGGATTGCTTCTTCAGGATCAACTGTACCGTTTGTTTCAAGATCAATGATCAGTTTATCAAGGTCAGTACGTTGTTCTACACGTGCATTTTCTACTGTATAAGACACACGTTTGATTGGGCTATAAGAAGCATCTAACTGTAAGCGACCCACAGGGCGAGTCTCGCCTTCTGGGAAACGTGAGTCAGAAGTTTCATAACCACGACCTTGAGAAACTTTCAGGCGCATTTTTAAATTGCCTGAAGCACTTAAAGTGCCGATCAAATGCTCAGGGTTTACCACTTCAACATTATGAGGTAAACGAAGATCAGCGGCTGTTACATCGCCTGGACCTTGTTTTTCTAATGTCAAATATGCTTCGTTTTGATCGAACAGCTTAATCGACAATCCTTTTAGGTTCAGCAAGAGCTCGACGATGTCCTGCTGCAAGCCTTCCAAGGTACTGTACTCGTGCTCAACCCCTTCTATTTCAACTTCAACCACAGCAGCGCCAGGTAAAGAAGAAAGAAGGATACGACGTAAAGCATTACCAAGAGTATGACCAAAGCCACGCTCTAATGGTTCCAGAATCACTTTTGCCGAGGTCCCGCTAGCCGCTTCGACCTTGATCGCTTGCGGAGTTAGAAACTCATTTGCAGTACGCGTCATTATTGCTACCTCAAGGATTATTTAGAATACAATTCTACAATCAAGCTTTCGTTGATTTCAGCAGGTAAATCAGAACGATCCGGTGCAGCTTTAAACGTACCTTCTAGTTTTGAATGGTCAACTTCCATCCAAGAAGGAATACCACGTTGAGCAGCCAATTCAATTGCGCCTTTAATACGCAATTGTTGTTTAGCACCTTCGTGAACTGCGATTACATCGCCAGCTTTAACTTGGATAGACGCGATGTTAACACGACGACCATTCAAAGTAATGCTACGGTGAGATACAAGCTGACGAGCTTCTGCACGTGTAGAACCAAAACCCATGCGATAAACTACGTTATCAAGGCGGCTTTCAAGCAGTTTCAACAAGTTTTCACCTGTTGCGCCTTTAACACGAGCAGCTTCTTTATAGTAGTTACTAAATTGACGTTCTAACACACCGTACATACGACGTACTTTTTGTTTTTCACGTAATTGTAGTGAGTACTCAGATTGTTTGCTGCCACGAGCCCCGCCATGTTGGCCAGGTGCTTTAGCATGTTTTTTTGTCTTAACGTCAAATGGTTTAACGCCAGATTTTAATTGCAGGTCTGTCCCTTCGCGGCGAGAGAGTTTGCATTTTGGACCAATATAACGAGCCATGAATGATTCTCCTTACACACGACGTTTTTTAGGTGGACGACAACCGTTGTGCGGGATTGGCGTCACATCGGTAATGCTGTTAATTTTATAACCCACTGCACCTAAAGCACGAACCGCAGACTCACGACCAGGACCAGGACCTTTTACAAGGACATCCAAGTTTTTCAAACCGTAATCCAAAGCTGCTTTACCAGCAACTTCAGCAGCTACCTGAGCAGCAAACGGAGTTGATTTACGTGATCCACGGAAGCCTTGTCCACCTGAAGTGGCCCAAGCCAGTGCATTACCTTGACGATCGGTAATAGTCACAATGGTGTTATTAAAAGAAGCGTGAATGTGTGCAACACCTTCAGAGACGGTACGAGTGACCTTCTTGCGTGTGCGAGTATCTTTAGCCATCTTTTAGCTTCCAGAAATCTTATTTCTTAATAGGTTTGCGCGGACCTTTACGGGTACGTGCGTTAGTTTTGGTGCGTTGTCCACGGACAGGCAAGCTGCGACGATGACGAAGACCGCGGTAGCAGCCTAAATCCATTAAACGTTTAATGTTCATGGAAATTTCGCGACGTAAATCACCTTCGGTTGGAACCTTGGTAATTTCTGCACGAATCGCATCAAGCTGAGCATCATCCAATTCACGGATCTTAGTAGTTGGTGCAATACCAGCAGCAGCTAAGATGTTCTTAGCAGTGTGGCGACCGATACCAAAAATATACGTGAGGGAGATAACAGCATGCTTGTTATCCGGAATGTTTACACCGGCAATACGAGCCATTCACTTTCTCCAAAAAGGCAGTAGAGATAATCAACCGCCCCACAAATATCTTGAGGGGCGGATAATAACCTAATTAGCCTACTGAAATCAACAGGTCTTGATCAGATTAACCTTGACGCTGCTTATGACGAGGTTCAGCGCTACAAATCACGCGGATAACCCCATTACGACGGATAACTTTACAGCTACCACAAATTTTTTTAACAGAAGCTTGTACTTTCATGATGAAACCTCAAGTGCGCTTATCCTTTAGGATGAGCAGTCGTTTTTCTCATTAACGTTTGATTGTCATATTGGTGCGAAGTGAGATGGGCTTGTAGCTGAGCCATAAAGTCCATCACAACAACCACTACGATCAGCAAAGATGTACCACCCAAATGGAATGGAATACCAAAAGAACTTTGCAGAATCATTGGCATCAAACAGATGACCGTAATATAAATTGCACCAATGAATGTCAAACGATTAAGAATATGATCTAAGTAACGAGCAGTTTGCTCACCTGGGCGAATACCAGGTACATAAGCTCCGCTGCGTTTCAAGTTCTCTGATACTTCTTTAGGACTGAACACAAGTGCAGTATAGAAATAACAGAAAAAGATAATTAACGCACCGAAGAGCACCAAATACAAAGGTTGTCCAGGCGATAATACCAATGCCAAATCTTGTAGGCTACGCTTTACGATTCCTGCATTTGGATCAGAACTACCCAACCATTGACCTAAACTTGCAGGGAACAGCAATAATGAACTCGCAAAAATTGCTGGAATAACCCCCGCCATATTCAATTTCAATGGCAAATGTGTCTGCTGTGCAGTAAATACGCGACGCCCTTGTTGCTTTTGAGCATAGTTAACCGGTATACGACGTTGTGCCTTTTCAATAAATACAATCGCAGCAAGAACCGCAACTGAAAGTAATGCAAATACAGCCAGACCAATTAAGCTCGATTGACCATTATCCACCGAAGTGAATGCTTGAATTACAATATTTGGCAAACCAGCAACGATACCTGCAAAAATGATCATAGAGATCCCATTACCAACACCACGTTCGGTAATTTGCTCTCCCAACCACATTAAGAACATAGTGCCTGCAACCAATGAAGTTACAGCAGGAATGTAAAAAGCCAGTCCTGAGGTCAAGGTAATTCCTTGGCTAATCAGACCAGCACACATACCCACACCTTGTACCAATGCAAGTAATAACGTGCCGTAACGCGTATACTGATTAATCTTACGCTTACCCTGCTCGCCTTCTTTCTTTAACGCTTCCAGCGAAGGAACGACTGTTGACATCAACTGCACGATAATCGATGCAGAGATATATGGCATGATTCCCAACGCAAGAATTGACATTCGCTCTAATGCTCCACCAGAGAACATATTAAACAAACCTAAGAAAGTACCTTCATTAGCTTTGAAAAAACGTTCTAAAGCGACATTATCAATACCCGGCAGCGGAATATGTGCTCCTAGTCGAAAGACCAGTAATGCGCCAATCAAAAACATTAATCGACGAATAATTTCACGATATTTCACATGAAATGGCTGGCCTTTCATCATGTTGACATGACCTGAAGAACTAGGAGACATAGACACTAGCGATTACTCCTCGACTTTACCGCCAGCAGCTTCAACAGCAGCTTTAGCGCCTTTAGTCAAAGCAACACCTTGTACAGTGAATGCACGAGTAATATCACCAGAAAGTACGATACGAGCACGAGTCATATCTTTACGTACAACATTGGCAGCTTTTAAAGTTTCAAGTGAAATGATATCACCTTCAACTTTAGCAAGCTCTGATAAACGTACTTCAGCAGTTTTTAAAGCAAGTTGGCTAGTGAAGCCGAATTTAGGTAAACGACGATATAACGCAGTTTGACCACCTTCGAAACCTGGACGTACGCCACCGCTCTTACGTGATTTTTGACCTTTGACACCACGGCCACCAGTCTTACCAACGCCAGAACCGATACCACGGCCTAAACGAAGGTTTTCACGTTTAGCACCTTCTGCAGGTGCAATAGTATTTAAACGCAGAGTCATGGCTTATTCCTCTACACTAACCATATAGTAGACTTGGTTGATCATACCGCGGTTAGAAGGCGTATCTTGCACTTCTACAGTATGACCAATACGACGCAGACCTAAACCTTTAAGGCTAAGCTTGTGATTTTTCAAGCGGTGCGCAGAAGATTTAGTCTGGGTAACTTTAATCGTTTTCATGATTGATTACCCTTGAATTTGTTCTACTGAAAGACCACGTTTCGCAGCGACTTTCTCAGGAGAAGTCATGTCACGCAAACCTTTAAAAGTTGCGTTCACTACGTTAGCAGCGTTTGTAGAACCATAGCATTTTGTCAATACGTTATGTACGCCAACAGCTTCTAGAACTGCACGCATAGCACCACCAGCAATTACACCAGTACCTTCAGAAGCAGGTTGCATGTAAACGCGGCTTGCACCATGACGAGCATTAATAGGGTGTTGTACAGTACCGTTAACAAGCTCAACAGTAATCATGTTACGACGTGCAGCTTCAAGTGCTTTAGAAATAGCAGCTGGAACTTCACGTGCTTTACCACGACCAAAACCTACGCGACCATTACCATCACCCACAACAGTTAGTGCTGTGAAAGAGAAGATACGACCACCCTTAACAACTTTGGCTACACGATCAACGGCAACCAGCTTTTCAACAAGACCTTCGTTTTGTTCAACTTTAGCCATGATTAGAACTCCAAGCCGTTTTCACGAGCAGCATCAGCCAAGGCTTTGATACGACCATGATATTTGAAACCAGAACGGTCAAATGCAACTTTAGTTACGCCAGCTGCTTTCGCACGTTCTGCAATTAAAGCACCCACTTTTTGAGCCGCATCAACGTTACCAGTTGTACCAGCACGTAAAGTAGCATCTAAAGTTGAAGCTTGAGCTAAAACTTTGCCACCATCTGCTGAGATAACTTGAGCATAGATGTGACGCGGTGTGCGGTTTACACACAAGCGAGTCGCACCCAATGCACGAATGTGCAAGCGTGTGCTTTTCGCACGACGCAAACGGGATTGTTTCTTTTCGTTCATAAGAACCTCGCGCCTTATTTCTTCTTAGCTTCTTTACGAAGTACAACTTCGTCAGAATAACGAACACCTTTACCTTTATAAGGCTCTGGTGGACGGTAACCACGGATATCTGCAGCAACTTGACCTAAAGCTGCTTTATCAGCAGATTTAAGAATGATTTCAGTCGCTGTAGGAGTTTCAGCAGTTACACCTTCTGGAAGGTTGTAATCAATCGGGTGAGAGAAACCAAGGTTAAGGTTAACAACGTTACCTTTAACCGCAGCTTTATAACCAACACCGATAAGTTGTAACTTGCGTTCGAAACCTTCGCTAACACCTTTTACAAGGTTGTTTAACACAGCGCGAGCAGTACCAGCTTGCATCCAAGCGTCTTTCGACTCAGCTTTAGGAGCAATTTGAAGTTGACCTTCTTCCTGTTTTAGCTCGACCAGCGCATGCAGGTTGAAAGACAATGTACCTTTGCTGCCTTTCACTTCGACCTGCCGGCCGTTCTGAGTAACTGTTACACCGTTAGGTACAGTTACTGGGGCTTTAGCCACACGAGACATGAGGAATCACCTATTAAGAAACAAAAGCAATAACTTCACCACCGATGCCCGCAGCACGTGCAGCGCGATCAGTCATGATGCCTTTGCTTGTAGAAACAATTGCAATACCCAAACCTTGCTTAACGCTAGGAAGTGCATCTTTACCGCGATACTGACGTAGACCTGGACGGCTTACACGTTTCACAGTTTCGATAACTGGTTTGCCTTCAAAATATTTTAACGTAAGTGTTAAAGTTGGTTTGCCTTCAGCATCTGCAACTTCTACGTTTGAAATATAACCTTCTTGTTGAAGTACGTTTGCAATTGCAACCTTCAACTTAGAATTTGGCATAGAAACAGTTTGTTTCTTTGCCATTTGTGCGTTACGAACACGGGTTAACATGTCGGCAACGGTATCTTGCATACTCATTTATAGTGCTCCTTACCAGCTTGCCTTAACAACGCCCGGTACATCACCTTGCATTACTGTATCGCGTAATTTGTTACGGCTTAAACCGAACTTACGGAAGTAACCATGAGGACGACCAGTTAAACCACAACGGTTACGTAGACGTACTGGAGACGCATTACGTGGTAATGCCTGTAACTTCATCATCGCATCGAAACGTTCTTCGTCGCTCGCATTTACATTTGCAATCGTAGCCTTTAATTCAGCACGTTTTGCAGCAAATTTAGCAACTGTTTTTTCGCGTTTCAATTCGCGATTAATCATACCTTTCTTAGCCATATCGACCTCTTATTTGAACGGGAAGCCGAATGCACGCATAAGCGCACGGCCTTCGTCATCGGTGCGAGCAGTCGTAGTAATGGTAATATCCATACCACGAATACGATCAATCTTATCGAAATCGATTTCAGGGAACATGATTTGTTCCTTCAAACCCATCGAATAGTTACCACGACCATCAAATGATTTCGCAGAAAAACCGCGGAAGTCACGAATACGAGGGATCGCGATAGAGATCAAACGGTCTAAGAATTCGTACATTTGTTCGCCGCGTAAAGTAACTTTACAACCAATCGGCCAACCATCACGGATTTTGAAACCAGCGATTGATTTGCGAGCTAGAGTAAGAACTGGTTTTTGACCAGCAATCGCTTGCATATCAGAAAGAGCGCCATCTAACAATTTCTTGTCAGCTGATGCTGCACCAACACCCATATTAATGGTGATTTTAGTGATGCGAGGAATCTCCATCACATTTTTAACGCCCAATTGCTCTTGTAACTGAGCTTTAAGTACGTCGTTGTAACGTGTTTTAAGTCTGGCCATTGCCTATTTCAACCTATTACTTCGCTACCGCCACTGATTCACCGTTAGATTTATAAACGCGAGTTTTCACGCCTTCAATCGTTTGGTAACCAACACGGTCAGCCTTTTGGGTTGTAGCATTAAAAATTGCCACGTTTGAGATATGAAGCTCAGCTTCTTGAGTTACGATGCCGCCTTCAGCGCCAGTAGCTCGGTTAGGCTTTTGATGCTTCTTCACCAAGTTAAGGCCTTCAACCTTAACGCGGTCATTAGAAACTGACAACACAGTACCCTGTTTGCCTTTTTCTTTACCTGCGATCACAATTACTTGATCGCCTTTTTTAATCTTAGCCATGAGTGCCTCTTATAGAACTTCAGGAGCCAATGAAATGATTTTCATGAACTGTTCAGTACGAAGTTCACGAGTCACTGGTCCGAAAATACGAGTTGCAATCGGCGCTTTGTTGTTGTTCAAAATTACAGCAGCGTTATCGTCGAAACGAATCACTGAACCGTCTGGACGACGGATACCAAATTTTGTACGTACAACTACAGCATTCATCACGTCACCTTTTTTAACACGTGCGCGTGGAATAGCTTCTTTTACAGTAACTTTAATAATGTCGCCAACAGAAGCATAACGACGATGTGAACCACCAAGTACTTTAATACATTGTACGCGGCGAGCACCACTGTTGTCTGCTACGTCGAGCATACTTTCGGTTTGAATCATTGCCCTACTCCAAAACCGAGCATCACCGGTCACATTTCGAAAGGCTCAAAGAGTACTCGAAATTAACCGATGATGCAACAAGAACGTCTAATTACTCAGCAGCTGCTTCAATCACTTCAACTAAAGTCCAAGACTTAGTTTTAGAAATTGGGCGGCTTTCTTTAATGGTCACTACGTCGCCAGTTTTAGCAACATTGTTCTCATCATGAGCGTGTAATTTAGTTGAACGGCGGATTGATTTGCCATACAACGGGTGTTGAACGCGGCGTTCAATAAGCACAACAATAGACTTGTCCATTTTGTCGCTTACAACTTTACCGGTTAACGTGCGAACTGTTTGTTCACTCATTGTCCGTTCCCCTGTTTTTCGGTAAGGAGTGTCTTGATACGAGCAATAGTCTTACGAGTAAGCGCAACTTCATGCGATTTACCCAATTGACCAGTTGCCTTAGCCATACGAAGACGGAATTGGTTAAGCTGTTGCTCATCAAGCAAAGCTGTCAACTCTTCTACCGATTTTTCACGTAGATCTTTAGTTTTCATTACATTACCGTCCGAGTCACGATAGTGGTTTTAAACGGAAGTTTAGCAGCTGCAAGCGTAAATGCTTCACGAGCCAATTCTTCGTTAACACCATCAATTTCGTACAAGACTTTACCTGGTTTGATTTGGCAAACCCAGTATTCCACAGAACCTTTACCTTTACCCATACGAACTTCTAATGGTTTTTCAGTAATTGGCTTGTCCGGGAAAACACGGATAAAGATCTTACCACCACGTTTAATACGACGGCTAATTGTACGACGCGCAGCTTCAATTTGACGCGCAGTCATTTGACCACGTTCAATAGATTTAAGTGCGATAGTACCGAAAGATACTGTGCTACCACGGTGTGCTAGACCAGTGTTACGGCCTTTTTGCACTTTGCGGAATTTAGTACGTTTAGGTTGCAACATGGATTATTCTCCTTTTTCAGCAGAACGATCATTGCGACGACCACGACGCTCTTGACCTTCACCACGACCGCGACCGCGTTTAGCTGGACGTTCTTCAGCAGGAGCAGGGTTCATGACTTGTTTCATGCCACCTAAAATCTCACCACGGAAAATCCAAACTTTAACACCAATCGTACCGTAAGTCGTTTCAGCACGCATAGTAGCGTAGTCGATGTCTGCACGAAGCGTATGCAAAGGTACACGACCTTCACGATACCACTCAGTACGAGCAATCTCAGCACCACCTAAACGACCAGAAACTTCAACTTTGATACCTTTAGCACCAGCACGCATCGTGTTCTGAACCGCACGCTTCATAGCACGACGGAACATTACACGTTTCTCTAATTGAGAAGCGATCGCTTCAGCAACTAAACGAGCGTCTAAGTCTGGGCGATCGATTTCGTTGATGCTTACTTGCGCAGGAACACCCATAATAGATGTTAATTCGCGTTGTAATTTTTCAATGTCTTCGCCTTTTTTACCGATAACGATACCAGGACGAGCAGTGCTAATAGTAATTTTAGCAGCGCCTGTAGGACGTTCGATAAGAATATTGCTGATCATTGCATTCTTAAGTTTTTTAATTAAAAACTCACGAACTTGCAAATCTTTAAGCAAGTATTCAGCGTATTGTTTCGGATTCGCATACCAGTTAGCGTTATGACGTTTCACAACACCTAGGCGGATACCGATTGGATGAACCTTCTGACCCATATCAAACCCCTACCTTAACGGTGATGTGACAAGTACGCTTAGTAATACGATCTGCACGGCCTTTAGCACGTGGCATAATACGTTTAAGGCTGATGCCTTCGTCAACGTAAATCGTAGATACTGTAAGGTCGTCTACATCTAAACTGTTATTATGTTCAGCGTTTGCAATCGCAGATTCCAACGCTTTTTTAACTAAAACTGCAGCTTTTTTGTTGCTGAAGTTCAAGATATTTAAAGCGTGAGCAACAGATTTGCCACGGATCAGATCTGCAACCAAACGTGCTTTTTGTGCCGAGATAGCGGCACCGCGTAATTTAGCAGTAACTTCCATCATCGCACCTTAACGTTTAGATTTCTTGTCAACACCGTGACCACGATAGGTACGAGTTGGCGCGAATTCACCGAGTTTATGACCAACCATGTGTTCAGATACAATCACTGGAACATGGTTACGACCATTATGAACAGAAATTGTTAGACCAACAAAATCTGGGAGAATCATCGAACGACGCGACCAAGTTTTGATCGGCTTGCGAGAGTTACTCGCTACAGCCGCTTCAACCTTAGCGAACAAGTGCGCATCGACGAATGGGCCTTTTTTCAGAGAACGAGGCATTGTCAGATTCCTTTACTTGTTACTTAACGCGACGGTCGCGAATAATCATCTTAGTCGTACGCTTGTTGGTACGTGTCTTGTACCCTTTAGCTTTTTGACCCCATGGGCTTACAGGTTGAATACCTTTGTTACGCCCTTCACCACCACCGTGTGGATGGTCAACTGGGTTCATCGCCATACCACGAACGGTAGGACGAACACCACGCCAGCGTGATGCACCAGCTTTACCTAGTGAACGAAGGTTGCTTTCTGAGTTAGAAACTTCACCCAAAACAGCACGGCATTCAACGTGAATTTTACGCATTTCACCAGAACGTAAACGAACGATAGCGTAAGAACCGTCACGACCCAACAACTGAACAGAAGTACCAGCTGAACGAGCTAATTGCGCGCCTTTACCGATTTTAAGTTCGATGTTGTGAAGAGTAGAACCGATAGGCATGTTGCGAAGTGGCAAGCAGTTACCTGGACGAATTGGAGCATCGTTACCAGATTGTACTTTATCACCAGCACGCAAACCTTTAGGCGCAATGATGTAACGACGTTCACCGTCAGCATATTTTAATAAAGCAATATGAGCTGTACGGTTAGGATCGTATTCAATACGTTCAACTACAGCTGGAATGCCGTCTTTGTTACGTTTGAAGTCAACGATACGGTAGTGTTGTTTATGACCACCACCAACGTGACGAGTTGTAATGTGACCGTTGTTATTACGACCACCAGTACGTTTTTTAGCTTCAACCAACGGAGCATAAGGCGCGCCTTTGTGAAGATGGTCGTGAACGACTTTCTCTACAAAGCGACGTCCTGGTGACGTTGGCTTACATTTTTGAATAGGCATAATTCTCGTCCTTATTCCGCTGCGCTTTCAGCGGTATCGCCCAAGTCAGCCATTTCAACATCTTGGCCAGCTTTCAGGGTGACGTATGCTTTTTTAACATCAGAACGACGTCCTAATGTTTTACCAAAGCGTTTAGTCTTACCTTTAGTGATCGTTGTGTTAACTTTAACAACTTGAACACCAAAGAGTTGTTCCACTGCTTTTTTGATTTCAAGTTTGTTTGCATTTAATGCAACTTTAAAAACTTGAACACCAGCAGTTTCACCTAAAACTTGTGCTTTTTCTGAGAATACAGGTCCTTGCAGGACTTGATAGATACGTTCGTTGTTCATCCGAGTTCTACCTCAATTTTCTTAGCAGCAGCTACAGACATAACAACTTTGTCGAACGCGATCAAGCTAACAGGATCAATTGCAGCAGCATCAACCACATCAACGTGTGGAATGTTACGTGCAGCAAGATACAAGTTCTCATCAACAGCATCAGTAACGATTAATGCACGAGTAGCATTCAAGTCGTTAAGTTTTGCAAGCAACTCTTTAGTTTTTGGAGCAGCAACAGCAAACTCTTCAACTAAAACCAAGCGATCTTGACGAACAAGTTCAGCCAGGATGCATTGCATAGCACCGCGGTACATTTTACGGTTAACTTTTTGAGACCAATCTTGTGGACGAGCAGCAAAAGTTTTACCACCACCTACCCAGATCGGGCTACGAATAGAACCAGCACGCGCACGGCCAGTACCTTTTTGACGGAATGGCTTTTTACCACCGCCAGATACGTCAGCACGTGATTTCTGAGCTTTCGAACCTTGACGACCACCAGCTAAGTAAGCTGTAACAACTTGGTGTACAAGAGCTTCGTTAAATTCACGACCGAAAGCAACTTCAGATAATTCAACAGCAGAGCCGGAAACAGTATTTAAATTCACGTTATTTCCCCTCAGGCCTTGATCGTAGGACGAACAGTTACGTCGCCACCAGTAGCACCAGGAACCGCGCCTTTAACAACCAGAACTGAACGTTCAGCGTCGATAGCAACGATTTCAAGACCCTGTGTAGTTACGCGTTCAGCACCTAAATGGCCAGCCATTTTTTTGCCTTTGAACACGCGACCAGGAGTCTGGTTTTGACCTGTAGAACCCAGAACACGGTGAGAAACAGAGTTACCGTGAGTAGCGTCTTGAGTACGGAAGTTCCAACGCTTAACACCACCTTGGAAGCCTTTACCTTTAGACTGGCCAGTTACGTCAACAATTTGACCTACTGTGAACAGATCTACACCGATAGTAGCGCCAACTTCACGACCTTCAAGCTCAGCTTCTGATACGCGGAATTCTTGAACCAGACGACCAGCAGCAACACCCGCTTTAGCGAAGTGACCTTTCTGAGCGTTAGTTACGCGAGATTCGCGACGTTCACCAGTAGTGATTTGAATCGCTTGATAACCATCAGTTTCAAGCGTTTTGATTTGAGTGATGCGGTTAGGATCAACCTCAATCACTGTTACAGGTACAGAAACACCAGCATCTGTAAAGATACGAGTCATACCGCACTTGCGACCGACTAAACCAATAGCCATGTGCATAAACCTCTAAAAAAGCGGCCTAATTAACTTAGAGCGTTAATTAACCGAAAGCCTTAACCCAAAGCGATCTGAACATCAACACCAGCTGCAAGATCCAACTTCATCAATGCATCAACAGTTTTATCTGTAGGTTGAACGATGTCGATCAAACGTTTGTAAGTGCGGATCTCGTATTGGTCACGCGCATCTTTGTTAACGTGTGGTGATGTTAAAACGTTGAAACGTTCGATGCGAGTAGGCATCGGGATTGGACCACACACTTGTGCGCCAGTACGTTTTGCTGTTTCTACGATCTCTTGAGCTGATTGATCAATTAAACGGTGATCAAAAGACTTAAGACGGATACGAATTCTCTGGTTAGACATACCAGTTAACTCCAAGCCAAATATATATAAAGAATCACTCTTGACGCATCTCACCCCACTTTATGTGGGCAAGTGTCAAGAGCAGTGAATTATCACTAAGGTCATGATCGATGCCACGACTGTCACGATGTTAACTACTTTATTCGTAGCCAACCCCCTTTCATCAAAGGGTCGCCCATTATAGCGATTGTTTAACGCTTAAGCAAATCCCTTTTTAACTTTTTCCTCTTTTTTTCTGTTTATCCTTTTAGTATTTTGTTTAAAAATAACTCAGCATGCTGTTTTTTGTAAAACGTACTCTATTGCCTGGTTTAGTATTTGATTTCCTTTAATAAAGTCACTTTTTGACATACTTTTTAATTGACGTTCCGTTTGCACATATTGACCGGAAAAGCTCTCTAACTCTTCATCATTTTCTAAAAACAGTTGCAGTACCTCCGGGGTTATTTCAGGATGAAATTGAAATCCCAAGACATTTTTTCCAATTTGATACATTTGATTGCGGCAGGCATCATTTTCCGCCAGATGAATAGCGCCTTTCGGGATTTCAAAGGTTTCACTGTGCCATTGCATGACCTTAAACTGTTCTGGCAACTCAAAACACTCTTCAGACACATGCTTCACCCTACGTACCTCTGTCAAACCTAACTCCTGCTGTTCATTGCGCCTGACCGCCGCCCCCAAAGCATTGGCAATCAATTGCCCGCCCAGACACAAACCAATGGCCGGTTTACCCATAGATAAATAACGCCTGATCCAGCGCTTTTCTACTTTTAACCAGGGATAATTTGCTTCATCATTAACACTCATTGCTCCACCCATAATGATGAGCAAATCTACATCTTCCACTTGCGGCAAAGCCTCGATATCAAGTGGTCGATCTACAGGTAAGGCAAAAAATTCCGTTGCGGTAATTTTAGCGTGATGCTGTTTTAAGAATTGATAACAACTGCCGAACCCTTCACCAGCAATATGCTGAAAATAATGTACTCTTAAATGCGACTTCATGCGCCTCCGCCTATTGTTTTAGCTCTGCCATAGTTTTAGCAAGAATGAAGCCAACTTTAGGCGTAAATTAAGGTTTCTATACATTTCGGCATTTATATAGCCTAATCCGCGTGTTTCTCTTAAGCTAAGACTAATTTTGGTACGACTTAGAGCATCACCTTGAAAAAAAACTCACAAACAGCCCTCATTCACGCACCACGAAAAGCCCCACAATATATTTCTACCGTTCAACCTCCCGTGTTTCGTGCATCGACGATTATTTTTGAGAACACCGATGCACTGTTTAATCGCCACTGGAGCGATGATTATGATTATAGTTATGGCACCCACGGCACACCTACAACCTTTACTTTAGGTGACAATATTGCCCAGATCGAAGGCGGAAAATATTGCCTGCTGGCACCAAGTGGCTTGTCGGCTATTAATTTAGTGAATTCATGTTTTCTTGCCCAGGGGGATGAAGTCTGGGTGGCAGACAACATTTATGGTCCAAATATGGAACACCTGCATAACCTGCAAACGCGTTATGGTATTAGCATTAAAGTGTATAACCCGATTGATGCAGAGACTTTCCAGCCTACCGATAAAGCCAAACTCATCTGGTTGGAAGCAGCAGGTTCCGTGACCCTGGAATTTCCCGACCTGATCAATCTGGTGAAAAAAGCCAAAGCGCATAACATACTGACAGCACTGGATAATACCTGGGGTGCAGGGCTGGCTTTTAATGCCTTCGATTTTGGCGATGAGCATTTAAGTGTAGATGTGACTGTACATGCATTAACCAAATATCCAAGTGGTGGCGGTGACATCTTGATGGGTTCAGTAGTGACCTGTGACCAGAAACTGCATCATCAATTATTCCGGATGCATGCCATTCAGGGGATTAGTGTGTCGGGTGATGATGTGGCACAGGTACAACGTAGTTTGGCTTCAATGCAGGTGCGCTATCTACACCAGTCTGAAAGCTGTCTAACACTGCTGGACTGGCTCAAACAGCAATCAGAATTTGTCCAAGTGCTACATCCTGCCGATACTGAATCAGCCGGACATCAATACTGGAAAGAAATTTGTAAGGAAGAACACAGTGCCGGTCTGGTCAGTGTGATTTTTAAGCCCGAATATACCCTGGAAGATATCCGTCGCTTCTGCGATGCACTGGAACTGTTTAAACTGGGCTTTAGCTGGGGCGGACCGATCAGTCTGGTCATGCTGTACAACCTGAAAGATATGCGTGTACTGGAACATTCCCACTTAAAAGAAGGACTTTTAGTCCGTTTTTGTATCGGACTCGAACATTCTCAAGATTTAATCCAGGATATCAAACAGGCATTACAGCAGTTAAACCAGCAAAAAATTAAAGAATAAAAAGGATCTACCTATCATCAGCGTCAGGAAAATGCTACCAGTACACACCCAAAAATTGTTTTACATTCACAATTTTTTCCGGCACCACGGTTTGATTGCCGGGGCAGTCGGAACTGGTAAAAAGATGATCCTCGTGTTTGACAGAAAAATTTACCTATGGGGAGGCTGGTATTTTTGGCTGCGGCCGAATACCCGCTTACTCTTCCTTTAATCCAATTAATTCAATGCAGCCTGAAAAATGTAACCTACTGATCAGCCATAGCGTAATTACCAGCATGGATAAACAAAGTCTGGATTTTGAATGTCTATTGAAAAGTTACAAAACCAAGTAGCAGCAAGTGCATCAAACAAAAAAGAAAAACCGCTTTAGAAAACAGTAACCCAGCGAAGCAGAAGTTCTGTCCACACAACAGCTACGCCAACAGCACCTAACACTAGAGCTGAAAAAACATGCTGAACGTACCGCCCAACAGTATAAAAAGCTGATTCAAGATACTGCCTATACTTTTGCCACCCGTGCTACAAGCAACTTAGGAGACTCGACCGGGCAAAATAGTCCGCTATTTAGAAGATTTACTAATGGCAGAAAATAATCTGGTTTACAAATCAAAAGCAATCAAACCATCGGATATTCTTATATTCCATAATTTTTTTATGGTTTAACCAAAAATAGGTGTTGTAAAAAGATTTTATAACATGTATTTTTAATACATCTTATAAATAACAGCCATGAGAGATCAAACATGACTCCGCAGCAAATTGACCTAGTAAAAGCCACTGTTCCTGTACTCCGTGAAAATGGCGTAGCATTAACTGGTTATTTTTATAACCGTATGTTGGGCAATAATCCAGATCTAAAAGAAACATTTAATATGGGGCACCAGCGCAGTGGTGCACAGGCACAAGCTCTTGCAGGCGCCGTGTTGGCTTATGCTGAAAACATTGAAGATCCTTCTGTGCTTTTGCCTGTAGTTGAGTTAATCGCACACAAACACGTTAGCCTGAACATTCAAGCCCCTGACTATAATATTGTTGGTGAAAACCTGCTTCATTCCATCAGTGAAGTTCTAAGCATTTCAATGGACGATCCACTCATTGGCGCTTGGGCAGCAGCTTATGGTCAACTGGCAGACCTGTTCATCAGCACCGAAAAAGCCATTTACGATCAGCATCAACAAACCAAAGGCAGCTGGTTAGGCTGGCGCAATTTTAAAATTGCCAAAAAAGTAGTTGAAAGCGATGAAATCACGTCTTTCTATCTGCAACCTGTCGATGGCGGTGCATTGCCAAAATACGAAGCGGGCCAATATATTTCCGTGCGTGTTTTCGTTGAAGAACTTGGCTTGAAACAACCTCGTCAATATACGCTTTCAACTAGCCCGCAAGCGGACTATTTACGCATCTCGGTAAAACGTGAAGACCAAAAAGGCGACATGGTTCCAGGTTGGGTATCGAATACTTTACATAGCCTGCCAGAGGGTTCAGAAATTGAAGTTTCTGCACCAACAGGTAACTTTTACCTGATTGACCCAAATAAGCGTAATGTGTTTATCAGTGGCGGTGTAGGCCTGACTCCAATGATTGCCATGCTGAATCAGCTGGTGACGCTGGATATGCCACAACCTGTGACATTCATCCATGCCTGCCGTAGCAAACAAGTGCATGCAATGCATCAGCACATTCAGGACTTAAAAGCAAAATATCCGCGCCTCAGCACATTTACCGCTTATGAATTCCCGCATCCAGGCGATAAATTAGGTGAGGATTATGATGTTGCCGGTCGCCTGGACTTAAGCAACATGGATAGCGCATTGTTACCTGTCAATGCCGACTACTATCTCTGCGGCCCAATGCCATTTATGGCTGAACAGCAAAAGGCGCTGGTTGCTCGCGGCATTCCTGCTGAAAATATTCACAGTGAAGCGTTTGGCACAGGTGGCGTTAAGCACTAACCCGCTGGGTCAGCATAAAATAAAGAGAGGGTTAGTCTGGTTATGCTAGACTAACCCTAATTTTTTACTTAAAAACATCAGTATTATCATGCAACTGAATAAATTCACTGACTATGCCTTGCGTATTTTAATCTATATCGCCCAACCGCGAGATATGCCTTATACCATTGCAGAAATTGCTCAGGACCTGCATGTGTCCAAAAACCATTTGGTGAAAATTGTGCACTTTATGGGCAAACAGAACTGGCTGATTACCACACGTGGCAAAGGCGGCGGTATTGCGCTCAACCCCGAAGCGCTTGAAATGCCCCTCGGTCAAATCGTGCGGATCCTGCAAGGTGAAAACCAGATTGTCGAATGCAATACCCCTCCTTGCGTCCTGCGTCCTCAATGCGGTCTAAAAGGCATTCTTGATCTGGCACTGGAACAGTTTTATCTTAGTCTGGATCAATACACCCTGGCTCAGGTTTTAAATAACTCTCCTGCGGCCAAGTACACCACCCAATCCCCGATCCAGATGATCAATCTTTAATTCCTGCGCTTGCAAAGTTCGCTTGACCGAACGACTTCCTTTATAATGTTCGCTTGTAGATCATTTATTGAAGTTGAGTTATGCATCACAGCAGAGGAAAATCCAAAAACAGTAAGACAGCCCATGCGCCTAAGCAAAAGATCAGCTATGAGAAAAAAGTTGATCCTGCCATTACTGAGTACTCTGTTCGCGCGTTGAACTGGTTGCGTAAAGCCGAATTCTTGATGAGTGCGCCAAAGCTGAGCCTGTGTGTTGAAGATACCGGTTATGAAGTTGCTTTTGCCGGACGTTCCAATGCCGGTAAATCTAGCGCCATTAATGCCTTAACCAACCAAAAGCAGCTGGCACGTGCCTCTAAAAAGCCGGGCCGTACCCAAATGATCAACTTTTTCAGCCTGGGTAATCCAGAACAGCGTCTGGTCGATTTGCCAGGTTATGGTTATGCAGCCGTACCGGAAGCGATGAAAATTGTCTGGCAAAAAGAACTGGAAAATTACCTGATTCACCGTAAAAGCCTGCAGGGCTTGGTATTGCTGATGGATATTCGCCATCCACTGCAACATTTTGACGTGATGATGCTGGAATGGGCCTATTCACGTAAATTGTTCGTGCATGTTTTGCTGACCAAATCAGACAAACTGAATCGTGGACCGGCATCGAAAGCCTTGCAGGAAGTGAAAGCGGCATTGAAAAAGATGAAGCTGGATTTCTCCATTCAGTTGTTTTCATCCCTCAACAAGCAGGGCCTCGAAGAGCTGGCCAGTGTGATGGGTGGCCGATTGAACTTTACCCTGGAGCAATCCACACAATTTGATCTGGACAGCATTCCTGAAGCGAGCCTTGGTGATCTGGATGAACCACTCGAATCTTTAGATGTTGCAGAGGAAGAATGCGAGACTGAAATTGCCGAAGATGCCACCGATCAGAGCCGACAAGCGGATTGATCGGGTCTGTCTGACAAAAATCCTCATCCATTGATATTGCAGTGTCCTGTATTGCTCATCACAATGCGGGACATTTTTTTCATACTGACCTTAAGCTCAAGTACAGTACTGCACAGAAAAATAATAAAGACAGTATGATGAAACTTCTCTCCCGTTTAAGGAACATCAAACTCAGCTGATTCATGAGCAATCCTATTTATCTGCCCAAAGTGACCTAGTCCTTTTTATCATCCATATAACACTAAAATTTCTGTATACAATTTCCACACAGTCGGGCTTTATGTCCTGCTTTTGATTTGTTCTAAGATAAAAGTCTAGGAAAACAACAATAAGGACAACCCTATGCAAGCACGGATTTCAGTCATTACTCTTGGGGTACGCGATCTGGAAAAATCATTACAGTTTTATCGTGAAGGTTTGGGCCTACACTGTGAAGGAATCACGGGGCAGGAATTTGAACATGGCGCTGTGGCCTTTATTGAACTACAGTCAGGCCTGAAACTCGCTTTATGGCCGCAAAGCAGCATTCAACAGGATACCGGACTGGAACTGACGCCAATGTGTGCCACTCAAATGACCTTGGGACAAAATGTCTATAGTCCACTGGAAGTCGATCAGGTCATGGCTCAGGCAGCACATGCTGGTGCCAGAATTATTAAACCCGCACAAGCCACCTTTTACGGCGGCTATGCAGGTTATTTCCAAGATCCCGATGATCATGTCTGGGAAATTGTATTTAATCCTAGCTTGGAACTAGACTAATCAACTTGCGCTTCACGGCTATAACGATCGACCACTACACTGATCATCATGTCGCCCTGAACATTGACCACGGTACGCACGGTATCGAGCAAACGGTCGATCGGCAGTAAGATGGCAATGGCTTCTGCCGGTAAACCGACTGATTGCAGCACCATAATCATGGTCACCATACCGGCACTTGGAATACCCGGCGCACCCAGCGAGGCAATCATAGCGGTTGCACAGACCACCAGTTGCTGACCCAAACTTAAGTCCAGCCCCATCAGGTTGGCAATAAAAAGTGCTGCTGCAGCTTCATACAGCGCCGTGCCATCCATGTTCAGCTGAGTGCCCAAAGGAATGACAAAGCCTGCGGTTTGTGGACGTACCTTTAAATTTTCCTGCGCGCATTTCATCGACAGTGGCATGGTAGCCGAACTGGAACTGGTGGCAAATGCGGTAATCAGCGCAGCCCGTGTCCCTTTAAAGAAAGTGATCGGACTCATCTTGCCAAAAATCCAGAGCAACAAAGGCAATACTACTGCACCATGGAAAATGGTGGTTCCTGTCACCACGGCAGCGAACTCGGCCAGACGGCTTAATACAGAAACATCTTCGGTTGAAATCAGTTTTGCCAGTAAGGCAAAAATACCCAGCGGTGCCAGCTTCATCATCCAGCTAATCATCAACATCATGATGTCAAAAAATTGCAGGCTTAACTTGCGTACACTGCGGAAATTCTCTCCGCCTTTAACCAGCGCCACCCCAATAAACAGCGCAAATACTACTACCGCCAGCACATTGCCTTCGGCAAAGGCTTTAAAGGGGTTAATTAAAGTATTTTGAATGAAATTGGTAAAAAAGGACGATGGCGTTAAGGTATCAGGCGTTTGATGACTGTTCATGGCATCCTGAAACATCACGATATCCACACCCTTGCCCACATTAAACAAATGGGCACAGCTTAAGCCTAAAATGAGTGCGAAGGTGGTGGTGGTGACACAGCACAGTAGAGTGATTTTCCAGACTCGCCCCAACTGTCCACCGGCCTGCAAGTTCGAAACGCCGACCACAATCGAACTGAAAATCAGGGGAATCAGCAGCATTTTTAATAAACCAATAAAAATGCTGCTGGCCAGACCCAAACCATAGAGACTGATATCGAAAAACTGGGTATTTGGAAACAGGTTTAACAGAAACCCGAATGCCACCCCTAAAATCGCAGCAATCAATATTTGTGTATTTAAGCTCATCACGACATGCTTTTTATCATTAAGTCCTGTCAGGCACTATGCCATGGCCTATTTTTAGAATCGAGGAATTTTTTGTCACAAGCTCAGCATAAATGAATAAAAGCCAGCGGCTCACTTAGTCTGAATCATCAACACTTCGTTAAACTGATGGCATAAAATCTGCTTATGAATAAATACGCATTCAGCCAATAATTAAAAGAGAATCAATATGAAAAAAATCATGCTTATGACCGTGCTACTTCTGCATATTCCCTTGGCATTTGCCCATCCAAACCATGGCTGCCATAAAGACATCTCCGAGGATATCCCTCGCTGCCACTAAATCACAATGATCAAGACAAGCATAAAAAACCGGACAGCAGCTCCGGTTTTTTATGCCATTTTGAGCCTTATTGGGTTTCAATTTCACGCAAGCGGATCAAACCTTCCTGAGTGGTGCTGCACACTAGCTCGCCATTTTGCCACATACGGCCAAAATTCAGTCCGCGCGAACTGGCACTAATGGTGGCCTCCATATCATAGAGCATCCACTCATCAACACGAAATGGCTTATGGAAGTACATGGCATGGTCAATGCTGGCACATTGCAGACTCGGAGAAATATAACTTAAACCATGTGGACGTAAAGCCGTAGTCATTAAGGTAAAGTCCGAGTAGAAAGCCGCAATAGCCTGATGCAATGAAATTTCATCGACCTTCTGGGAAATCTGACCATGGGTGCGGATATAGTGAGCGTATGATGGGGCTTCAGGCTGTGGCTGGAATGGATTTTGTGGATTGACCGGACGAATGTCCACATGACGGTCACGCATAAAACTGGCACGCACATTTTCCGGCACAAATTCGACCAGCTGTGCTTTGAGCTCTGCTTCACTTTTCAGGTCTTCAACCGCAGGATATTCCGGCTCGGAGATTTGATAATTCAAGCCTTCTTCCGGGCTGGCAAATGAAATCATGGCGGTAAAAATCGTCCGCCCATGCTGAATGGCACGCACCTGACGACTGACAAAACTCTTGCCATCACGCAATCGGTCCACTTCATAAATAATCGGTGCGTTGACATCTCCGCCATATAAAAAATAGGCATGTAATGAATGTGCCGGACGATCTGCGGTATAGGATGCCGCGCGTAAGGCCTGCCCCAACACCTGCCCACCAAAGACCCGCTTACCGACCAGATTACGGCTTTGCCCCCGGTAAATATTTTCTTCAATTTTTTCAAGACTTAGTAATTCAACCAGCTCTTGGGTTAAGGCATTCATAAGCAACCTGCTTTAATGTGGGATACCTAAAATCTAGGCGAAAAATTTCAATCAATCAGCTAAGCTATAATTGCTATTCTGCCACAAATCCCGACTAAAGCCCTACAGTTCAACTGACTGGCCTGTCACGCGATTTGTGCTGAATATTCGCTAAAAATACGATTTTTAACGATAAAATTTAACACTCAATATGCATTTTGTCAGAAAATGACATATTGTTTTCAATTACAATACTACAAAACTATTTCCCCTCAGAAAATCTGTGGTTTCGGTCATTTAAGTAGGAGTATGTATGTCCAAGAGTGGCTTTGGTCAAATCTATCGTCAGCTTTCCAGTAAGCTGCTTGACCTGGTGGTAACCCCACATGTTCTTGGTGAGGTTCCTACTGAACCGACAACTACAGAAGTAAATTCCCGGACAGAGCAAACTGTTCAGCAAAAAGTGGTGTGCTATGTATTACAAAATTATTCACGTAGCAATGCGTTGATTGTCGATGGCGAAACCCGCCGTCTGAAACTGTCACCGGCATTAGATCCGCTAGTGGTGGGTGATCATAAAGAAAAAGCATCAGTGCTGTTCTTGCAGCATCATGATGAAAACAATTTACTCAACCCGCCACTGCATGCCTTTCCGCCACGCTTATTGCGCCTGATCGACATTCTGGAACATCATCCTCAGGTTGATATTGAACTGATTCCGGTTACCGTATTATGGGGACGTTCACCAGACAAAGAAGATTCCTGGCTGAAACTACTATTTACCGACACCTGGGCAACACCAGGTACCGTTAAACAGCTGGTGAATATTGGCCTGCATGGTCGCCAATCCTATCTGGAATTCCATCAAGGGCAGTCTTTACGCCAGCTGATCGAATTTGCCAAACAAACCCATCCGAACCTGTCACCTGCGACGTATATTCTTAACAAACTAAACAACTATTTAGATGGTCAGCGTGAAGTCGTACTCGGACCGGATCTTTCAGACCGTCGCAATGTGATGCATTCTCTGATCAAATCCACTGATGTACAGGATGCCATCCGTCGTGAAAGCATCCGTGGCAAAATCAGCATGATTGAAGCTGAACGTCGTGCCATTGGCTATTTAAACGAGATTGTATCGGACTATTCGCATTCAGCCGTGCGTTTTGCCGATATGGCGCTGACCCGTTTATGGACCCAGCTCTATGATGGCGTAGAAGTGCATAATTTCAGTACTGTGCGGGAACTGGCCAAAGACTACGAGATTATTTATACCCCTTGTCACCGCAGTCATATTGACTATTTATTACTGTCTTATGTGATTTATAAACGTGGCATGATGGTGCCGTACATTGCTGCCGGCGATAACTTGAACATGCCTTTTGTCGGACAATTATTGCGTGGTGGCGGTGCCTTCTTTATTCGCCGTACTTTCCGTGGTAATGGTCTGTACACCACAGTATTTAAAGAATATCTATTCAACATTCTTTCCCGTAACACCCCACTGGAATACTTTATTGAAGGCGGTCGTTCACGCACGGGACGTTTGCTGCCAGCAAAAACCGGTATGCTGGCCATGACGGTTCACGGGCATTTGCGTGGCCGTTCCAAACCGATCGTGTTTGTACCGACCTATATTGGCTACGAACGCCTGATGGAAGGTGCCACCTATGTCGGCGAAATGAACGGTAAAGACAAAGAATCCGAGTCGATCATGGGGATTGTAAAAACCCTGCGCAAAATCGAACGTATCTTTGGCCAAGTGCATGTGAACTTTGGTGAGCCGGTATTCCTTGATGACATGCTGAAACAGCATGGTGCGGAAAATATTAAAATTGCCAAGAATGATGATCCGATTCCGCAAGAAGTGTCTGATACAGTAAACAGTGCTGCGCATGCGATTCTGGAAAACATTAACCGTGCTGTGGTGATCAATCCGGTATCGCTGCTTTCACTGATTCTTTTAGCTACGCCTAAGCATACGCTGGATGAAGAAATCTGCATCAAGCAACTGGATGCCTACCGTAAGCTATTGACTGCATTACCTTATGATGCACGTACTCAGGTAACACCGCTTTCAGGCAAGGAAATTATTGCCTACGGTTTGAAACTGAAACTGATTAAACGTGTGAAGCATGTCCTGGGTGATATCATTGCCATTGAAGACAATCAGGCAGTATTGCTGACTTATTTCCGTAACAACATTCTGCATGCCTTCGTGTTGCCGTCACTGATTGCTGCACTGGTAGAACATAATGGTTCGATTCGCCGTGGTGATTTGATCAATGTCATTCGCACCCTTTATCCATTCCTGAAAGCGGAATTGTTCCTAAAATGGAAAGATGAAGAGCTGAAAGATCAGATCTGTGCTTATGCAGAAGCGCTGATTCAGGCCAAACTGATTTCTGAAGATAGCGAGGGCAACCTGCTTTCCCCTGCACCAAATTCAGAAGATCACAATCAGCTGGTAGTGCTTGCTGCCCCTGTGATGCAAAGTCTGGAGCGTTACTACATGACCCTGACTTTAATCACCCAGCGTGGTTCAGGCAACATCTCTACCCGTCAGGTGGAAGAGCTCAGTCATCTGGTTGGTCAACGTCTGTCGGTATTGTATGAATTCAACTCACCGGAGTTCTTTGATAAATCGCTGTTCCAGAGTTTCATTAAAGTGCTGACTCAGCAGGGCTATATCCGTAACAATGAAGATAACGCCATTGTGTTTGACGAGAACTTCCAGAACGTTGCACAGTACGCCAATCTGGTACTGGATGATGTGACCTTGCAGATGCTTCAGCACATTACCGCCTTCAGCGATGAAGAGTTAAAAGAAGCTTTGGATGCCGTTGCAGCGCAACAGGCGAAACGCCGTTTAAAACGCAAGAAGAAATAATCTTCCTTCTCCGTTCCCTCTCCTTTTAGGCATAGGTATCTACACATCTTTAGGTACCTAATGCAATTGTTGCGATTTCATTCAGTTCATCTATTGAATATTCCGAGAGCAGTTGAAGAGTGTTCAGTAAAATCGAAAGTCCTGCCAATATTGCAGGTGCACTTTCCAACTTACCTCTCTTCTGCTGTCGGCCTGAAAGACGGGCCAGAAATATACGAATTTTCTGATTTTGTTCATCTTCAGAACGCTGTATTCGCCAAGTCAGCACACACGCCATACTGCTGATCAGGAGCCGTCTTAAAATCGCTGCAGGTGTGGTCTGAAGCCATGATTCAACGTCATGGCCTGCCTGCTTGAGAAGCTTGAAATAGCACTCAATTGTCCAGCGCCAGTAATACCAGGTGGTTAGTTCTACCGCATCAATCTCTGAAGAAACATTGCTGATCAGCGACCATCTCGCGACTGTTTTACCTTGAGCATCTTTCACCACAGCAACAATTAATCTGGCTGCAACCGCCTTGCCTGGCTGGGGAGTAACCCGTTGGCCTGAATCGTCTTTTCTCTTCGGCTTTGCTGCACGCGTTATCCGAATATCGGTTTCTCCAACATGCAGCATATGCCGGTTTCCTTTATAAGCAATCGGCTTAACCTGCTGAGTTACTACTTTTTCTGCGGCTTCTGCAACTTTGTAGGTTTCCCCTTGATGCTCAATCCGATGGCTTTCTTTGGCCCGGATCAACCATTTAAAACCATGGCTGCTGATTTCCCTCAAGTGGGCAATCGAGTCTCCTTCACGGTCAATGATATGGACTTTTGTTTTCTCAATCGGATACTGTTCAATCGTTTTAATTTGTTCTGCGAGTGAGTCCAAATGGGACTTGCGCTCGCTGTATTGTTCACTGAATGTAGAGTAACAGCCGGATGCATCTGTTAGCGTCTGAGCTAATGGCGCAATCGGGAGCCCTGATGATGCATCGACAAGTAAACTGCTTTGCAATTCATAGCCTGAATTCACCTGTGTTCTTTGAAGACGCTGAACCTTATGATTGTGCTTCACATACTGCAGCTGAGACCAGTCATGAACGATTAATGCATACTGATGCGGTGATGTCTTGATCTGTTCGCATGCAAGAAGCTTAATCGGCTGGTTTAATTGACTAAAAGAGATTTTATCATTATTCAGGAATCGCCAAACTGCCTGTGTAGTTGAGAAACTCGACTTTTGGGTAGAGGCTAGGTCTTTGATTGCGGGAGCAAGTGAAGCAAGAGGATTCATATTGAGTTTTACAAGGCTGTTATAGCGTTTGACAAGACGCTGATCCAGACCAGAGATGTGAAATTGAAGAGCATGCTCTTCAATTTAACGCAAAGCTCGGAAATTGTGTAGATACCTATGCCTTTTAGGAGAGGGCTAGGGAGAGGTCTGTTAAATACTCTACTTGAGCTATTATAAAGCGCAAGTGAGGGCTAGGGAGAGGTTAATTAAAGAACCCTCCTCCTAACCTCCTCCCATAGGGAGGAGGGACTTCAAATACCAAGGTGACATTCACTCCGTCTTTAATAATTCCGCATAATCACTAAAACAATCCTCATGCTCTAGCTGAAATCCACTTTCCCTCATCCGTGTAGCAAAAATCCGTTTACCTGTTTCCTTCGGACTTGCTACAACCAGTTCAGGCAAATTGAGTTGCCGCTGAAACCACTGAATCACTTCGTGTAAAGGTAGAGGCTGGTTATTGGTGACAATATAGGACGTTTCTGGATGTTCCACGTGAATCAACTGCACTAAAAACTGGGCCAAATCATCAATATGAATCCGGTTAGACCAGTGAATTTGAGGATAGTTTTGGGTCGTTGCAGCCAGCTTGATCATTCTTGCCACGGACGTGCCATAAATTCCTGTAGGACGGATCACCACACAGCGTTCAGTGAATGCCTGTTGATAGAGTTGCTCCATTTTCCAGAGTAATCGCCCCTGCTCATCTACAGGTTGAATAACAGATTCATCATCAATACGCTCGCCCGCATTTTCACCATAGACCCGGGTTGATGACACCACCACAATTTTTTGCACTGGATGGGACTTTAAGGCTTGAACAATCGGAGCCACTGAATCGACATAAGTCTGTTGATAGCCTTCCACAGAACTTTGTGACGGCGACAATAAAACATAGACCCAATCCACAGGTTCAAGATGAGTCAAATCAAGCTGATGCACATCCTGAATTAGATGATTTGCATAAACATCAGTTTTCGGACTTTGGCTGATTGTGGTAATTTGGTGCCCTTGCTGAAATAATTGTTTAGCAACCCGGGTAGAGGTTTGACCATAACCTATAAATAATATATGCATTAAGCACCTGATGATTTAACTCAAGTTGAGGGGACATGGCTGCAGTCCATCAATTGCAAGGGGTAGGAACTGCCTCTGCTGCACTACTGGAAAAACTGAATATTTTTACGACAGATGATTTGCTGTTTCATCTACCGCGTGATTATGAAGATCGTAGCACGATCATCTCCATGAACCAATTATCCGTGGGGCGTAGCTATTTGCTGGAAGGTATTGTGAAAGGGGTTGATTTTCCACCAGGTAAGCGTAAATCCATGGCCATACAGCTCCAGGATGATTTTGGCAAAGTCACCTTGCGTTTTTACCATGTCTATAAAGCCCTGACCGATCGAGCTAAAGTCGGCAACCGCTTGCGCATTTTTGGTGAAGTTCGTGTCGGTGCACGTGGTCTGGAACTGTATCATCCTGAAATTCAACTGATTACCGAACATACCCCCCTACCGAAAACCCAGCTTACTGCCATTTATCCAGCAACAGAAGGCTTAACTCAGCCCAAGCTGCGTGAATATGTTAAACAGGCACTAAAACAGCATAGTGATGAGCTGCCTGAATTATTGCCAGAAAAATTCACCAATGGTTATGCGCTAAAACAGGCACTGCAATATATTCATGAACCGCCACTGAATGCCAATATGCTACAGCTGGCGCAAGGTTCTCATCCGGCCCAGCAGCGGCTGATTTTTGAAGAGCTGGTGGCCCATCAGATCAGTCTGCTCTCACGGCGTGCCTATATCCAGCAGATTGCCGCCCCCTCTTTTAGCCCAAGTAAAAATTTTGCCAAGCAGTTATTGGCTGGCTTGCCTTTTGAAATGACCGGTGCACAGAAACGGGTCTCCAAAGAAATTGTGCAGGACTTAAAACAGAACAAGCCGATGCTGCGTCTGGTTCAGGGCGATGTCGGTGCTGGTAAAACACTGGTGGCTGGCGTTGCTGCCTGTCATGCACTGGAAGAAGGCTGGCAAGTGGCATTGATGGCACCGACGGAAATCCTGGCGGAACAGCATTATCTGAACTTTAAAAAATGGTTTGAGCCTTTAGGTCTGAATGTATCCTGGCTTTCAGGTAAACAGAAAGGCAAAGCTCGTGCAGCAGCTGAGCAAACCATTAAACAAGGCACGGCCAATCTGGTGGTAGGTACTCATGCCCTGTTTCAGGAAAATGTCGAATTTGCCAAACTCGGCCTGGTGATTATTGATGAGCAGCATCGCTTTGGGGTCGATCAGCGACTGGCTCTTCGTAATAAAGGCGTCAACAATACAACCCCGCATCAACTGGTGATGACCGCCACCCCGATTCCCCGCACACTCGCCATGTCTGCTTATGGTGACCTGGATACCTCGGTGATTGACGAACTGCCGCCCGGCCGTACCCCGATTCAGACCGTCACCATTCCTTTAGACCGCCGTGAAGAAGTGCTACAGCGTATTGCTAGCAATTGTGCTGAAGGCAAACAGGCTTACTGGGTCTGCACGTTGGTAGAACAGTCGGAAACGCTGGATGCACAGGCTGCTGAAGCGACTTATCAGGAAATTAAGGAACGTTTTCCTCAGCTCAACATTGGTCTGGTGCATGGCAAAATGAAAGCCGATGAAAAGCAGGCTGTAATGCATCAGTTTAAAGACAATCAGCTGCAACTCTTGATTGCCACTACGGTCATTGAGGTTGGCGTGGATGTACCAAACGCCTCCATCATGGTAATTGAAAATGCCGAACGTTTGGGACTTTCACAGTTACATCAGTTACGCGGTCGGGTCGGTCGTGGTGCGACTGCCAGTTTCTGTGCCTTGCTATATAAAAATCCGCTTTCGCAAAATGGACAGGAACGGCTGCGCATTATGCGTGAAACCAATGACGGTTTTATCATTGCCGAAAAGGATCTGGAAATTCGCGGGCCGGGTGAATTGCTCGGCACAAAACAAACCGGGGACATGGGCTTTCGGGTCGCCAAGTTAGAACGTGATGATCATTTGCTGAATCAGGCACATTATGTCGCGCAGCAAATCTTAAAAGACTATCCAGACAATGCAGAAGCCCTGTTAAAACGCTGGTTACCTGAAGCCCCTCGCTATGCCTATGTATAAAAATAATGTAAGACACCTATAAAATAACAGGCTGAATCGGTTATTTATTATCGTATAAGTGGCATGGATGCTGCCGATCTTGAAACCACCAATAAACTGTGCAAAATAAAGTTAAATAAAAAGAAGAAGAAAACATGCTGCAATTGATTCACCCCTTACTGCACAAAGCCATGCAGAGCCTTTTCCCCTGTGTACTTTGTGGCATAGACCAGCAACGTCATCATTCAGTCTGTACAGATTGCTGGCAACAATTGCCCTGGTTGAAACAGACCATCCGACGACAGGAAATGGAGATTCAGGTGGCCTGTCATTATGCCTATCCGATGGACCGTATTATTCAAAAATTCAAATATGAACAACAGCTGCACTTTCAAAATCTGCTTGCTGGCTCACTTATCGGTCTCAAACTTCCCAAAATCCAAGCCATTGTCCCGATGCCCATTTCCCATCAGCGTTTGGCAGAACGGGGGTATAACCAGTCTTTGGTGCTTGCGAAACTCCTGGCAAAACAGCTGAATATTCCAGTCTGGCAACCGGTTGCACGACTGGCCCAACATTCGCAAAAAGGCTTGAGCCGGATCGAACGGCTGGATCAGATTGACCAGCAGTTTGTGATTGCCACAAAGACCCGTGTGCGTTACCGCAAAGTGCTGATGCTGGATGATGTAGTCACGACCGGCAGTTCGCTACATGCTTTAAAACAGAAACTTGAAGCATTAGGCTGTCAAAAAGTTTATGCAGCCTGTATTGCCAGTGCAGAGATTTAATCTTTGGAAAGGACATACTGATTTCCCCCTTATCTCCTTGAGAAGTGTCGGCTCATCCTTGAGGGAAGAATCCTTTTACCAGTCAGGACATCATGCTTTCTGTTAAAAACCGCTTCACCCACGGCATGACAATTTCACGGGTTAAAGGTGCTAATGGGGTAGTTTGAGCCTCCAGATCGACCCACTTCATTTCGGCAATTTCTGCGGCAATTTTCGGTGCGTGATCTAAAGTCACATAATACAAATAACTCACCAGCTGATGATCCGGCTCGTTGGCAGTGGCAGTTTCAAAACGACCGATGAATTGCTCAATCGAGGCCCGACAGCCTATTTCTTCCTGAATTTCACGCAGCATTGTGATTTCGGGTGGCTCATGGGGTTCAAGCTTGCCACCCACCTGCATAAAGCAGGACGTGTTACGTTTACGCACCACTAACAGTTGCTGTTGATCATTTAAAATAATGGCCGCCGCCACAGTAATGATATTCATGCATGTTTCACCAAAATTTCTTGATCAGCCATACCCCATTTCGGTTGTGGCGCTCGAAAAGCATCAAATTGTTGCAAAATCTCTTCAATGGAATCCGAAGCAATCATACTGTCTGCAAAACGTGGCTGGGTAAAACCTTTTACTGTGGTTAACTGAATAAATTTCAGCAAATCATCGTAAAATCCGGCCACATTTAAAAATGCACAGGGCTTTAAATGAATACCGAGCTGTGACCAGGTCCATTGCTCAAAAATCTCTTCCAGTGTACCTGCACCACCTGGCAAGGCAATAAAGGCATCAGAAAGTTCCGACATCCTGGTTTTACGTTCATGCATATTGGCCACCACATGCAATTCGGTTAAATGCGGATGAGCCAGCTCATGATCCACCAACACCCTTGGGATTACCCCAATGACTTTGCCGCCTGCCTGTAAAGCACTATCAGCTACCATACCCATCAAGCCAGAACGGCCACCGCCATAGACCAGCGTTTTACCTTGCCGGGCAAGGGTTTGTCCCACTTTTTGTGCGGTATCTAAAAAAATCGAATCGGTACCTAAAGCTGAGCCACAAAAAATTGCGATCGATTTCGTCATTGTTTCAGCCTGTTTTGCAGATGTCATATTAATAAAGTAAATTTTCAGGAGATTTTTTAATAAAAAAGCGATTGAATCAGTGTTTTTATTCAATTCCTTGTCTAAAATACACCCATCAATTCACCTATACTGCGCAGGGAAAAGACAGCATGCTTGAAGCCTTTTACGCCACAGAGCGCGGTAGTTTGGAAGATGCCACCATCAATGGTGGTTTTGATCTCCACCCGGATTTAGTGTGGATCGATCTCATTGCCCCATCACAAGAAGAACAACAATGGGTCTTAGATGCTTATGAGCAAAATTTACCGACGCTAAAATCCTTGGAGGATATTTCTTCATCAGCACGATTTTACCGTGATGATGATGGTATTTTACATATCAGCACCTACTTTTTGACGAAAAATAAAAATTTTCAGGTCGATGGCGAAACCGATGACAACTCGAGCATTTTGGCAACCGTGCAAACGGTAGCCTTTATTTTGCATAAACAACACCTGTTTACCCTGCGCGGTGAAAAACTGGTAGCCTTTCGCGCTTTCCGTGCCCGTGCCCGCCGCAATGACTATGAGATTGACTATAAAGACCCGACCTGGGTCTTGCTTGGTTTGCTGGAAGCCAAACTGGATGAACTTGCGGATATCCTGGAAGATATCCACAAGGATCTGGAAAAGTACTCTACCGAAGTGCTCAACAACCGCCATCGTGAACAGATTCTCGATCTGGATGACATGATTACCCGTCTGGCACAATTGGAAGACATACTTGGAAAAGCACAATTGTGTTTAATCGATTTGCGCCGTGTCCTGACTTTCCTGTCCCGTCCACGTGCGTTGGGCAGTCATATTTATGATGCCGATATTCGGGAACTGAGCGAAGATGTTCGATCTCTGGTCGAACATGATGCCTTCCTGTTCCAGAAGGTTCGGTTCTTGCTGGATACCACCTCGGGATTCATTAACACCGAACAGAACGATACCATCCGTCGCTTCTCGATCTTGCCAAGTATGCTTGCGCCGCCAATGCTGGTTGCCAGTGTTTATGGCATGAATACCGATGTACTGCCCTTTGCACGAGGAACCACCAGCTTCATTATGGTCAGCATTATTTTAGCGGCTTTCTTTATTGGACCGCTGGCCTATTTCCGCTGGAAGAAATGGATTTGATGGGTTTATATTCTCCCTCCTTTTAGGAGGGAGTTAGAGGGAGGTCTTCTTGTAAAGTCCATTGAATTTGATCGCTCACCAATACTGCTTTACTCGTCATCATCTAGCTACAGGAAGAAATCTAGAATTCTAATTTTATCCCCTCTCTCTAACTCTCTCCCTGAGGGAGAGAGGACTGCTCAATATTCATCTCTTACAAGCTCAGCTCAATAAAAAAGCACCTTCCGGTGCTTTTTTATTGGTTTAGCCAATCAGCTGCAGATCATCTTGCAAATGACAGGCCTGAATGATTTTCATCATTTTCTCAGGGACTGCTTTAAATTGCAGACCCTGAGCTTTCGGGGTCTGACGCAACCAGCGCACCAGTACTGCCAGTGCCAGCGTACTGCCCTGTTCCAGCTCTGCCAGATTGACCACCACCGGAAACTGATGCTGCGATTGAATCAGTTTCAAACCTTGCTGGTAATAGTCCTCTGCATTGGCGTAATCTATTTTGCCGGAAACCTGCAATTCCTGATGAATGAATTGAATCACTGAACACCCTTCCCGGTTATTTTTTATTTACAGATGCATCTGGTTGGAAGTTCGCAATAGCTTTATCGATATTGCCACCATTACGTTTTACCGTTGCAGCAAACTGATTACGGAACTGTAAACCTAAATCAATACCAGCCACATTGATATTACGCACTTTCCATTGATTGCCTTTATCCACCAACTGGAAAGATACCGGAGTTTTTTCACCTTTGTTGTTGAAATCAATCGTGACCACAGGATTTTTGCTATTGGTTTCTTTATATGGACGCAGGCTATAAGTCTGGTTGGTATATTTAGCAAACGCTGTACCATAATTTTCGATTAAAGTTTCACGAAAATTGTGTTCAAACTTGGCACGCTGAGCAGCCGTACTATACTGATTGGTCGCATAAGTTCCCATCACCAGACGGGTAAAGGCTTGTGAATCAATATAAGGGTCAAGGTTTTGACGCACAATTGCTTTCACTGCAGCAGGATTGTTTTGCAATTTTGCCTGATCCGCTTTTAAACGGCTAATCAGACCATCCGCCACTTTTTTTACAAAAGCTGGTGGCGTTTCAGCTGGTTGTGCAAAAGCAGTACTCGCCATCATTGTTGATAAAACACTGGCTGTAAGCGTGTGTTTAACTAAAGTATTCACTAAAATCTCCTCTCCAAATTATTCAACAAATGAAGTTTGCGCATCTTCTGTTGATTCAGTTGATGTTTTTTCTTCCGCCGCTTTCGCTGATGACTTGTCCGCACCGCCAGTAATGAACTTGCTGATCAGATCTTCAAGATCCATGGTGCCTTGGGTATTGGCAATGCTTTCACCACGTTTGATATAGTTCAGGCCACCACCTGGTACCACTTTCAAATATTTTTCACCCAATAAGCCATTGGTGGCCACCATAATATAAGCATCTTCATCAATACTGGTGATGGAGTTCATGTTAACAACAAGTTGCTTTTCCATTTCTTTTTGTTTCGCAGGATCCGCTTCGCTGTATTCTGTGCTATAGCGCAATTCTTCCAAAGCATTGGCTTGAACCTTTTTCAGCTGTTCTTTGTTGAAAGACGTTAACTTGCCATCCAGCTCGAAATACACCGTTGCCAAACGCGATACCGGATCAAGGGTAATATCGGTAACACGACCAATGGTGACACCACTCATGGTCACTTTGGCACGCGGTTTCAGACCGTTCACATTGTCAAAACTCGCAGTCATGTTATAGCTGTCACGCAGGTTGGTTCCCATCAGGCCACTGACTTTCATGGCCAGGAAAAATAACGCAATACCGGTAAGAATGACAAAAATACCTACGGCCAGCTCACTTGCACGTGATTTCATTAAACACCTCCAAACATGACCGCAGTCAACACAAAATCAGAACCCAAAACACACAATGAGGAATACACTACTGTTCGCGTAGTTGATGTTGCAATCCCTTCTGAAGTTGGCACACAGGCATAACCCTGATAGACCGCAATCCAGGTACAAAGCAATGCAAAAACCAGGCTTTTAATAATGGTGCCATTGAAAATATCTTTATAGAACTGCACGCTATTTTGCATGCCACTCCAGAAAGAACCTTCATCTACCCCTAAAAAATCGACGCCGACCATTTTACCGCCCATGATGCCGATGGCACCAAAAATAATCGATAACATCGGCAGACTGACAATACCGGCCCATAAACGCGGGGAAACAATACGCTTTAGCGGATCGACCCCAATCATTTCCATACTGGCCAGCTGCTCTGTAGCTTTCATCAGGCCAATTTCAGCCGTTAAAGCTGAACCGGCACGCCCTGCAAACAGCAATGCCGCCACTACAGGAGCCAGCTCTCTTAATAAGGTTAAAGACACCATGGTGCCCAGCATGGCTTCTGAGCCGATATTGACCAAAATGGAATAGCCTTGTAAGCCCAGTACCAAACCAATAAATAAACCCGATACGGCAATAATCAATAAAGACATCACACCAATACGGTACATTTGGTAAATAAACAGCTTAACCCCGAGCCAGGTCGGCATGGAAAACAGGATTTGCAGCAACATCTGGGTTGCCACCCCTATCCCCTGAACGCGTTCAATAACGCGTCTACCTAATGAGGCAATAGCATTCATGAACGCACCTCATCACTTAAATAAGCCGTATGGCTAAACTGATAATCGACAGGACCTTCAGCAGCACCGGTTAAGAACTGACGAACAAATGCCGATTCATGCTGCATTAATTCAGCCGGCGTGCCTTCACCCTGAATAATCCCTTCCGCGATAATATAGATGTAATCGGCAATAGATAGGGTTTCTCCCACATCGTGCGACACAATAATCGTGGTTAAATCCAGTGCTTCACGCAAGGTACGAATTAAACGGGCGAGGACCCCTTTTACAATCGGATCTTGGCCGGCAAAAGGTTCATCGTACATGATCAGCTCCGGATCCAGTGCAATGGCGCGAGCCAAGGCCACACGACGGTTCATCCCGCCTGACAGCTCTGAAGGCATCAGCTTTTCAGTACCCCGCAAGCCTACCGCTTCCAGTTTGAGTGCCACCAGCTCGGCAATCAGATGTTCCGAAAGTTGCGTATGTGCACGTAACGGAAAAGCCACGTTTTCATAGACGCTCATATCGGTAAACAGTGCACCGCTTTGGAATAGCATACCCATACGTGCACGTGCAGCAAATAATTCCTGACGTGACATATCTGCAATACTTTTGCCGTCCAAGAGAATTTCACCGTGCTCAGGCGTCAACTGACCACCAATCAGACGCAGCAAAGTGGTTTTTCCCGTACCTGAAGGCCCCATAATCGCGGTAATCTGGCCACGCCGAATTTTTAAACTGACATTATCGAAAATGACACGTTTCCCTCGTTTAAAACTCAAATCATGGACTTCAATCCAAGATTGAGCTTGCTGAGGTATTTGATTATTCATAGCTGAGGGTTTTCCTGCATTTTTTCAGCATGCATACTATAAAGGATTCGGGTTTAAAATGTTACCTTTAGGTAAAAAGCAACCGATTTACCATAATTTTTTAATTATTTAATTGTGGTGCAATTATTTTAACAAACAGGATACTGTGTTACAGAAAGCTATTATAGATATAGTATGCAATATTGATGAGTAATAAAATTAAACCAATATAAGGCATAATCACCTCTTGATTAAAATTCCAAACATAATAATTAGATTCATTATTCATATTTAACAGAATCAAGACAAACTATGATCCAGTATACATTTCTACTCAACAAGATCAAAGATTAATCCCATAAAAAAACCGGTGTTTCCACCGGTTTTTTACTACCCAAATCTAACGTTATTAGTCGTTAAATTTGCGACGTGGGCGATCTTCACCAAAACTGCGTTTAGGACGATCTTCACTGAAAGAACGCTTAGGACGATCATCAGCAAACGAACGTTGTGGACGATCACCAAAGCTACGTTGTGGACGGTCACCATTGAATTCGCGACGTGGACGATCACCTGCTGGTTTATAGTCTACGCGGTTACCACGGTTGTCATCGTTAGAACGAGGACGGTCGCCAAAACCACCTTCACGACGTGGAGCTGGACGATCACCGAAATCACGCTTCGGACGGTCATCAAAAGAACGTTGTGGACGGTCGCCAAAACCACCTTCACGACGTGGACGATCTTCACCGCCAAAGCTACGTTGTGGACGGTCGCCATTATATTCGCGACGTGGACGATCTTCACCGCCAAAGCTGCGTTGTGGACGATCACCAAAACCACCTTCACGGCGTGGACGGTCGCTATTGAATTCACGACGTGGACGATCTTCTCCACCGAATGCTGGACGTTCGCCACGTGGTTTGTCATCGTAGCTGCGACGTGGACGATCATCACCGCCTTCACGACGTTTGAAGTTACTTTCGCCTTCAAAACGTGCACGACCACCGCCATCACGACCGCCAAAACCGCCACGACCACGACCACCGCCATCACGACCGCTACGACCACGACCGCCGCCATCACGACTACCGCGTGCAGGAGGTGGAGATGGCTCAAGACCTTCAATTTCAGAAACGTTTAAACGCGCTTCCAGGAAGTCTTCTAAAGCACGGATCTTGCCGCGTTCACGGTAAGTTGCAAGTGTAATTGCTTTACCAGTACGACCGGCACGACCAGTACGACCAATACGGTGTACATAGTCTTCGTTCTTCATTGGAAGACCGAAGTTAATTACGTGAGAAATGGTTGGTACATCAAGACCACGCGCAGCAACGTCAGTTGCAACCAGGATCTTAGCACGGCCTTCACGGATGCTGCGTAAACGACGGTTACGAACAGTTTGTGGCATAGCACCATGAAGTGCTACAACTGATAAACCTGCTTCAGCAAGTTCTTCAGCCAACATATCTGTGTCTTCTTGAGTAGAAGCAAATACTACTGCTTGATCAACGTCTTCTTCGTTCAACCAGTGAGTAAGCAGTTTTTTCTTATGTTCGAAACCGTCAGTCCAATGCAAAGTCTGAGTAATATCAGTATTTGTAGAGTGACCAGTTTCAATCGAAATACGCATCGGATCATTCATCATGCGTTCTGCAAGTGTAATGATACGTGGTGCAAAAGTCGCAGAGAACATAAGTGTTTGCTTACGGTTTGCAGCCAAATCACCAATGGCTTCTAGATCTTCAGAGAACCCAAGATCCAGCATACGGTCAGCTTCATCAACAATTAATGAATCAACTTTGTCGAGTTTAATTTGACGACGGTTAACCAAGTCAAGTAAACGACCTGGAGTCGCTACAACAACCTGTGCGCCTTTTAACTGCTGGATTTGTTTACCAAAAGGCATACCACCCATGATTGCAGCTACACGTACGCCTTTCATATGGCGAACCAAGGCAATCGCATCCTGACATACTTGCTGTGCAAGCTCACGAGTCGGAGAAATTACCAAAATAGATGGTTGAGTAATTGCTTTCATACGTTCTTTAAACGGTACGAAAGTATCTTGATTTGCAAGTGCATTCAAAGTTGGAAGCAAGAATGCAGCTGTTTTACCAGAACCGGTTTGGCTTGATACTAAAAGGTCTTTACCTTCAAGCGCAGCAGGAATCGCTTGTTCTTGTACAGGAGTTGGCGTAGTAAAGCCTAAACCTTCAAGAGCCTGTGTTAATGACTCATCGAGGGAAAAATCAGCAAAAGTTTTGCTCATAGAGAGTATTCACCCTGAAATGGGTGCTCCATTTAATAAATTACAATATGGACATCGGCAAAAAGCGGCACAGCAATTAGAGCTGAAAAAATAAGGATTCAGCAGCGATCCGAATAACGACGATGTGGATATAACGCACGCATGATTACGGCCGCAAACCTGAAGGAATCGCTTAAGCGATTGGGGCGCGAAGGATATGTCCTCTCTATGGACAGCACGCGCATACAATGATTAGAAGATAATGTTCAGGTAAAGAACGGAAATTTAAGTGCGTGGCGGCATAATAACAGAACCATTTAAAAAAGTAATCATTTTTTTCGATCAAATGATGCATACATACTGTTTTTTTCAGTAACAGTCTATTTTACAACTTAATTTTGTTTAATTTTTAAACAGGTAATATTGTAACGCTTTATCTGGATAAAAATGCGGGCAAATAGACGCTATCCGGCATTTTCATTGAATCAGGAATTTAATCCAGAAATAAAAAAAGCCCTCGCAAGGAGAGCTTTTTTGTCATGTCACTCGATTCAATCGATCTTACTTCGCTGCGTCACCCCAAGCCGGAACAACAGCTTGCATTAAAGGCTTAAGCATTTTCATAGAGCAAGCAAGTACTTGACCATTTTCCATAGAATCGGCACCACCACGTGCATCCACTACAGTACCACCCGCTTCTTTCACGATGAGCTCGCCTGCAGCGATATCCCACGGTTTCAGACCCAGTTCAAAATAACCATCCAAACGGCCTGCAGCAACATAAGCCAAATCTAATGCAGCAGAACCTGCACGACGGTATTGTGCACCCGCTTCAGTCACGTTCAATAATGACTCAAAATGGTTTTTTGCATAAGAGATCACTTCACCGTTACGTTTAGCACGGTAAGCATGACCTACGGCAAGGAAAGTATTTTGCAGGCTGTCTTTGACATTTACGCGAATACGGCGTTGATTCAACATGGCACCGCGACCACGACTGGCAGAGAATAACTCATCTTTTACAGGGTCATAAATCACGCCGTGTTGAGTCACACCTTTGTGCTGAACAGCAATAGAAATACAGAAATGCGGGAAACCGTTAATGAAGTTTAAAGTTCCATCAAGCGGGTCGATCACCCAGCACCATTCGGCGTCGTGACCTTTACCTTCTTGCAGACCAAACTCTTCACCAAGGAAGCTGTGGTTTTTATAGCTTTTACGTAGCGTATCGATAGTCAATTGTTCCAAATAACGGTCTACACGCGTTACCGGACCATCAATCCCTTTTTCTTCGACTTGTAGATCGAGTTTATGACGATTTTGATGCGCTTTTAAAAGCTCTTGACCAACTAATTGAGCCGCACGCGCAGCCATCACCACCATAGGTTCCATTGAACACCCACTACAAATTTGAAGATATTGATAAAGAATAATGCATAAAAGCCCTCACATTTTAACAAATACGAGGGCTTTTAGGGAAAAAATGTTTCTAAAATTTTTTAAATTGATCAGGACACCGACTGCACAAGCTTTGACCAGGCCAATTCAACTGATTTTTCAATTCCTTTGGCATCCAGCCCGGCTTGTTGCAACATCTGTGCATGTGAAGCCTGGTGCATGAAGATGTCTGCCAGCCCCAAATTCAAGATTGGTTTTACAATTTGTGCCTGCGCCAAATACTCGTTTACCGCACTGCCTGCGCCTGCCATCACGGCATGTTCTTCAACAGTGACAAATAGACTGGTTGTCGCAGCAAGCTGTTCAATAATCTGCTCATCCAGCGGTTTAACGAAGCGCATATTCACCACACGCACCCCCACCTCATGACTAGCGGCGAGTGTTTGTGCTGCTTCTACCGCGACACTGACACGGCTACCGAATGCCAGAATGCTGATCTGCTCTTCTTGAAATTCATTAAAACTGGCCACAATTTCTGCTTTACCAATCTCCAAAGCCGTCATTTGTTGCTGAATTTCAACCCCTACACCATTGCCACGCGGGTAACGTACCGCCGCTGGACCATTGTATAAATAAGCGGTATGCAGCATCTGACGACATTCATTTTCATCTTTAGGCGCCATAATGACCATATTAGGTACAGTACGCATAAAGGCATAGTCATAAGCACCGGCATGGGTTGGGCCATCTTCACCCACCAGCCCGGCACGGTCGATGCCAAAAGTGACATCCAGATTTTGCAAGGCCACATCATGAATCAGCTGATCATAACCGCGTTGCAGAAAAGTCGAATAAATCGCTACCACCGGTTTTAAGCCCTCACAGGCCATCCCTGCCGCCAAGGTCACGGCATGCTGTTCGGCAATCGCCACATCAAAAAAGCGTTCCGGGAACTGTTTGGCAAACTGCACCATGCCCGAACCTTCACACATAGCCGGCGTAATCGCCAGCAAACGCTGATCTTGGGTAGCTTCATCACAGAGCCATTGTCCAAACACATCGGAATATTTCGGTGCTGCATTGCTTGAAGATACAGTATTTAATTTACTGATGGCATGGTATTTAATCTGATCGGCTTCCGCAGGCGCAAATCCTTTACCCTTTTTGGTATAGACATGAATTAAACGCGGACCTTTACGTTTTTTTAGGGCATTAAATACCTGTACCAATTGATTGACATCATGGCCGTCAAATGGGCCAAAATAGTCAAAACCAATGGCTTTAAACAGATTATCTGCAGCTTCAGTGGCAGCACAGTGCAAACGAGAATTGTAAGTCCATTCCGGATGCGGCTGGATATATGCATCACCCTCATCAGTAACATTCACCGATTCGCCACGTTCCCAGATAGCTGCCAAATGTTTGGCAAATCCACCGGTACTGCACGAAATAGACATGTCATTGTCATTCAGTACCACGATTAAATCTGCATCATGTGCAACGGCATCATTCATGGCTTCAAAGGCCATACCGGCCGTCATGGCACCATCTCCAATGATCGACACCACTTCACACGGATCGTTCTGATAACGGCGTGCCAGTGCCATGCCCAATCCCGCAGAAATAGCTGTTGAAGAATGTCCCACGCCAAAAGTATCGAATATCGATTCTTCACGTGCAGGAAAAGCAGCCAAACCGTCTTTGGCACGAATGGTGGTCAACTGTTCACGGCGACCAGTCAAAGCTTTATGCGGATAGGCCTGATGACCCACATCCCAGATCAGACGGTCATGCGGCGTATTAAAACAATAGTGCAAAGCCACAGTGAGTTCGATCACTCCCAGGTTAGCACCAAAGTGTCCACCGCTTTGTCCTGCTGCATACAAAATGTACTGACGTAACTCATCTGCCACTTGTTCTAGTTGGCTGCGCTCGAGCAATCGTAATTGTTGCGGATGATCAATCGCATTCAGCAACGGAGTTACAGGTCGGTGAGTCGGTATTTCTGTATACAACATAAATGGCGAAGCCTTCTAAAGCCTGGCAAATCCTAAGCTAGGTCAATGGGTTTATTCGAGCATAATGATCGAATTGTATCACCTTTAAATCAGCCACATTTCTAGCGATGCAGTTTAGAGGCAAATCTCTACACTGGGTGTTTGTTCATGAGCGAGATTATCCTGAATAATCTTACTATTTATCAACCATTATCGTTCGCTTTATACAAAAAAGAAAATCTTCTGCATAAATTCATCTTTACAATTCAACTAATGTCCAATCATTCAGCTATACTTTAGCTAATTAATAAACTATTTAACGAGTTAAGCAGTGCCCATAGAATTTGTCGCGACTTCAAGATTACCAACCGCTTTTGGTGAATTTAAAATCACGGTATTTCAAGATCCTAAAACGGGTGAAGAACATGTAGCACTGTCTAAAGGTCTGGATATGCCGCCTGTCGGACCGGTATTGGTGAGAATACATTCTGAGTGTTTAACCGGTGATGCCTTTGCTTCACTGAAATGCGATTGCGGCCCGCAACTGCAAGCCACCCAGAAACTGATTAATGAAGTCGGTCAAGGCGTGATTCTGTATTTACGTCAGGAAGGTCGCGGTATTGGACTAACCAACAAGATTCGTGCCTATGCCCTGCAAGATCAGGGACACGATACGGTTGATGCCAACTTGATGCTGAACTTGCCCGCGGATGCACGACACTATGACATGTGTACCATCATGCTGGACCATTTACAGGTCAAGCAGGTTAAACTGATTACCAATAACCCTTCAAAGATTCAGGCACTACAAGAACTGGGCATTGATGTGGTTGACCGTGTGCCGCTCACTGTCGGTTTAAATCCTTTTAATGCCGAGTATTTAAAAACCAAACATGAACGCATGGCGCATATGTATAAGAAAGGCGATTTTTAAATCCCACTTATTTTATAAATCTCCCCGACTTTATACAAATCCACCCCAACCCTCCTTTGCTAAAGGAGGGAGTTGTCTTTTTTAAAAGGGAAGTTTGTAGGGATTTAAATCGTCATCGAAAAAATTCGATTCTCCGGAACGCGGCGTTTTAGGCGTAAATCAAAGGCCATACAGATATTACGCACAAAAGGCTTGCCTTGCTCAGTCACAGTAATGCCCTGCTCATCAATCTGTAACAACTGATCCTGCTGCATTTCTGCAAGTTGCCGCAAAACCTCGGGCAATTCAGGAAATTGCATCTCTTTTGATGCCCAAGATGTAGTAAAAGTACACATCAAGTTCAAGATATGTTTACGGATCATCAGGTCTTCTGTACTCAGCACATGGCCTTTGACCACCGGAATTTCATTTTGCTCCAGACGTGCATAGTAGTCTTCCAGTTTTTTTTCATTTTGCGCAAAGCTGTACCAGCTGTCGCTAATCGAAGAAATCCCCAAGCCAATCATCACTTGGGTTTTGGATGCGGTATAGCCCATAAAATTACGATGTAAAGTCCCCTGTTTAAAGGACTGGCACATACTGTCTTTTTCTAGAGCAAAATGATCCATACCAATTTCATGATAACCTTGCGCCAGTAGCTTATTTTTTCCTTCTTCATAGCACTGGCGTTTTATTTCATCTTTCGGTACATCAGCATCTTTAAAGCCACGCTGACCATTGCCCTTAATCCAGGGCACATGGGCATAGCTATAAAACGCCAAACGGTCCGGCCTTAACCGATTGGTTTGATCAATGGTATTCAGCACATCTTGCAAACTCTGAAAAGGTAGACCAAAAACCAGATCATGTGAAATGGACGTATAACCAATTTCACGTGCCCACTCCGTTACACGCTGTACATGTTCAAAAGGCTGCATCCGGTGGATGGCTTTTTGCACCGTTTCATTGTAGTCCTGAACTCCGTAACTGACCCGACGAAAGCCCAGATCATATAAGGCTTGCAGATGTTCACGGGTGGTATTGTTAGGATGCCCTTCAAAACTGAATTCATGCTCGGCAGCCACCTCTGCCTTTGCCAAGATGCCCTGAATTAACTGTTGTAAATGCTCAACCGAAAAGAAGGTCGGTGTGCCGCCGCCCAAATGAATTTCTTTAATTTTCGGCTTTGTTACCAGCAACTGGCAATACAAGTCCCATTCTTTCAGCACGGCCTGAATATAAGGCTGTTCCATCTCATGCTTTTTCGTGACACGTTTATGGCAGCCGCAAAAGGTACACAGGCTTTCACAAAATGGCAGATGGATATACAGACTGATGCCTTCACTTGAGTTGGATTCATCAAAGGAACGTTTTAAGCTCTGCTTCCACAGATCAAGCGAAAATGGCTCGGCTTCCCAATACGGCACCGTTGGATAACTGGTATAACGGGGTCCGGGTACATTATATTTTTGAATTAAAGAACGCGTCATCGTTGCTATCCACTCTCTACTGCAACAGCCGGTTATACTTATAACCGAACCCATATTTTGCATCACATATTCAACTCATTTTGCTGGGCTTGCTTATAGAATTCAACCTAGTGATCTAGTCGGGATATTTTTCAGCGATCACTTTGAATCAAAGTCTCAATAAAATGGATGGTATCTATTTCAATAAAAAACATGCTGCATAAAAATCCTTACTCTTTTATACAATTTATGCTTTGATGTATCTCAGTTTTCTTTTCCGCTATGAGGGCTTTGATGCAGCATCCTACATCTGCCGATATTCAACGCGTTCGCGAATTCCTGCTTGATCTGCAAAGCCGTATTTGCTCGGCACTTGAACAACAAGAACAACAAGGAGGCGGCACAGCTCAATTCGAAATTGATGACTGGCAGCGCCCTGAAGGCGGTGGCGGCCGTTCACGGGTCTTGCAAAAGGGCAGCGTCATTGAAAAAGGCGGAGTCATGTTCTCTCACATCAACATTGCTAAACTCCCCGCTTCTGCCACAGAACGCCATCCCCAAATTGCCGGTGCTAAAGCCCAGGCTATGGGTGTGTCTTTAGTGATTCATCCGAAGAATCCCAATGTGCCAACTTCACATGCCAACGTGCGCCTGTTTGTGGCCGAAAAAGAAGGTCAGGATCCAGTGTGGTGGTTTGGTGGCGGTTTCGACTTAACACCATTTTATCCAAATAATGAAGATGTCTTGGCGTGGCATCAAACTGCGCATGAGCTATGTGCACCATTTGGTGATACGGTGTATGCGGAACACAAAAAATGGTGTGATGATTATTTCTATTTAAAACATCGCGACGAACAGCGTGGTATTGGCGGCTTATTTTTTGATGATTTAAATCAGTGGGATTTTGAAACCTGCTTTCAATACATTCAAGCCGTCGGCAATGGTTATCTGGAAGCGATTGTTCCCATCTTTCAACGCAATCAGGATAAACCGTATAGCGAAGCACAGCGCGATTTCCAGCTTTACCGTCGTGGCCGTTATGTCGAATATAACCTGGTCTATGACCGGGGGACTTTGTTTGGTCTGCAAACCGGTGGTCGAATTGAATCGATTTTGGTCAGTATGCCCCCATTGGCAGCCTGGTCGTATCGTCCAGAATGGGAGGAAAATTCGCCTGAAAAATGCTTAACCGACTATTATCTCAAACCGCATGACTGGTTGACCGAACTTAAAAAATAATAAAGTTTTTATCCCTTTTTCACTACAGAAAAAGGGATTTTTCACTGAAATAACTTTTGAAAAAATCGACACTTAAAATATTTAAATAATTAAAATCAATATTTTAATTTAATTAAGATAATTAACCAGGCTATTAATGCAAGAAAAACCGACATATTTCCTTACAGCACTAGACACGAGTGTGTCACAAAAATCGTTTAGACTGGATCATGATATTCATGACCTATACTGATTTAATCAGCATGGATAAATACAAAAAAGTAGGCTTGAAGGAGAAACGATGCTCAACACAATGTTAAATAATAAGGTGATTTTATTTTGGTGTATTTTAACCCTGATCGTGTGTTCTATCACCATTACCTTGCTTTCACATAACACCCTTGCAGACAGCGTGTCGATTAGCTTTACCGTATTTGCAGGTTTTGCCCTATTTTTTACTGCAGCCATGTGGCTGGAAGATACCATTCGCGAAATTTGTAATCCTTAACAGGATTTAACTTTACCGCTTTAACGATTTCCCCCATTCTTCCTTCTTTGTCATTTTTCCTTTCCGTAGTGGCTTTAGCCTGCGGGAAAAATCACGTATATTGAATGCCATTTCCGCACACGGACCTTGTGAAATGAGCAAACAATTTGCCGTGATTGGCAATCCAATCGAACAATCACGTTCTCCAGAACTGCATCATGCTTTTGCTAAAAAAACTGGCATTAACCTGAGCTATAGCAAACGCCTTGCCCCACTGGATGGCTTTGCAGCCAATATCGAGGAGTTTTTTGCTCAGGGCGGTATGGGCATGAATGTGACCGTGCCCTTCAAAGAGCAAGCTTTTGCAGCCTGTGCCGTATTAACCGAACGTGCCAAAATTGCCAAGGCAGTCAATACCCTATGGATGCAGGATGGCAAGCTGTATGGCGACAATACTGATGGTCAAGGTCTGGTCGATGCCATCAAGGCCCTAGAGTGGAATTTAACCGATGCCGAAATTCTGATTATAGGTGCGGGCGGTGCAACCCGTGGTGTCATCTACCCCTTGGTACAGGCGGGTGCGAAAAAAATTGTCATCGCTAACCGGACTTTAGCCCGTGCAGAACAACTGGTTACCGATTTAAGACCTGCTGTGCCGCAAGCCACCCTTGAAGCCACTTCTTTAAATGATCTGGCTGGTCATTTTGAGATTGTCATTAATGCAACTTCGGCAAGTTTAACCGGTGATGCCTTGGTTTTACCTGAAGCTTTACAATTTGAGTATGCCTACGAAATGGCCTATGGCAAGCCATCCAGCTTTTTAGATCAAGCCAAAACCCGCGGTGTTCCGACCTCGGAAGGTTATGGCATGCTGGTTGGACAGGCGATTGAAGCTTTTTATATCTGGAACGGCATTAAACCTGAATTAAAAGACTTTCTTTAACTAACATTCATCAAAAGAACCTCAGGATGATCTGAGGTTCTTTTGAACCATCTTCCTGTTTATTTTACATATTTCTGCATATTTTCATACACTTCCATATATATTTCATAATTAATAACTTCAGCATGTTGAAGGGTCAGGTCTTGAATCGTTTTCTGACTTAATTTTCCATGCTTGCTGTCGATATAGCTTTGCCCCAAAATCTGCGCAGTTTCTTTGAGCACACGCGAGTCGGCGGCATTGTCCGGATATTCCTCCCGATATGCTTTCAGGTATTGCTGGGCAAAAATATGCTGTGGCTGCTTATACTGCTTCGCGGCTTGGTGCCAAGCTGCAGCGACCTTACCTTCGCCTACAGCACGCTCAGTTAAGGTATTAACATGGCTGCCTATAGCCCGGTTGAATTGGCTGTCATCCTCAAGATGATGTTTTTTCTGTAAGGCCTTAATGCGCTCAAGTTCTTTGCCTTTAGGATCATAATACTGTTCATCGCTAAACCAGTAGGCATACACCTCTGCCATTTCTTGCAAGGTTTGCGGACTAAGGTTTTTCACCCACTCACTTTGCTCTGCAGCCATATCGAGCAAAAATAAGGTTTGGTAGGTTTGACTGAACGACTGGGCTTGCTGATAGGTTTTATCGGCCAACAGATTCAACTCATCCTCATAGCTTAAGGTGGGTGCTTCGGCTTTAGTTCCTTCCATCACAGCAGCTGGCTGCTCCAGAGTTCGCCCTACATCTTTCACCCATTTTTCTAAAATTGAACCTTTGCTCACCTCTTGAATCGACTTGGCATCGCGCAATGCAGCACGGTCAATTTTGCTGGCTTGCCCATAATTAAATACACGCATATCGGCCTGTACATCAATTTTACCGTACTTTTCAGTAAGGAATTGCACAGCATAATCGACCTGTGCCGCACGTCCCTGAGCATCTAAACCGACATCTATTTGTATCGGGGTCTTTTTAGCTGGCGAACTTGCCGCCAGAACCTGACGAATTTCAGGCTGGTGCGTTGCCCACAGCTCAGCAAAATGCGCTGCATCTATAAACTGTTCAGAAACATACGGTGCAAAGACCAAGGCTAATTTTTCGTGTACCGAACGGTCCTTCGCTTCAACCGAAGCCGTGATCTGTACCGGTTCAACACGCTTAAAAGCATCTAATTCATAGGCAGAAACGCAGTAGGTTAAATCACCGACTTGGGCTGTTTTTGGCGTAGCAATTATACGCTGGCAGTCGTCTACTGTAAGAGTAATAGTTTCATCAGCAGTGTCTTGTTCTGTCGGGCTTTCATCATCCGTTTCTGTTTCTAGCGCTACATCCTCTTCGTCTACCAGTGAATCGGCTGAACCATAAAGTTTGTCGCTGACCAGTTCACGCAAAGCAAGTGTTGCACTGTAGGCTGTGCCGTCTTGAGCCACAGCATCAGCTTTACCTGCTTGCACAGGTGAAGCAGTATCTTCTACAGCCTGGGTTACAGCCTCTCCCTCCTGCTTTTCACTCCCGGCATCGCTCACTTTAGTAGCTGTGGTATAGCCCAGCACGGAGCGCTTTAAATACGGCTCATTCACCTGTTCAAATAGGGCCATTTGCAACATCAGTTCTTCCAAGGTGCTGCTAAAACGTATTTTTTCAATCAACTGACCGTTCTTCTCTGCAACGCTCAGTGGCAGGCTTTTGATTTGTCTAGCATCAGCCAAAATATATGGCAAGGCATTTACCGCTTTTAAATAATCAGCCAACTTCGCTACATTTACCCGTTCAAAATCAGCTTTATATTTCGAGAAATCAATATAGGCAAAGCTGTTTTGACTGTCTTTATTCACCAAATACGGCATCAAAGAAAAATAATTGGTATAAAATTTATATTCTTTAAAATTGACCACCATCGGTACTTTCATTTGCACCAGCAAGGTCGGCTTTTCATAACGGGCTGCCAAGTTTAAAGCAGCGGTCTTTTCTCGATAATGCACAGAACCATCATATTCAAATTGCGTATTATTGAGTAAATTCAATGCAAAAATATTGAATGAACTCAGCTTGTCCTCTGAAGCAAAACTGTCCGCATGCCCTTGCTGCTGTTTCGCCATAGCGGCATACAGGTTTTGTTTTTCAGTGCTGTTTAAACGGATATTTTGCGCTTTTAAATATTGATCTAAACGTTTTTTCAATGCCGGTTCAAATGCTATCGCCGGATTGACTTGTTGCTGTGCTTTTTGACGTCCTATGTCCGGACTAGACTGTACACTGAGCTTGCCCCGAAAATCATAACTGGATGTTTCAAACATCGCATTTAGACCATGAATCGCTCTTTGCTCTACAGTTGCCACCTGATTCGGATTGGTCTTTATGACATGCTGTGAACAGCCTGCGAAACTGAAACTACAAAGACAAAAAGTTAAATAACCTGAGTTCGACGAAATCTGCTTAGCCTTTTAGCATATTTTGGAAAGTTGGCTTATTGGGATTCAAACAATAAGCCACTACAGCAGCCATGATATTCACCATGAAGTTATTTACCGAACGATGACGTGAATGTTCAAGTTGATGTAAATTTTTTAATTGATCATTCACGGTTTCGATCAATCCTCTTCTGCAAAGTAATTGTTTTTCTTCTTCAGTTTGGATGGGTTTATTTTTCATATTCCGACGTGATGGGGTCAATATTTTCAGTCCTCTTGCTGCTAAAGTTTCGGCTTTTGCTTTGCTCAAATAGCCTTTGTCTCCGAGTAGGATTCCTTTTAATTCTTGAGTTAAAGATTCTAATATAGCAACATCATGAACATTTCCCGATGTCAGTTTGAGATTAATAATTTCACCTAAATTATTGATAACGATATGTAATTTAAAACCATAAAACCAACCCGTACTACTTTTTCCACGGCCGGCCAAGCCTTTAAATACACGATGCCTTTTAATCCGAAGATTATGGCAAACTACCAATTTAGTGGAGTCAATGATACTGATTCCCGTATCTTTTCCTTTCACCTGGTGGAAGAAACTACTCAGAGCTTGCAAACAACGGGGCATGATTTCAATAAATCGGTTGTAGCTAAGCAGTTTAGGAAAAGCAGATTTCCAGAATGGAACGATCATTTGGCAATAAAAATATTTGAAGAATCTAAAACCGGATTGATGAAATAAAATGACAATGGTCATTGCTTCAGACAAGCTCAAGGCTGACTTTTTCAGCTTGGATTTTTGATCAGAAATTAAAGCTTTTTCTAAAGATTCATTAAATGTTTTGCAGAAATCGTCCAAAATACAAAATAATTCGGTAATATGATCCATCGAGAAGCCTTGTTTTATAACATTTTGTATTGAGAACCAATATGTTATAAATTCAGGGCTTTTTTTCTACTCTTTTTTATATCGAACTCAGGTTAAATATTTTAGTTGTGCCTTCACATGTAAACGCCTTATATTCATTATACTTTATTCTGTTCTAAGCTACAGAATTACAACCCAATATAACATAATAGGATGTTGATACTATTGGGTCGAGCATATTTTATAATTCGCATTTCTGACATTTTTAATCGCTATCCTTATCAATGTTTTTTGATGATAAATGTGAATAATCAAGGTATCGATACAGATAATCCAGAACTATTTCTAAATTAGGATTAAGACTATGCCAGCATATAAAGCCCCTTTGCATGATATTCGTTTTTTAATGAACGAAGTGCTTGATTACCCAGCACACTACAAAACGCTTTCAAATGGTGAAGCAGCGGATGCTGACACTGTAGACATGATTCTTGAAGGTGCGGCAGATTTCTGTGAAAACGTACTTTCTCCACTCAACCAATCGGGTGATGAAGAAGGCTGTCACTTTGAAAATGGTGAAGTCAAAACCCCAAAAGGCTTTAAAGAAGCCTATGACCAGTTCGTGCAAGGCGGCTGGCAAGGTTTGTCTTTCCCTGAAGAATTTGGCGGTCAAAATCTGCCGCAATCTTTAAACCTGATCAAATCAGAAATGATGGGTACTGCAAACTGGGCCTTCCAGATGTATCCGGGTTTAAGTGTCGGCTGTATGAACACCATTCTTCAGTTTGGTACTGAAGCACAAAAAAACACCTATATGCCTAACCTGGTGACAGGAGAATGGTCAGGTACGATGTGTCTTACCGAACCACAATGTGGTACGGACTTAGGCCAGGTCAAAACCAAGGCGGAACCCAAGGCAGATGGTACCTATGCCATTTCGGGCACGAAAATCTTTATCTCTGCCGGTGAACACGATTTAACAGAAAACATCGTTCATATCGTGCTTGCCCGCCTTCCAGATGCGCCTGCCGGGACCAAAGGTATTTCGCTATTCATTGTGCCCAAATTCCTGGTCAATGCAGATGGTACAGTGGGTGAGCGCAACCCTGTCAGCTGTGGTTCAATCGAACATAAAATGGGGATTCGCGCTTCTGCAACCGCAGTATTAAACTTTGACAATGCAACGGGTTACCTGATTGGCGAGCCACACAAAGGCTTGCATGCCATGTTCACTTTCATGAACACTGCGCGTATCGGTACCGCGATCCAGGGCATTGCCCATGCTGAACTGTCATTCCAGGGCGCACTTCCTTATGCCAAGGAGCGTATGTCCATGCGTGCCCTTTCAGGTAAGAAAGACCCTGAAAAAGTGGCTGATGCGATCATTCACCATGCTGACGTTCGTCGTATGCTACTCACTCAAAAAGCGATTGCTGAAGGCGGTCGTGCAATGATTTATTACGCCGCACAAATTGCCGACAAAATGGCTGATGCCTTAATACAGGGTGATACTGCAGCATATGAAGCACATGATGATCACCTGGGTTTCTACACCCCTATCCTGAAAGGTTTTTTGACTGAATTGGGTTTTGAAGCTGCCAACCACGGTATGCAAGTCTACGGCGGTCATGGCTACATCAAAGAATGGGGCATGGAACAGATTGTTCGTGACTCACGTATCTCTACCCTGTACGAAGGGACTACCGGTGTACAGGCACTTGACCTGATTGGCCGTAAAGTCCTGTTAACCTCTAGAGGTAAAGTGATTCGCGATTACACGGCTGAAATCCTGAAATTCTGTGGTCAGCATGCGCGTAACAAATACATGCGCCGTTTTGCTTGGGACTTGACCAAGCTTTGCGCACAATGGAATGCTCTCACCGTTCGTATTATGCTGGCGGCACGTAAAGACCGCGACATCGTGTCATCTGCATCTGTCGATTTCTTGATGTTCTCTGGCTATGTAATGATGGCTTATTTCTGGGCGCAACAAGCCGCTGTAGCTTCTGCAAAACTGGCTGCTGGTGAAGGTCAGGAAGTGCCTGAATTCTACAAAGCAAAAATCAAAACAGCAGATTTCTACTTTGAACGCCTGCTGCCACGTACCCAAGGTCATGCCGAAGCAATGGTCAATCCGTCAAAAACCATGACTTCACTGGCACCTGAACACTTTAGCTTTGACTACTAAGCTGTAAAGTTTAAGTCAAAATAAAAGAGCACTTCGGTGCTCTTTTATTTTCAAGCCATATTCCATAAAAGCACTTATATCAAATAATGCCATTGCGGAGGATTTACTGATTGTATGCATATTGCGGTAGCCAGTCCCAAAAATGGGATAGTGCTCATCAGCACAGCTAATGAGCATGACGCAATGGCAAAGAAAAACCCCGGCAGGATGCCGGGGTTTTCGTATGGGTTGATTAAGCATGACTCCTGTCTTGCCTCACAGCCCTGGTGTTTGAACGTATTATTGTTGTTTTCTGTTCCGGAATATCCTGTTCCTGTATGACTTGATCTAAAGAAAAAAGAACGGCTGTTCCAATCCGCAAAATCCCTAAATCAATGTACGTCAGAGCGTACAAAGCTAAGCGTTTTCCCTATCGAGTAAACTTGATGCCGGTGTTTATTTCCTCCCTGAGTATTCTCCTCGGCTCTTCGATTTAAATATTGTTTCATCGGCGGGCAAGTAGCCGTATGCCCGCAGTTCAACGAAGGTAAATATATCTTTTCTGCCCCCATTCAGTTAATTACCCTTCGCCTACAGAAAATCGCCCCTGTTTAAATCGCTTTTGAGATGTGGATATGGTTGCACAATATGTAGCAAACGTTTCTTTTCACTTGCCTATTGGCATAACTTACTGCAGAACAGGAAACAATGCTGAGCCAAAACCAGCAATCAATAGAAAAACAAGCATCTTGGTTTTAAAAATAAGTAATTGAATAAATTTAATTTATTTAATATCTGGCTTATTTAACGCTCATTTTTATAAGAAAAAATTATAATACATATAAAAAACTTGAATGTTTATTTATTTCATGTATGATTAACTCAACTAGAAAAAATCTTGTTTAGTAAATCTTCTTTAAGTATCGCAGTTTTAGTCATAATCCTTCGTTTTTTCAGATCTTAAGCTCAATTCATTATTATTTTCAAAGTTATTATCAGTCATTTAAGATGGCTAAAAATTATTAAAATTCGATAGGTTATATTATGTCTAATACAGTTAACGGTACAGTAAAATGGTTTAACGAAACTAAAGGTTTCGGTTTCATTCAACAAGAATCTGGTCCAGATGTGTTTGCTCACTTCAGTGAAATTGCAAATTCTGGCTTTAAAACATTGTTTGAAGGTCAGCATGTGTCATTCAGTATTGCGCAAGGTCAAAAAGGCCCGAATGCTGTGAATATTGTTGCTTTATAATAAGTAACATCGATAAAAAAGCACTTTGATAGTGCTTTTTTTGTTTTTAGCGTTCAGACAACGCTGCATAGAAAACTGAAAACTTCACTCTGCCTCCTATGCAGTTGAATGGAAATTCAATCGCCCATATCTACGGCTTCTATATTGCATCAGGACATCAATCGAGGGATTAATTGCAAGTCACAGAAACTCTTCCAGCACCGAATTTAAAAACACATGCCCCTGCTCTGTACAAGACAAACGGTTTTGATCTTCAATCATCAACTGACGTGAACGTAATGAAGTTAAAAGCTCATGCAAATTTTCTAAATTCAAACCTGTACGCTCGGCATACAGTTTGGCATCAACACCCTGATTTAACCGTAGCGCATTCATCATAAATTCAAACGGCATGTCTTCATCTTCTATGCGTTTAAACTGCAAATGCTCAGCCGGTACTTTGGCCAGATAATCCTTGGGCAAGCGGGTTTTCTGGAAACGGTACACACCATCGGGTCGAGTCACTTTGCCATGCGCCCCTGCCCCAATCGCCAGATAATCGCCAAACTGCCAGTAATTTAAATTATGCGCAGAGGGTTTTTCCTTACGCCAGGCTGAAACTTCATAGTTCACAAAACCATTGGCCTTTAGGTAGGCTTCACCCTGTTCCTGAATATCTTCCAGCACATCCTCAACGGGTAAAACCGGCTGGGTACGGAAAAATACTGTATTCGGTTCAATGGTCAATTGATACCACGACACATGCGTGGCACCATTTTCCACAGCCAGTTTTAAATCAAGCAACGCCTGTTCTAGCGTTTGTTCTGGCAAGCCATGCATCAAGTCGACATTGATACGTTCAAAGCCTGCTTCACGGGCCAAATGAATGGCATTAATCGCATCATCATTGCTGTGAATACGCCCTAATTTTTTCAGCTGATCGCTATTAAAACTCTGCACACCAATGGAAAGACGGTTGATTCCTGCTGCCAAATAACCTGCAAAGGGGTCATGCTCCACTGTTCCCGGATTGGCTTCCAGAGTAATTTCACAGCCATCTTCAAAAGGAATTAAGCTTTTTAACTGGCTAAATAGCCATTGATAACCCTTTGCAGAAATCAGTGACGGCGTGCCTCCACCAATAAACACGCTATGAATCTGACGCCCCTGGGCAAAGTCGACCTGGGTTTTAAAGTCTTCGACCAAAGCCTGTAAATATTGCTGTTCCAGATCCAAGGACAGTTTTCCATCCGGTACGGCATGCGAGTTAAAGTCACAGTACGGACACTTACGCACACACCACGGCATATGAATGTATAAAGATAAAGGAACCAGTGCAGGATTTAATTCGGCCAAGGAACAAGCTCAAAATATATAAGACAGGAAGATAAATATATTAACATGACTGCATCAGGACACTGATAAAATCTCACAAGGAATATCAGTACACTAGGAAAAACTATTGAAGAATTAAATTGTTAGAATGATGAAAATATCTGCTCAGTTATTGTTATTCATTCCCATGACCCTGGGGATTGGTATCGCGCTTACTTTTCAAACGGCTATCAACAGCCAGTTGAGAGAATATTTAAATTCACCTTTACAAGCCGCCCTTTTATCTTTTCTGGTTGGTACAATACTGCTGGCCATATTGGTGTTTTTTCAGCCGGTAGGAAAACCGGGTTTTGCCACGTTTGTGCAACTGCCATGGTATTTATGGTTGGGTGGATTTCTTGGGGTATATGCCATTAGCCTCAGTATTTATGCTGCGCCCAAACTTGGTTTTCTCACTCTGTCCGGTTTGATTATTTTTGGTCAACTGGTCACTTCAATGATTCTGGATCATTTTGGTTTACTGGGCACAGAAAAAACACCGGTGAACTGGCAACGTCTGTTAGGTGGCGTAGTGATTTTTATTGGTGTGCTTCTCACTTTACAACGCTAACCCCTCATTATTCTAAGCACATGATGAGTAATTTTTGTGTCAAATGTCTCGTCGATTACAACGACCCGTTATGAATTAAAACAGCTCTTTCATTTGATGATTCCGATTCTGGTCACTCAATTTTCCCAGGCCGGTTTGGGACTGATTGATACCATTATGGCCGGACATCTTTCTCCGGTAGATCTTGCCGCGATTGCTGTCGGGGTAGGCTTATGGATTCCAGTCATGCTGCTGTTTAGCGGCATCATGATTGCCACCACTCCTTTGGTTGCAGAAGCCAACGGCGCACGTACGCCGGAAAAAATTGCCAGTATTGCACGGCAATCGCTGTGGATCGCGCTGATTCTGGGCATCATCGCTGCACTGATTTTACAGATCATGCCATTTTTATTGCCTGTTTTAGGCGTACCAGAAGTCTTGCTGCCCAAAGCCAGTTTGTTCCTGCATGCTATTGGTCTAGGTATGCCCGCTGTGACCATGTATGCAGCGCTGCGTGGCTATTCGGAAGCGCTGGGGCATCCACGTCCCGTGACGGCGATTAGCCTGATTGCATTAATGGTTCTGGTTCCGCTTAACTTTATTTTTATGCATGGCTGGGGACCAATTCCGGAGTTAGGTTCAGCCGGTTGTGGTTTTGCCACGGCGATTTTGCAATGGCTGATGTTTATTGCACTCGCAACCTATGTATTAAAAGCTTCGGCCTATAAAAAAACACAGCCCTTTGCCACATTTGAAAAAATCAATCCGGACTGGATCAAGCGTATTTTAAGACTCGGTTTCCCGATTGGCCTGGCCATCTTTTTTGAAGTGAGCCTGTTCAGCACGGCTGCGATTGTGCTCAGCCCCTTGGGCGAAACCTTGGTGGCCGCGCATCAGATTGCCATGTCCGTGACCTCACAATTATTTATGATTCCAATGTCACTGGCCATTGCGCTGACCATTCGTGTGGGCACCTATTATGGGGAAAAAAACTGGCAGGCAATGCATAAAGTGCAATATCTGGGTCTGGCCACCGGCACTGTTTTTGCCTTCGCTACCATGGCACTGATCTGGTTTTTCCGGCCAGAAATTGTGTCAATTTACACCTCAGATTACGAGGTCACTCAGGTCGCGCTATATCTGCTGCTGTTTGCCATGGCCTATCAGCTGATGGATGCCTGGCAAGTCAGTGCGGCAGGTTGCCTGCGAGGCATGCAGGACACCAAAGGTCCGATGTGGATCACCATGATTGCCTATTGGGTCATTGCCTTCCCGGTCGGGATTTATCTAGCGCGTTTTACCCAAATGCAGGCAGCGGGTGTCTGGGTCGGCTTGATTGTCGGTTTAAGTGTAGCCTGTATCTTGTTATTAACCCGTTTATACAAAATCAACCATCGCCTGAAAATGCCTTAAAAATTACATAGACCCATCCCTTTTCATGGGAAAAGGGATGAGATCAATACAGCATAAATAGAAAAATAATCCACAATATTTCAGTTATTTAGCCACTCAAAAACGTTCTGTTTTTTGATAATCTCACTGTAAAAGTGCAGCTTTTAACAATTTCAAGTAGGCAATATCCTGTTTAACGCCTATGATCATTAAAAACCATCTATGATGATGCTGAGGAATATCGCATGGCAAAAACGGCTAGGACCCCCGGTCGTCGCTTTATGAAACTTGCCAGTATGACGGCGAGTATTGCAACTAAAACCGTATCAAACTCGATTAAAAACTTTAATGCCGATGAAGAACAAAAAAATGCTTCGCGCACTAAACTTTTTCAGGATATCGGCATTCAGATTGCGGACACCCTGGGCGAAATGAAAGGTGCGGTGATGAAAGTAGGGCAAATTGCTTCACAATACAAAGACATCTTCCCACCAGAAGTGGCCCGTGCCATTAGCAAGTTACAGCGCCAAGCCCCAGCCATGCCTTTTGCTGAAATTAAAGCGCAAGTTGAAAAAGAACTGGGTAAACCGCTCCAGAAAATCTTTAAAAGTTTTGATGAACAGCCTTTTGCTGCTGCGTCTATTGGGCAGGTGCATAAAGCCATCTTGCCGAACGGTCAGCAGGTCGTGGTCAAAGTGCAATATCCGGGCGTGGATGAAGCCTGTGAAAGTGACCTGAAACAGGTGCGTCTGGCCTTGCGCTTAATGGGTGTACTGAAAATTGACCGCAAGTTGCAAGATCAGCTGTTTAAGGAAATTCAGGACAGTCTGGATAATGAGCTGAACTATGAGATTGAGGCGCAAAACTTAGAAGTCGCACGTACATTTCATCAAACATTAGACAATAAAATTATTATTCCTCAAGTCTATAGCGACTATTCTTCGCGTCATATTCTGACTTTAAGCCTGGAACAGGGCGAAAGCATCGAAACGGCCAGTACCTGGTCTCAAGATACCCGTAATGAACTGGGTCGCCGCCTACTCCGTGCCATTGGTCAGGAAATTTTCTATCTGAAACGTTTCCACTGTGACCCGCATCCGGGCAACTTTGCCTTTCGTGAAGATGGGACGGTGATTATTTACGACTATGGCGGTGTCAAAACCCTGTCTACTGAAATTGTCTCGAATTTCAAGACCCTGATTAATGCCGCCCGTGAAGGCAATATTACCGAAATGGAACAGAAGCTGGATGACCTGCATTCCATCACCACGCAAGGCAAGTTTCCTGAAGATCTATATCGCCAGTGGCTGGAAGTGTTGATGCGTCCGCTGATCACCCATTACGATTTTGCTGAAAACTCTGCCCATCATGATGGCGTCGAACTGCTGAAACCGTCATTAAAATATTGGGATGTGTTTAAGCCTTCACCGGATACCTTAATGGTTAACCGCACGGTTTCCGGACATTACTGGAATTTAATTCATTTAAAAGTGAATGATAACCTGAATGATTTATTTGAGGAGCTGGTGCCTCCTCGAGTCTGATCAAGCCACACCCACCCGGTTCACCCATAGTACCCGGGTTTTATTTGACTCGATAATTGTTATGTTATAACATTTCTTTAAATTTAAAATATACGATGGAGAAATGTATGCGTCCAGATATCCACCCAGACTATCAACAGGTACTGTTCCACGATACCAATGCAGATGTCTATTTTGTTATTGGCAGCACGTTAAAACCGACCCAGACCCGTGAATATGAAGGCCAGACTTATCCTTATGTCACTCTGGATATTTCCAGTGCCTCACATCCGTTTTATACAGGTGAACAACGTCAAACCAGCAATGAAGGCCGTGTAGCAAGCTTTAATAAACGTTTCGCACGTTTCAAACGCTCACATTAAATTCATACTGTTTTAAGATTTAAAGGTTAATCTTAAGACTTGAAAAGCCCAAGCCATATCCTCCAGCTTGGGCTTCTTTTTTTCTGATATGACAAAAATTTTGAGCTGTTATCGACTCTGCAATAAAACCTGAAACAGGTAAAAACCGAGCGCCAACACAATAATTCCTGTAATCACGCTGGAAATGGCATAGCCTAAAGCCAGTGCAATCTGTCCATGCTTGAGCAGTTGAAAAGTTTCTAAACCAAAACTGGAAAAAGTGGTAAAGCCACCTAAAATACCGACCATCAAAAACAGGCGTGCTTCATTTTGCAAAACAGGAAATTTCTGGCTATAAGCAAAGAAAATACCGGCAAGCAGACAACCGCAGATATTCACCCACCAGGTGGTCCACGGAAATCCGCTGCTCGGTTTAAATAAAAATACCCCTGCACCATAACGCAAACTTGCGCCGACTGCTCCCCCTAAAGCTACCAGTAGCCAATTCATATCTGTTCCATTTTTATCAAATCAAAGATCAGGACTGTGTAAATTCTTGATCCACTATACTCTACAAATGAACTGAAATAGTAATGAAATACTGCCCTAAAAATTGTTATAGTCGCGATGTTTTTAAACTTTTTTTCTATGAATTGAGGAAATTATGGCTCAGGATTTATTGGCACAGCTTCAGGCAGGTGAAATCAAATTTGCAGACGTGATTGCATATATTGATGCACGTTATCAGCATAGCCCTACAGCGTTTCAAAATGGCAAACAGACCAATGCTGCAACGGAAAACCAAGGCAGTGCCAAAGTATTTTCTTTTGCCCAACTCAATGGTCTAGATCAGGCACAAACCCTAAGCCTGTTTGCTGAACACTATGCAGCCGTGTTAGCGACTCCTGAAGCCACAGACCACCAGAACATTCGCCAGTTTATGCAAAATGGCTGGGATGGCATTCAGTTTGACGGTCAGGCTTTAACAGCAAAATAAGTTACTTAACCTGAGTTCGACGAAATCTGCTTAGCCTTTTAGCATATTTTGGAAAGTTGGCTTATTGGGATTCAAACAATAAGCCACTACAGCAGCCATGATATTCACCATGAAGTTATTTACCGAACGATGACGTGAATGTTCAAGTTGATGTAAATTTTTTAATTGATCATTCACGGTTTCGATCAATCCTCTTCTGCAAAGTAATTGTTTTTCTTCTTCAGTTTGGATGGGTTTATTTTTCATATTCCGACGTGATGGGGTCAATATTTTCAGTCCTCTTGCTGCTAAAGTTTCGGCTTTTGCTTTGCTCAAATAGCCTTTGTCTCCGAGTAGGATTCCTTTTAATTCTTGAGTTAAAGATTCTAATATAGCAACATCATGAACATTTCCCGATGTCAGTTTGAGATTAATAATTTCACCTAAATTATTGATAACGATATGTAATTTAAAACCATAAAACCAACCCGTACTACTTTTTCCACGGCCGGCCAAGCCTTTAAATACACGATGCCTTTTAATCCGAAGATTATGGCAAACTACCAATTTAGTGGAGTCAATGATACTGATTCCCGTATCTTTTCCTTTCACCTGGTGGAAGAAACTACTCAGAGCTTGCAAACAACGGGGCATGATTTCAATAAATCGGTTGTAGCTAAGCAGTTTAGGAAAAGCAGATTTCCAGAATGGAACGATCATTTGGCAATAAAAATATTTGAAGAATCTAAGAGGTGGTCCCACTTGTTTGAACAACTAAAAGCGTATTTATAAGTGATATTCCGCTCTAGTTAAGCCACCTTGTTTTGTTGGGGTAGCTGATCATAGTAAAACTCATTTGGTGTCATTTTGTCTAGACTCGAATGAGGTCGTTTCAAATTATAAAACTCAAAATATGCACTTAATTGCTTTTTCGCATCTGTGACACTGCTATAAGCTTTGAGATACACCTCTTCATATTTAACGCTCCGCCATAATCGTTCAACCATCACATTATCTACCCATCGACCTTTACCATCCATACTGATTTGAATGCCATTTGATTTCAATACATCAATAAATGCATCACTGGTAAACTGGCTGCCTTGGTCTGTATTAAATATTTCAGGTCGACCATATTTTTCAATCGCTTCATTTAAAGCCGAAATACAAAAATCCACCTCCATACTAATCGATACCCTATGCGCAAGTACCTTGCGGCTATGCCAATCAATCACAGCACATAAATAAACAAAGCCTTTTGCCATAGGGATATACGTTATATCCGTAGACCACACTTGATTACTGCGCTGAATAGCCAACCCTTTGAGCAGATATGGATATTTACGGTGAGCTTGATTAGCCTGGCTTAAATTTGGTTTGCAATATAACGCCTGAATACCCATTTTCTTCATTAAAGTACGTGTATGACGTCGTCCTATATGATGTCCTTGACGATTCAACAAATCACGCATCATACGACTGCCTGCAAAAGGATATTGCATATGTAATTCATCAATACATCGCATCAGCTTCAGATCTGATGCACTCACAGGTTTTGGGCGATAGTAATAACAACCACGGGAGACTTTCAGTAGCTTAGCTTGCTTAGATACTGAAATCTGAAGTGAGTCGTCGATTAACTTTTGTGGTTGAAGCGGCCCAGTTTCTTCAACACACCTTCTAAAAAATCAATTTCTAATGCCTGCTCACCGATTTTTGCATGTAGTTTTTTTAGATCGATGGGTGGTTCTGTTGGAGCTTTTGATTGATCGAAAGCTTGCGAGGAAGCTGAGATCAATTGATTTTTCCAGTCAATAATTTGGTTTTGATGAACATCAAACTCAGCACTCAATTCAGCAAGTGTTTTTTCTGCTTTAATCGCAGCAAGTGCTACCTTAGCTTTAAAATCATTTGAATGATTTCTTCTTGGTCTACGTGCCATAAAATACTCCATATATTGATGTTTATAACATCATTTGAGGAGCAGAATATCACTTATAGGAGTTGTTCAAATTTCCGGATCCATCTCTCTAAAACCGGATTGATGAAATAAAATGACAATGGTCATTGCTTCAGACAAGCTCAAGGCTGACTTTTTCAGCTTGGATTTTTGATCAGAAATTAAAGCTTTTTCTAAAGATTCATTAAATGTTTTGCAGAAATCGTCCAAAATACAAAATAATTCGGTAATATGATCCATCGAGAAGCCTTGTTTTATAACATTTTGTATTGAGAACCAATATGTTATAAATTCAGGGCTTTTTTTCTACTCTTTTTTATATCGAACTCAGGTTTACTTATATACGTCTTAGAACATAAAAAGCCCGCTTTATTAGAGCGAGCTTTTTACTCCTCCCTTTCAAAAAGGGAAGTCGGGAGGGATTTAGAAAATCAGGAAATTCTGACCCGACAACGCCACTCATCTACCGGATTTTGTTCCCATGCACGGCTATGTTTCACGTGAATCCATGCTTCACCCGGTTGCAGTGCAATAAATATAAACTGTTTTTGTCCACCTACACCCACCATCGGTTGCTGGCCTTTCACTTGATCTTGCCGATAAATTTCTTCAACTTTTAAGATATTCTGCGGCTGTGCCACTTGCCAGATATAACCTGTGGTCGGATTCTCGGGCAGGGTAAGTTTCAGGATCTGCCCCACGTTCATTTCCAGCAAAGCCGGGCATTGACTGTCTAATGAGTAACTATGGGTTTTTCCATCTACCATTGGACTCATACTGCTACACCCTACCATGCTGAACCCCAGTATTACAGCAAAACTAAGTACTAAAGATTTCCTTTGTACACGACAAAAAAAGATAACTCATTGAAATAATGGCATAATACTTGTTTTCTGACGACGAATATGATGACACATTTCAATGAGTTACATCTCATCTTAAACAAATATCTAAAGTGGAACAAGTCACATGCAAAATGTTTTACACTGATTATGCTTGCATTAATTGTAAAACAGACATGTAATCTTTCTTCTGCATCTAAAGCCTTACCCATCAAGTGCTTACCACAATCATTTTATCGACGTATACAACGCTTCTTTGCAGATCAGTATTTCGATTATCGTCAAATTTCTCAGTTAATTTTCAATATATTTTCATTCGATAAAGTCCAATTAACTTTGGATAGAACTAATTGGAAATGGGGAAAACGAGATATTAATATCTTGATGTTAGCCATCGTCTATCGTGGAATAGCGATACCTATTGTTTGGACATTGCTCAATAAACGTGGAAATTCAGATACAAAAGAGCGTATTGCTTTGATTCAACGCTTTATCTCCATTTTTGGTAAAGATCGTATTGTGAATGTGTTTGCAGACAGAGAATTTATCGGTGAGAAATGGTTTACATGGTTAATTGAAAATGACATTAACTTCTGTATACGTGTTAAAAAAACTTTATTGTGACCAATCACTTAGCCAAGAATCATAAAATTAGTGATTTATTTCGTCATCTTCAAGTTGGTCAAACTGAATGTCGTAAACGACGTATTTGGGTTGGTCGAGTGAAACTGTATATTAGTGCGCTACGATTAGAAGATGGAGAGCTTTTACTTGTTGTTTCTCCTATGTTTAATGCTTCTGCTATTCGTGATTATGCATTACGCTGGGAAATCGAAACGTTATTTAGTTGTCTCAAAGGACGTGGATTCAATCTTGAAAATACTCGTTTAACAGACCCTAGACGAGTCAAGAAATTGATAGCAGTGCTAGCTATCGGTTTCTGTTGGTGCTATTTAACAGGTGAATGGCAACATGATCGGAAAAAAGCGATAAAAATAAAGAAGCATGGACGACTTTCAGTAAGTTTATTTCGCTACGGTTTGGACTATGTTCAAATGGCTATTCTACGTTTGATTGGTTTTGGAAAAAAAGAAGAATTTAAGAAAGTGCTAGCAATTTTAAGAAAGAAAAAGCCTGATAGGACAAGGATCCTATGAAATTTGTCGTGTACAGAGAAAGATTTCATAAATTTAATCTTTTCATCATCTTGTTATAAAAAAACGGTTAGCCTTCCACCCGTTCAATCCATTCAATTGAACTGACACGGAATAACTCACAGGCACCATCTCCAGTATCTGTCGGGGTCAAGGATGACGTCCAGACCAGATTTCTGTCTTTAATTTCAACCAGCTCGCCTTTTAGCCGCACCAAATCACCGCGTTTCACATGTTTAATCTGTTTGGCAATTTGAGGGTTAGCAGGAATGATGTGCATATTCGAAACCATTTGCATGGCTTGTTCGGCAGGCACTGGCAGGCGATCAATCTTCCAGTTTAAATAACGGTCATACTGATTAACTGAAATATGACGTGCAATTTCAGGCTCGGCAAACAGCCCCCAGCTCACGGCATAATCAATCGGTGAAAACTTCGCCTGTTCATCACTAGTATAAATTTTCGAACCTAGAATGCGAAAATCACCTTTAAACGATTGCAGTTTTTTGATTGACTGGTCTTTTGCCAGCGGAGCCAAGCCCTTCGCAATATTATAATCGACAGAAGCACTGGCACTCATTTGCAACATGCTGGTAGCAAGTAAAGTACTGAATAATATTGACCTAACCATTTTTATGCCCCTAACGTATTCCTTGATTTCTAACTTAATTTTAAATGAGTAAACTTAAAAAAATATATGGACTTGGTAACATTGACATACTCCCACCACTTTCACTTTGTTCCTTGCGAAACTCGTTTCTCAGGGATTCTAAAAGCAAAAGCTCTTAGGTGACTTCCTCACGGATTTCACTTGCTTTCTGCTTCACAGGGCGACCTTTACCGCATCCACCCTCCACAGACAAAACGGTATGTCCTACCGCCAAAATGTTACGAGAAGCATTAATATCCGCATTCTCGCTAAAGCCACACTCGACACAATTAAAGTTTGCCTGAGTGAGCCTGTTTTCTTTTGCAACGTGACCACATGAGCTACAAGTCTGACTTGTATATCTAGGATCAACTTTAACGAGTAAACCACCTCGCCATTGTTGCTTGTAATCCAACATATCGACAAGCATCGACCAACCTTGATCCAGGATTGACTTGTTCAAGCGTGACTTGGCTTTTACATGCTTTCCTTTGTTCTCGATTGAGCCTCTGGCTGACTTCGACATATTGGCTACTTTTAAGTCCTCAACGACGATCATTGCGTGGTTTTTGCTGAGCATTGTCGTGACTTTATGCAAGTAGTCATGCCGAATATTGGCAATATGATGGTGTAATTTATTGATCTTTAGATTAAGTTTTTTCCAATTTTGACTAAATTTGGTTTTCTTTCTCAACTTGCGTTGAAGTCTAGCCAACTTGACTTGATTGGCTTTAAAACTATTGATTGGTTTAAATACATCACCATTGGATGTTGTAAGTAACTTTTTAACGCCTAAATCAATGCCAATCGCTGATTTTGATGGATGGATTGGTACTTCTACTGTGCTTTCAACACCAAAAGATATGTACCACTTACCAACATGCTTTGAGATTGTGACATTTTTGATTGTGCCAAGAATATCTTGTGATTTTCTGAATTTCACAACACCAATATCATTGGGTAACTTAACTTGATTACCTTTGACCCAACAATATCTATCAAATTGAACAATACGAATTGAATCATAACCATCAGATTTCTTTTTGAATCGCGGCATAAGCGGTCTAAGTTGAAGCTCAGTATCATCGGTCAACTTAAAGAATCTTGGTTTTTTGGCTTTAAATGGTTTTTGCTTTAATTTGGCTTGTTCTTTTGGGTTGAAAAACCTAGCCCAAGCATCACCAAGATCACGAACTTTTTGTTGAAGTGAAACGCCATTTGAGCTGTGTTCTAAAAAAGCACATTCAGGTTTTTTTCTGAGATCGGGTATTTTCTTAACCAGGTTATCCTTGGTGATGCGTTCATTCTTGGTAAGCATTTCAAATGAAATGGCTAAAACCTGATTCCAAACAAAACGTGCAGAGCCAAGCAACTTGTTTAAAACAAGCTCCTGTTCCGCATTAGGCTCAAGCCTAAATTTGTACGCTTTGTTGATTTTCATCAATGAGTGTGCATGTGTTAATATATGTATAACACTATCACCAAATAAACACCCAATCAATGACAGAAATATATAAAAACCGCAATTCAGCCTTTAATTTACACGTACACTTGGTATTTATTACAAAGTACAGGAAGAAAATTTTAGGTGAGTTACACCATAAATATTTTATTGAGTGTGTATCTGAGATATGTAAAGAATTTGATGCAGAATTAAAAGAGTGTAATGGTGAAGCAGATCATGTTCACATGCTTATTCAGTACCCACCGACAGTTCAACTCAGTAAATTAGTTAATAATTTAAAATCTGTAACAAGCAGAAGAATGAGGAATGAATTTTTAGATTTACGTGGTAGCTATGCCAAGCCTGTTTTATGGTCACGATCTTACTTTGCAGGGTCGTGTGGTGGTGCGCCTTTGGATATTATTAAAAAGTACATTCAAAACCAACAAGGTTAAAATCTGTGAAATTCACCTCCACCCTGACTGTCGGGTAGAGTCCTCTTTCACTTTAAGATAGAGATATATTCAGTCACTTTTTGTCTTATTTTCTGAGCTGAAGATTGGTTAAACTAAAATGATATAAAGAAAGAAAAATTAAGTGACAATGATTTATAAATTTTACCAGCAACACATTTTTCCGCATTTGCTCAATCAGGTGATGCAAACACCCAGCCTGATGGATCAGCGTCGCGAACTGCTACTCCCCATTACAGGCGAAGTGCTGGAAATTGGCTTTGGTACTGGGGTTAATCTGCCTTTTTATCAAAATGTCGATACCCTCTACGCCCTTGAACCGAATGCGGATATTTATCAGCTGGCGATTAAACGCGTACATGAAAGTGCCATTCACGTGCAGCATGTTCAGGCCAGTGCAGAAAAGCTGCCTTTTGCCGATCATAGTATCGATAATATTGTCAGTACCTGGACACTGTGCAGTATTGAACATCTGGATCAGGCTTTGGCAGAATTACATAGCGTACTCAAGCCTGGCGGAACCTTGCATCTGGTCGAACATGTACTATCTTCTGACCGCCCGACACTGCAACATCTGCAAAACCTGCTGACACCCGTTCAAAAATGCCTTGCCGATGGCTGTCATCTGAACCGCAATATTGAACAGGCCTTGCTGGATGCAGATTTCAGCTTTAAAGAAAAATATTATCTGGATGCAGCCGGTATTCCTAAAATTGCACAGCGCATGCTGTTTGCGCGTGCGCAAAAACAGTAAGTCCTGAATTTAACGGCGTTTTATAAGCATCGCCGTTTTAATCATCAAAATCGATACGGACTGTTTCAAAACGTACCCGCCCTTCGCGTATGGCCTGGGCAATCGCCTGTTGACCTTTAGTCAGGCGTGCACCGCCGCTTTTAATATCAATCAGTACCACTTCGATATCATCGGGACTTCCTTCGCCATCACGCAGGTCGGTATAACCATCAAACACTACATAATCGACCGGATCGCCCAGAAATTTGGCATCACTGGGTAAATACTGAAACTGGGGCATAATCGGTGCCAGCTGCTCTGCCATCTTGCCTTTTAATACTGCACGGCTGGTATTGACACTGCGTTTTTGCGCATGCGCCAAAGCCTGCTGATGCTCCAGCTCCAGTTCCGCAATGTACTGTTCATACTCTGCTTTAATGCGTCCATTTCGGGTATTGCTTAAAATCATGGTGGTGAGCACCACACCTATACACGCCCCAATCAGCATTGCCATCCAAATGGACATTATTATTCCTTAATTTCAAAAATTACCGCTACTTATACCTTAAGACTTTTGTCCCGAGTCATATTCACTGCATCAAACAATGATATGCTAGGACTGAGCAGAATAAAATCATCAGGGTTATGAAAACTATCTTAATTGCCAATCAAAAAGGTGGATGCGGTAAAACCGTTACTGCAATTAATCTGGCTGCCGCTTTGGCACAAAAGGGGTATAAAGTCGCACTTGCCGATGCCGATAATCAAAAATCAGCCTTGCAATGGTTAAAACAACGACCGCCAGAGGCGGCTCCTATTCAAAGTCTGGACTGGCGTCAGGAAAAATCAATTGGCGATGTACCTAAAAATATCGAATATCTGATTATTGATGCACCAGGAGCCTTATCTGGCGAGCATGCCGAACAATTAATCAGTGAAGCACATGCCATTATTACCCCATTGCAGCCGTCTTTCTTTGATATTGATAGTACGCGCCGTTTCCTGAAACATTTACAGGATATTAAACGCATCCGCAAAGGGAAGGTACAGATTTTACTGTTGGCTAACCGCATGAAAGCAAACACTGCCAGTTCCAAAGATATTCAGGATTTTTTCCAGAAAATTGAACAACAGCCGGTGGCCTGGATTTCCGAGCGTGCTGCCTATGCCCAGCTTGCCATGCAGGGACTGAGTATTTTTGATAAAACACAAAAAAACTATCGGGCTATGCAAGATCAATGGCAACCGCTGTTAAATGCGATTGTTGATGATCCCAGCGCCTGGTTTTAATCGCATTAAATAGACACAGCGCAAACTTTTGCCTAGAAATGTGCAATAAATATTCATCACAACTTACCCAGCTCTCGTTCTCGGGAGCTTTTTTTTCGGTTAAGATGAACTCCGAACTTAGGAAGTAGTCAGTGAATTCAGTGCAACGTTACGCGCCCACATTACAAAAGGTTTTATTATTTGGACTATTTTTTGTCCTGATGTATTTGAGTTTTCATGTGCTCAAGTATTTTATTGTACCTGTGGTTTGGGCGGCAATTATTGCCTATGTCACCTGGCCGCTGTATCAGTCGGTATTACGCATGTGTGGACAGCGCCCTACGCTAAGTGCCACAGTGATGATTCTTTCTGTGGTTCTGGTTCTGGGTTTACCGATTATTTTTGCCATTTTCATGTTACAGCATGAAGGGCGAAATCTGTATTACGAATTACAGAAACAGGTATTTTCCGGTCACCTGAATGTTCCTGACTTTATCCGGCAGTTACCTTTTATTGGCAAAGAAATTTCACGGACGTTAAGAGAGATTAATCAGGACCCGAACAGCATTATCCAGTCCGTCTCGATCTGGATTCAGGGTCATTTAAATTACGGGAAAGCGGTACTGAACGAAGTCAGCAAAAATCTGATCAAGCTCTGCTTTGCCGTGATGTCGTTATTTTTCTTTTACCGTGATGGTCACACCATTTTACATCAGGTCAGCAAAGCCCTGGAAATGGTGATTGGTCCGCGTATCCATCATTATATTGCCACCATTTCCGATACTACCCGTGCCGTGGTCTATGGCGTTGGATTGACTGCCATTGCCCAGTCGATACTGGCGGGCATCAGCTATTTTGTGGCCGATGTACCTAACCCGATGGTGCTGACCATTATTACCTTCCTGCTGGCACTGATTCCTTTTGGACCTCCGGTTGCCTATACCTCTGTTTCACTGTGGTTATTTTCTCAGGGACATACCATTGAAGCGATTGGAGTGATGGTATGGGGCGTGTGTATTGTCAGTACCGCAGATAACGTGATCCGTCCTCTGGTGATTTCCGGTGCCACTCAAATTCCGTTCTTGCTGATCATGTTTGGTGTGCTGGGTGGACTGGCCAGCTTTGGTATGGTGGGATTATTTGTCGGTCCGGTCATTCTGGCGGTATTACTGGCAATCTGGCGGGAATGGCTGCATGAAACCAATGAAACCGAAGGTTTAATGATGCCTAAAGCCACCCTTGCCCATGATATTGATGATGAAACGCATAACACTGATTAAGCTGGCAGATAAAAGTTAAGAAACTTATACATTGCACTACTTAAATCACCTGGTCTTGCATCCACGACTTTGTTTCAATGGTGCCAATTATAAGAAAAATCGGGATGCTTCGAGTCATGAAAACATTATTTAAACCAGGTGCAATGGCAACACTTGGTGCCATATTTTTAGCGGGTTGTGCCGGCACCATGCCCATAAACGAACATAAAGCGCAACGTGTCACGGTCAATGCCGTCACTGCGCAAGGTGTGGGCAATAAAATCGGGACTGTAGAATTACGCGATAGCCCGGCTGGTCTGGTCATCAATACCGATTTAAGTGATCTGCCACCCGGCCCTCACGGGTTCCATATTCATGAAAAAGGCTTCTGTGGCCCGGCAGAAAAAGATGGCAAAATGGGCGCTGCCCTTGCCGCAGGCGGTCATTTCAATCCAAACCAGGCGCCACATCACGGTACGCCACTCACTGGCCATCTAGGCGATTTACCCCTCATTACAGTGGATGCTTCAGGAAAATCCCAGGAAAAACTGGTGGCCCCACGTTTAAAACTGGCTGATATTCAAGGCCTGGCGATTATGATCCATGCCGGTGGCGATAACTATGCCGATGAGCCCAAACCCTTAGGTGGTGGTGGAGAACGGATCGCCTGTGGTGTGATTCAATAATGTATCCCTAAAACCATAAAATCCAAAAGCAGGCAGAGTGTCTGCTTTTTTATGATGACCTGACAATCAGAAATCATACTGAGCCATATTGGGGTTGATAAATTTACAGCACTACGGAAAAAGTAGGCTATATCTATAACAATTGAACTTTAGAAAAACCCTGAATTGCCTGAAAGACCGATTTCAATACGCGATTATAAGTATTTGATAATTTTTTAAAATACATTCTATTTTCATTCACCACTACGACAATATTCGGTACACTCAGGGTTCATTCTCATAGATTTAAACATGACCATGAATATTCAAACTTTACGTGTTGTCGGTCTTTTAGAAGGACTTTCCTTTCTGTTGCTTCTTTTCATCGCTATGCCGATGAAATATATGTTCGATAATCCAATCTTGGTGAAATATGTCGGCATGGGACACGGCGTACTGTTTATCCTGTTTTTAATTGTTTTGTTTATCGTGTGCGAAAAACAGAAATGGTCGATTCAGATGTTTATTCTGGGTTTAATCGCATCTATTTTACCGTTTGGCACTTTTGTTTTCGATCGTAAGTTGAAGGCTGTTGAGCAGCCGATTGCTGAATCCAAGTTATAATTTCTGATTAAAAGGCTATTTTCTTTTTCAGGAAATAATAAGGATACACCCTCATTTCCTACTGGAAGAAAATACTGATTTGAAATCAGTATATTCCCCTCCTTTCAGGAGATGAGCAGCGCTGCTACGCAAGGGAGAGGTCTGAATATCAAAATACCCCCTGCTCCACCCGTTCTTTTAAAATTTGTTTGAGTATAGTGCGCGGAAAACTAAACCACAGCGCAATCAAAATAAAACAGGCCACGCTATAGGCCAAATAATGGTAGTGTTCATACATCATCCGAACCAGTTCAATAATGATAAAGAAGCTGAACATCAACAGCATCGAAACCGCAGCTGCAACAGTCCCTTTGGAAACTTCCGATGACATCAGCGCAAAACGATACAGCACGGAAAAACTGATGCCTTCACCAAAGCTAATCAAGGTCATGCCCGCAATTAAGCACCAGATCAGATAATCCTGCCAGATCACTCCAGCCAGTAAAACCACAGTTCCGAGCAGCATAATCGGCAAGCCCATCAGTACCGATTTACCCAAAGCCAGTTTGTCGATAATTTTAATCAGCACCACATTCCCGACAATCAATCCACCCAATACAGGAAACTGTGCCAAGCCGTATTGCATGCTGCTAAAACCCAGTTCTTCCACCAGCATGATCGGTGATAGTGCAATCCACAGCATCAACGGCATACTGACCATTGGCAAGGCCAAAGTCATGATTAAAAATCGTTTGTTTTTATAGACCTGTTTAAAGTCATCCAGAATGTAACTGAATGGTTGTTTTGGAATGCTCAGCTTTGTATCCGGCATTTTGGCTTTCAGTCCAAACCAGCTTAAAAAGGCTAAAAATGCGATACCAATAAAACCCCAATGCCATGACACGTGATCAATCAGGAATGCACCAATCACGGGACCGAGTAAGGGTGCAAGCAGGGAAATATTCGCCATCAGCGCCATAACTTTAATGGCATCGCGTTCTGCAAAAGTTTCCTGAATAGCGGCATAACCGACTGCGGAAATAACGGTTAAGCCTATACCCTGTAAAAAGCGTAGTGCTAAAAAGCTTTCAATATTTTTCGTCAGTAAAATTAGCAAGCAGCACAGTACAAAGAACAGTACCCCTGCGAGCAGCACTTTTTTTCGTCCCAAACGGTCGGACAATGGTCCGAGCAACCATGCCACACATGCCCCACCGAGCAGATAAAACGACATGGAAGATGGTGCCCATGAACTGCTTACGCCAAAGTCTTTGGTAATGGCGAGCATGGCAGGCTGAACCAGGTCATTGCCGATATAGACGGAAAACTCAAACAGCACCAATGCCAATGGAAACATTAGCGTGGCACGGTTTAAGGTGGTAGTTTGAACGTTTTGCATTGTTTTTCTACATATATTTTAGGCTTGTAGAGCTACGCACTATTTTTAGGGAGAGAAGCGTCAGCCCAATGGCAAGCATTGAGTGTTTAAATTAAAGTTTGGGAAATGCACTGGTTATAAGTGATTTAAAACACCGTATTCACAAGGTGTCTAAGAAGATAAAAGTGTTTCATGAAATATATCTGGCTCAAACAAAAACACCTACTTGCTTGAGTAGGTGTAGTTTAGCAGATAGAAAGTTGGGTACAAAATTAGGCTTCGGCTAATTTGGGTAGCTCCACAGGTTCTATATTATTTAATTTAGCTATATCAGGATTTGGTTCAAATTTAAGCCAACCTTTTTTCATCCATAACTCTACTTTATCTTTCTTCAAAATATGGATTAGGTTCGCCAAAAGATCAAAATTAGCTTGAGTATCAAAGTAATAAACAATTACTCTAACCTGCTCATCAACTTCAGTATTAAATGAAAAAATTTCGTTAATATAAGTTTCATCAGAAGTATCTAACGAATGCCCCCAAATATAAATATTCATTTGATGAATTTCTTTATCTTCCAAAGTAATAGCTTTTCCATTTTTTACAGATTGCCAAAAAGACTTTAGATTTATCGCATGCCAATTTTCACTTAAAAATTGATAATCTGTATCTTTTAAAAGTTTTTGGTGATATTTAGTAAATCCATAAGCTTTTAATTTTTTTAAGGATTCATTGTGTAAATCTGAAACACCTAAAACAATATTTTGCTTTTCACCAAAACGTCCATGTAAATAATCTGTTTCAGTCAGTTGATCATAAAACTTTTGATAAGTATTCGTATAATTAAAAGAAAAAATCTGATCAGGACTAATCCATTCATTACTTTCAATAGAAAATTTATGTGCTGGAATTAATTGATTAATGACTAATTCAATATATAAATTAAATATTTCAATAAACTCTTCTAAGTGTTGATGAATGCTAGTTACAAAATAAGATGGGTTAAATCCATTTTCAATCTTTTCTCCATGACAAAAAATTTTATTCAAAGAAATTGGCTGCTGTATTGCAGCTTGATTAACAACCGTAAAATTAAAAAAATTTAGAACAACTAAATCCTTTTTTCTTACATTTAAATTGTCTTGATTCACATTATTTAAATAACGCTTAACTTTTGATTCATCATGAAATGAACTAATTTCAACAATACAGCGGGCTAAAACAATTAAAACTTCTTCAATTTTTTGTTCAAAATCAATCCATGTTTTTATTTCTTCGACATGATTTTTGAAATATTGATACCAACAATTATTTTTCAGCTTATATTGGAGTTCTACTATTCTTTCTATAGAAAGAATAATGGACGTTGTGTCATATATTTCTTTAGTTTTACTAACAAATTTTTTATCTCGGCATATAGCAAATAAATCATCAAAATTCATCTGATACGTTTTTTCATCTACTGCTCTTTTTATTTCTAAAACTTTCAATATTAATTCAGGCAAAGTATTCACAGGATTACTAAAAACATTCTGAATTGGCTTACCTAAATTCTTTTTTTCTATTGCACCCATTACATCCATAAAATGATCATACTTTGTCGGCAAATAGTGCGACAAATCAAAACCGTTTCCGACAATCAAAATATTCATTGTTCTTGTATCCCCAAACGCAAAAAAGCGCATCAATCGATACGCTTTTTATGCGGCATAATGGCCGAAATAGCAATCCTGAATTAAAAATTCATCAAGGACATTTTGCCGTCTGAAATGCTTTGCTATTTTTACTGCGTTGGCATTGATACTCGGTCTGTGTTCCCGTTTTTTTCCAATTGCCATTTATATTTTTAAAGCTATAAGTCGTACGGATTGAACGGACTGAATCATCCATTAATCCAGTTTCAGTCACTTTCACCTGTGCTGCTGTAGGTGACTCGGCGCGGTTAAAATATTGTCGTACATCGACTGTAGTCAGATTTTTATGTAGTTCCGGACGCTCTTTTAATACCTGAGCCATTGGGGTATCAGACGAACCAATATTCACTTTAGAGGCCAATTTCTTGGTCGTTGCACAACCCGTCGTGATTAAGCCCAAACAAATGATACAGGTAGAGAGTAAACGTAACATTGGGAAATATCCCCCATAAAAAAAAGACATAGCATCTATGATGCCATGCCTTTTTTTCATACTCGATAACAGTTATGTAGTCATCGGCGCTCAGAACTTACAGGTTAAATATTAAAGATCGAATAATTTACCCGGGTTCATAATACCGTTTGGATCGAATACCTGTTTCAAGGCTTTCATGTAGCCAATTTCTTCTTCAGAACGGGTGTAATTGAGGTAAGGTTTTTTGGTCATACCAACACCATGTTCCGCAGAAATCGAACCGTCATATTTTTTCACGGTTTCGAATACGTATTTGTTCACTACTTGACATTTGGCAAAGAATTCATCTTTAGACAGGTTCTCTGGTTTCAAGATGTTCAAGTGCAAGTTACCATCACCAATATGGCCGAACCAGCAAATTTCAAAGTCAGGATAATTATCCGCAACAATGGCATCAATTTCTTTAATAAATGCAGGAACATGCGTAATTAATACGGAAATGTCATTTTTGTATGGTGTAAACGGTGCAATCGATTCAGAAATATCTTCACGTAAACGCCATAAGCTGTGTACCTGTTCCAGGCTTTGGCTCATTACTCCATCGAGCACCCAACCCTGTTCCATGCAATGCTCAAAAATTTCCATCGCCTTGTCCATAATTGGCTCAAATGGCGCTTCAAATTCAAGCAGTACATAGAATGGACATTCCGTTTCAAACGGACGTTGTACATGACCATGATCCAGCACTTTTTGCATCGCAAGTTCACCAAAGAACTCAAATGCAGTTAAATCAATTTTCGCCTGGAATGCGTGAAGTACAGGCATCACTGCTTCAAAGTCAGGTACACCCAGTACCATCACTTGCAGGTCTTGCGGTTGACGTTCCAGCTTGATTTCAGCTTCAGTCACCAGACCTAAAGTGCCTTCACCACCAATGAACAAATGTTGTAAGGCATAACCGGTCGCGTTCTTGATCATACCTTTGTTCAGACGCAGGATATCACCCTTACCGGTCACAACGGTCAGACCCAGCACCCAGTTACGGGTCATGCCGTATTTAATCACTTTAATACCGCCGGCATTGGTGCCGATGTTACCGCCAATTTGTGATGAACCTGAAGACGCGAAATCTACCGGATAATACATGCCCTGTTCTTCAGCATAGTTTTGTAACTGTTCAGTCACCACACCCGCTTGTACACGCACCATACGGTCTGCCGGGAAGAATTCCAGAATCTGGTTCATCTTGTCCATGCTGACCACAATTTCACCATTGGCTGCTACTGCACCGGCAGATAAACCGGTACGGCCGCCAGATGGTGTGATGGCAATATTGTGTTCATTGGCAAATTTAACAATCGCCTGCACCTGTTCCGTACTTGATGGAAAAACAATGACTGATGGGTTTGGATCGAAATGCTTGGTGTAGTCTTTGCCCCAGGCATCGAGACTAGCAGCATCAGTTTTAATGCGGTTTTCACCCACAATGGCTGTCAATTGGGTTAATAACTCAGGTGTTAAAGCGACTGGAGCATTCATCGTTTGCAGACCTAGCAAGAAATATACAAGTGGTGGATGGTCTATAGAGCATTCTTTGCAAAGAGATTTACAAAAAAATAATGTCTTAGACTGGGTGTGAGCATAAAATCAACACTATAACTGTGATCGATTTCACTACTCGACATTATAAGACATTTTTTACTAAAACCCGGTGAAAATAAGCATTTTGACAATCTAGGCTTAAAAATTACAGTTTTAGTTAGACCAAAATCTGTAGTTCCTGACATATGTATGGCAAAAATACCTATAGTCTCGGTCATAAAGGAAATGTATATAGACCCTTCTCGTATGTTATCATATCGCGACTAAATTTGGCCTTTGTAGCGGAGCCGTAATGAGCCAACATCTTTCACTGCCTAAAGATAAAATTCGTTTCTTGTTGTTAGAAGGCGTTCATCAAAACGCAATCGACACTTTAAATGCTGCTGGATACACCAACATCGACTATCGTAAAACTGCGCTTGAGGGTGAAGCGTTGAAAGAAGCGATCAAAGATGCCCACTTCATTGGTATTCGTTCACGTACTCAACTGACTGAAGAAGTATTTGAAGCAGCCAACAAGCTGATTGCTGTTGGCTGTTTTTGTATCGGTACCAATCAGGTAAATCTTGATGCTGCGATGGTTCGTGGTATTCCAGTATTTAACGCACCATATTCAAATACCCGTTCAGTAGCTGAACTGGTACTTGCTGAAGCCATTTTATTGCTTCGTGGCGTACCTGCTAAATCTGCTTCTACTCACCGTGGTGGCTGGAACAAATCTGCAGTCGGTTCGTTTGAAACTCGTGGTAAAACTTTAGGTATCGTCGGTTACGGTTCAATCGGTTCTCAACTTTCAGTGCTTGCTGAAAGCATGGGTATGAATGTCATTTATTATGATGTGGTAACTAAACTTCCTATGGGTAATGCACGCCAAGTCGGTAGCATGGGCGAATTGCTTGCAAATGCAGACGTGGTATCTCTACACGTTCCGGACGTTCCGTCTACACGTAACTTCTTTGGCAAAGACCAATTTGCACAAATGAAAGAAGGTTCGATCTTCATCAATGCTGCACGTGGTACATGTGTGATCATTGAAGACCTTGCTGATGCGATCAAATCTGGTCACATTGCCGGTGCTGCAGTGGACGTATTCCCTAAAGAACCTAAAGCCAACGGTGAAGAATTCGTTTCTCCACTTCGTGGCCTGGACAACGTGATCTTGACCCCTCACGTGGGTGGTTCAACCATGGAAGCGCAAGCGAACATCGGTCTTGAAGTTGCAGAGAAATTTGTTGCTTACTCAGATAAAGGTATGACGCTTTCTGCTGTGAACTTCCCAGAAATCGCATTGCCATTGACTGAAGGTAAACACCGTTTACTGCACATTCACAAAAACATTCCTGGCGTGCTTTCTAAAATCAACAACCTGTTTGCTGAACACGGCATCAACATCTCTGGTCAGTCATTGATGACTAAAGGTGATGTCGGTTACCTGGTGATGGACGTAGATGCAACTGCATCTAAAGAAGCACTCGATACACTTCACGAAGTTGAAGGCACAATCCGCGTTCGCGTATTGTTCTAATTTAAAATTTTCTAAAAAACCACAGCATTCATGCTGTGGTTTTTTTATTTTTCAAAATTTTTAAAATCTGGCGTTTTATCTATCTCATGCTGTTTGAACAAGCCAATTTAGTTTATACCCAGTTTTAAAATCACTCCTGCTGTACAAGCATCGCTGCTCTTGCTGATTACCCTGATCCACTTGCAAAGAACAAAATTGCAGACAAATTAAAAAATGGATCATTTAAATTCAAATCGATAAAGCAATCCTGCATCCACCAATTATTTTAAATTCAAAGTTATGAATTTAAATTTTCCTCCAGTAAAAACTTAAAAATTCAGCATGAACCGCTATACTGTGCGCACCTGAAACATGGTCTATTCGACGGACCATCCAACTGCGTGTCTCATGCCAAACTCTCAACTTCTTGCCGTAGTGTTCATGGTTCTGTCCATGATCTCTTATCAAATCAGTGCATCATTTGCCAAACAATTGTTCTTGGTGCTTGACCCATTGACCGTGACGATTTTAAGGCTGTGTTTTGCTGCGATCATTATTGGGGTCATGTTCCGTTCCTGGAAAATTTTGTCGCGGCTGTCTTTTTTAAAATGGCGCGATTTGCTGTGTTATAGCGCAGCACTTGGATTCATGAATATCCTGTTCTATATGTCTTTGGGGAAACTGCCTCAAGGCATTGCGGTGGGTCTGGAATTCATCGGCCCTTTAGGACTGGCTTTACTGTCGATTAAGCAGCGCAGTGACTATATCTGGGTGGGAATGGCCATTTTAGGCATTGCCTTGATGGTGCCATGGGGACAGACACAGAGTGCGAATTTTTCGATTTTCGCTGCAGCTTGTGCTCTCGGTGCCGGGCTATGCTGGGCATTTTATATTTATTTTGGTCAAAAGGTGGTGCATCAGAATATTGGCATGCACGCTTTAACCATTGCTATCAGTTTGTCTGCATTGACGCTATTACCGATTGGACTCTACCACAATGCAGCTGCATTGGTTGAGACCCAGTACTGGGGCAAAGCGTTGGCAATCGCAGTACTGGCCACTGCCATTCCCTATGCCCTCGACCTGCAAGCGTTGAAGCATTTAAGCAAACTGAGTTATGGCACCTTATCCAGCCTTTCTCCTGCTTTGGCAGCACTCACGGGGCTGCTTTTGCTTGGAGAAAAAATAGGATGGTTACAGTGGATTGCCCTGCTGTGTGTCATGCTGGCATCGGTTGGCGTGACATTCCGAGCCAGCCAGAAAGTCGAGTCTTGAAATAATTAATTCCAAAAAAAGATGGCACTAACGCCACTGCTGTCCCATAGTTGAATTCTAGGTGTTAGATTTGTGAGTGTGGCAAGGATGCCACACATTCCCCATCACGACAGGAAGTCGTGTATGGGGAATAAAGACTTTTGCCTACTTTTGGTCTGTCAAAAGTAGGGTTAAGCCTACACAAAGTGACTTAAACTTTTAGAGAAAAGACAAGGCTGTGAAAAAAATAAATACCAAATGCTTAAATGCCAAATATCATCCTATTGATTTGGTGCGGAAATAAAATTCAAATTATGGGACAGCAATGACACTAACGCCATCTTTTTTATCCTGCAATTTTGAATTTAAATTTTAGTTTTTTACCAGCATATCTTTTTTCATTTCTTTATAACGCCGATATTCATTCTTGTACTGCACTGCTAAAGCTGTTTTCTGTTCCTCTTCCAGAATTTTTCCGGCCTGTTGAAAAAAGCCGTGTTCTTCCTCTTTCAAATGATGATGGACCTTTTCAGAAAGCTTTTTGGCTAACGCAATCCAGCCGGGATTGCTGAAATCTATTTCACTCAGCTCTTCAATCATCTCATCCATTTCATGATGTTCGGCCAAAGCATGACGGGTAATATTCAGTCCAGAATCTGTCATCATGAGTGGAATATAAAAATAACGGTCTTCAGCCGTTTCATGTGCAAATAATTCATTCTTTAGTTGTTGGAATAATTCATAGCGTTCTGGTGAATCTCCAGAAGTTTGCAGTAATCTTTCTGAAAGATCACGCTGGATTTCATGACTTTCCCTTAATGCTTCAAAAATGGTCATCATGTAATTTTTCTCCTGTTTTTATCATGCCTTTAATCCAGCATAGAGTGGAATGGGCAAATATTCAGGAACTTTTATAAGGAGAATTTGTATGAAAAATTTTAATGTCGAGAATGATTTATGGAAAAAAGGTCTGATATCCCAAACGAACAATCAGGATACTGACCAAAATTAAAAACAGAATCCGAATAAAGCCGCTGCCATATTTCAATGCCGCCCGCACGCCGACTATTGAACCGACTACATTGGCAGCAGCCATCATCAGCCCCAAACCAAACAGGACATGACCAGTCGGGGCAAAAAAGCTCAGTGCCGCCAGGTTAGTGGTTAAATTGGCAACCTTGGACAAAGCAGAAGCATGCAGAAAGTCCGCTTGCAGGTAACGTATAAAAAAGAAGATAAAGAAGCTACCGGTACCCGGACCAAAAATACCGTCATAAAAACCAATCGCGAGGCTACCAACAGCGGCCAGCAGCAGGATTTTCGGTGTCAGTTCCTGCCGTACATGCACTTGCCCAAACTGCTTTTTCATAAAGGTATAAATGGCAATCACAATCAGCATCACCAGTACAAAAGGACGCAGCACCTCTTTGGGAATCATGCTGACACAGGCAGCCCCGGCAAAAGAGCTGACAAATGCACAGCTGGCAATTACCGCCAGCAGCTTCCAGCGCAATTTGACTTGACGCACAAATGAATAGGCTGCCGATGCGGTACCGCAGATGGATGACAGTTTGTTGGTCCCAAATACCGTCGCAGGACTGAGCTGTGGCATCGCATTCATAATGGCCGGAATTTGAATCAATCCGCCACCTCCTACTGCTGCATCAATCGCACCGGCAAAAAATGCAAAAAACAGAAGGCTTAAGATAATTTCAATTTCCATACATTTATTTCAACAATTATTCGAGATTTAACACACGTTTTGGAACCAGACGTTTACGCTCGGTAATTTCAGCCAGACCTAAACATTTTTCACCATCAAACACCAGCACCTGAGCTTCAGCTGCATATTCAATATTACTTTCCATGCCACGGCTAAAATATTCTGCACGTCCTTCAGGCGCCTGAACTTTAGGAAAATGATCGACCGGTGCATAAGCCGGCAACAACAAAGCCTCACGCTCTTGCTCAGTCAAACTTTCCAGATACTCGATCGTGTATTCAGGAATCAGGTCGAAATGACCGGTTTTAATCCGGTGCAGATAAGTCAGATGACCATATGTACCCAAGGCTTGGGCAATATCTTCGCCCAGTACACGAATGTAGGTACCTTTAGAACAGGTCACATCCAGGCTAATACTATTTTCAGTAAAAGAAAGTAATTCGATGGCATAAATATGAATCGGACGTGCTTCCCGTTCAATTTCTATCCCTTTACGCGCCAGCTCATACAGCGGACGGCCTTCCTTTTTTAAAGCGGAATACATCGGCGGCACTTGCTGAATATCGCCGACAAATTTTTCCAGAACCTGGGTAATTTTCTCTTCAGACAATACAGGCACAGCCTGTTCCAGTAACACTTCACCTTCGACATCACCAGTGGTGGTACTGTGCCCCAAATGAATGGTGGTCTGGTAACGCTTGGTCGAATCAAGTAAATAGTGGGAAAATTTGGTTGCCTCACCCAAACAGATGGGCAGTAAACCTGAGGCCAGTGGATCTAGCGCTCCGGTATGTCCGGCCTTTTGTGCCCGATAGAGCCAGCGTACTTTTTGCAAGGCCGCATTTGAACTGATACCCAAAGGCTTATTCAGTAAAAATACGCCGCTAATATGACGGCGTTGAATTTTAGGTGACGTTTTTTTCATAGTGAAAATCAAACAAGTTCAAACGGCTGCTATGTTAACAACCGCTTGTCATTTTTTACAACTTTTCTACGTTTTATTCACTTTCTTTATGGCAAATTGAATTCAATTTTAGAACCTTAAAAAACACAATAAAGAAGGTTGCATAGGACATGCATAAACATCATAAATTATGGATTATTTTGCTTGTTATTATAGTGTGCTTGGCTGTGCTGTTATTTTGGCTCGCACCTTCCCAATCCACAGCAGAACAAACGGAAACCGCTCAAAGGGCTGAGGTGCAGAATCATCTCTTAACATCGTCTATGCCAGCCCCTACAGATCAGAGTCGAGCTTTCGTCAGTCCTAGCCAGCAAGACACTGAGGTGAACTGTCAGTTACGCCTGGACAATGCCAATCGTTTAATCGTAAATGAGCAGACCCGCAACTGTTTTGAATATTTCATTACCCAGTATGGCGAAAAAGATCTGAAGCAGATCCAACATGATTTTAAAACTTATATACAGCAAAACTATAAGCAACCCGCTCTAGGGCAAATTATTGATTTGTGGAGTCGCTATATCAATTACCGGGAAAAACTGGGCGATTTGCAGCCCCCCAATATCGACAAGGAAGATCCTCAATATTATCAAAGTATTTTTGCCAATATGAAAAATCTGCGTAAACAGTTGTTCTCTGATTACGAAATTGAAGGCCTATTTGGCACTGAAGATACCTATCATGAATACACCCTCAATCGCATGACCGTTCTGGCAGACAAGAGCTTGACCGAAGCACAAAAAGCACAAAAACTAAAAGATCTTTTTAACCAGTTACCTGAAGACTGGAAAGCAAACCTCGAACAACTCAATAAACTGGAAGACCTGCGCAAACTTACGGCAGACATTAAGGCGCGTGGCGGATCAGCGCAAGATATTCATCAGATGCGCATGAATCTGGTTGGTCCTGAAGCCACTCAACGTTTAGAGGCTTTAGATGAGCAACGCAATGACTGGAAAGTTAAGGTCAATCAGTATCTGGATGAACGGGACAGCATCATGAAAAGCGGCATGAGTGACAAAGCCAAGCAGCAAGCCGTGCAAAAATTACGTACCCAGCATTTTAATAAACCACAACAACAACTTCGAGTCGGGACTTTTGAAACCATCCATGATCAGGGAGGAAAATTACCGTATGGCGATTAATCGCAATGTAGGCCAATAAGAAGATGAGATTAATCAACTTATGGCTATACTGATATGAATAAAAACAAAAATATTTAAGGAAAAAGTTGATGAAAACTTTAAAAAGTAAAAAAACGACCCTGCTTGCTGTCATGATGACCCTGACACTGGGGCTGGCAGCTGAAACACAGGCAGCAAAAGGAATTTTGCAAATTCAAGAAACGGTCAAATCTGACTATGCAAAGACCCGGTATCCGATTGTCATGACCCATGGCTGGTTAGGCTGGTCACGCATTGGCGATGACAGTTTCAATATTGATTACTGGTACCAGATTTTGCCTGATATGGCACGCAATGGTTCAACTGTTTTTGCCGCGCAGCTATCCCCTGCCAATACCACTGAGTTCCGTGGTGAACAACTGATTGCTCAAGTCGAAGAAGTGCTCGCGATTACGGGAAAGGATAAAGTGAACCTGATTGGCCACAGTCATGGCGGCCCAACCGTACAATATGTAGCAGCGGTGGAACCACGATATGTGGCATCAGTCACCGGCGTGGGCGGAACCTATCGCGGCTCCAAGGTCGCCGATGATATTCAAAACAATAGCATCAGCCGAACGGCATTCAATATTCTGGGCCAATACATTATTGGGCCACTGATGACTTGGGCTCAAGCCAATCCGGACATTCCCGTGAACTTTGATGCTTCGATGAAGTCTTTGACGGAAGTGGAATCTGCAAACTTTAATAAACGCTTCCCCACTGCTGCTTTGGCTTCAGACTGTAACCAGAGCGGTGCAAAAGTCGATAAGGATATTTACTACTATTCTTGGGGCGGTACAGCTCAAACCACCAAGCTTCTGGACATTGATAGCATTCTGATGCAACTCGGTCCACTGTCTTATGGCAACAAAGACAATGATGGCATGGTGGCCCGTTGCAGTTCGCATATTGGTCAGGTCATTCGTGACAATTACAATCTGAACCATACCGATCTGGCGAATATGATGTTTGGCCTGAAAGGGCTATTTGCTCCTGATCCGGTTGCCCTGTTCAGACAACACGCCAACCATCTCAAACTGCAAGGTTTATAACAACTAAAAGCATCAGAAATCATATTCTTATGTATTTTCTTTATCGTTCAGGACCTTACTTAACGATTGGGTCAGAGCTGCAACTTTTAAATCATGCGCTGAGTCTGGTATTTAGCACCCCAGATTTAGCATATGCAGGGATACATAAAACAAAAAAAATGAGGATTTTTTATGAAATACGGACTATTACTCGCTGGTTTACTCACCAGCACACTATTGGGTACTGTTCAGGCATCCAATACCTCACAAGTGACAGCTAAAGCGGTCTCAACTTATGCAAAAACCAAATATCCGATTGTTTTTAGTCACGGTATGGCAGGTTTCATTACCGTAGGTACAGACCAGTTTGGTCTTGATTACTGGTATCAGATTTTGCCCGACTTGGCACGAAACGGCGCCAATGTCTGGGCCACCCGTGTATCGCCATTTAACTCGTCTGAAATTCGTGGCGAACAACTGGTACAACAAGTCGAAGAGATTCTGGCATTAACCGGGGCAGAGAAAGTCAATCTGATAGGCCATTCGCATGGCGGTCCAACTATTCGCTATGTGGGCGGCGCAATGCCAGACAAAGTTGCCTCCATGACAGGTGTTGGTGCTCCAAATACAGGCTCGCCTGTGGCAGACTTAATTTTATCTGCTGAAGGTACAGCTATAGAAGGTCCACTGGTAGGTATCATCAATTTTGTTTCCAAAGCAATTACCTGGGCACAAGGGCTTGACCCAAAGAGTTTTCCGCATGATTCACTTGCAGGAGGAACAAGTTTAACCCGTGCAGGCGCTGCACAGTTTAATGCCAAGTTCCCTATCGGTCTGCCCACCACACCATGTGGGGAAGGTAAACTTCTTGACAACGGTATATATAACTATTCCTTTACAGGTACCAGCACTGTGACCAATGTACTTGATCCGGATTCAGCCTTAGAAGTAACCAGCTGGCTGATTGATGGCGGTAAAGAAAATGATGGCCTGGTGTCACGTTGCAGTGCCAAGTTTGGTAAAACCATCCGCGATAACTATAACTGGAACCATTTAGATGAAGTCAATCAAGTATTTGGTCTGAAATCTTTATTTGCACCGGATCCGGTAGATGTTTACCGTCAGCATGCCAACCGTTTAAAACAGCAAGGCTTATAACCACTCAAATTTCAGACATAAAAAATGCGCCAACAGGCGCATTTTTTTACTCGTATAAAACTTACAATTAAGCTTTAGTTTTACGAGCTGGTAATTTTTCACGAATACGTGCAGCTTTACCAGACAATTCACGTAGGTAGTAAAGTTTAGCACGACGAACGTCACCACGACGTTTCACTTCGATACCAGCAACGATTGGTGAGTGAGTTTGGAATACACGCTCAACACCAACACCGCTAGAAATTTTACGTACTGTGAACGCAGAGTTCAAGCCACGGTTTTTCTTAGCGATTACAACGCCTTCGAACGCTTGTAGACGTTCACGGTCGCCTTCTTTTACTTTTACTTGAACAACTACTGTGTCACCTGGTGCAAAAGCTGGGATGTCTTGTTTAAGCTGAGCATTTTCAACAGCTTGTACTAAAGGATGCTTACCACTCATGGGGTATCTCCAATAATGTGGGTCAGAAGAGGTCTGATATCCACTGGGACTAGAGGCTAAAGCGCATAGGCCCGATTGACTTTCCCTTCATGCTTGACCGCTTCAATGCATAAAGAGCCTATTAAATACTTCAAGCGACATGCTTGTCGTATGTTTGCGTAAACTGAGCTTATTTACTCTGTTCTTGCGAATCTTTGAGCCATTTTTTTTGCTGCTTGGTCAACTCTACCTTTTCAACCAGCTCAGGCCGGCGTTCCAAGGTGCGTTGATAGCGCTGCAAAAACCGCCATTTTTCAATATTTGCATGATGCCCGGATTTAAGTACTTCAGGCACATCCAAACCTTCAAAATGGTCTGGCTTAGTATATTGTGGGCAATCTAAAAGACCATCCACAAATGAATCTTGCACGTGAGATTGTTCATCTGACATGGCACCCGGAAGTCTCCGGATAATACTGTCCAATAAAACCATCGCAGGCAGTTCACCGCCCGACAAGACGTAATCTCCAATTGACCATTCCTGATCAACATAATGCTGGATCAAACGTTCATCAACGCCTTCATAACGTCCACACAACACAATCAATCCGTCATATTCGACAAATTGCTGTACTGCAGGTTCGTTTAAGGTTTTTCCTTGTGGCGACATATACACCACGGGAACCTGAACACATCCTGCTTGCATTGCAAGCTCTTTGGCATGGCTGATTGCTTTAGCCAAAGGCTCTGCCATCATCACCATACCGGGACCACCACCAAATGGACGTTCATCCACTCTTTTGTAGTTGCCCTCAGCATAATCGCGAGGATTAATACAAGTGACTTGTACTATTTCACGTTTTGCCGCACGCCCGCTGATACCGTAGGCTGTAATCGCTTCAAACATTTCAGGAAAAAGCGTAATGACTGCAAAAAACATCGCAGACTCCTCTATTTTCCTGCTGCGTTCATCCTTAAAGGATTAATAATCTACGCCCCAATTCACGTAGATACGACCAGCTTCAAGATCAACTCGCTGTACCACATCTTTATGCCACGGAATCATACGCTCTTCAGCATCAATACTGTCTGGTGTTGCGTGAACCACCATGACATCATTGGCACCCGTCTCAAACATTTCATGGATTTTACCGAGATTGACTTCCTGTTCAGCGTCATCCAAACCTAACACTGTTAAGCCTTTCAAATCTGTCCAGTAATACTCATCCATACCTGCTTGTGGAAGCTGCGATTTTGAAATCCAGACATTGGAGCCAACCAGTTCGTCTGCGCCAGTGCGATCACTCACACCTTTTAGCGACACAACCAGGCCTTTGCCATGTGGTTTCCAACGTTTTACATCGACAATTTGCCAACCCGCCTTGGTCTCAATGTACCAGGGCAGATAGTCAAAGATGTTGCTCATGGGTTCTGTATTGGAATAGACCCAGAGCCACCCATTTAATCCATATGCTGAACGTAACTGTCCAATCTGAATACGATCTTCGGGAACATTCTGTGTTGGTGTCATGGGCAACTACCTAATTTATAAAAAATTATGCAGCAACTGCAGCTTTCTTAGCTTGAGCAGCTAAAGAAGCAACACGTTCAGAAGGTTGAGCACCTTGTGCTACCCAGTGAGCAAAACGGTCAGCATCTAAACGAAGTTTTTCTGCTTTACCTTGAGCTGTAGGGTTGAAGAAACCGATACGTTCGATGAAACGACCGTCACGTGCATTACGGCTATCAGTCACAATGATTTGATAGAACGGACGTTTTTTAGCACCACCGCGTGCAAGACGAATAACAACCATGATAGAACCTTATAGTTTTTACGGATTATCCCTGCACCGACCACCGATACATTTCAAACCCCTTTCATAGAGGGCAGTATTTTACGTGAAGTTTGCCCCGAATGAAAGCTCAAAAATTATTTATCCACAATTTTGAATTTGGATTAGTGACCATCCCAAGTAGAAGTTGCTGAAATTACACAAGCTGTTGCACCTTTGGCCCAGAATTTTTGTCCTTGATTATTTAAACAAATAATACCATCTCCTGCTTGTGATGAAGTGGATATGGGGGTTGCAGTTAATGTATAGCTTTGACCATTCGGAACAAGGTTAATTCTATACACAGGATTAGATATTGGATAGTCCTTGCTGGTCGTTCCATTATCTAAGCTTGCGCTCGTATAATTATGATTGATCACGTAATAACTTTGTAAGCGCTGTGCAATATTCATCATTTCACTTTGTACATCAGCACGGTTAGTACGAATTTTATATTGAGTATAAGATGGGTAAGCAATCGCTGCCAAAACAGCAATTATTGCTACGACAATCATTAACTCGATTAGGGTAAATCCTTTATTTTTATTCATTACCATACCTCGCCATACCCGCCACAGCCCCTATAACTTGTAACAACATCTTTCACTTTTGTCATACAGCGCACCCCAGCACTATTCAACAATAAATCATAGTTTCGTGGCTGTTTTGGCTCGCCTGAAGTATCTTTAGCCCGCTGTAACGACATCACCCAACTCAGACCATTAACACTGGCAGAAGCCGCTGTTTCATTACCATCTGAATCTTTGGCAAAAGTCAAAGGTTTATATCCCGTGCCATTATTGGCTAGCGTTAAGGTATATTTCGCTGTTGAAGCAGTTGAACCTATTGGCAACAATAATTGTCCTGTTTCAGCGTCATAATAACTTGCTGTTGTCGGATTTCCCTCAGCATCAGTTCCTGTATAACTATACAAATAACTGGCATCAAAACCTTTATAACTAAAATTTTTTGCTTTAAACCTCTCCAGTTCAGCAGCAATGCGTAATGCTTCCTGCCGTGCAATTGCCAGGTCCTGTCGTTCCATATATTGTTGATATGAAGGAAATGCAATTGCTGCAAAAATTGCAATAATCGCGACCACAATCATCAGCTCAATCAGGGTAAATGCACGTATTTTATTCATGATTCCCCCTATCGACTTTCATACCAACGCAACTGTCTAAGTTTTACAGTTGTGTTAAATTGTTGACATTCTGGCTTATTTTTATTTGCCGTAGTTGTACAATCCTGTGTCGTAGGTCGATTGACTGTTAGACGTTGCAGATCACTGTTACCACTACCTTGCCCCAAACCTGTTCCTAAAATTCCACCGCCGATTTTCACTCGATTAGGTGCAGTTTGTCCGGTTGCATAGAAGTTATCAGTGCATTTTCCAGTAGGTAAACAGAACTGATACACATAGGAGTCACCATTCACACCGCCAGTACATGTACTACCAATGCCTGTGCCATCTCGATCGTACACGTTGACATAAAGTATGCCATCTACTGCAAAAATTTCATTCATTCCTTTATAACGACCGGGTGTTGTTGCATATTGGTATTTCCAGCCACGGTTGTAAGTCGCTTCTGTTTTTTGTGCTACACCACTTGCAAGTATCATTGTATCTAAAGCATCACCTGCATCTGCCGAGGTGGGGGTTCTCAATGTTATATCACTATATAAATCGTTACGCGCGACATCATTATCATAAATCACATACACTGCATCGTTAGCACTATTAGTTTCACTTGCCAATGGTGAACTACGATTGCCTGAACTTAAAGCAACCGCACCAAATATACCATCTACGCCCTCATGCACAGAGAAACTTGGCATCTCGTAGAAGCGTGGACTTAAACCTCCACTGACATGAGCGTTATATAAACGCACAACTCGTTTAACAAAATTGCCTTTTTTAGCGCTCACATCAATACCCGTGGCAGCATTATTTATATCGACCCGAAAGGCCTGGCCACCTAAATCACCAAAATATAAGTTATCAATAAGTCCATCATTATCACGATCAATCGCATTAATCTGACTGACCACACTATATTTCATGTTAATCGCAGATGCGCTGGCATCAGTATATGCTTCAGCACCTTTAGCTGCCGTAGCATTGGCACTGCTCCACCAAAGCAAATTACCGGTATTGGCATCAAACATATAGACACCCGCCCCGCTACCTGTCGTGGTACTTTGATTATAATTTGTGCTTTCATAACCTGAATCATATCCGCCACCCACAAACATGACTAGTTTTTTAACACCACCAAATTTAACATAAGCAATCGTTGGTTTAGACCAACTTTGCCCCATATAGCTTAGTGCATTATTAGTATCTGCTGCTCCAGTAGCAGTCACTGCTGCATCGGGATTAATATGAAATTTTAAACTTGGTTTATCTAGATCTGATAAATCTAATGCGTAGTAGCTACGCCCCCCCATACGCAGACCACCATATACCCATTGCAAACCTTTGAGAGCAAGATCAGTATTAGTACTACCATCACTGGTACGATCAGAACTCTTAACAGTTAATGTCCCATCTGCTTTTGACACATATTGGGTATATGCTGTCCATGGTGCATCTATACCATAAAACAAATTTGATGAGCCTTGTGTACTACTGGTCTCAGACAAGAATGCTGCTTTCTGATTTTGCATCATTTCATGGGGTGCAAAAGCAAATTTCTCTACTCCTGTGGCAGCATCAACTACATGCAGTAAACCCTGAGTACTACCAAAGAGTAAATAGTCATCACGGTTTGTTGTATCTAATACTCCTGTTGAGCTAACAGTAATTTCACCACTCTGTGTCAATAAAATTGGAGTCGAATGCATCACGGCACCAACCTGACGAAGTTCAGGATTCGTAGCAAGACTTTCTAAAGTAATATCTGTTTCAGTTGCACCTACATTGTAACCCAGTAAATTGAGCCAATAATTTTTGTCTGGGTCATTGGCAAATAGAGCTGTTGTACCCGTGCCAAATAAACTTTCCACATTCACTTTTTTTAGTGAATTAAGCTCACTAACCCCAAATGGGGCAGCGGTGCCTGTAATTTGTCGATTGGTATAAATAGTACGGTTTGCAACTGTTTCACTTTTTGCATTAGTACTCAAACCTAAAGGTAATTGCCCTCGCATACCATTAGTCCAAATACCATGAGCATTTGTATTCAGTGAGCCATCAGTGTTAATTAAACGGGTGTTTTTGGCAATATTGTAGAGTTCTCCACTCACGACATGGTATTTATTCAGATTACCTGCCCAAAGCTGACTAGAATCCTGTGGTCTAGGGGTAAATGCAGCATAATAACCATAAGGCTGAACACGTAACGGATTTAATGAGTCTTGTGGTAAAGTTGGTGATCCTGTCACAACCTGTTCTGGAATATCAGTATTAAAAATATCATCTAGAAAAGCACTAATACTATTCACAATACCTTGTTTTGCACCACCTGAACCACTCGAATTTACTGCTGTATATTGACCACCACCTGCCGCTGCCCAACTTGATAATGAAGACCCCGAATAGTTAAATCCAACAGTAGAGGTTTTAATTTTAAGACTTCTATTATTCGCTGTATATCCTGAGGCTTTTAACAGCCCTCTCGCCATCGTTTGTGCACACGTATCAAAACTATTACAAGAAATTGAACTCCACCCCATGGACGAAGCAAATAAGTTATCATTGGTATTAGTAGCACCTCTTACATTAAATTCCGCCTCACCATCTGTTAAAAAATAAATTCCATGCTGACCACATTGCTGTTCTTTTAGGTAGGCAGCAGCATTGTTTATATTCGTAGAATTTGCTAAATAATCACTTACACTTTTAATTGGACTAATATATTTAATAGTACTATTAAAACCTGTAGTTAACCCACTAAGAGCAGCATCAATAGAGGTGTTCGCCGGACTTGAATTGGTTAATGGCTTGGTACTATTGCCCAGCATATAAGCCACAGTTTCAGCATAAAGTGCGTTAGATGGAGTAGCTGTATCTGTTAGAAGCCTTTGCACCTGTAAATTCATAGATTGCCGAGCTAGCATTGTACCAACTGCGCCAACATCTCCTAAATTTGTTATTCTTTGTGCCATTGAACGCTTGGTATCGGTGAACATACAGTTATTATTACGTATTGTGTTATCACTCAATGTCCAGTCAATATATAAATGCGGATTCATTCGATCTTCTCGATCAGCATAAAATTTATAATTTTTACTATTGTCCCGAGACAATTCAAAAATGATATCGCCCATGCCACACCAATTCGTATTATCCCTAATTAAGTTTTCCATCTCGCTTTTAACACTCATGGAATAAACATACATAGGATTACCAATATTGTCATTCTTATATGAATTCTTATATATATCAATTGCTCTTTGTGTAGTAGCATTTGTAAAAATTTTAGTTAAATAATCGTTACTCACACTACTTACTACAGCTTTACTGGTTGCCCCAGGGGCAAAAGTCTGCAAAGAAGTAATCTGTGGATTCGCTGCATACAAATCATTATGTTTTGCAACACGAACCTTTAATTTATTTGAACCATAATCAGTAGAATTTCGTAGCTCTAAATAAGCAGAATTAATTGTCGCACCTCGAGGTACATCTACTTGAAAGCGAATGTAGACTTTTTTATTATCCGCATCAATCGTAACTTCACCATTTGTTTTTACAGGTTGATTGTTACCCTCTTTAAAAATAACATCACCATTAGATGGAAATAAGTCCTTACGAGTAAAAGGATAAACAATTCGGTCATCAAGCATTTGTGCTGGACTAGCAATATAACCTGCATCACGACGAGGTACCCGAATTGTTGTATCTGAGTCTACTTCAGCAGTCGCAGGATGAACTGTAGTCTTATAGAGTTCTATAGAACCATTTTTTATTGGATACCATGGTGGACTTTCAAAAGTAGATAATCCTGCCTTGATATTCCGTGCGGGCTGAATACTCCCCTCACCTAACAATACTGCCTGCATAGAATCTTTTAAATCAAAAGCACTACGACGACCATTTACAGACATTGACCCTGAGTTATCTAGTGCAAACATTACTACTGGATTTGGAGTAAAACCTGTTTTATAAATTTCAATATCACTGGCTTGTACAGATACACTATGACAAATAGCCAAGGTCATCATCATTGATACCGATGCTGAAAGCATATTTCTTTGATTTATTTTTTTCATCTTTAAATTCTCTTTCTTTACGATGTCAACTTCGGCTGACCGCCAACGGTATAGTCTGAATGCTGCATGTTATAGGGAATACCTAACCCCTCAAAACACGCCCCTACTGCCGAAGCACGCTGCTTGAAACAGGATTCTATTTCGCCAGCAGTTGCACCCGAAAAACTTGGTAAGACTGAAATGACAGTTGCCCCGAGATTATTTGTTGTTACAGGTACATTGCTTTGCCCAAGACTTGTTCCTTTGGGCGCGCCACCGAATGGTGTGGATGTTGTAATATTTTTGGTTAAATATACTTGTGAGAGCACTGCAGAACGCCCCATTGCGAATTGATTGGCTTTACAAAAGCCATCAACACCAATCTTGGTCGTTAATCCATCCGCTGTAATCGCGCTAGCTTTAGATAATTTAAAAAAAGAATTTTCCGATGCACGATAACAAAATACCAATTCATCATTAGCGTTTGCTGAAGAGTTGAAATAAGCAAACATGCCATCTAATGCCAACTGCCTTGCCACTTGATCGGGGTTCTCGATATTAAATAAAGCAGAGTCAGAATTCCCCATCAATAAAGCATTCACCTGACTATTAGTTGCAATTTTCAGTCCTAAAATTCCAGATTTCACAGCAATTGTGCCCAGTAATGTCACAAGCACCAATACAATCAAAACCGTAATAAGCGTTGCACCTTGTTGTTGTTTCATTGTGATGCCCCCAATGTATTCCGAATTGCTACAACCTGATTCACGGCTTGACGTAAATATTTTTTATTAATGATGTCTTTTCCAAAGCTACCATCCAAAGCTACATTCGCACCTGCAAGATTAAAAGTAGTTTGGGTATTTAAACTTGCATCAGCTCCAATCGTCCCTGTCGAACGAGATAAAATACCAACTTCCATTGACGTTACTTGTAGATAATTTTTTGCACAGGTATCTTCAACAATTGGTGTCGCACATGCATTACGAATGCCATCCATTTCATCGATGTACTCATCGATAGTCATATAACGGAATTGACCAGAAGGATTTTTCACTCCTAAACGTATTTTAAATGCATCTACGCGCTGCATCATTTGCTGAGCATTATTGGAACCATGGACACCTAAGCCAGAAATTACGGTTGCCGCACTTTTAGGATATGAACCAGCATCACAATATAATGAGTAAACCGTTGGTTCACCTGTAATTTGCTGTGGACTAGCAGCCAAATAATAACGCTGCATAATTACCAAATTTGAAGCAGGTACAGCAGCACTTCCTACTGTTGCTCCCTCACAGTTAATAATGCTTTCGGTTTCAGGGCTATATTGAATAGTTAAACGGTCACTTTTACCTGTAGTATTATCAGTATCTAGGACTTACGCAGTATTATTTATAGATTCTCTGTGGTAGCAGATGATTTTTATCGAGAATAAAGTCATCAATGAAGTTTTTGATCATTGGTCTAAATAATTTCTTCTGCCAACGATATACATTTTCAAAGATCCGCTCAAACTGGTTCTTTTGTATCTCGACGTAGGCCATCAAGGCTGAAAAAATATGATTCAAAATCAGTTTAGATCGTCTTACTTGAAACTTTTCAATATGACAAACCTGTTTAATCACCCGGTGATATTGTTCTATTTTCCAATGACTTGAATGTAATTCATGAAAACTCTCAAAGGACAATAAATCATCTTCATCTTGATGCACAATATAAAACCTCTGCTGTTCTTTTAACTGAGTCTTAAATAATTGTACAAAGCCAAAATCTTTGAGCCAGACCACTTGACCCTGATGGAAATTTGGCAATAAACGCAGTTGAAACCATTGTCCTTTTTCTGGGGAAACCTTACGGTTACAGTCGATACCAAACATAAATCGAATACCATATTTTCTTATGGTTTTTAGATTTCCAGTCGATGAATACCAACTATCACCTGTAATAAATTGAATCTTTGCACCCCAACTGAGTACTTCACTTAACATATCCATAAAGTAATCATTCTTGGTTTTACTTTCAGATTTGTCATAAATTCGGAAATTAATTGGAATATTTTGACCATTTTGATCTGTCGCATACAAGGTAATGAGATTAATACCCTTGACGGATCGGTGGTGTTTGCCTGACCAAAAATAGCTAACTAAGTCCATATGCTGACTATACGGTTTATCTAAAACAGTATCATCAATACTGACTATAAGTTTATTATTATCAATATGTTGAATTGCTTCTTGATATAGGTCGTGAGGTGTGTAGTCTTCACGCTCTAGAAAGCGATTTACACTATCATGCGAGATGTTATAAGTCTCGGCAAGTTGTGTGCAGCTAATAGAGTTCGGTTCTGTCATGAGAAAGCCCATATAAATGGGTAGAGTACAAGTTGCTGTAGAAGCATTTTTAATTCGTCTGATCACAGATACTTTATAAAGTATTTTAATACTTTTTTGAATCCGTCAATGCGTAAGTCCTAGTATCTTTGTCTTGTAAACTGACCAATTCAGTTTCCAAATTGGTGATTGTTTGTAATGCTGCAGGCAAATTTTCCTTTTTAAAAATAATCCCTGAACCATTTACAATATTATTTATTTTTTGTGCAGATACAGTATTCAAATTGGTATGACGCAAATCATGTGCGACCAAAGATAAACCAAAATTAGCATTTTGTTGTAATTCGCTCATTCCTGACTGTAATCCCAAAGAACGCGAACTACTTAAAAATACAGCCAAACCCGCTGCAACGATAAGCAAACCTAAAGTTAAAGCAACCATTAATTCAATCAGAGTAAAGCCCGAGGTATAGTGCTTATGAGCCATAGTTATATACTTCCATAATGATACATTTGGCATTTGGGACATAAGCAGTGCCATTGGTACAGTTTGGACTTCCCGTACCATTTGTTGCCGTTGTACCCTCCCAGGCAACATAGATGCATTTGCGAACCAGAGTAGAACCCTGGCAATTTAGGACATTTATACTCATGCCCAAATTAGTTGCTCTTGTTTTCACTTGTCTAAAATCGTAGTTCGCCATTTTTGTAGAATCACAAAAACTTGTCGCACAGTTATCAGCTTCATTATTGTCAACATAACCGACCAACCCACTCCGATTCACACGCATCCTTTCTGCTAAATCTCTAGCAATATTAGAAGCTTGAACATTCATTCCAGCCTCTGCACTAGCCCCCATAGCCCTTATTTGCAATGCTACAAAACCTAACACAGCAATGCTTAAAAGCACCAGTGCAACCAGCACCTCTACGAGCCCAACCCCTTTTTGAGTATTTTTCATTTGTAATTATTCCTTATTCTCAGGTTGGGCAACTTGTTGCCACTTTGTTATAAACTACCGTTCCACCTTTTTGCACATAGACATACGCTTTCAAAGCTGCATCATGATTATGTTTAAATACAAAACACTGACCATTGGTTGTTATTTTGGATTGCCCTAAACGATTGAAAGTGACGCTGGCATCACCACTGTCTTTCGTCACATGATTTGGTACCCACCTTTTATAGAATGTTGAAACACTGTTATCCACGGCCAAAACCCGTTCACCTTGTTTAAAAATTGCCTCAGACCTTGTTTCTGCCAACAAATCTACAAAATCACGTGTATCTCTTATCAGTTGGTTTTTTCGAATTGTTTGGGTAAAAGAAGGCACAGCCATCGTTGCAATAATTGCGAGTATGGCTATCGTTATCATTAACTCAATTAAAGTGAATCCTTTATTTTTATTCATACTTTCCCCAAGGCAACAAAAATTCACCTTAGAAAAAATAATATCGGACTAAATTACAAAACTTACACAAATAAAGATAAAAGGCATAAAAAAGCAGATGACTGTTACATGCCAGTCATCTGCTTTTTTTTTAAAAGAGAAATAGATTGTTATCTATTTCGCACTTTAGGCTTGAGTTACAGGAATACGTAACTCTTTCGGCAAACTAAAGGTAATGTTCTCTTCACGCCCTGCCAGTTCTTCTGGTGCTTTGGCGCCCCAGTCCTGTAAACGCTGAATCACTTGTTTGATTAAAATCTCGGGCGCCGATGCACCAGCAGTTACCCCAATTTTGGTACTTTCATCAAACCAGGCCTGATCAAGCTGATCGGCATTATCCACCAAATAAGCATGTTTCCCCATACGCTCCGCCAACTCACGCAAACGGTTTGAATTTGATGAATTAGGAGATCCGACGACCAAAACCACATCACATTGAGTTGCCAAATCACGTACTGCATCTTGACGGTTTTGCGTGGCATAACAGATATCATCCTTACGCGGTCCCTGAATATGAGGGAATTTTGTACGTAAAGCATCAATGACTTTGGCAGTATCGTCAATTGACAATGTGGTCTGAGTGACAAAAGCCACTTTTTCAGGATGCTGTATTTTTAAAGCAGCTACATCCTGCTCATCTTCCACCAAATAAATGTCGCCACCATTTTTTTTGTCATATTGCCCCATGGTGCCTTCCACTTCCGGATGACCTTCATGACCAATTAAAATAGCTTCCGTCCCCTCACGCGCATATTTGGTCACTTCTATATGCACCTTGGTGACAAGCGGACAGGTGGCATCAAAGACTTTTAACCCGCGACGCTCCGCCTCAATTTGTACTGCTTTCGACACACCATGTGCACTAAAGATCACAATATTGTCATCGGGAACTTCATCCAGTTCATCAACAAAAATTGCACCGCGCTGACGTAAATCATCCACCACAAATTTATTATGCACCACTTCATGACGCACATAAATAGGCGGATTAAAGCATTCCAGTGCCCGGTTGACGATCGCAATTGCTCGGTCGACACCTGCACAAAAACCACGTGGATTGGCCAATACAATTTCCATAAGATCCTCAATGTTCACCCGAAGTTGAGCGGAATAATTTGAAATAAATGCAAACAAACTACGATCAGCTATTTAGTTTGACCTTAGTCTGCTCTAAAATAGAGAAGATATTTTATCATATCAGGAAAAATATCATGTCGGGTCTCTTGTTTGTCGTTTCTGCTGCATCTGGAACAGGCAAAACATCCCTCGTTAAAGCCCTTCTCGACCGTGTGACCAATCTGCACGTTTCTGTCTCTCACACCACGCGTGGCCAACGTCCCGGTGAGCTTGACGGTATCCATTATCATTTTTCAACAAAAGAAGATTTTATTGCCTTGGTTGAGCAAGGCGGTTTTATTGAATATGCAGAAGTGTTTGGCAATTATTACGGTACGGCTCAAGCGACTGTAAAACAGCAGCTGGCCAAAGGACATGATGTTTTACTTGAAATTGACTGGCAAGGTGCAGATCAAGTCCGCAAACTTTTTCCTGAATCCAAACAAATTTTTATTTTACCGCCGAGCCAGTTTGATTTGCGCCAGCGTCTATCTAACCGTGGCACTGACTCCGTTGAAGTAATTGAGCGTCGCTTGGGCTGTGCAGTTGAAGATATGCAGCAGTATACAAACTTTGATTATGTCATTATTAATGATGACTTTAATAAGGCACTGCATGATCTTGAATGTGTGATTATTGCCAATCGTTTAGTGATTTCACAGCAGGCAACCCGTCATCAGGAATTGATTGAAAAATTAATTACTCCTGTTGAACCGTGATTAAAACTTGAGTCTGCAGGCAAAGCATTTTATACTGCCGAGTCTGTTCAAATTTAATATTCAAACGAGAATTCTTATGGCACGCGTAACCGTTGAAGATTGTTTAGACCATGTAGACAACCGCTTTGAGCTTGTACTAGTGGCAAGCAAACGCGCGCGTCAATTGGCACGTCAAGGCATTGAACCAACTGTAGAGTGGGATAACGACAAACCAACTGTGGTTGCTTTACGTGAAATTGCAGTAGGTCATGTTTCTAAAGATATCCTGAAACAACGTGATCAAGACTATCAAACCTCTAGCCTTGACCTTGCACTGTCTGCAAACAATTTGAATTTAGATGGCTTTTCTTTCCAATAAGAAAAAATATCGTAAAAAAGCCTAGTTTTAACTAGGCTTTTTTTTATTGCACAACTTTAATATTGGCTGAATAACCGTTATAACATAAGATTAAAGATAACTGATTTAGGATTTATCTTTTTGCTTTTTTAGACGAAAAAATTGACAAGTCATGCAATATGCTTTTCATTAGAGCTCTAGCGATTTAAATTGTAAAAACTGAAGTAGTAAAGGTGTTATATGCCAGGCCCACAGGTCAGCCAAGCCAAACAACAGCTCAAAATTATTATCGATGCTTACTTAAGTGCAAGTGATGTCGAGCGCGTGCTTGTGGCCTGCGATTATGCCGATATTGCCCATGACGGCATCACCCGTAAAAGTGGCGAACCCTATATCCTGCATCCAATTGCAGTCAGCAGCATTCTTTCGCATATGCGTCTAGATGCGGAAACCCTGATGGCTGCCTTGCTACATGACGTGATTGAAGATACCGATTTCAACAAAGAAGATATTACTGAAAAATTTGGCCGCACGGTGGCCGAGCTGGTTGATGGCGTGACCAAACTCAGTCATTCCAGCGATAAAGAATATAATAAAGCTGCATCTTTCCGTAAAATTCTGCAAGCTACTCTACAAGACCCGCGTGTCATTATTATCAAACTGGCTGACCGTTATCACAACATGACCACTTTAGGTTCGTTGCGCCCCGATAAACGGGCACGTATTGCCCAGGAAACCTTTGATATTTTTGTGCCGATGGCGCGTATCGTCGGCATGAACGAGATGGCCGACAACCTGGAACATCTGTGCTATCAAAATCTTGACCTGGATATGTTTAACAATGTTCAGGATGCCCTGCTACAAACCAAACCGAAACGCTGTGAATATCAGAGTATCTGGGAAAAAAACCTGACTGAACTGCTGCAACAGCACCAGATTACTGGCCGTATTAAAAAGAAAAATAACAATATTGAATTGCTGCGCCACTTCGTCAAAAACGATATTGACCTGCAAGAGCTCACCCACAGCCATGCTTTTGAGATTATCCTGCAAAGTATTGCCGACTGTGACCGCCTAGCAGAAATTCTGCGCGAAAATTTCCAGATTCTACATTATGAAGATCATATCCGCCGTCCATTGCCAGGTGGCAACCAGTCTTTAATGATGCGCTTAAAAGGCGAGAAAACCACGCTCTCTCTGACTATTCAGACCGAGCTGATGCGTAAGGCTGCCCGTTTTGGCGTGGTCCTGGGTGAAAATGCACCGCAGGCCTGCCGCTCAGCCATTCAGGCGTCTATGCAGAACCTGAATGTACTGGTGGATGGTGAATGTGCCAAAACCACTTTTAGTGATCTGTTGGATTATCTGCATCAGGAAAAAATCTGGGTGTATACCCCGCATGGCCATTTGCACGAACTTCCACAAGGGGCTACAGCCGTCGATTTTGCTTATTCAGCCAGCCTGTTTTTAGGCAACCATGCTGTCGGAGCAAAAATAAACGGCGAAACCCGTCCCCTTTCCACACCACTGGTCAGTGGGCAAGTGATCGAGATTATTACCGACGTCCTGGCAACTCCAAATCCGGACTGGCTCAGCTTCATCAATACCCAAAAAGCGCGTCGTGCCATCCAGAATATTTTGCGTGATCAGGATATTGAAGAACAGCAACTGGTCGGCCAGCAAGCCCTGAACCGTGCGCTGAAACTGTTTAATCGCTCCATCAAAGATTTAACCGAAGCAGACTGGATCGATATATTGCAATGGCGACATATCGAATCTAAGGAACACTTATTTGAACAGATTGCCGTGGGCGACCTGTTACCGCAATTAGTGGCCAACCACCTGTTTGCACAAGGACAAAGCCTGGATAACCAGTCTTCTACCCGTCTTATTCAAGGCACTGAAGGCGTAGATGTCAAATACGCCCATTGTTGCAATCCAGTGCTTGGTGATCCAATTCAGGGACATCTCTCACGTCGTGGCTTGATTGTACATCGTGCGCGTTGTCATAACCTGTTGCATGAACAGCATCTGCATCCAGAAAATATTATGCCCTTGCACTGGACATCTGAAGATTTCGATGACATCAGTTTCACTGCCTATTTAAGCATTGATATGCTGATGAATGATGAACAGATTTCTGACCTGATTTATCAGTGCCGGAAAGAAAAAACCGGTGTAGAAATGGTTCATGCCCATGAAGGCAAAACCTATGTGCATATTGTGGTGCATAACCGCAAGCAAATTGCCCAGATTATTCGGGATTTACGTATGCACTTTGGTTTTCCACGCATTACCCGTTTAGCCCAGCCCATTAACATTGCTGAAGCATCCAAAGCCAGTTAGTTCAAACATAAGTCACTCTTATTGAATAATTTAGGCTATGATGCATAGAGATGATATAAGGAGAAATCGATGTCCCGCCAAGTAATCCATACTGAAAATGCACCTGCAGCCATTGGTACATATTCTCAAGCGATTTTAGTTGAAAATACCCTGTACCTTTCAGGCCAAATTGGTTTAGATCCTTACAGTATGGAGTTGGTTGAAGGCATTGAGGCACAAATTCGCCGTGTATTTGATAACTTGAAAGCCGTTTGTGAAGCAGCCGGTGGCTCATTGGCAGATATCGCCAAACTGAATATCTTCCTGACCGATCTTTCCCACTTCCAGCTGGTCAACCAGATTATGGGTGAATATTTTGCCCAGCCTTACCCTGCACGTGCAGCATTAGGTGTCGCCAGCTTGCCTAAAGGGGCTTTGGTTGAAATGGATGGTATTGTAATTATTAATCAATAATTTATAAAATTCATTAAATACCCACGTTTCAAAACTCATTTCCAAATGATTAATTCATCTTGAGCGGAAATCCGAGCAGCACTCGGATTTCCGCTCAGGTGCTATTTTTTTATTCAAAAACTCAATCAAAATAAATGATATTTCAAATGAATTTCATTGACAAACGATAATAATTATCAATAATATCACTTATCCCATTTCACTTTTATGTGGCCAGTTCAAATGTACGTATGCTTATGTCGTGGTATTACCGATCAAGATATTAAAGATGCTGTTGCAAATGGTGCGGAAAGCTATCGTGAAATTCGTGACCTGCTTGATTTAGGTACCTGTTGTGGCCGTTGCGCCCCTGAAGCACGCGCCATTATTAGCGAAGAACTTTCAGAAATTGCAGCCCGCATCTCTGTGGCAGCTTAAAACCCGATTATTTCAATGAGAAACAGAATGATCAAAAGATCATTTTCTCCTCTCCCGCTTATGACTCTAGGCGGGTTTTTTATACATGCCCGTGTAGCATAGCGCCTATTATCGTTCTTGATTGCGATTTTCATTTGCTGTTCAATAAACTACTCGCCATTGTTTTGCTTGTTGTTTAAGATATTTGCAATAATCATTTTTTTGATTGCCTGACCCCTTGTGAAGGCAAAAAATTGTTGATGGAGAACTTACAATGAAAGGCAATCGTGACGTCATTAATCAGTTAAATCAGGTGCTTTATCACCAGTTGACTGCCATTAACCAGTATTTCCTGCACTCACGCATGTTTAACGATTGGGGAATTGAGAAGCTGGGTTCGGCAGAATACAAAGAATCGATTCAGCAAATGAAAGATGCAGATAAAATTATTGAACGCATCCTATTTCTTGAAGGCCTGCCTAACTTACAGAATTTAGGCAAGTTGTACATCGGTCAGCATACTGTTGAAGTACTGAATTGCGATGTACGTAAAGTCAACGAAAATATTGAAGCCCTGCAAAAAGCGGTCAGCTTGGCCGAGCAGGAAATGGATTATGTCACCCGTGATCTTGTTCAGGAAATTCTAGAAGAAGAAGAGGAATATCTGGATTGGGCCACCACCCAGCTTGATCTGGTCGAGAAAGTCGGTATCGAAAACTACATTCAAAGCCAAATTTAAGTTTAAAAACAGCCAGTCGATTGACTGGCTGTTTGAGTTGGTCCATTCACTTTTTAAAATTTTACTTTTTGGCCGCAGGCTGGGCCAATGACGCATAGTCCCAATCGACTTTACGTAATTTTTTCAACAACCAGAGCTGATGTCTGGCTTCCTGTTCATAGCCATTGAAAGCCAGTATTTTGGCATACTTGAGCAGATCATAGGAGGTCGGATAATTAAGCACCATCTCCCTAATTTCTTCAAGTTGCTGTGCACTCACCTTGCTATAGGGATTCATACGAATCCAGTCTATACGCCGGTTAAATTCTTCCAGCAAGTAAACCTGATCCTGATTGGTGATCTTTTCCGGTACTTTTTCATAGCGTAGCGTTTGGTTGAGTTTAGGAACCATCACTGAATAATCCCGAACGATCAGAATCAGCAACAAGAAAAATAAACCGTAAGCAACCCGCATATAATTGGGTGAAAGGGTCACAACTTTGGTATCTGCCTGTTGTGACTGAACCAGACCAATAATAAAACCGACCGGGAGCAGGAAATAGGCATAGTACTGCGGGAATTCCAGCATGGCGTGAATCAATACTGCACCCACCATTAAAATTCCGATTACAGATTCAACAGAATTGACGCGCTTATTTAGCTGATAACCCCAATAGCCAAAATAAGCCAGAAACGGCAAGCCTATAATTACGCCATTCCACAAAATAAAATCGAGAATAAAATTATGTGCGCTACGAATCCACACCGGTCCCTGGAAATGATCACTGACCAGGGTATATGCAACACTGGTTTGGTTCCAGCCATAACCAAACCATGGACGATCCATAATGGCATGCAGCATTTGATTCCAGATGGCTAAACGCGACATATCCCCTGTAGCGCGTCTTGCCACATCGACAGCTTTAATCTGTATATCCAATAATTGGGTTAAATAGCTCCCAATGACAGGCAATACCAGGACTAATCCTATAAAGACACCCAACCATGCCGCCAGAGAATACCATTTAATATGGATATAACCTTTAAATTGCTGATAAGCCAAATAAACCAGAATAAAGACACAAGCCACCCATGAGGTTCTGGATTGGCTTAATGCCACGCTCACCAACATAATGAATGCCGCTGGAACCAGCCATTTGGTCTGAACTTTTTTGGTTTCATATAAATATAAACAGGCCAAAAGGGACATAAGCAAAAAAGTAGCCATATTATTTGGCTGGGCAAAATTGGCATAGGGACGAACAGCACGTGGCATATCCACCATCCCGGGGATATAAGCATCCAGGGTGAGCCACTGACAAATGGCAATCACACCTGTCGCTGTTCCCGCCATGAGAAACACATAGCTGAGTCCGGTAAAAATGTTTGCCCGGTCTGCTTTCTCGCTCGACAAGTTATAGCCAACCACCACGCTCAGCCAGAACCCTAGGACAAATAAGCTACATATCAAGGCTTTATCAAAGAAAAAGAGCTCACCTGCCCCATACTGAACCAGCGGGATAGTCGCGAGAAATAATAGCAGCAGACTGATCACTGGCAATTTAATTTTGTCTTTTAAATAAATGGCAGCCAAAGTAAATAGCGATAAAAAAGCAAACAGTTCACCTGTGTAGGTAACCCAAGGGCGGTAATGGATAGGCAGAAGCCAAGCCAGTGAGATAAAGACACTGGCTAAGAGAAGAAGGAGGAATTTCATGCTGTGATACAGTTATAGTACTGTGCAATATGATAATTCAAAAGGCTATCGTTTGTTGAAATTTTAAATTATTTCTATCAACATAAAAAATAACATTAATAATATAAAAACTATCAATATTATATTTAAAAATATAATAAAAAAATATTTCATAGAAATTAAATCAAAAGTTATTTCAGTCTTTTCTTACAAAACCAGCATCATTATCATCTAATAATTTTTCATATGAAATATTTATTCCATACATAATCTTAAGTATTTTTAGTTGTCTAATTGCTTCATTTTCATAGTTATTAAAAGCTAACAATTGTGCAGATTTATGCAAATCATAAGGTTTTAGATATGACTTAACCATATATTGAGAATATATTAATTCATTATGATCAACTGTCATTCTTGGATAAAGTGCCACCCATCTAGCTCTAGTATTAAAATTATCAAAAAAATAGATCTCTTGCGAAAGTCATTATTGAAAATTTATCCGGTTTACCAGTGCAGCGATTAAGTTAATGCGTAAACCGAATCTTTTCCGTCTATTTCGATAGCGTTCACTTAATATTCTAAATGTCTTCAATTGACTATTGATGTGTTCGATCACAACTCGTATTTTTCCAATCATTTTATTGTACTTTTTCTCAACATCAAATAAGGGTATATTCTTCTTTTTCTTTATTGGCATCAATAATTTAAAGCCATCTTGCTCTAATCCGTAGTACCCTAAATCGGTCATAACATATTCACAATGTTTGAATTTCTTAACCGTTTTTCTTGCCAGTTTAATGTCATGCTGACTGCCATTCGATATATCTAGCCCTATGATTTGTTTGCTCTTCGGATGATAGATCACTTGTGCTTTTAGCGTATGTTTCTTCTTTTTACCACTGTAGAACTTACTCTGATTTTTTTTTCGGGCGTTCTATTGAACATTCTGTCGCATCGATAATGACCCAGTTAAAGTGTTCGTCTGCTGTGGTAATGCTTCGTTTTGGCAGAGTAAAACATCTTGATTTCATCAATGCATCTTCAACCTTTTTAATGGTTCGATTCACATTACTTTCAGCGATATGGTAGTGTGCCGCCAATTCCAGTTGAGTACTGTAGTTGCGTAAGTAATTGAGCGTTAATAACAACTGATCCTCTATAGCTAAAGTATGAGGACGACCTGATTTCTTTTTGAGTGATTCTGCTTTTTCTAAAACCTCTACCATTTCGGTAAAAACTGGTCGAGGTACGCCAACCAAGCGTTTAAATTCAGAATCTGAAAAACGGTTTAAGTTCTGATATCTCATGAAACTTAGATTGAGGTGGTTTTTACTTTCGCAAGAGATCTAATATAAATTATAGGGTAAATCTACAGACTTTCTAATATTTCCCATAGCATGTAGTCGTGCTGCAAATAAATTATCCTCTACTTTTACGTATTCTTTAAATAAATAAATAGCACTCGCAGAACTCATTATAAAAGTAAAAACGACAAACCATCTATTAATAACAATATTATTATTTTTAATATTTATTAAAGTACCCAAAAGCAATCCAAATGGTAAAAGAAAATAAGAATAATATAGAGGGTATTCTAACAAACTATGTATAGAAAAAGCTGAAATTGTTAAAAAAGCAAAAGCCCCATTAACATCTGAAATATTAATTAGCAATTTAAAATAAAAATAAATTAAAAATATACTAATAATTAAACCTAAAGGTAATCCACACCATATTAAAATATCAAACATTAAATTATGTGCACTTGTAGTCCACTCCACACCTTGAAGGCTATCAATCACTTCAAATTGTGCTGCTGTAGTTTGATTCCAACCATAACCAAACCACGGTTTCTCCATTAAAGCGTAATACATTTGATTCCATATATCTAAACGGCCAAATCCTGAAGCTACTCTTTCATGGCTGTTACTAGATATTGCAACATTGAAACGGTTGCTCGACATTTGAATATTTAAATTTTTATTTAAAAATGTTTTCGATATATAAAGACTTAAACTACACATCAAAAAATAGAAAATTAGAAAAAATAAGTTTTTCACCCTCAGTCGAGTACAATTATTTTTTAAAAAATATATAACAAATATTACTACAAATATAGTAATTAACCACGCAGTTCTAGATTGAGTTAATAATATTGAAAAAATTAGAAAGACACTCACTACAATAGCATAATTTCTTTTTATTTTATATTTTTCAAATAAGAACCAACTAGAAAAGAGACCTGCATATAAAATAGTTGCTAAATGATTTGGTTGTGCCATGTTTGCATAGGGTCTATCGCCCACATAATTCATTATGAAGAGCGATCCTTGAGATAAGCCTAACCATTGACCTAATGCAAAAAAGCTTGAAACACAACCACTTAACAAAAAGAAATAAGCTAAAAAAATATGTAAATCAAAATATTTTTTATTACTAGGATAATTTAATGATAGATTAAACCCAACAATTAAAGTTAACCAAAAATAAAATAAATATACAGAAGATAATATAGCATTTGAATAAAAGAAAATTTGACCAAAACAATATTGTATCAAAGGAATAACTGAAATAAATAAAAATGGTAATGATATTTTAGGAACAATAATTTTTTCTTTAAATAAAAAAGGAAGCAATAAGAAAATACCAATAAACATGGAAAATTCAGAAAAAAAACTCGACCAAGGTGGAGTATGGATAGGATTTAAAACTGATAAACAAAAAAATAAAAATGAAATTATTAATAAAGGATTGTATAACATTTTTCACTCAATTATTTCAATCAAACTCTTCTTTCACATCATTGTTATGGAGTTTTCTAACACACCATTTCTATAATTGTTCGTTAGGCTGAAAATAATCCTTGTATTAAGGAATTTGATATTTAACTCAAACTAATAAAAAAACCAAGTCACTTTTACAAGCAACTTGGTTTTCCAATCATACTAAATTATGAACGGCAATTTGCTGGAACATATTTATTTTTGTTTGTAGCATCATCTACTGTGCAAACCCAAGTGATTTGATTAGCTGGAACTGTACCCGCTGTAAGATTAGAACCTCCTTCAGACCCATCTTTTGGAGTTAGTGTTAACTTAACACTTTTTGCTTTAGGAGTGTATTGAATTACAATTGCGCCAGTAGTTTCGTTAGGTGTAATAGATGTTACATTCTCAGTTGAAGCAGTGGTTGGGACACCCAATATTAAACTAGAAGCACCTGCAGCAGCATTTTCAGCAATGACTGTTTTATAAGACGACGCAAGGTTTAAACCTTCAGTCACTTTAGAACGAACGATATAATCTTGATAAGCTGGAATCGCAATTGCAGCCAAAATACCGATAATCGCGACTACGATCATTAATTCAATAAGAGTAAAACCCTTTTGTGCATTCATAACATTCTCCACAAATGTTTTGTTAATTTTTTCTCTGTACACGACAAATTTCATAGGATCCTTGTCCTATCAGGCTTTTTCTTTCTTAAAATTGCTAGCACTTTCTTAAATTCTTCTTTTTTTCCAAAACCAATCAAACGTAGAATAGCCATTTGAACATAGTCCAAACCGTAGCGAAATAAACTTACTGAAAGTCGTCCATGCTTCTTTATTTTTATCGCTTTTTTCCGATCATGTTGCCATTCACCTGTTAAATAGCACCAACAGAAACCGATAGCTAGCACTGCTATCAATTTCTTGACTCGTCTAGGGTCTGTTAAACGAGTATTTTCAAGATTGAATCCACGTCCTTTGAGACAACTAAATAACGTTTCGATTTCCCAGCGTAATGCATAATCACGAATAGCAGAAGCATTAAACATAGGAGAAACAACAAGTAAAAGCTCTCCATCTTCTAATCGTAGCGCACTAATATACAGTTTCACTCGACCAACCCAAATACGTCGTTTACGACATTCAGTTTGACCAACTTGAAGATGACGAAATAAATCACTAATTTTATGATTCTTGGCTAAGTGATTGGTCACAATAAAGTTTTTTTAACACGTATACAGAAGTTAATGTCATTTTCAATTAACCATGTAAACCATTTCTCACCGATAAATTCTCTGTCTGCAAACACATTCACAATACGATCTTTACCAAAAATGGAGATAAAGCGTTGAATCAAAGCAATACGCTCTTTTGTATCTGAATTTCCACGTTTATTGAGCAATGTCCAAACAATAGGTATCGCTATTCCACGATAGACGATGGCTAACATCAAGATATTGATATCTCGTTTTCCCCATTTCCAATTAGTTCTATCCAAAGTTAATTGGACTTTATCGAATGAAAATATATTGAAAATTAACTGAGAAATTTGACGATAATCGAAATACTGATCTGCAAAGAAGCGTTGTATACGTCGATAAAATGATTGTGGTAAGCACTTGATGGGTAAGGCTTTAGATGCAGAAGAAAGATTACATGTCTGTTTTACAATTAATGCAAGCATAATCAGTGTAAAACATTTTGCATGTGACTTGTTCCACTTTAGATATTTGTTTAAGATGAGATGTAACTCATTGAAATGTGTCATCATATTCGTCGTCAGAAAACAAGTATTATGCCATTATTTCAATGAGTTATCTTTTTTTGTCGTGTACAAAGTAATTTTTTATAAGCTTTGTAAGCTAATTTATAGTTAGCACTAATTGTGCCAAGACTGATTATAATAAAATTAACAGAAAAAACAGCACTTTGTGAAAATAAAATTGTTACAACGTAGTTTTAATGTTTTTTTTAGTAAAAAAGTGACACTTTGTGTCACTAATCCACCTATTTTCTAGCCCAAAATAATGGGATTATTCCCCAATTCATTATTTTGCTCTTGAATAGATTGAGCATAAAATTGATTAAGCACTTCACCGATATTCATCACCCCTGTTATGACAGCCAACTTAAACTGTTCCTGAGCCAACTGAGCAATCATATTTTTACAGATTTCATCCCAGATTATTTGTTGAGTGGCGGTTTTTAGCCCCCGATCAATTACAATTTCAACTTTTCTTTCACATAAATTGATGTAAAGAAGTACACCACTATTATATTCCGTATCCCACACCCCAAGTTCAGCAAACAACTGACGAGCACGCATGCGGGTATTTTGAAAATAAGCCTGATTTACAGGAAGATGACCTTCTATCACGACCTGGATTTCGCCCACATGATCATGCTCAGCCTCAGCGACCGCCTGAGCGATCGCTGCCTGATCCTGTTTGGAAAAGTAGCGTTTGGTTGCAGGCATATATAAAAAATGCTTTAACCAGCGCTTAAAACTGGGTTGATTTACTTCTTCTGTTTTAGGTTGGGTGACAATCTCTGTCGTATCTGTTGTTGTTACCATGATCCTGATGCTCCTCCTCCACCAAAGCCGCCACCGCCGCCACTAAACCCACCGCCACCGAAACCGCCTCCTCCTCTGCCCCCTCCACGACCGGCAGATGAAAGTACAAGCTGAAAAATGGTTTGTGCAATTGCAGTGATGAGTAAAAAGAAGATACCTACTCCAATCAATAAACTGGTAATTAAGCCAGCCCCATTGACCAGTCCAGCCACCGTACCTGCGACAGCTGCTGTAGAAGCACTTAAAGGTTTACCGACAATAAATGAACCAATAATCCCTGCAATTAAAATAAATAAGGCGGTACTCAAGGTTTTCTGTTTTGCTTGCTGTTCATGCAAGGCTTTTTCTTGCCGTTCTTTCAACTCCTGGGCTGCATTTGCTGCAACTTCAGGGTCCATATTTAAGATCCGTTCAATCTCTGCAAGTCCAGCATCAATGCCTTGGGCATATTGGGCCTGTTTAAAATAAGGGGTGATTTGATTACGAATAATTTGGCTTACTACAATATCAGGCAGCACGCCTTCCAGACCATAGCCAGTTAAAATCTGGATACGCTGGTCATTCACCGCAATCGCCATGAGCAGACCATTATCCTGTTTTGCAGAGCCAAGTTGCCATTTTTCAGCCACCCGCATGGCAAAATCAAAAATATCTTCCTGACCTGTGGTCGGGACAATCACTACACCAATTTGCGCCTTACCCTGTTCATGCAGCTTGAAAATCCGTTGGCTGATCTCCTGCTTTTCACCCGCACTAAGTAAATTGGCCTGATCCACAACCGGCTCATTTAAAGTCGGCAGTCCACGGATAGACTCGCCTTCTGCCATATCATTGGCAATTTGCGGCTGTTTTACTTCTGGCTGTGCTGACGGCTGTTGCTGGGTTTGTTGTTGCTCCTGAATGATCTTCCCTGCAATGACGGCATCTTCATTCTCCGTGGCTGCTGCCTCTGCACTTAAAGCGAATGAACTGGACAATATTGCACACCACAAAACCAGCAGTTGCAAAACAATCGCAAGAGAGCTTTTCTTTTCTGGAGCAGACATAAGCGCATCCTTTTCTATATAGCCACTCGATTAATCAAATGTCACCTTCGGCGCTGTTTGTGCACCCTGTTCAGCACTGAAATTCGGTTTTGGATTCATGCCAATCACTTTAGCCGTCATGACTTGCGGGAACTGGCGTGAATAGGCATTGAAGTCTTGAACTGAGGCAATATAACGGTTACGTGCCACTGCAATGCGGTTTTCAGTCCCTTCCAACTGTACTTGTAAATCACGGAACTGCTCATTCGCCTTCAAGTCCGGATAATTTTCAGATACCGCAATTAAACGCGACAATGCACTAGTCATCTGTGCCTGTGCTTCCTGATATTTCTGGAATAAAGCCGGATCTTCCAGCACTTGTTTATCCACTTTTAGCCCTGCAACATTGGCACGTGCCTGAGTGACTTCTGTTAAGACCTGTTCTTCATGTTTGGCATAACCTTTTACCACATTCACCAGATTGGGTACCAAATCTGCACGACGTTGATACTGGTTCTGCACTTCAGCCCAGGAAGCCGTTACCGCCTCATCCTTCACCTGTAAAGTATTATAGCCACAGCCGGTTAAGCTTAGCGTGCTTGCCAGCACCACTGTCACTGCGGTTTTTCTGATAAAATTCATTGTGCTATTCCTCTATTATTTATTTGTATTTGTTTAAATATTTTTATTGTAAACATATTTGGCTGTAGTTTTGTTTAATTTATTTATTCAAGATAAATTTCAATTTTTCTTGAATAAAATAAAAAAAGCCCGATCATGCGTCGGGCTGAATCAGGCATCATTTCAATCAGCTATAAGCACCTGTTGATCGCTCCTTTTGAAATTCCGGATGGAGATATTCAGTCGCCAATCGCTGCTTCCACATATTGACGATCTCGCTATAGTCAATTTCAGAAGGATGAAAATCGGCTTTAAAATAGGATAGATATTCAGGCAATAACTGGACAAACATTTTCCCGATTAAATAAATTCCCAAAAAATTACCCGTGACTTTAGGCAAACTTTTCTTCTTATCCTGCCAAAACAACCGCGTGGCCGAATAGAAAGTCAAGCTGGCAAAGCCTGTGGTCACACTGCGCATAATCATACGTCGCACTTTATCATCGCCATACACATGCTGATAAACATCAAAGGCGACAGCACGATGTTCAATTTCTTCAATGGCATGCCAGACCCAGAGTTTGACGGTATTTTCATCTGAACTTGCCAGAATTTCAGGATGTCGCAAAATATATCCGCCCAGCAAAGCGGTAAAATGCTCAAAGGCACAGGTAATTGCCAGCTGGATTTTAGGATGCATCCCTTTGATATAACTATCTTTACGTGTAAGCCAAGCCTGAAAACGATCCAGATTATAATCATCCCGACGCCAGGCATCATTAAACGCTGTATGCGCTTTGGAATGCATGGCCTCCTGTCCAATAAAGGCAGCGATTTGGGCTTGAAGTTTTTCATCTTTTACGCGATCGCGGACATTACGCACGCTATGCACAAAAAACTGCTCCCCGATGGGAAATGTAGAAGATAACGCTGTCAGCAAATGTGACATGATGGGAGAATTGGCAAAATAATACCTGCGAATGGCTTGCGGATTAAATTGCGGTTTACACACTGTAATCCCGACAGCCTTTGGACGATTTTGATATGATTTTTCTGCCGTCACTTGAGTCATCTGAATATCTCTTCGCTGAAATACAGACACTCAGTATGTGCAGGAATTGCTGCTTCATATATGGCATAAATGCTTGGCTCATTTGCAAAATCAGCCATTTTTCCAGCTCATTTACCCTTAAAATCCTTTATTTATCAGCAAGTACACAAAACTTATCATTTCAGGCAATACGTCATGACAATAAAAAACCCACCTAAGCGGGTTTTTTATCAATGTTTAATGAGAGATTAAACATCCAGATAATCAAGGATACCTTCAGCCGCCTGACGACCTTCCCAGATTGCAGTCACCACCAGGTCAGAACCACGCACCATATCGCCACCGGCAAATATTTTCGGATTTGAAGTCTGGAATTTAAACTCTTGCTGTTCCGGTGCAACCACACGGCCTGAACCATCCAGGTTAATTTTCACATCATTAAACCAATCAGCAGGGCTGGTACGGAAACCGAATGCTAGAAGAACTGCGTCAGCAGGCAAGATTTCTTCAGAACCCGGCACAGGTTCAGGGCTACGACGACCACGGCTATCAGGCTCACCCAATTGTGTAGTCACAAATTTCACGCCTGTCACTTTGCCGTTTTCACCGACAATTTCGATTGGCTGACGGTTAAACTGGAATTCCACACCTTCTTCGCGTGCATTTTTCACTTCACGGCGAGAACCCGGCATGTTTTCTTCATCACGGCGGTAAGCACAAATCACTGATTCAGCACCTTGACGGATAGAAGTACGGTTACAGTCCATCGCTGTATCACCACCACCAAGTACAATCACTTTTTGGCCTTCAACGCTGATGTACTCGCTTGGATCTTTTTCCCAGCCTTGGCAACGGTTAACGTTGGCAATCAGGAAATCCAGTGCATCATAGACACCATCCAGATCTTCACCGGCAAAACCGCCTTTCATATACGTGTATGTCCCCATACCCATAAACACGGCATCGTAGTCTGCAAGCAGCTGATCAATCGTAACATCAGTACCAATTTCAGTATTGAGACGGAATTCAACGCCCATGCCTGTGAAAATTTCACGGCGACGTTTCATCACGTCTTTTTCCATCTTGAACTCTGGAATACCGAACGTCAGCAAACCGCCAATTTCAGGACGTTTGTCGAATACCACCGGTTTAACACCGTTACGTACCAGAATGTCCGCACAGCCCAGACCCGCAGGGCCCGCACCGATGATGGCCACTTTTTTGTCTGTCCACTTCACGTGTGACATATCTGGACGCCAGCCCAGAGCAAAAGCAGTATCGTTAATGTATTTTTCTGCATTACCAATGGTCACTGCACCAAAACCGTCGTTCAAGGTACAAGCCCCTTCACACAAACGGTCTTGCGGACAAACACGACCACACACTTCAGGCAGTGTATTGGTTTGATGGCACAATTCAGCTGCCTGGAAAATACGACCTTCAGCAATTAACTTTAACCAGTTTGGAATGTAGTTATGTACTGGACATTTCCATTCACAATAAGGGTTACCACAACCTAAACAGCGATGCGTCTGGTTGGCCGCAATTTCCGCTGTAAACGGTTTATAAATTTCCACAAACTCTGCTTTGCGGACAGTTAGATCTTTTTTCTCTGGCTCTTGGCGTGGGACATCCAGGAATTGAAAGTCATTGTTTAGGCGCTCTGCCATGTCTCTCTCCGTGGGTAGGTGTAGCCGGTTTTATTAGCTGCTACACCTGCCTATATATCTGCAAGTAGTGGAATTATTGTGGATCAGCTTTGGTTGTTTTCAAAAGCGTTTGCAAATTAGCAGCTTTTGGTTTTACAAGCCAGAATTTACGGCTGTAATAATCAAACTCATTGCGGATCTTGTACGCCCAAGCACTACCTGTCTCAGCAATATGTTCATCCAGAATGCGAAGCAAGAATTCTTGATGTTCTTCCATCACCTCTGTAGAAATACGGTTGAGTTCAATTAACTCATGGTTGTAATGGTCAACGAAGTCGTTATCCAAATCAAGTACATAAGCAAAACCACCGGTCATACCTGCACCGAAGTTGTGACCCACTTTACCCAGTACAGTCACAATACCGCCAGTCATATATTCACAGCAGTGGTCGCCAGCACCTTCGATCACAGCAAACGCACCTGAGTTACGTACTGCGAAACGTTCACCCGCTGTACCTGCAGCAAACAGTTTACCGCCAGTCGCGCCATATAAGCAGGTGTTACCAATGATCGCTGTTTCCTGAGTCTGGAACGGTGAACCTTTAGGTGGGAAGATGGACACGCGACCGCCCGCCATACCTTTACCCACATAATCGTTGGCATCACCTTCAAGTTTAATATGTAAACCGCCAGCATTCCATACACCTAAAGACTGACCCGCAGTACCGGTCAGATTGACTTTAACAGGATGCGCTTCCATGCTGAGGTTGCCATAGCGGCGTGCAATTTCACCAGAGATACGCGCACCGATTGAACGGTCACAGTTACCAATCGTGAAGCTATATTCACCGCTGACACCTGCTTCAATCGCTGGCAACATTTCTGCCACCATCTTCTCAGCCAGAACACCTTTGTCAAATGGTGCATTGCCTTGAACCTGGCAATATTGCGCCTTGCCTTCCGCTGCAGGATGGGATTCAAGCAATGCACTTAAGTCCAGATGAGCATGTTTTTCAGTTTCACCCGGCAACATTTCCAGTAAGTCAGTACGGCCAATCAAGTCTTTCAAGCTTGCAACACCTAGCGCTGCCAGCCATTCACGGGTTTCTTCCGCAATGAAGTGGAAGAAGTTGATCAACATTTCAGGCTCACCAATGTAGTGTTCCTGACGTAAATGATCCTGCTGAGTTGCCACACCGGTCGCACAGTTATTCAGGTGACAGATACGCAGGTATTTACAACCAAGCGCGATCATTGGCGTTGAACCGAAGCCGAAGCTTTCCGCACCGAGAATCGCTGCTTTCACCACATCCAGACCTGTTTTCAAACCACCATCGGTTTGTACACGGACTTTGCCACGCAGATCATTCACACGGAGTGCTTGATGTGCCTCGCTTAGACCCAATTCCCATGGCGAACCGGCATGGTGAATTGAAGATAATGGAGAAGCTGCTGTACCGCCGTCATAGCCGGAAATGGTAATGAAATCGGCATAAGCTTTTGCAACACCGGCAGCAATGGTTCCTACACCCGGTTCAGATACCAGTTTCACAGACACCATCGCTTGAGGGTTGACCTGTTTCAAGTCAAAGATCAACTGTGACAAATCTTCAATCGAGTAGATGTCATGGTGCGGTGGAGGTGAAATCAGGGTTACACCCGGTACAGAGTAACGTAAACGTGCAATCAAGCCATTCACTTTACCACCCGGTAACTGACCGCCTTCACCCGGTTTTGCACCTTGCGCCACTTTAATTTGCAAGACTTCTGCAGAAGTCAGATAAGCAGGTGTTACACCAAAACGGCCTGAAGCAATCTGTTTGATTTTCGAGTTACGGATGGTGCCATAACGCGCTGGATCTTCACCGCCCTCACCAGAGTTGGAACGACCACCAATGGTATTCATGGCAATCGCAATCGCTTCGTGCGCTTCAGGAGACAAGGCACCTAAAGACATCCCAGCAGAGTCGAAACGCGGCAGAATATCTTCTACAGATTCCACTTGATCCAGTGGAATTGAATTATCAGTTTTAAGTTTCAACAAGTCACGAATGGTTGCAACCGGACGGTTGTTCACCAATTCAGCATATTCTTTAAAATCAGCATATTCACCTGAACGAACCGATTTATGCAAAGCATTGATCACATCCGGGTTAAAGGCATGATATTCCTTATCGAATACGAATTTCAGCATGCCACCCTGATCGATTGGCTCACGCGATTTCCACGCAGTATCAGCCAGTTTTTTCAGGTCATTTTCAAGGTCAGCAAAGGTTGCACCCTTAATACGGCTTGGTACACCTGTGAAGCATTTATTAACCACTTCTTCAGATAGACCAACGGCTTCAAATAACTGACCACCACGGTAAGAGGCAACAGTCGAAATACCCATTTTAGACAGGACTTTCAACAATCCTTTCTCAATCCCTTTACGGAAGTTCGCCTGTGCATGAATCGGGTCACCCAACAATTCACCTTTGGCAATCAGGTCATTGATGACGTCATAAGCCAGGTAAGGGTAGATTGCAGTTGCACCAAAGCCCAAGATAACTGCAAATTGATGCGGATCACGCGCCAGACCGGTTTCAACGATAATATTGGCATCGGTACGCAGGCCGACATTGATCAGGTGGTGATGTACCGCACCTGTTGCCATGAGTGCATTGGCTGGTAAGAAACCTTGACGGATTTTCTTGTCTGAAAGCACCAATAAAGTTTTACCATCACGAATGGCTTGAGCAGCCTCTTCACAAATACGTGTGATGGCAGCTTCCAAACCTTCAGTTTCTGCATAGTTCAAATCGATATCAGCAATTTCATAACCTGGACGCCCAAGGGTACGAATTTGATGCATTTTGGAATTTGACAGCACAGGACTTGAGACAATCAGACGATCAGCATGCTCAGGGCTTTGCTCGAATACATTTTGTTCACGACCAAAACAGGTCTCCAGCGACATCACAATCGATTCACGCAGTGGATCGATTGGTGGGTTGGTCACCTGCGCAAATTGCTGACGGAAGTAATCTGATACATGGCGCACCTGGCGAGATAACACCGCCATTGGCGTATCATCACCCATTGAACCCACAGCTTCCTGACCGCTTTCTGCGATTGGACGAAGCAACTGGTCACGCTCTTCAAAAGTCACCAGGAACATTTTTTGTGAAGCTTTTAGCTCGTCGCCTTTTAAACCTTGATCACATAAATATTCTTCAAGTTCTGGACTACCTTGTACACGCACAGAATTTTCACGCAACCATTCACGGTAAGGACGCATTTTTTTCAAATGATTGCTGACATCTTTGGTGTCCAGCATTTTGCCAGTGAAGGTATCAATCACCAGAATCTGGCCCGGTCCTACACGACCTTTAGAAATCACATCTTCAGGTTCATAGCCCCACACACCAATTTCTGATGCAAGAGTAATGTAACCATTTTTAGTAATGACCCAACGTGCCGGACGTAAACCATTACGATCCAGCATACAGATAGCATGACGACCATCCTGGATAACTAAGCCAGCAGGACCATCCCAAGCTTCCATATGCTTAGAGTTGAATTCATAGAATGCACGCAGGTCAGCATCTAAAGTTTCAACATTTTGCCAAGCTGGTGGAACCAGCATACGCAATGCACGGAACAAGTCCATGCCACCACCGACAAGAATCTCAAGCATGTTATCCAGACTTGAAGAGTCTGAACCGGTACGGTTCACAATCGGATTAAGATCGGTTAAACCTGGCAATAATGGGTTTTCGAATTTTGGTGTACGTGCCATAGCCCAGTTACGGTTTGCGGTAATGGTGTTGATTTCGCCATTATGCGCAAGATAACGGAACGGCTGTGCCAGAGGCCAACGCGGTAATGTGTTGGTCGAGAAACGTTGATGGAACACCACAATATGAGATTCCAGGCGTTCATCTGCTAAATCAGTGTAAAAATCAGCAATCGCTTCAGGCATCATCAAGCCTTTATAGCTAATCACTGTAGAACACAAAGTCGTTACGTAGAATGATGGATCATTGCTTAACTGCTGTTCTGCACGACGGCGTGCCAAGAACAATTTGCGGTTAAACTCAACCTCAGTCACACCCATCGGGCAATTGACAATAATCTGTTCGAATGCAGGTAAAGACTGCATTGCAATTTCACCAAGCGCATCATTATTGGTTGGGATAACACGCCAGGCTAAAACTGTAAGGCCTTCAGATTCAATCTCTTTAGCCAGTACTTGTTTAGAATGTGCAGCAATCGCCGGATCTAGATTTAAAAATACCGTACCGACAGCAAAAATTTCACTTAGAGTGATATCACTGAGTTTTTTGGCTTCTTCACGGAAGAATTTTTTCGGCATTGCCAAAAGCAGGCCACAACCATCCCCTGTCTTACCATCTGCGGCAATACCACCACGGTGGGTCATGCAGCTAAGGCTGTGCATAGCGGTTTTAACGAGATCATGGCTTGCATCACCCTGCATATGGGCGATTAAACCGAAACCACAGTTATCTTTAAACTCATCCGGTTGGTATAAACCTTGAGCGGGAGCTACAGTATTAGGCGATGGCATGTGCATAGCGTACCCTTCTTTCAACATGGCCCATAAAGCGGGCATCTAACAATCAAATAACTTCTTTGCGATTTAGTCCAATTCACTCACATCAAGATCAATGTTGAGCAAAACTTCTTCATCCTGTCTAAGATAGTCTGATTTTGATCTTTGTACATGGATGAATTGCAAAAAATGTTTTGCTTCGTTTACGCACTCTTTTAAAGCAGGTAAATTTGACAATTTCGCACACTCATTGAATCTTTTCGCGCCAAAACAGGGACATTAACTCAATTCATGCACCAATAAAGCAAAAAATATGCCAATTTAAAAATTAGAGTGCTAAATGTTTTAAATATAGAAATATTAAAATTTCATTAACTTTAGATTAATTTTCAAGAAACATATTTCGCACTATATTTGTGCATATAAATAATTTTATAACTCAAATTGCTCTATTTTAGAACTATATTTTTAATTAAATGGGTCATTAATTTCTTTTTCCGGAATCTTGTTTCCGCTTTGTTTCGGTGCAATATCCGCACCTGAATGTGACTGCTGGATATCCACAACATTACCCTGTTCATCACGCCGGGTTACGGTGGTGGTCGTGGTTGCATTTTTAGGATCAGTCTCAGCTGCAGCCGGCTTAGGCTTCGGCAAAACCAGCAAACTTTCATCCACTTTTGGCAAAGGGACTGATTTGAGATTGACTGCATACACCTTATGATTGCTGCCCATTTCCTCTGCGCCCATGTCATTGACTAAAGAAACATAATTTTCAATATCTTGTACTTTGGGCTGAACAGTCTTGGGAAATTGTAGCGCTAATTGTTCTAATACACGTTGAGCTTCGTCTTTATTTCGATAGATACCATAAAGAAGTACATATTGTTCAATCTGGTTCTCACCACTCAAACGAATATAAAAAAAGTTATTGCGATTCGCCTGTTTTTTCAGAAAGCTTCGAATCACATCATCTTTAGTTGTGCGAAACAATTCGATGGTACTTGCATTTTTATTATCATTAATAAATTTGCTGCCACGAAATTCTGGCTCATAACTTCCTGTGGTCACCACCCGTGTAGTCATTTGTAAAGGGCGCACCTCTTCCTGAAGCGCACCCAGCAGGCTGGTCGCAGCAACCTTTTCCGGTTGAATTTGCAGTTCAGATTCAGTTTCCGCAGACTTTTCCACCTCAACCAAAGCATCACTGTCGGTAATCGCCCAAAAGATCAGTGCTGCAAACAGGCACACCATCCCACACACCAGCCAGATATAGTTTTGAATACGTTGCCATTGTGTCCGGAAGGTTGCCATGATTTATGCCTTTTCTTGATTCGCTAAAATCGCCTGTTTCATCAATTCCACATCAAATTCTTTGCTGATCACAGCCTGCCCGAGCGATTTCATCAGGACCAGACGCAATTGTCCATTCAGCACTTTTTTATCATGTGCCATATAGCCAAGAAATTCTTGCAGTGGAATCACTGGGCATTTTACTGGCAAATGTGCACGTTGAATGATTTTTTTTGTACGTTCCAGATCTTCCAGTGAAATCCAGCCCATACGTTGTGACAAATCAGCCGCCATCACCATACCGGTAGCCACAGCTTCGCCATGCAGCCAGACCCCATAACCCAGATAGGATTCAATTGCATGACCAAAAGTATGACCTAAATTCAATAAGGCACGTTCGCCCTGTTCTTTTTCATCATTCGCCACAATACGTGCTTTATGGGCACAGGAACGATAAACAGCTTCAGCCAGCAATTGTGCATCTCGCGCGACCAGACCATCCATATTTTGTTCAAGCCAGACCAGGAAATCACGGTCTCCCAGCAAGGCATATTTAATTACTTCTGCCAGACCCGCAGATAATTCACGGTCGGGTAAGGTCGACAGCTGCGACATATCAGCAAGCACAACCTGAGGTTGCTGAAAAGCGCCGATCATGTTTTTACCGAGTGGATGATTAATCCCGGTTTTCCCGCCTACACTGGAATCCACTTGCGACAGCAGAGTTGTCGGCACCTGAATAAAATAAACGCCGCGCTGGAAACAGGCAGATGCAAAGCCTGCCATATCCCCAATCACTCCACCGCCCAGAGCAAGCACTGTGGCATCACGGTTAAAACCCGCTTCCAACAAGGCATCAAAAATCAGGTTCAGGTGTTCAATATTTTTATATTGCTCGCCATCCGGCAAAATACATGTTGCGACTGTTTTCCCCAAATGCTCGATTGCAGTCACATAATGTTCCAGATACAAAGGCGCAACCGTGGTATTGGTGACCAGCATGACCTGTTTTCCGCGAATATACGGCTCAAGCAATGATTGAGGATCCAAATCACTGCCAATAAAGATAGGATAACGGCGATCACCGAGTTCAACATGTAAAGTTTGCATGAAATTAAAACCGTTAATTAGACTAGTTTTGTTTCTTCAGAAACAATCATTTGTAAGATTTTTTGCGCCAAATCTCGAGCAGCACCCTGATTTGTCTCAATAATATAATCTGCAATTTCACGATATAAAGGATCACGAACTGCCAATAAATCACGTAACTTTTGTTCAGGATTTTCAACTTGCAGTAAAGGACGGTTTTTATCCCGGTAAGTGCGCTGTAACTGGATTTCGACAGGAGTATAGAGGTAAACAACAATTCCGCGTTGTTTTAAAAATTCGCGATTAAGTGGCTGGGTTACTGCTCCGCCACCGGTTGCAACAACCAAGTGTGAACGGGCTGTGAGTTCATCAATCACCATTGTTTCACGGTTACGAAATCCCTTTTCACCTTCTTTTTCAAAGATCCAAGGGATTGTCGCACCTGTTTTACGCTCAATTTCCTGATCACTATCAAGAAACTCTCGCCCCAACAGTTCCGCTAAATGACGACCAACAGTTGTTTTCCCAGCCCCCATTGGCCCTACCAAATAGACATTTGGCAGGGTTTCAAACTCATTGCTTGGCAAGGAGTCACCTATTTATTTTGCTAAATTTAAAATATATTAATGATTTCTTGAAACACTGTCATTAACAATTCGTGGTGTAACAAAAATCAATAGCTCTCGCTTGTTATCCGACTTCACATCTTTACGGAATAAACGGCCTACGTAAGGAATATCACCCAAGAATGGTACTTTGGTTTGAGCATTACGCGTCTCTTGTTCAAAAATACCACCAAGTACCACAGTTTCTCCATTATCAACCAAGACATTGGTATTGATTTGATTTTTATTAATCGTCAATTGACCGGTAGGTGTTGGGTTTCCTGGAGTATCGCTAGTAATGTTGAGTAGCATTTGAACTTTACCGTCAGGTGTTATACTTGGGGTCACATCCAAACTTAAAGTCGCATCAATAAATTCAGTTGTTGAAACTGCATTTGCACCGCCACCTTGCGATGATTGATATGGAATTTGTGTACCAGATGAAACTTTAGCCATCTGCTTGTCTGCGGTTAAAACTTTCGGCGTTGAAATTACCTCACCATAACCATCCGCCTGCAATGCAGAGAGTTCTAAATCCAGCATGAAATCAGACAAACTGATTAAACCAAAAGCAATACGACTCGCACCTTGACTGGTGACACCTAAATCCACATTTAAGTTCTGTGGACGTTGAATCGTATATTTACCGTCATCACTAGGTGTTTTTAAATCCCATAAGGTTGTATCGCTACCACCGACCAACAAATCATTATTCTGGTTAATCCCTTGCGACAATATACCCCACTTCACGCCCATTTCTTTACTAAACTCTGTGGAAGCACGAACAATACGCGCTTCAACCATGACTTGCTTGACCGGAATATCGAGCAAATCAACCATTTTTCGTATTTTATCAATATGTTGAGCCGTATCATTAACAATTAGGGTATTGGTACGTACATCAGCCGAAACTGAACCACGTGAACTTAATAGGGTTTCACTAGAATTATTATTGTCACTAGCAGAATTACTATTGTTCGATGATTTTGTTTGGGTAATCAACTTTTGAATATCAGCAACTTTTGCATAGCTGAGTTGCATATACTCTGTTTGTATGGGTGCCAGTTTTACACTTTGGGCCAGTGCTTTAGCTTCTTCTTCTTCCGCCTTAATTAATTCCGATACTGGCGCAATCCAGATGACATTTCCGTTACGGCGCTTATCCAGATTTTTAGTTTTTAAAATAATATCTAAGGCCTGATCCCATGGTACATCTTTTAAACGCAGGGTAATATTGCCTTGTACACTATCCGCAGCCACCATATTAATACCGGTGAAATCTGCCAGCAATTGCAGTACACGACGTACTTCAATATCCTGAAAATCTAATGAAATCTTTTTACCTGTATAAGCATTGGCTGCCTTAGGTTTTAATGGGTTTTTATCTTCAGGACGTTTTAAGCTGATAGTCAGTTTGTTATCCGTCTGATAAGCCATATATTCATAACTGCCAGAAGTTTGAATCGTAATCACGCCATTGCCACCATTATTGGTAGCATCGACCGTAGATACTGGAGTTGCGAAATCATTGACATTTAAACGACGCGCCAAGTGTGCAGGAACTTTATTACCCAGAGTTCGCACTACGACTTTACTACCTTGTTGTTGTACATCTACCGGAGTATTGCTCCCCAATAAATCCACAACAATTTGACCTTCACCCTGACTACCGCGCTGGAAACCAATATTAGAAATACCTTGCGCAGCTTTTTGGGCAACCACTTGCTGAGAGGCAAATGCATTCGCAGTCGCAGAATTAATTTTTAAAATAAAAGTATTGCCTTCGACACGCGTGGTAAAGGCACCCGCTTCAGCCAAATTCACGGTTAAACGTGAGCGTTGGGCATCAGAACTCACATCGATGGAAGTTGCTTCTTTCGTTGCAACGGGAATGCTATTTTGTTTTAAATTTTGTTGGGCTTTATCAAAATCAAGAATTAGACGTGAAGGCTGCTCTAGCTGGTAAGCCTGAGGTTGTGGCGGCAAACCATTAAACATGACACGAATTTCTGTACCTTGGCCTACAATCTGCATAGGTACAATATTGGTCATACTCACCTGTGCATTTGCAACCTGCATGATCGCAATCGCAACAGCACCCATAGAAAATTGACGAAACAAATGGTTCATTGTATTGCCATCCCCAAATATAAAATCTTTAAACCTATTATTCATTTTTATTCCTTTTAAACTTAAGGCGCCGGTCCAATTAATACTAGACTTCTTGGACGCTCCACGTATCCTTCTCGCCCATCCGGAACAATTTCCACGAGATCAATCTGTGTAGGCGTGATATTGACCACACGACCATGATTCATGCCCATATAACTGCCGCGCTGTATCCGCTCAATTTCACCATCCGGGGTTTGAATCAATGCCAAGATCTGTCCAGACTGGCTACGCATACTTCCCTTCATATTCAAGGATTCAATTGCATAGCTTTCTAAAGGTTGCAGTTGACGTGATAAATTAGGATAGACACGTTTTCCTGACATAATTTTTAATTCAGCAGCCAGTGAACTCGGTAAAAAAGGACTTTTAAGCTGGTGTGCAGCATAATCAAATGTCGGTACAGGTGGAAAAACCGGTGCAGGTTCAATCGGCAATGGCGGCTGGTTGCGAATATTGGCCATTTCCTCATTCACGGCATCAATACGTGAATCACAGCCCACCAACAATAAACCCAACATGAAGCTTAGAGAGAATTTTTGCATTTTCATTACTATTTCCCTCCAGCTGTAGCAGTTGAATTTGCATTCGCAGCTTGCGTTTCTGTCGCTTGAGCATCCGCAGCACCGATATAACGGTATGTTTTTGCTTTAACGTTATAATTCACTTGAGGAATATCAGATTTTTTCTCTTTATTTTCCGAGGCGGTAATCTCAAAATCATGCAAAGTCACAATACGTGGCAGTGCAGCAATCCCGCTTACAAAAGAACCAAAAGCATGATAATCACCGGTTGCCTCAATCGCAATTGGCTGTTCAATAAAGAACTCTTGTTTTATTTCATTTTCTAAACGGATATTTTTGAATTTCAGACCAGAATTTACACCAGTGACGTTGATATCCTCGACCAGTCCAGGAATCTCGGTTTCTTTAGGCAATTGTTCCAATTGCTGATTAAAATTCGCTTCCATTTCCTGTAACTGTGCTTGCAACAACTGCAAATTGCGAAGTTTAGAATCTTTTTCACGAAACTCGTTAAGCAGGTTTTGCTCTTGAGCAGCAGCATTGGAAATATCTTCCAATTTACCTTTAATTGTTAAAAAATAACCCAGAATCCCAATCGCCAGCACAATTGCAATCCAGCAGGTGATTTTGACGGATAAAGGCCAACTGCCATAATTATTTGGATCTAAGGTATTGAACTGCTGAAGAAACTTATCCAGCGTCATTTTCTTTTTACGTACTACAGCTTCATTTGGATTTAATTCATCAAATTCATCGAGACTCATTTGGCTGCCTCCACGGTTGAATTAGCTGTATTGGATGGTGCTTGTTGTTGTGTTTCTGGTGCAGCAGGCTGGGCGATTTCATCCAGGTCGGCAGTCACCACAAATGAACCATAGCCTTCTTCAATACGCGGAATCACGGAACTTGGCGCTTTATCTTTTTGTTCTTCAACTGCTAAAAAAGAATTCATGAAAGCGTTGCGATACCAGGCAGATGCTTCTAAATTACGCAAAAACTCTGCCACGGTATTTGGACTTTCAGCTCTGCCTTCAATGGTGAATTTATCGCCTGTACGCACAAATTTGGTAATGTACAAATTAGCTGGCGTAACACGAACCAGTTCGTCAATCAGACGCACCGCAATCGGACGTTGCCCTTGCAAGCCTTGAATCAGTTTCATACGCTCAATAATAGCATTACGCTGCGCTTCCAAACCTTCCAGAGATTTTAATTGCACATCAAGATTTTGATTGGTGCTGGTAATCAGCTGATTGGCCTGTTCCTGGTCTTCAAGTTTATGGTCATAATAAAACCATGAGGACGTAACCGCTAAAGCGCCAACGAATGCCGCCCCAATACAAATTGCTATAAATTCTTTTTTCCGTTTCTCTCTCAGCTCATCACGCCAAGGGAGCAAGTTAATTCTTGCCATTAATCAAAACTCCTCAATGCCAGACCACATGCCACCATGAGCGAGGAAGCATCATTCTCTATTTTTTTAATATCGATTTGTGGAGAAAACCCCATTTGCAAAAATGGGTTGGCAATCGTGACGCGATAACCCAGTTTTTGTTGTAGTAATTTCGCGAGTCCTGGAATATTCGCATTCCCCCCTGCCAATAAAATGTGGTCAATCTCATTGAACTGTGAAGACGAGAAGAAGAACTGCAGTGATCTTGCTGCTTGCTGAACTACAGCTTCCAAGAATGGCTCTAAGACTTCAACATCATAGTCATCGGGCAATGAACGGGTTTTCTTGGCACGGCCCGCTTCTTCAAAAGACAGACCATAACGATTTTGAATTTCTTGAGTCAGCTGTTTACCGCCAAACACCTGTTCTCTGGTATAAATCACTTTATTATTTTGCATGACAGATAAGGTCGTCATGGTATGACCAATATCTAAAATACCCACCGTGTTCACACCTATTGGTAAAGTATCGGAAAATACTTTATAGGCATTTTCTAGGGCAAAACTTTCAACATCGGCAATTTTTGGCGTCAGGTTAGCCAGTTCCAGCACTTCAGCACGTGCTTCTACATTTTCAAGACGCGTTGCAACTAAAAGCACATTCACCCGATTCGGATTGGCTAAACGATCCGGTAATACTTCAAAATCCAGACTGGCTTCGTCCAGAGGAAAGGGAATATATTGCTCGGCATCCATGCGAATCTGGACTTCACGTTCGTCATCCGTCATATCCGCATCCATTTCAATGGTTTTGGTAATGACCAGTGAAGTTGGGACTGCGAGCGCTGCAGCTGTACATTGAGTATTGGCAAGATTGAGTGCTCGCTCTAGCGCATCACCCACTGCTTCTGGATTTAAAATATTTTTTTCAACAACACTACCTTCAGGCAAAGGAATCAGCGCATAGCTTTCTACCCAATACCTGTTACCGCTCTTAACAGAAAGTTCTAACAATTTAACAGAAGTAGAACTAATATAGGACTTACGCACTATTACTTATAGATTCTCTGTGGTAGCAGATGATTTTTATCGAGAATAAAGTCATCAATGAAGTTTTTGATAATTGGTCTAAATAATTTCTTCTGCCAACGATATATATTTTCAAAGATCCGCTCAAACTGGTTCTTTTGTATCTCAACGTAGGCCATCAAGGCTGAAAAAATATGATTCAAAATCAGTTTAGATCGTCTTACTTGAAACTTTTCAATATGACAAACCTGTTTAATCACCCGGTGATATTGCTCTATTTTCCAATGACTTGAATGTAATTCATGAAAACCTTCAAAGGACAATAAATCATCTTCATCTTGATGCACAATATAAAACCTCTGCTGTTCTTTTAACTGAGTCTTAAATAATTGTACAAAGCCAAAATCTTTGAGCCAGATCACTTGACCCTGATGGAAATCTGGCAATAAGCGCAGTTGAAACCATTGTCCTTTTTCTGGGGAAACCTTACGGTTACAGTCGATACCAAACATAAATCGAATACCATATTTTCTTATGGTTTTTAGATTTCCAGTCGATGAATACCAACTATCACCTGTAATAAATTGAATCTTTGCACCCCAACTGAGTACTTCACTTAACATATCCATAAAGTAATCATTCTTGGTTTTACTTTCAGATTTGTCATAAATTCGGAAATTAATTGGAATATTTTGACCATTTTGATCTGTCGCATACAAGGTAATGAGATTAATACCCTTGACGGATCGGTGGTGTTTGCCTGACCAAAAATAGCTAACTAAGTCCATATGCTGACTATACGGTTTATCTAAAACAGTATCATCAATACTGACTATAAGTTTATTATTATCAATATGTTGAATTGCTTCTTGATATAGGTCGTGAGGTGTGTAGTCTTCACGCTCTAGAAAGCGATTTACACTATCATGCGAGATGTTATAAGTCTCGGCAAGTTGTGTGCAGCTAATAGAGTTCGGTTCTGTCATGAGAAAGCCCATATAAATGGGTAATGTACAAGTTGCTGTAGAAGCATGTTTAATTCGTCTGATCACAGATACTTTATTAGGACTTACGCAGTATTATTTATAGATTCTCTGTGGTAGCAGATGATTTTTATCGAGAATAAAGTCATCAATGAAGTTTTTGATCATTGGTCTAAATAATTTCTTCTGCCAACGATATACATTTTCAAAGATCCGCTCAAACTGGTTCTTTTGTATCTCGACGTAGGCCATCAAGGCTGAAAAAATATGATTCAAAATCAGTTTAGATCGTCTTACTTGAAACTTTTCAATATGACAAACCTGTTTAATCACCCGGTGATATTGTTCTATTTTCCAATGACTTGAATGTAATTCATGAAAACTCTCAAAGGACAATAAATCATCTTCATCTTGATGCACAATATAAAACCTCTGCTGTTCTTTTAACTGAGTCTTAAATAATTGTACAAAGCCAAAATCTTTGAGCCAGACCACTTGACCCTGATGGAAATTTGGCAATAAACGCAGTTGAAACCATTGTCCTTTTTCTGGGGAAACCTTACGGTTACAGTCGATACCAAACATAAATCGAATACCATATTTTCTTATGGTTTTTAGATTTCCAGTCGATGAATACCAACTATCACCTGTAATAAATTGAATCTTTGCACCCCAACTGAGTACTTCACTTAACATATCCATAAAGTAATCATTCTTGGTTTTACTTTCAGATTTGTCATAAATTCGGAAATTAATTGGAATATTTTGACCATTTTGATCTGTCGCATACAAGGTAATGAGATTAATACCCTTGACGGATCGGTGGTGTTTGCCTGACCAAAAATAGCTAACTAAGTCCATATGCTGACTATACGGTTTATCTAAAACAGTATCATCAATACTGACTATAAGTTTATTATTATCAATATGTTGAATTGCTTCTTGATATAGGTCGTGAGGTGTGTAGTCTTCACGCTCTAGAAAACGATTTACACTATCATGCGAGATGTTATAAGTCTCGGCAAGTTGTGTGCAGCTAATAGAGTTCGGTTCTGTCATGAGAAAGCCCATATAAATGGGTAGAGTACAAGTTGCTGTAGAAGCATTTTTAATTCGTCTGATCACAGATACTTTATAAAGTATTTTAATACTTTTTTGAATCCGTCAATGCGTAAGTCCTATTTATAAAGTATTTTAATACTTTTTTGAATCCGTCAATGCGTAAGTCCTATAATATCTACTCCTATTAATCCCTTATTCGGCTTACGATATAACCTGAGCACAATATAATTCCTATTATTTTTTTATCCCCAATAAAAGTAACTTACTAATCAGTGATGGTCTATAATTTTATACAGATACAATAACTCATCTAACAATCTGTATGTGTAAAGGCTATACTGACCGCCAATTAGTTTGCCATTAGCTCTTATTAAAACTTACTTGTTATGAAAAAGCTATCTTGTTCGGGCCATGTTCATCCATTTTTTTTGATCATAATTATAGTTTTGGTCTCAATTCCGATGGGATTTTATGGTATGTATCTCTATATTGCCCCATCCCTGCCTAAAATGACCACCTTAAAAAAGGCGCCATTATTAAAACCTTTACAAGTATATAGTGCAGATAATGAGCTGATTGCCGAGTATGGCGGAAAGTTATCTGTCCCGGTGGAATACAAACAGATTCCTAAACCTTTTATCTCTGCTTTTCTTGCTGCAGAAGATTCATCGTTCTTTGAACATAGCGGTATCAGTTTTAAAGGTTTAGGTCGTGCGGTGAGTGAAACCATCACCGGTTCCAATGTGCAAACTGGTGGTTCCACCATTACCATGCAAGTGGCAAAAAACTATTATTTAACCCCTGAACGTACATTAAAACGCAAACTGACTGAAATTTTTCTGGCACGCAAAATTGAACAGAACCTGACCAAAGAAGAAATTCTTACCTTATACGTAAATAAAATCTTCTTGGGTAAAAATGCCTACGGGATTGCTGCAGCTGCAAAAATTTACTACAACAAAAATCTGGATCAGCTCAGTATTGCTCAAATGGCCATGATTGCCGGCCTACCCAAAGCACCCTCAAAATACAATCCTGTCGTCAATCCTACCCGTGCCTTAGAACGCCGCAACTGGATTCTGGGTCGTATGCTGCAGTTGGGTTATATCAATCAAACTCAGTATAAACAGGCCATTGCTGAACCGGTTAACCTCGATATGCCAGAACGTGGCATCAATAACAAATATCCCTATGTCGGTGAAATGGTCCGTTCAGAATTGGTGGAAAAGTTTGGTGAACAAGCAATTGATTCTGGTTATAAAGTTTATACCACGATCAATAGCCAGCGTCAGGCCTTCGCAGAACAGTCTGTACAGGAAGGTCTCGAAGCCTATGACCGCCGACACGGCTGGAGAGGTGCCGAGGCACATGACAAGCCACTTAGCGATTTCATGCCTTATGCCAATACCTATCCTGCCAAGGTGGTTAAAGTCGAGAAAAACTCTTTTGAAGCTTTGATGCAAGATGGCTCTACAGTGACTGTGCCCTGGTCAGGCATGTCTTGGGCTGCTCCCTATCGAAATGCCAATAGCATTGGTCCTGCTCCGCGTACAGCTACACAAATCGTGAAAATAAACGATATTATCCGCTTACGTCCAAATGACAATAAAACCTCTTGGGCACTGGTACAAATTCCTAAAGCACAAGGCCAGCTGATTGCATTAAACCCGAACAATGGCGCAATTGAAGCAATTGTTGGTGGATACAATTTTTATCAGTCCAAATTCAACCGTGCCTTACAGGGCTGGCGTCAACCAGGTTCGACCATCAAACCCTTTGTTTATGCATTGGCACTTGAACGTGGTATGACCCCCTATAGCATGGTCAATGACAGTCCGATCACTATTGGCAAATGGTCACCAAAAAATTCCGATGGTCGTTATCTTGGCATGATTCCATTACGTCGTGCCCTGTATTTATCGCGAAATACGGTATCGGTTCGCCTGCTGCAAACGGTGGGCATCGAGCGTACCCGACAATTACTGATGGATTTTGGTTTACATGAAAATCAGATTCCGCGAAATTACACGATTGCCTTAGGTACACCACAAGTTCTTCCTATTCAAATGGCTACAGGCTATGCCACTTTCGCCAATGGCGGTTACCGCATTCAGCCACATTTTATTGACCGTATTGAAGATGCCTATGGCAAAGTGATTTATCAAAGCAATCCGGAATATGCGTGTATTTCCTGCATCAATCAAAATGATGAAGAAACTGCATCTGCAGAACCCGTGACCCCTGATGATGAAGTGATTAATGTCACCAATCAGACGCTGCCAGAAGAAAAACAGCTGGCCCAACTTGAGCTGGATGAAACAAAGAGCCAGTACCGTCAGGCACAGCGTATCTTGAAATCAAGCTCGGCATATGACATGGCCAATATTCTGCGTGATGTGATTCAGCATGGTACCGGACGTGCCGCACTCAGAATTGGCCGTGATGATATTGGCGGTAAAACAGGAACCACCAATGATGCCAAAGATGCTTGGTTTGCAGGGTTTAATGGCAAACTGGTGACTGTAGCATGGGTTGGTTTTGACCAACCAACTACACTAGGCCGTCGTGAATACGGTGGTGTTGCTGCCTTGCCAATCTGGACCAACTTTATGGGCAATGCCTTAAAAGGTACACCAGCAGCCTGGGTACATTTTGACAAAAATGCCAAAGCACCAGCTAATCGTAACCAGACGATTACTATAGGTGAACCCGTCCAGACAGATCGCTCCTCTCCACCTTTGGCTCGTCCATTGTACCGTCCGGCACCTGCTGCCCCAGTGCGGGCACCGGAAAGCGACTTTGACGACTTGCCCGGAGAAGAAATCCTGGTTCCAAATAATGCAAATCCTCCAGATATGCAAAAACAAAACAGCAAACCGGATGCGCTGGATAATCTGATTGATGTATTTCAATAAAATTTTAGACAGATAAAAAAACTCCCTCATTTGAGGGAGTTTTTTTATGCAGCTTATTTCTTTTTAAATAAATAAATCTGAAATTGGGCCTTTAACTCAAACTGATCTTTCTGCTCTAACACCTGACGTCGCTCTGGCTTGGCTTTATAAGCATAAGGCGTCATCGCAACCAGATGCTTTAAATCTGTTTGTGACAAAGTAAGGGGAGCATCGACCACACTTTCCTCCACCAGCTCAAAAGCATCTTGCAGCTGAGTGACAAATTTATGCGGTTCATGCGGATTCACTTCTTCAAAAAGTGCCTCACGCATGGCATATAAATGCTCTTTCGCCGGGGTCACCACCATCAAATAAGCATGCGGTTTCAGTACCCGTAATATTTCCTGTTTAGGAATCGGACTAAACAAGCTGGTGCACAAATCAATTGAAGCATCCAGTACCGGCAAGGTCGCTCCGGTTCCTACCACCCAAGTCATATTTTTATTGAGCTTTGCAGCCACCTGAACCGCATTTTTAGCAATATCCACACCGACACATTGCAGCACTTCCGCCTGCATGGCACTGGTGTAATAACCTTCACCACAACCAATATCTAGCAGATTTTCAATTCGTAACGCGCGAATTTTTTCAACCACTGTCTGCTGTAAAGGCGCATAAAAACCGGCACTTAAAAATGCACGACGCGCCTGTACCGACTCAAGTGTATCACCCGGATTCTTACTGTGCTTATGCTGCACTACATGCAGGTTCACATAGCCCTGTTTAGCCACGTCATAACTGTGATTATTCACACAGTGCCATGTTTTTCCAGTCAGTTTCAATACTTCATGACAGACAGGACACATCAGCAGATTCATATTTTTCTCCAATGCCTGAAATCAGGCGATAAAAAAGCCGACAGATGTGGGAGCAAATGCCAGCTTTTTTCGAATATTTGCTTAACGCAATTTTAAGGTCATTAAGCCTAAAACTACCAGCATAATCGTAATAATCCAGAAACGAATCACCACCTGGGTTTCACGCCAGCCTTTTTTCTCATAATGATGATGCAACGGCGCCATCAGGAAGACACGCTTGTTACGCATCCGTAGAGAGCCAATTTGCAGGAACACCGAAATAGCTTCTACCACAAATACCCCGCCCATAATCGCAAATACGATTTCCTGACGAACCATGACTGCAATCGTACCCAGCATTGCACCTAAGGATAAAGCTCCGACATCACCCATAAATACTTGTGCAGGATGTGCGTTATACCAAAGAAAGGCCAAACCGGCACCAATCATAGCTGCACAAATCACCACCAGTTCAGAAGAATATTTTACATAAGGGATATGCAGATAATTGGCAAAACGGACATCCCCGGCCAGATAGGCAAATACCCCCAAACCGGCAGCAACCAGAACAATTGGCATAATCGCCAGACCATCCAGACCATCAGTCAGGTTCACCGCATTAGATGCACCGTTAATCACCAGATAGGTAAAGATAATGAAACCAATCCCTAAAGGAATAGCGGATAATGGAATGGTCAGATTTTTAAAGAAAGGAATCAACAGATCCAGCATATTGCTGGTATGTACAGGATTGGCCTGCTGGGTCGCAATCACATACAGGGCAATACCGGCACCCAAAGAAGCCACTGAAGTCCAGAAGAATTTTTTTCGTGCAGGCAGACCGGCATTGTCTTTATAACGTACCTTGATCCAGTCATCTGCCCAGCCGACAGCACCAAAAATCACCATCACGCCCAGTACAATCCAGACATAAGGATTAGATAAATCTGCCCATAACAGGGTTGAAATACCAATCGACAGCAGGACCAGAATCCCGCCCATGGTTGGGGTTCCCATTTTTTTGGCATGATTTTCAGGAGCAAAAGAACTTACTGCCTGCCCGTATTTTAAAGCCTGGAGCTTACGGATCATCACTGGACCCAGAACCAGTCCAATGGTCAATGCAGTTAAGACACTGAGCAAAGCACGTAAAGTTAAATAACGAACCACCTGAAACGTGCTGTCAAAGCCCGCCAAATGTTCAAATAGCCATAACAGCATTTAGAGTTTCTCCATCAAATCAGCCATCAATGTTTCCATGTGGGTATAGCGAGAACCTTTAAACAGGAAACTCATGGATTGAGGTTGATGTGTTTCAATTAAACTAAGTAAGAAAGGAAGGGCTTGCGCCTGGGTCAAGAAGGCCTGCAGTTTTTTGCCATACTGGGTACTGCGTGCCCCTTCCTGGGTAGCCGGAGCAAATTCACCCACAGCGACCACGAAGTGAACCCCCGGTACAGAAACCAGGTCACACCCCAGCATATAGTGTTGCTGTGCAGCACTTGCACCTAATTCGCCAATATCACCAATCACCATTACTTTGACGCCTTCCTGCTGCGCCAGCACTTCGGCTGCAGCGCGCATGGACGTCGGGTTGGCATTGTACGTATCATCAATAAACAGATGTTTTGCGGTATGAATAAAGTTCAAACGGCCTTTCGCGCCTTTCGCCTGCTCCAAACCGGTCACAATATCATCCAGCGTAACACCAATCGCCAAGGCAAAAGCAGCGGCGGCAGTGGCATTCTGCACATTGTGTTCACCAGCAAATGGCAGATTAATCTGACGCACACCTTGCGGGGTATTTAACGTAAAGCGGGAAGATTGTGCTTGCAATTCGATGTCTGTTTCATATACATCACCACCTTGACCAAAACTCAATACCTTCTCAGTTTGCACCGCCTGGCGAATCATATCGGCAAAATCATCTGCCGCAGGAACAATTGAGGTGCCTGCTTTATCAATATGACGATAAATTTCCGATTTTGCCCGACAGATACCATCGCGTCCGCCAAACTCACCTAAATGTGCAGTACCAATATTGATAATTCCGGCCACATGCGGTTGTACCAGATTTGAGGTGTAATCAATTTCACCCTGATGGCTGGCACCCAATTCCATCACGGCATACTGATGTTCAGCACGTAGCTCAAGCAGCATCATCGGTACGCCCAAATCGTTATTCAGGTTGCCACGGGTAATTAAGGTCGGTGCCAGACGCGACAAGATACTGCCGAGCATTTCCTTAGTGGTGGTTTTACCACTACTGCCGGTTAGGGCAATCACTTTCAACTGTGAATTTTGCGCACGGCGATAAGCCCCTAGATGCCCCAATGCCAGACGGGTATCAGCAACCACAAGCTGACAGATATCGGCATCCACCGGATGGCTAACAATTGCGATTTCACAGCCCTTAGCCGCCACTTGGGCAACAAAATCATGCGCATCAAAACGTTCGCCTTGCAAGGCTAGAAAAACATCGCCCTTTTCCGCAAAGCGTGAATCGGTCAAAATCCGTTTGATTGCGCCTTGAGGCACTTTCTCATTCAACCAGTAACCTTGGGTAGCTTCAGCAAGCTGTACGGCTGTCCACGGTTCTAAAGGTACTGTACTGGTAGTTGATGTATGCATGATGGTTTCCTATTACGCAGGATAAGCTGAATCTGATGAGTGATGCTGTGCATCAATGGCCGCCTGCACTTCAACCACATCATCAAACCAATGACGTACGCCATCAATTTCCTGATAGTTTTCATGCCCCTTACCGGCAATAATTACAATATCACCCGCCTGAGCCTGTTTCACTGCAAATTTAATCGCTTCACGGCGGTCATGAATTTCATGTACTAGATGCTTTGAAAAATCAATACCTGCTTTCATGTCGGCAAAAATCTGTTCCGGGTCTTCGGTGCGCGGATTATCTGAAGTAATCAGCGCGACATTGGCATGGTCCAGGGCAGCTTGTGTCATTAGCGGGCGCTTGCCCCGGTCACGGTCGCCACCACAGCCAAAGACTGCCCATAAATTTTTCGCTACATGGCGTTTTAAGGTGGTCAGCACCTGAATCAGGGCATCTGGCGTATGGGCATAATCCACTACAAACAGACGCTCGCCATCACGAATCACCTGCATACGACCCGGCGCACCTTTCAGTTGTGCTGCAACTGCAATCAAATCAGTCAGCTTAAAGCCAGCCTGCTGTGCAGCAATCAGACTCGCCACAAGATTTTCTACGTTAAAACGGCCAAGCAACGGGCTATTGACTTCAAATTCACCATCCGCAGTGATCAGTTTAAAGCATGCACCGTTTAAACTATATTGAATATTTTCAACCTGATAATCAGCTGTCTGAGTGGCCGAGTAAGTAAGGATTTGCGGTTGGGTCGGATTTGATTGGGCAGCGTCAATCATGACCTGTGCATGTTCATCATCAATGTTGATAATGGCTACTTTCAAAGTCAAAAATTTGAATAATCGCGACTTGGCTTCAGCATAAGCTTCAAGCGTTCCGTGATAATCCAGATGATCGCGACTCAAGTTACTATATGCCGCAATTTCGATATCGCAGCCATTTAAACGCCCCTGTTCCAGACCATGCGAGCTGGCTTCAATCGCTGCAAATTCAGCACCGGCCTGTGCATATTCATGTAAGGCATTTTGCAGCTGCAAGGCATCCAGCGTAGTATGCGTAGAAGCTTCCAGATTCGGTAAAATACCGTTACCGGTGGTTCCCATCACGGCGCATTTCTTGCCTTGTAACATCAGCAGTTCAGCAATTAAACGCGAGATGGTGGTTTTACCGTTGGTTCCTGTCACTGCAATAATGCGCGCGGCATTTACAGGTTGCGTCACTTGTAAATATTGCTTTTGCCACTGTCCCATCAAATGACGGACATTCGCTACCACTATACTATTTTCCAGACCTAAATCTGTTTCGCTGACCACAGCCAGAGCCCCCCTTGCCAAAGCCGATTGGGCAAACTGCAAGGTTTTTTCAGGCTGAGAAAAACTAGTCAGGGCAATAAAAATTTGCCCTGCGTCAACTTTACGACTATCTAAACTAAAGCCAGTGAATGGCTTGCTCATCCATCCAGCGGTTTTCTCAGTATGGTAGATATCTTGAAATGTAATCGACATTTATCACCTGTTACTGGATTTTGGGAGTATCTAAAGGTTTATCTAAAGGCACGTTCATCAAACGTAAGGATTCCTGCATCACACGTGCAAACACCGGCGCGGCCACCAGACCGCCATAATATTGCCCTTTCGGGTTTTCCACCACAATGACCATCGCTAAACGCGGATCACTGACCGGCGCCATACCAGCAAACAGCGCACGGTACTCACTATCTGAATACCCCTTACGGTCTGCACGTAATTTATGCGCAGTACCGGTCTTACCCGCCACCCGATAACCTGGAATATTCGCCTGTTGTGCTGTACCACCCGGCAAGGTCACGGCTTCCATCATCAACAGCACCTGATCGGCAATTTTTGCATCAATAATCTGTTCGCCTTTCGGTGGCTGTTCTAATTTATATAAGCTTAAAGGGACTTTGACCCCTTTATTGGCAATCATGGCATAAGCATCGGCAATTTGCAGTACCGTCGCATTCAGGCCATAGCCATAGGCCATGGTACCCACTTCTGAAACATTCCATTTGCTTGGCGGCAAAATCAGACCCGCACTTTCACCCGGGAATTTCACCGCAGAACGCTGTCCCAAACCTACTCGTTTATAGAAAGTCGGTAAGGTTGCATAAGGCAGTGACAAGGCAATTTTTGCCACCCCAACGTTGGATGATTTCTGGATAATGCCCCCCAGAGTCAGTGCACCATAGTTATGCGTATCACGGATGGTATGGTTACCAATACGCATACTGCCCGGCGAAGTATTGACGATAGAGTTCGCGGTATATTTGCCACTTTCCAGCGCCATCGCCACCGTCAGCGGTTTCATGGTAGAACCCGGCTCAAACGAGTCGACTGCACCGCGGTTACGCATGGCATCTTTATTGGCCAGACTTTTTTTGTCGTTGGGGTTATACGAAGGCCAGCTGGTCATGGCCAGAATTTCACCGGTTTTGACATCTACCGCAATCGCGGTTGCAGAGCGGGCATTATTGGCCACACCGGCAGCAGTCAACTCACGGTACATAATATATTGCAGCCGTGAATCGATACTTAGGGTGATGTTTTCCCCGGCTTCGACTTCCTTGATAATTTCAGGATCTTTAAAACGGTTGCCTTTTTTATCACGCACAATCTGCTGTTCGCCATCATGACCAGACAAAACCTTATTTAGCTGCATCTCCAGGCCTTCAATCCCCACGCCTTCACTATTGGTTAAACCAATAATCTGGGCATTGGGCTGCGGCTGCGGATAGTAACGTTTATAGTTTTTCTCGGTATAAACCCCCTGGAACTCACGTTTCGCGATCAGTTCCGCCTGCTGCGGTGGAATTTCTTTTTGCAGCACCAGATAACGTGAACGAGGTTTGTCATTCATTTTCTTTTTCAGCTCAGCACGGTCGATGCCCACTGCATCGGCAAGCTCATCCAGATTAAGATTTTTATCAGGTAACTGGCGTTTCAGTTTGCGATTATTGGGATCTTTGGCCAGTTCAGCAGTAATCTCGTCAAACTGTTTTTTGGTTTCAAAATAGTCACGCGGATCAATCACCACCTTCATCACTGGCGTACTGATAGCCAGAGGTACACCATGACGGTCATAGATGACGCCACGCATCGCCTTGATTTTTTCAGTTCTTAAAATATTGGCATTAGCCTTGTTTTGCAAAAAGTCCTTATTGATCACCTGCACATAAAATGCACGACTCACTAAGGCCAAAAAGCATAGCAATACCACGCTCCACATCAAATAAAAACGCCACATGTCTACACTGAGGGCATTTTTCTCACTAATCGGCTGCTGCTTTTTACGTGTTGCCTGTGTTGTTCTTTTGTCCACCATAATTACAGCTAGCCCTATTTTTTATCTTCTGAAGTCATTGGTAAAGCAATTACAACCGTCTGTGCTGCAGGAGGCGAATACATGCGCAATTGCGTTACCGCACGCGTGCCGATTTGCGCCGTCGCACCAAAAGTTTGTTGTTCAATCAGCAAACGGCCCCACTCTGCATTTAGATCATCCCTTTCCCGCATAAAAGAACTGAGTTCGCGGTAGTCATGACGATATTCAAACACTTGAAATACCACCATGATTGCACTGACAAAGACCAACAGCAGCAAAACGATATAACTGATGAATTTTTTCATCGGTTTTTTGTCAGTTTTCTTTTCAACAACTTCAGTTTTCATTATTCGCCTTTTGAAGCTAAGCGCTCTGCAACTCTAAGCCATGCACTACGAGAACGAGGGTTGGCCTTCACCTCTTCTTCACTGGCACGGACTCGGGAAATTTTCTTTAAACGACGGGTATCTTCCCGCTTTTGTGGTAATCCCCAACTGGTATCTTCCGCTAAAGTCGATTCTTTTTGAATAAATTGTTTAATTAAACGGTCTTCCAGTGAATGGAAACTGATCACCGCCAAACGTCCCTCAGGTTTTAAAACTTCCACAGCCTGTGGCAAGAAAGCCTCAATATCATCTAATTCTTTATTAATGGCAATACGGATAGCCTGAAAAGTTCGGGTTGCCGCATGTTTATTTTTTTCCCATTTCGGGTGGGCAACTTTGACAATTTCTGCCAGTTGAGCCGTAGTTTCAATATAACCAGCAGCTTTAATGGCTTTGGCAATACGGCGACTATAACGTTCTTCACCATACTGGAAAATGATATTCGCCAGGGCTTCTTCTTCAATAGCCACCAGCCACTCGGCCGCCGTTGGACCTTGCGAATTATCCATACGCATATCCAATGGCCCATCTTTCATAAAACTAAAGCCACGTTCCGCCTGATCGAGTTGTGGAGATGACACGCCTAAATCCGCCATCACCCCATCCACCTGGTCGATACCTAATGCTTCCAGCTCCTGCTTTAAATCGGCAAAGCTGGCATGAATAATCTTAAAACGTGAATCTTCCAGTTCCAAAAGTGCCGCTGTTTGCAAAGCCTGCGGATCTTTATCAAAAGCATAAACACGTGCATTTTCATCTAACTTAGACAGCAATAAACGGGTATGACCGCCGCGACCGAAAGTCCCATCGACATAAATTCCTGTATTGCGATCTGCCAACAAGGCATCAACAGTTTCGTGAAGTAATACAGAAATATGCGACATAAGGGTTCAATCAATACTAGGAAAAATGTAACTGCACATTATTACCTTGTTTTAACAAAGCTCCAAACGACTTTTTGTAGGGAAATATTACTTTTCATAGAGAAAACCGTTTTTGGGGATATTGAAGCAAATTTTGCTGTGAGTGCATATTATTTTAAAAAACCCGATTCTTCTCTTTATTGTTTGTTAAAATCTGCCAAACTTTGCTGAACCGTAAGCGTCCGCTGAACCCCATACCTATTTTTTAATTTTGGTCGGGTTGCCACCGGTGTGGCAGTAATTCTTCTATTTGGGTCACTTTATGTGTCGGTAACCTTTTCAGCACATCACTTAAATAGGCATACGGATCCAAGCCATTCAGCTTTGCTGACTGGATTAAAGTCATGATATTCGCCGCTCGCTGACCACTGCGCAGCGAGCCAGCAAACAGCCAGTTCTTACGCCCCAACGCCCAGGGACGCATTTGGTTCTCAATCCAGTTATTGTCAATCGGTAGATTGCCATCATCCAGATAGCGGCTTAAGGCCTCCCAACGTTTTAGGCTGTAGTTGATCGCCCGAGCGGTGGGAGAACTCGATGGTACCGTCAGTTGATGTTGGTTGAGCCATTCATATAGTTGTTGCATCACTGGTTGACTATGCTGTTGTCGGTATTCGCGGCGGTCTTCCGCTGTACCATCGGTCTTTTTCCTGAGTTCTGCTTCTATCGCATACAGTTTCTGAATCAGCACTAAGGCCTGTTCAGCGACCTGACTTTTCCCAGTTACATGCAGTTCATGGAATTTACGACGTGCATGGGCCATGCAGCCCACCTCAATGACATCGCCTGATTTAAAGCGTGCTTTATAACCACTGTAATCATCACAGACTAGATAACCCTGCCAGTCTTTCAGGAACGCTTCAGCATGCTGACCTGAACGACTATCCTGAAAGTCATAGATCACGGCTTGAACTGGATTGTACTGTGTAGTGGCATAGGCCCAGACATAACCTTTCTTCGGTTTTTTATCATTCTCACCCATCCGCATGATGGTGACCGGCGTTTCATCGGCATGGATCACCCGCTGTTGCAGCACCACCTGTTTTAAGGCATTGGCCAGAGGTTCCAGTTCCACACCGCAGCGACCAATCCAGTCAGATAACGTGGATCTGGACAGATCAATGCCAGCCCGCTGATAGATCAGGCGCTGACGGTACAGCGGCAAATGATCGGCATACTTCGATACCAGCACATGGCTGAGCAGTTCAGGACTGGCAATACCTTTATCAATCACATAGGCGGGCATCGCTTGCTGAGTCAGGGTGTCGCACTGATCACAGACCCATTTGCCACGCACATGCTGTTCCTTATAGAACTGTGCCGGTCTGAAATGCAGTTTTTCACTGATATCTTCGCCGATACGACGTAACTGGCAGCCACAACTGCATTGGGTTGATGCAGGTTCATGCTCAATACGGATGGTGTGTAGATGATCTGGCAGTGGTCGACGTTTAGGTTTATTGGTTTTGGCTTTCTGTGTCACTGCATCGGTTTTATCTGCATTTAGCCGTTCCAGTTCTAGATCAACAGCAGCAATATCTTCTTCAACCGCTTCATCCCACAGGTGGATTTGTTTTGCAGTGAGATGTTCGTTTTTACTGCCGAATTTGTGCTGTTTAAATAGTGCGAGTTCATGCTCGTATTTTTGATTGAGAATAGAAAGATGTTGAACTTTAGAATCTAATTGCTGATTGGTGACTTCAAGATGTTGAACTCTGGCATCTAATTGCTGGTTTGATTGTGCTAGAGACTGATGCTGCATCGCCAACTGTCTGGTGAATTCCAGCAGTTGTTCATGGGTCAGTTGGCTTAAGTCAGGCAGCGTATTCATGACCGCAGTATGCCTGAGGTCATGAGAAGAATGAAATAGAACGTTTGGAGAATAGCAGAATGGAACAGCCTGGTTTAAAGCATCGTCACCACCTGCTGTCGTCCAATGCGCTGCCAGGGCAAACCTTGGATCAGTGCCTGTAACTGTTCCGGGCTGAGGGCCACGGTTTCACCTTGGTGAACTTGAGCCCAGTGAAATTTGCCCTGTTCCAGCCGCCGGGCACACAGCCAGATGCCCAGTCCATCATGTACCAGCACTTTCATGCGATGGCCACGTTTATTACAGAACAGGTAAGCACAATGCGGTTTGATGTAGCCAAAGGCTCTCACCACCTGAGCCATGGTCGTATCCATACCTGCACGCATGTCCATGGGCTGAGTAGACAACCAGATTTCATCAATGCGGATCATGTTGCAAGTGCCTTGAGTAATTCTGCCAAGGCAGGTATTTCTGATGTCTGCCATTTTAGCTGAATATCATTATTCGTATGAGGCACGGTGATACACAACGTGATCCTCTCATCCATAGGTTGGCTGATTGCAGCAGTGTAAGGCAAAGCAATAAATGCTGGATTCACATGAGTAGGATCCTGCACGGCACCCTCATGATGGCTGAAGATCCTGATCCAACGACTGACAAGGTTGGCATTATACTAATCCATCGAAATAAGCTAGCAAGTTGCCCATTTTCGAGTTCCAATCGATTGGATGAGCTGGGTTCGTTTGGCAAACTGGTTCCAAGCCATGCAGCAAGCATCAACAATCTCGGTATAATCTTTAAAGCATCGGTTTGATAAATAATGTTGTTTCAACCATTGCCACACCTGCTCCATCGGATTTAGTTCAGGTGAATATGGCGGTAATTTCAATAAACTGACATTCGGCAAGTTGAGACTTGTTTGATGCCAGCCAGCACCATCAACAATCACAACAGCATGATGCCCCTCAGGAACCTGTGCTGAAATCTCCCGCAAATGCAGACGCATTCCTTCGCTATTTGCTCTCGGGAGAACCAATCCACAACAGGCTCTTCGGGCAGGGCAAATGGCACCATAAATATAACTGTACTCAAATTGCTGCTGACGAACCAGACGTGGTCGTTCACCCCGGTAATGCCACACACGGCTGATCGAACCTTGCTGTCCTACCCTGGACTCATCCTGAAACCATAAATCAACCTTCGCCAAATCTACAGATGCTGGAAGGATATCTTTCAGTTTGCTGGCAAAGTTTTTTTAAATTCAGCTTGAGCAGCGTCATTCTTTTGTGGGTGGGCAGAACGACCTGATACCCAGCTCATGCCAATTTGCTTTAACAGTTTGTACAAGCTATTGGGGTTGTAAACCACGTTGAATTTCTGCTGAATGAGTTCAGCAATATTTACCGCAGTGACCCGACCACCACCACGCTGTTGCTGGAGAGCTACGATCTCGGTTTTGAGTTGTTCTTTTTGCTCGATGGACAAAGGACTATGGCGACCTCGACCTTCCCGATCATACAGGCCATTGATGCCTTGAGTCTGAAAGGTGCGACGCAACTTGCGTATGGTAACGGGATTAAAACCAAACTGTTTAGCAACCTGTTGAGGAGAAATGCCTTTTGCCATTTGGGCGAGCATTAATAGTCGAACTCGCGTGCGCGGATTCGACTCTGTTTTGGACAGTGCGATAAAATCAACATCTGTTAGTTGGTGAGGGTATGTCGTAATCATTCCTCTATAGTATCTTATTTCGAATGAATGGTATTAATACTATGTTGCAGTGCGACCGAAGCGATCGAGGTATTAGGATTTTTACAGGCATTGACAATACTGAGTTTGAATTCTTTGCTGTATGTTCTGCGTTTTTTAGCAACAGGAGGTGTTGCTGAATATATATCCATGTTCATGGATTAAGTCCCCACTTGTTTTTAGGTGGGAACTAAATTAAGGCTTATAGGATGAATTCATAAGGTGTGTTCAGCGGACGCTTACGCTGAACCAATAAAAATAGAGAACTATTACTCATCTTTTTTAAATTGATGCTTCATTCAAAATAAAAAAGCCAATCACAAAGGATTGGCTTTTTAGATCACGCAGAATTAACGTTTGCTATTATAAATTTGGTCAAAAATCGCACCATTCACAAAATGGGTCTGTTGTGCTTTAGCCCAACCCCCAAATACCTCATCAATGGTAAAGGTTTTTAGTTTAGGGAATTGCGCAGAATATTTAGCCAACACGTCAGGATTACGCGGACGGTAGTAGTATTTTGCTGCCATTTCTTGACCCAATGGTGAGTACAAGTAATTAATATAACCTTTAGCTAACCACTTGTTGCCATCTTTCTCTACATTTTTATCTACGATTGCAACTGATGGTTCAGTTAAAATAGACATGGATGGATAGACAATTTCAAACTTGTTTTTGCCCAAAGTTTTTTGCGTCACCAGGGCTTCATTTTCCCAAGTCAATAACACATCGCCAATACCACGTTCCGCGAAAGTCGTCATTGAAGCACGCGCAGCCGAGTCCATCACTTTAACGTTGTGGTACATTTTACCGACGAAGTCTTTGGCTTTGGCCTCATTACCACCCGGTTGTTTCAGCGCATAGCCCCAAGCCGACAAATATACCCAGCGTGGTAAACCGCCTGTTTTCGGGTTCGGAGTAATAATCTGTACGCCTGGTTTGGTTAAGTCAGACCAGTCTTTAATATGCTTTGGATTACCTTTACGCACCATAAATACGATGGTGGAAGTATAAGGCGCAGAGTTATGCGGGAACTCTTTTTGCCAACCCGGTTGAATCTGGCCGGACTTGACGATTTCTTCAATATCATTGGCCAGAGCCAGAGTCACCACATCGCCTTTTAGACCATCCACTACGGAACGTGCCTGTTTACCTGAACCACCATGCGACTGTTTAAAATTGACAGTACGGCCGGTACGTTCTTTCCAGTAAGCACCAAAAGACTTGTTAAATTCTTCATAAAATTCACGCGTTGCATCATAAGATACATTTAAAAATTCACGTTCTGCCGCCTGAGCAGAAGTTGCAGTAAAAGCCATGCCGGTAGCAAGCAATGCTGCACTGAATAAGGCTTTAAATTGAGTTTTCATGACATACAGATCAATTATCTTCATTAATGCTAACTATATGAAATAAAGTCATAATCCGCAATTCATCAAACTTAGGCATAACCAATTAAGATGAAAGGTCTCTCTACTTAATTTACTGTTTTAGATAGAAAAATGACGATAACATTATACTTATTCAAGATATATAGATTTTTATGGATTGGATATGAAAAAAACGGATAATAATTTATCCGTTTTGACTTTTTTATCGAAAATCTGGCTTAATTCTTTTCACTATAAATTTGATCAAAAATGGGCCAATTCACAAAATGGGTTTTCTGTGCCTTGGCCCATCCGCCAAACACATCACCAATGGTAAATAGTTTGATTTTGGGAAATTGTGCCGCATATTTCGCTGCCGCTTGGGAATTGCGCGGACGGAAGAAATGCTGGGCTGCCAGTTCCTGACCTTTTGGCGAATATAAATAGTTGAGATAACCTTTAGCCAAATTACGGTTGCCATCCTTATCGACATTTTTATCGACAATCGCCACCGATGGCTCAGCCAGAATTGAAATGGAGGGATAAACAATCTGATACTTGTCTTTGCCTAAGCCTTGAGTCGCCAGCAGGGCCTCATTTTCCCAAGACAGCAGCACATCGCCAATACCACGTTCTGCAAAAGTGGTTAAAGAGCCACGTGCGCCAGAATCCAGCACTTTGACATTGCCATACAGTTTTTTCACCAGTTCCCGTGCTTTAACATTATTTCCACCCGGCTGTTTTAATGCATAACCCCAGGCAGACAGGTAAATCCAGCGTGGTGCACCGCCGGTTTTTGGATTTGGCGTAATAATTTCCACACCCGGCTTGGTTAAATCGTTCCAGTCTTTAATATTTTGGGATTACCCTTGCGAACCAGAAAAACCACAGTCGAGGTATACGGTGCAGAATTGTTCGGAAACTGCTTTTGCCAGTTTTTATGGATCAGGCCTGCCTTTACAATTTCATCAATATCGTTGGCTAGAGCCAGGGTCACGACATCAGCCTGCAAACCATCAATCACGGAACGTGTCTGTTTACCTGAACCGACATGAGATTGCTTGAAATTAATGTCCTGTCCGGTATGTTGTTTCCAATACGCGCCAAAGGCCTGATTATATTCCTGTTGACATCCTCCCGCCACCTACGCTTTCGCTAGGTGGGGGATTCCTACTGCTAGACGCTCATGCCCGAGCGCAAGAATGACTTTGGAACTATTAATGTCCCGTTGATGAGTGATACCGCACTCACATTGCCACTCTCTTATTCGCAAATCTGCTCTACCTTTCGGACTGTTACTTGAGATTTTCATACAACTCGAACAGATTTGGGTGGTATAGGCTTCATTGACTTCTTCAAACAATACACTTGCGTTCTCGCATTTATACTTGAGCATTGTTTTGAGTGCTGAAAACCCTGTATCTAAAACAGACTTTGCCATTTTGGTTTTTACAAGTTTTTTGGCACTCAGATCGCCAACAACAATCAGTGCATTTCCCTTGACAAGCATGGTGCTTGCCTTGTGCAAATGGTCTTTACGACAATTCGCAATCTTGGCGTGTAATGCACGAACACGTTTTTTGTTCTTGGCTCTTTGAGCTATCCCTAATTTCTGCTCATACTTTCGATAGAATTTCGGATTACTGATGACAGTGCCATCAGAACAGGTCGCAATATCTTTTAAGCCTAAATCAATGCCTATGGCTTTGGTCGCTGTCGGTTTGACTTGCTTTGGTGCATCCACCACCAGACACACATACCAACGGCCACGACTATCCTCAACGAATAAACCTGTCTTAACGCTGTACTGACTTAAACCGTAACTGTCCCAAACCTTGAACTGATGCTTGCCGTACTGAACGTATCCATCAGCATACTTGATGGCAACTTTCTTGAACGGTATCCATCCGAGTGATCGTCTTGCTGATTTCTTATTGCTGACACGCCATCTAAGTTTTGCTTTTTTGAACTGTTTTCTACGCGTGACCAATTCTTCGGTGACAGCCTGAATAGTTTGGCTATGTAAATCACACTCTTTTGAGGTGCCTTTGGTATATTTAGCAATATCGTAAGCACTGAGAAATTCACCTTTTCTCTTGAGGTGTTTAAACCCTAAATCATTCACATAATTCCAGACAAAATTAACCTCAGATGCCAATTGGTCTAGCACCTTGCAATGTTTGTCTTTAATACGCAATTTAAGGGTTTTCATGTGCTTATATTAATATTTTGATGGATTTTAAAAAACCATTAATCAAACTTGAACGACATTTCATGTCGTGTCGCTTATATCCCCCACCTCCCTCGGGGGGCTTTACGCTTCATTTAGATAAAACTCACGGGTCGGATCATAAGACACATTCAGGAAATCTTTCGTGGCAAAACTCTGTGTCCATATTCCCCCAAGCAATACCAAAAGAGCAGAGGCGATTATTTTTTTCATGTGTAACACTCTTATTTAACAATGAGAACACTATATAAATCATAAACTTATAATATTTTATTGATTAAAAATCAATTTTAAAGATATCCATAAAAATGCTTTAAAATGCACTTTTAGTACTAAAAAATATCAGCATAAATCTACAGCTTGTTGTTTTTCCTGATTCTTCATGGTGTCTCCATATTTTTTTGATACAAAGAGCACAATATTTACAGGTATTTATTATTTTGTAAAAAAGTGTGAGCTAGTTCTACTTTTGTATTTTTTTGTATGGTTAAATGGTACTCGCTCATCGGATTAAAACAATATATAAAATTCCAGCACCGGAAAAAAAGGGGGATATGGAAATGAGATATACAGCAATTATACAAGCGCTTAGCTTAAGTTTAACTTTATGGTTTATGGCTCAGCTGGGACATGCAGCGGCAATCAAAAGTAGCGAAGCCAAAGTAACTTTAGGTCCTGAAAAATCTTCATTGATTGAAAAAGCCCTGCAACAGCAAAAGCAGGGTGGAAATACGTTACGTGCCGATAACGATTTAAAAATGTTGACCGAAATTAAAGTTGCACCAACTCAAAGCTTCTTTGCTGCTCAAAACCAGAAATTCAGCCGTTTTGTGCAAGCACTTTTCCCTCAAAGCAGCTCTTAACTCAACAGCGAACTTATTCCCCTTTAGAAATTCCTATCCAGCCTAATCATTTCAATGTTGAATTTAACATTAAGTGATTAGGCTTTTTCGTTATAATAGCCTCCATTCACATTCTGAAAAATATTGGTTATGACTGTTCGTACTCGTATTGCGCCTTCTCCTACTGGCTTTCCACACGTAGGCACTGCTTATATTGCCTTGTTTAACTTATGTTTTGCTAAACAGCATGGCGGTGAATTTATTCTTCGTATTGAAGATACCGACCAACTGCGCTCAACCCCTGAATCCGAAAAAATGATTTTAGATTCATTACGCTGGTTAGGCTTAAATTGGTCAGAGGGGCCAGATGTGGGCGGTCCACATGCACCGTACCGTCAATCCGAACGTATGGGCATCTATAAACAATATGCCTTGGAACTGGTAGAAAAAGGTCATGCTTTCTACTGCTTCGCAACACCAGAAGAACTGGATCAAATGCGTGCCGAACAGCAGGCGCGTGGTGAAACGCCACGTTATGATGGTCGTGGTTTAAAGCTGTCGGCAGAGGAAGTGCAGCGTCGCCTTACCGCAGGTGAGCCCCACGTGATTCGTATGAAAGTACCTGAAGAAGGCATTTGTAAAGTCAACGACTTACTGCGTGGGGAAGTTGAAATTCCTTGGGCTCAAGTCGACATGCAAGTTTTGCTCAAAACCGATGGTTTACCGACTTACCATCTTGCCAATGTGGTTGATGACCATCTGATGCAAATCACTCACGTTTTCCGTGGTGAGGAATGGTTACCATCGGCACCAAAACATCAGTTGCTCTACCAATACTTTGGCTGGGAAATGCCAGTACTGGGTCATATGCCATTACTTCGCAACCCGGACAAATCAAAACTGTCTAAGCGTAAAAACCCGACCTCTATCAATTACTACAAAAACATTGGTGTGTTACCTGAAGCCTTGTTGAACTATTTAGGTCGTATGGGCTGGTCAATGCCAGATGAACGTGAAAAGTTTACTTTGGCAGAAATGATTGAGCATTTCGACATTAAGCGTGTATCCCTCGGCGGTCCGATCTTTGATGTGGAAAAACTCAACTGGCTCAACGGTCAATGGATTAAAGCGCTCTCGCCTGCCGAGCTGTTAAATACTTTATTGGCATGGAAATCTGACCGCAATACCCTTGAAGACATTGCTGCTGCCATTCAGCCGCGTATCAACCTGCTTTCTGAAGCAGTGAACTGGGCTGGTTTCTATTTCAACCAGTTCCCAAGCATTAGCAAAGAACAATTTGAAAGCAAGAAATTGTCTGAAGAACAGGTTCGTCAAAGCTTGCAGTTTGCCATTTGGCGTCTAGAAAGCCTGTTCACCTGGAATAACGACACGGTGAGTCAAACCTTAATGGACTTGGCCAACCAGATGGAAATTAAGCTGCGTGACTTTATGCCCACCTTCTTTATTGCGATTGCCGGTTCAACCAGTTCAACCCCAGTCATGCAATCGATGGTGACGATTGGGCCTGACCTAACTTTCGCGCGTTTACGTCATGCGCTGGAAATTGTTGGCGGACCGAGTAAAAAAGAAGCAAAAATCTGGGAAAAACTCAATGAAAGCTTAAAATTGCCGAAAAATAATGCAGTTGATGAAGCATAATTGATTTTATAGTTGACGTGTGAGCGCAATACCCCTAATATTGCGCTCACACAAACTGGGGTCATAGCTCAGTTGGTAGAGCGCTACAATGGCATTGTAGAGGTCAGGAGTTCGATCCTCCTTGACTCCACCAAGTTCCACCTTTTTTGTGTTGCCTCAATTGTCCCTATCGTCTAGAGGCCTAGGACATCGCCCTTTCACGGCGGTAACCGGGGTTCGAATCCCCGTAGGGACGCCATATTCAAGATCATCATAATATCGTTATGCTGATCTGATAAAAAACCCAAGCATTGCGACTTGGGTTTTTTATTGTCTCAATCTTTTATCAACTTTTATTTGCGCTGTTTTTGCTTTCTGTGTCATTCCGATTAAAATAAGCGATAAATTAAAATGATGGAGTTGTAATGCAATACCGTTGCCCAAAATGCCAAAGCCCTAAAATTATGCCTGTCGCTCAAGCCGGTAGCCCTGCAGTACGACCTGTAGTTCCTAAAAGCCTGGTCTTTCTTATTCCCGCAGTATTTATCTTATTACTGCTGGTTTTAATTAGTATTGCGATGTGGATTTTTGGTGATGGTGCAGGCTCTACCCTACAAGTTGCAACCGTAGTGGCCTTTATAATCTGCGTCATCACCGGTTTCCTGTTTTACCGCGACCTGCCAGATTTTAAAATTTCCATGCAAGGCTTTATGCAATCGCAAAAGAAATGGAAATGCCGTGAATGTAATCACGAATGGGAAATCTAAAATAGATTTGATTTCACATCAGTTTCAGTGCTGATGTGAATCCTCCTGAGCATGTACAGGTTTTTCATAATTATCATGGCGATGACAGGATGAATGCAGCCCGCATTCATAATCTTCAATCTGTAGCGTGATTTCCCGAATACCATGCTGATGCTGCAACATCTCCAAAGCTTGTTGATATAATAGCGTGCGATCTGCCTGAGGCGCATAAAGATGTACCGTCAGATGGACATTTCTGGAACTAATGGCCCACACCTTCAATTGATGGATATTTTCCACATCCTTTAACGCCAAAAGGTCATTACGTAACTGCTCAATATCAATTTCTTCCGGAACTCCTTCCAGCAGAATGTTGATACTTTGTTTGAGTAAAATCCAGGTTCTTGGCAATACCCAGAGACCAATCAACATCGCAATTAGGGTATCTACCCACATCCAGCCAGTGAAATAGATGATTGCTGCGCCCATAATCACACCGATCGAACCCACAGCATCACTTAAAACTTCCAGATAAGCCCCTTTAACATTCAGGCTTTCTGTGGCGCTGGAAAATAAAATCCGCATAGAAATCAGGTTGATCATTAAGCCAATCACCGCAACCACCAGCATGCCCAGACTTTGAATTTCAGGTGGATGGCTAAAACGCTGATAAGCTTCAAACAGAATGTACATCGCTACAACAAACAGCATTAAGGCATTAAACAGGGCTGCCAGGATTTCAAAACGCTGATAGCCAAAAGTTCTTTTATCATCTGCCGGCATTTTGCCGATTTTGATCGCCACCAAGGCAATCGCCAGGGCTGCCGCATCGGTAAACATGTGTGCTGCATCAGAAAGCAGGGCTAAACTTTGAGTGATAAAACCTGCAATGACTTCAATAATAAGAAAAATGCTGGTGAGCGCCAGGGCAAAGGTCAGCTTTTTGGCATTCGCTTCCGTCACCACTGCATGACTATGATTATGCCCATGCTGTTCAGCCATACCTACTCCTCTATTACTCTATTTTTTCTGGTTTTTGTGATAGCGATTCAATTTAATAATCATACGACCATGAGGTAATAGTATGGCATTCTTACCCTAATACCATGAGCAATAAAATTAAACCTCAACACAAGAGATTTCTTTCATAAGTCCTGTCTCTCTTGATTTTACCCTCATCGTCAGAACAAAGGCACTGATAAAAGAAGTTCAATAATGGCTTTTCCACAATCCAACTTTAATAAAAAATCATTTAAAAACATAAAATTAAAATAAAAAGCACATCATTGTTTTCAAATAAAAATTAACTTACAAATAAAAGAGATTTAATTTCTTAAAAACCTATATATATTAAGAATATTGGATAAAAATCATTTAATCCAGATGATAAGGAGCTGAATATGATCCTGCATAAAATAGAACAGATCGTTTACGCTTGGTTACCTTTATTCGACTCAACAAGACAAGGAAGACAAAACGCCCTTTCCGAAGTGCAGGCAGAATATACACAAGGCCAATATTACGAAAAATTAGCGCTTGAACATCATCAGACCTTTGAACGCCTGCATGCCTATCAACACACATCAGAAAACAATCCTGCCATTCAGGATAAACGCAATGCAGTCTGGAACTTTTTAAGTGCGGCACTCAAAGGTCATCGTGATTCTCAGTATAAACTGGGCCTGTGTTATTTGAATGGTGAATTGGGTCTAGATAAAAATTATACCCATGCTCAGGAATGGCTCGAAAAAGCCGCCAAACAAGGTCACCCGGAAGCAATAAAGACTTTAATGTATAGTTATTCGCAAATTGCATTTTAATCAAAAAACCAGCCCGAAGGCTGGTTTTTTTCACATCAAAATCGGGAATTAAGCACCGATTTTACGATATTTTTGACGACGCGTTGCCAGATCATCACCATCGCGCTTACGGCGATATTCTTCAAACTCGGTATAGTTACCGGTGAAGAATTCTGGTGTTTCATTTTCAAATGACAAGATGTGCGTTGCAATACGGTCGAGGAACCAACGGTCATGCGATACCACCATCACAGTACCTGGGAATACCAGAATTGCATCTTCCAGTGCACGTAAGGTTTCGATATCCAAGTCATTCGATGGCTCATCCAGCAGGATCACGTTTGCGCCCATTTGCAGGATTTTCGCCAGTTGTAAACGGTTACGCTCACCACCCGATAAACTGCCTACACGTTTTTGCTGATCTTGACCTTTGAAGTTGAAGCGACCGATATACGCACGTGATGCGATTTCGTAATCACCAATCTTCAAGATATCCAGGCCACCCGACACTTCTTCCCAAACGGTTTTGTTATCGTCCAAGGTGTCACGGATCTGACCCACGTAAGCGACTTTAACTGACCCGCCCAGGGTTACCGTACCGGTATCGGGTTGCTGTTCACCAGTCATCATACGGAATAAAGTCGTTTTACCCGCACCGTTAGGACCAACAATACCTACAATCGCAGCTGGTGGTACTGTGAAAGACAAGTCTTTATACAGTAATTTATCGCCAAACGATTTACTGATCCCTTCAACTTCTACCACCTTGTTACCTAGACGTGGACCAGGTGGAATGTAGATTTCAGAGGTTTCATTACGCTGTTGGAATTCGCGTGAGTTAAGCTCTTCAAAACGCTCCATACGCGCTTTGTTTTTCTTTTGCTGCCCTTTAGCATTTGAACGAACCCATTCAAGTTCTTTTTTCAATGCTTTGGCAAAAGATTCTTCTTGTTTATTTTCCTGCTCTAAACGGGCATTCTTTTGTTCCAACCAAGAAGAATAGTTACCTTGATAAGGAATACCATGTCCACGGTCAAGCTCCAGAATCCACTCTGCAACGTTATCCAGGAAATAACGGTCATGCGTAATCGCCACGATTGTGCCAGGGAAATCTTTCAAGAAACGCTCTAACCAAGATACAGATTCTGCATCCAAATGGTTGGTCGGTTCATCAAGAAGTAACATGTCCGGCTTAGAAAGCAATAAACGGCACAGTGCAACACGACGACGTTCACCACCTGAAAGCAAGGTGACATCTGCATCCCAAGCTGGAAGGTTTAATGCAGCAGCAGCTTGATCCATTTGGTTGGTCAGGTTATGCGCATCCCAAGCATGAATGATGGCTTCTAACTTTTCTTGCTCTTTTGCAAGTTTGTCGAAGTCAGCATCTTCCGCTGCATATTCAGCAAATACTTCATCCAGACGAGCCAAAGCATCCAATGGTTCACGTAAACCATCTTCAACGTTACCACGAACGTCTTTGTTAGGATCAAGTGGTGGTTCTTGCTCAAGGTAGCCGATTTTAATACCCGGTTGAGCACGGGCTTCACCTGAGAAATCTTTATCTACGCCAGCCATAATCCGGAGCAAGGTCGATTTACCTGCACCGTTTAAACCAAGCACACCAATTTTTGCGCCTGGAAAGAATGATAAAGAGATGTCTTTTAAGATTTCGCGCTTAGGCGGAACCATCTTCGACACACGGTTCATCGTGTAAATATATTGGGCCACGTAGGACTCCTCTATAGAAAAAGCAACATTCGCACTCTACCCACAGCAGTATGCGAACAAATATTTGGCGGGCATTATACGATGAAAGTACAAAAAAAATAAGGCATAGCCTTCATCTTCAATAGAATGTTACAACTAATGGCATGTTGGTTTTTTAAACATAATCGTAGATACTCAGTTTTATTGAATTGTGACTGAATAAAACCCATAGATATAAGAAAATTAGATATTCTTTTCTAGAATACGCACTTTTATTCATATCCACAGGTGATAGACTGATGGCATAACCCACCGAAACAATTAACTCACTTAGATGATGTAAACATGACTTATAAAGATGAAACTTTAGCGATTCACGCAGGGTACAGCCCAGAACCGACCACAAAAGCGGTCGCCGTACCCATTTATCAAACCACTTCTTATGCCTTTGACAATACTCAACATGGGGCTGATCTGTTCGATTTAAAGGTTCAAGGCAATATCTATACCCGGATTATGAACCCGACGACCGCTGTCTTAGAGCAACGTCTGGCTGCACTGGAAGGCGGGATTGGCGCTTTGGCTCTGGCCTCAGGGATGTCAGCGATTACCTATGCCATTCAGACCATTGCGGAAGCCGGTGACAATATTGCGTCGGTTTCAACGCTATATGGCGGTACATACAACCTGTTTGCCCATACTTTGCCTAAACAGGGTATTGAAGTTCGATTCTTTGATTACCAAAACCCTGAAGCCTTGCGTGGTTTAATTGACGAGAAAACCAAACTGGTGTTTGTCGAATCGATCGGCAACCCACTCGGTAATATCATCGATCTGGAAGCCATCTCTAAAATTGCCCATGAATATGGTGTACCGGTGATTGTGGACAATACCGTTGCCACGCCTGCCCTGCTTAAACCTTTTGAATATGGTGCCGACATTGTCGTGCATTCACTGACCAAATATATTGGTGGTCACGGCAATTCAATCGGCGGTGCCATTGTTGATAGCGGTAAATTCCCTTGGGGCAAATATCCTGAACGTTTCAAAGTATTAAATACACCTGACCCAAGTTATCATGGGGTTAATTATGTTGAAGCCTTAGGTGCGGCTGCCTATATTGCCCGTGCGCGTGTGGTCCCTCTACGCAATACCGGTGCTGCAATTAGCCCCCTCAGTGTATTCCTGATCTTGCAAGGTCTGGAAACACTGAACCTTCGTATGGAGCGTCATACTGAAAATGCACAAAAGGTCGCGGAATATTTACAGCAGCATCCGAAAGTCAAATGGGTCAATTATGCCGGCCTTCAAGATCATCCTCAGCATGCGCTGGCACAAAAATACGTGAAAGGTAAACCTTCAGCAATTCTGTCTTTTGGTGTACAAGATGGCCGTGAAGGTGGAACACGTTTTATTGATGCCCTGCAACTCTTTACCCGCCTGGTCAATATTGGCGATGCCAAAAGCCTGGCCTGCCATCCCGCCACTACCACCCATCGTCAGCTCAACGAAGAAGAACTGAAGTCTGCAGGGGTGAGTATTGATATGGTCCGTTTATCTGTCGGTATTGAACATATTGATGATTTAATTGCAGATTTGGAACAGGCATTGGCGCAAGTTTAAAGCTTTTGATTAGAGTACAATTTAGCCTTCTTTCTAAACGAAAGAAGGCTACTTTTATTTGAGTATAATTTTTTGATTATTTCTCTTTGCTTTGGTTTTAATTCATGGTAAAAATTAAATAACAGTTAAAACAATAATAGAGCAATTACTCTAATTATATTTGTAAATTCAATTACTTATTTGTAGATTTTTTCCCAACATTCGCTATTATAAATGGCTCGAGAATAGCTTAAATTCCCCAAATTTTGAGCGCTAGAATCAACTAAAAAAATAATCTAAATTTTTATTCTATTGAAACCAGGAAAATATTGTGAATTCTAAACTAGAGAAACTTTTTCAGAATCGAGTCAACGGCAAAGTTGTTTTAATTACTGGTGCATCTAGTGGTATTGGTTTAACCGCTGCACATAAACTCGCCGATGCCGGTGCACATGTTCTGTTGGTGGCTCGTACCAAAGAAACATTAGATCAAGTCAAACAAGAAATAGAAGCCAAGGGTGGCAAAGCCTCTGTTTTCCCATGTGATTTAAATAACATGGAATCTATTGATGAGGTATCAAAAGAGATTTTAGCCTCTGTAGACCATATTGATATCCTGATCAACAATGCAGGACGCTCAATTCGTCGTGCAGTTCATGAATCGACCGACCGATTCCATGATTTTGAACGCACCATGCAGCTGAATTACTTTGGTGCAGTACGTTTAGTAATGAATATTCTGCCACAAATGATGATTCGCCGGGATGGCCATATCATCAACATCAGCTCGATTGGTGTCTTGGCCAATGCGACACGTTTTTCCGCTTATGTGGCTTCTAAAGCTGCACTGGATGCATTCAGCCGCTGTCTGTCTGCCGAAGTCCATTCGCATAAAATTGCCATTACTTCAGTTTATATGCCATTGGTTCGTACCCCAATGATTGCACCAACCAAAATTTATAAATACGTACCCACCCTGTCTCCGGAACAGGCAGCCGATTTAATTGCCTATGCGATCGTGAAACGCCCGAAAAAAGTAGCAACTCACTTAGGCCGTTTGGCTTCAATCACCTACTCTATTGCACCAGATATCAATAACAAATTGATGTCAATTGGTTATAACCTGTTCCCAAGCTCTTCTGCTTCGGTAGGTCAACCACAGAAGCTGAATTGGGTTCAAAAAGCGTATGCACGTTTGTTCCCGGGTGAACATTGGTAAAATTGTACAATATGAAAGCCAGTCAATAGACTGGCTTTTTTATGTTATAAACACCCATCATTTTTGCTTTTAGATTTTTATGCGGACTGCTGCTCTTATTTTCCAATATGGCTGTTTTGCCTTTGCTCTTTTTCTTTGCTATCAAGTCGGTACTTCTATATACCTGCAAGATTATAAATTGATGGATATCGTCAGCGATATCGGTACTATTTTAATTTGTATCGATTTAGGCGTGTTCCTGCATTTCAATAAGTCTCTGGCATCGCTAAAAATGAAAAACGCTTCTCAGCAGCCTGCTATTCGGGTTTCAACGATAGAAAAAATCACGCGTAAGTTGGGTCATTTGGGTATTATTCTGATTATCTGTAGCTGGATTGTGCCAATCATTAATTCATAAAGATCAAATAAAAAACCTCCCAATTGGGAGGTTTTCTTTGAACCATCAAAGATTATTTCGAACCTTTAATCCCGGCTTGAAGTAATAATGCACCCAAACCACCAATTTTATTTTCTTGTGGTTTAGCCGCTTGAGGTTTCTTGCCTTGTGGGCGGTCGCCTTGCGGACGTGTATGCTGTGGACGTTTAGCTTGAGGCTTACGTTCAGCACGTTGTTCATTTTGAGCATTGTCACGACGTGGCTGACGTGGTGCTTTAGCCGGAGCTTCTGAACCTTCAGGACGCATCGACAGATTCACACGGTTACGTTCAGCATCGACAGTGAGCACACGAACTTGCACAATCTGACCCGGTTTCACCACTTTGTGCGGATCAGAGACAAACTCGTTCGCCAGTTCAGAAATATGCACTAAACCGTCTTGATGTACACCTACATCTACAAATGCACCGAAGTTGGTGACATTGGTGATTACGCCTTCCAGCTGCATGCCTTCAGTCAATTGTGACACTTCAGTAATGTCATCACGGAACTTGGCAGTACGGAATTCCGGACGTGGATCACGGCCCGGTTTTTCCAGTTCAGCCAATACATCTTGAATGGTTGGCAAACCAAACTGCTCATCGGCAAATTCTTCGGCATTCACCTGGCGAATGATTTCAGAATTACCAATAATGTCTTTTACCGTAGTGGCTTTTGCTGCAACAATTTTTTCTACCAAGCCATAAGACTCAGGGTGAACGGCAGACGCATCCAATGGTTCAGAGCCATCTTGAATACGCAAGAAACCAGCTGCCTGTTCAAAAGTGCGCTCACCTAAACGAGGTACATTTTTCAAGGCTTGACGGTTGTCAAAACGACCATTTTCTTTACGGTAGTCAAAAATCTGTTGTGCAATCGATTTGTTCAAACCTGCGATATACGACAGGATTGCAGGAGACGCGGTATTTACATCAACACCGACCGAGTTCACACAGTCTTCAACCACAGCTTCCAGCGTTTTTGCCAAACCAGCTTGATTTACGTCGTGCTGGTACTGGCCCACACCAATCGCTTTCGGATCAATCTTCACCAGTTCCGCGAGTGGATCTTGTAAACGACGTGCAATAGATACTGCGCCACGAATTGAAACATCCAATTCTGGAAGTTCTTGCGAAGCCAATTCAGATGCTGAATACACCGATGCCCCAGCTTCACTCACTGAAACACGCGTCAAATTCAAATCAGCATTTTGAGCCATCATTTCAGCTACAACTGCTTCAGTTTCACGGCTTGCAGTACCATTGCCAATCGCGATCAAATCGACATTGAATTCACGGCATAGACGGGCAAGTTCTGCAATTGAACCTGCTTTATCTTCTTTTGGTGCAAACGGATAAATGGTGCTATGGGCAACCACATCACCTGACTGGTTCACCACAGCCAACTTCACACCAGTACGGATGCCAGGGTCTACACCTAAGGTACAACGTGCACCCGCAGGAGCAGAAAGCAATAAATGACGCAGATTTTCAGCAAAGACTTCCATTGCCTCTGCTTCAGCAGCTAAGCGCTTTTCAGTCAGTAATGAATGTTCGATTTGTGGACGAACCTTACCTAACCAGAACAGTTTTGCAGTTTGCTTCAAGTAATCTTGACGTGCTTGTGGTTGCACGGTGTCCAGGTTGTATTCCGTTTCAATGCGAGCAAGTGGAGCATCATCTTCACCATCCACTTTTAAGCCCAGGACATTTTCCTGACGGCCACGCAGCATGGCCAATAAACGATGTGAAGGTACTTTGTTTAAGTTTTCAGAAAAATCGAAGTAATCGCGGAATTTTTTACCGACTTCTTTTTTCTCTTCACTGGCGACCAGACTTTTCAATACAGCTGTTTTGGCAAATGTCGCTTTAAGTTCAGTGGTTAAAGCAATATTTTGTGCCCAGTCATCAATCAGAATGTGCTGGATCGCATCCAACTGGCTTTCCACATCCGGATAATCTTCATGGCTAAAGCCAGCGAGTGCTTCCGCAGGATCAACTTGCTCGCTGAAGATTTTTTCAGCAATTGGCCCGAGGCCCGCTTCTTTGGCTTTAAATGATTTGCTGGTACGTTTTGGACGGTACGGTGCATAAAGTTCTTCTAAAGCATTCTTGGTTTCAGCAGCATTTACACGTGCCAACAAATCGTCTGACAATTTATTTTGTTCTTTCAACGATTCAATTACTTTTTCACGGCGTTCAAATAAATCACGTAAATACGATAAACGGGTGTCGAGTTGGCGTAACTGGGTATCGTCCAAGCCTTGGGTTACTTCTTTACGGTAACGTGCGATAAATGGAACGCTTGCACCTTCATCAATCAGCTTGATGGCAGCTTCTACTTGATTTGGACGTACGGCAATTTCTTTTGCCAACTGCTGAACTAAGTCAGTCATCGTGTTTGATCCCACAAGGATAAGTACTAAATGGCATGATTATAAAGACCAAGACCATAAAATCCACAACTGTTTTGATTAAATTTATCAGTGGTCAGTATTGCCAATTCACAGTTTTTTTAGAATTTGCGACAAAATTAGGTGATAAGTAGATTTTAACTCTACATATTCAGCAGGATAAGCGATAATTTAGATGTATATATTTGGTATCTATGTCTTGATTTTATCTGCAATATTTGTTGCTTTAGAGCATAGTAAACAGATACAAATGAATCGTATACTCAAGACCATCCGAACTTTTGTTTACGATGACAATAAAGATAAAGGAGCACATCATGAGTTTAGTGGTACCTGCTGAAAAAACAGATCCAGTACAAAACGACCCTGATCGCGTCGAGCGCATTCTCGTTGTGGATGATGATGTGCGTTTACGTACGTTGTTACAACGTTTTCTAGAAGATAAAGGCTTCGTGGTCAAAACTGCTCACGATGCAACGCAAATGGATCGTTTATTGCAGCGCGAACTTTTCTCCCTGATCGTGCTCGATTTTATGCTTCCTGTTGAAGATGGTTTAAGTATTTGTCGCCGTTTACGCCAATCCAATATCGATACGCCGATTATCATGCTGACTGCCCGTGGCAGTGATTCTGACCGTATTGCCGGCCTGGAAGCAGGTGCTGATGATTACCTGCCTAAACCGTTTAACCCGAATGAGCTGCTCGCACGTATTCGTGCCGTATTACGCCGCCAAGTTCGTGAAGTCCCGGGTGCACCAAGCCAGCAAATGGAAGTCGTGAGCTTCGGCCCTTGGTCACTGGATTTGTCGACCCGCACCCTGACCCGTGAAGGCCAGGTGGTCACGCTGACCACGGGCGAATTTGCGGTACTGAAAGCACTGGTACAACATCCACGTGAACCCTTAACCCGTGACAAGTTGATGAATTTGGCACGTGGCCGTGAATGGGGTGCGATGGAACGTTCGATTGATGTTCAGGTATCACGTTTACGTCGTCTGGTGGAAGAAAACCCTGCCCGTGCGCGTTATATTCAAACGGTTTGGGGCGTAGGCTATGTGTTTGTTCCAGATGGTGCTGAATAAGCCAATTTTTATCGGATAAGACAAACTCAAACACTTGTCCGGAAAAGCCATTCGCTGCTGTTTGAGCCATCCTTCAACAGAATTTATAGATGAATGATGGCGAGTTCAGCGAATGGCAAAAGTTTTCTTGCGTAAGAGTGTTACTCATTTTTTAAAAAAGTGACTTAAGCAAATCCTTCAATTGAATGTCAAAGCAGTAAGACTCAGCCAAGAACATCACTGCAGATTTTCAAAAATAAAAATGCCCACAGGAAGCTGGCGTGAAACTTGAACCCATCGACCCGCAAAAATTTACGGATTACGAAGCTTATTCAGAAAAGAAGCGAACCCGCTGGGAACGCTTTCTGGATAAGATTAAGCCGCGTTCTGCTGCAATGCGTACCACCGTGCTGGTGTTATTCGTTGTATTTTTCAGTTTATTTATGTCGTTGTGGTTCTTCTGGCGTACGCTTTACCTGCCTGAAATTCAGCAGCATGCCCGCTATTTAGGGGTCGAGCTGGAAATTCTGAACAATCCTGACTTACGTATTTTTCATAATAATGCCGAAGTTGATGCCGATTTATGGCTCAAAAATCGGGTCGGCATTGAATATATTACCAATCCCGCAGAATATCCCCGTGTAAGAGACAAGGTGATTGCCGAGTTTTTTACCAATCAAATAGAAAAAAAGCTGGCAAAAGAACTGAAAGTTGAAAATGTAACGGTTTATTTCCAGTTTAAACCCAGTCCCAGTATCTGGATTCAGACTCCAGAAATGAACGGAAATTGGGTCCGTGAACCTTTAAAAACCTATGCCAACTATAGTCCCGAACTGATCTATGGCTGGTTAGTTGGTATTCCACTGATTGCTGCTGCCATCATTTTGACTCTAGTTCGCCAGTTGAACCGCCCGCTTCGCCGTTTGCAGGATGCAGCGAACAACTATAGCAAAACCGGCTCAGCACCCTATCTGGAAACCAATCATGGGCCACAAGAGATTCGTGAAGTCAATCAGGCCTTCAATCATATGATTTATACGCTGGAGCAGACTGAACGTGACCGCCGTATTATGCTGGCGGGGATTTCACACGACTTGCGTACTCCGCTAACCCGTATCCGCTTAAGTGCAGAAATGATGCCCGATGATGACTTTTTGAAAGAAGGCTTCATTTATGATGTCGAAGATATGGATGCCATCCTGAACCAGTTCATCTCCTACATGCGTGATGGCTCTGATGAAGAACTTCAGGACACCGATATTAATATGCTGTTACAGGAACTGGTCATTCAGTTCAAGCCGCTGGACGTGCGTTTTGAAGCTGAGGAAGTTCCAATTATTCAGGCACGTAGCCAGTCTTTAAAGCGCCTGATTGGTAATCTGATTAACAATTCCAAACGCTATGGCGCCGAACCGATCGAGTTATCTGCCAAAGTGGAAAACAATCACCTGCTGATTCGTGTCGCCGACCATGGCGAAGGTATTCCTGAAGACCAGATTGAAGATTTGATGCAACCTTTCGTGCGCGGCAATGAAGCCCGGACCATTCAGGGCAGTGGTTTAGGTTTGGCCATCGTAAAACGTATTGTTGATCTTCATCAAGGGCAGCTTACCATTCAAAATCGCCCGCAAGGCGGTTTGGAAGCACTGATTTCTTTACCTCTACTGCATGATGAAGTTGAGGAAAATATCCCGCAAGGCACTTTAGAAAAAATTAAACAAACGATTACGGGACACTTTTAAGCTTTGATCAATTAATCAACAAACAGTTTTGTTTAATGATTACCCCCCTGGTTTTTACACTATTAAAATCAAGGCATTAAAAACCATAAAAATTCGTTATACCCACATTTTTTCAAAAAATTAGACCTTAGCCTAACAGGCATGCACAATTTGTTTTTTGGACGGTACAATCCGTCTAGTTTTGAACAAGAATTGAGCGTAGACCATGTCTTTAGATCGTATTCGTTTAGCGTCACTTCATGACAAAGTCATGAGCGCAGAACAAGCTGCTACTTTTATCCAAGATGGTATGACTGTAGGTATGAGTGGATTTACTCGTGCAGGTGAAGCAAAAGCTGTTCCCCTGGCACTGGTAAAACAGGCTCAAACAAATCCTTTGAAAATTACTTTAATTACAGGCGCAAGTCTTGGTAACGATTTAGATAAACAGTTAACTGAAGCTGGTGTACTTGCTCGCCGTTTACCGTTCCAGGTGGATAATACGTTACGTAAAGCCATTAACAAAGGCGAAGTGATGTTCATCGATCAGCATTTGTCTGAAACTGTTGAACAAATGCGTAACCAGCAACTTAAAAAGCCAGATGTGGCAGTGATTGAAGCTGTTGCCATTACTGAAGATGGCGGCATCATTCCAACTACATCTGTGGGTAACTCTGCTAGCTTTGCTATTTTCGCTGAAAAAGTGATTGTAGAAATCAACACCAACTTAAGCCCTGCTTTTGAAGGTTTACACGACATCTACATCCCAACATATCGTCCAACACGTCAACCTATTCCGTTGACTAAAGTGGATGAGCGTATTGGTACAACAGCCATCAATATCGATCCTGCAAAAATTGTCGGTATCGTATTCAACAGCGAATACCACGATTCTCCATCTACCGTGACTGCACCGGATGATGAAACTCAAGGCATTGCGAACCACTTGATCGCATTCTTTGAAAAAGAAGTGGCTGAAGGCCGTCTTCCTTCTAATCTTGGTCCATTACAGGCAGGTATCGGTTCGATTGCCAACGCAGTATTGACCGGTTTGAAAGATTCGAACTTCGAAGACTTGATCATGTACTCAGAAGTACTTCAAGACTGTACCTTCGAATTGATTGATGCTGGCAAAATGAAATTTGCTTCAGGTTCTTCAATTACGCTTTCTGCTAAATATGGCGAAAAAGTATTTAACAACCTTGAGCAATACAAAGACAAACTTGTGCTTCGTCCACAAGAAATTTCGAACCACCCTGAACTGGTTCGTCGTCTCGGTATTATCGGTATCAACACTGCATTAGAGTTCGATATTTACGGTAACGTAAACTCAACTCACGTATGCGGTACCAAAATGATGAACGGTATTGGTGGTTCTGGTGACTTCGCACGTAATGCCCACTTGGCAATTTTCGTGACTAAGTCTATCGCTAAAGGCGGTGACATTTCTTCTGTGGTGCCATTTGCTTCTCACGTTGACCATGCTGAACACGACGTAGACATTCTGGTAACTGAACAGGGTCTTGCTGACTTACGTGGTTTAGCACCTCGTGAACGTGCGCGTGTGATTATCGACAACTGTGCTCACCCGATGTACCGTGATGCTCTAAACAATTACTTTGATCGTGCATGTGCTAAAGGTGGTCAAACTCCACACATTCTTCGTGAAGCGCTGTCTTGGCATTCAAACTTCGAAGAAACCGGCCATATGCTTGCTGCTCAGGCTGAAGAGAAAAGTGCTTAATCGCCTCACTCAATAGTATCAAAAAGCGTACTTCGGTACGCTTTTTTATTTTAAACTGCTGCTTTAGCTGACATCCCCCAATCGAAACTCAAAATCTATAAACGCTGCTCAACCGCCTGACGGTTTTGCTTTTTAATTTTTTCTATTTCTGCATTTAACTGCAGAATCTGCTTATACAAATCATTAAACTGCTTGAGGGGCTGATCCTGATAAAACATAAAGGTCTTGTTCTTTTTCTCCCATTGATTATTTTTAAGAATCTGGAATAAGGCATCCGCCTTATCTAGAACCTGTAGCTCCAGAGCGAATAGCGCATGGGTCTGATCACTATCCCGGCTTTCACGCAAGCTATCGGTGAGCTGATGCCTGAGATGTGATTTAATCGATAATTGTTTAGCTCGGGCTAAGGTATTTTGTTCACGCTGTAGGGTTTGTTGCTGATAGCGCTTCGCGAGCAGATGTGCTTGCTGCAACATCTGCTCGGTTTCTACATATTTCTGCTCGCGGTCTTGGTCTAAACGGTCGATATTTAAAAACTGATCCCAGTGAATCGCTTTCAGCTCGCGCAAATACTGATTTCTTGCTTCGGCATTTTGAATCATTTCACTCAACACAAAATCCGCCATCACTTTATAATCGCCCTGCAGACGATTATCCGAGACATTGATCTGGATCGGCTTAGACCAGTCTTGAGCCTGCTGATAAATGAGTTCGGCTTTTTCATACAATACCGTTTGGTAGCTGTGCAGTTGGCTGAGTTCCTTTTGCTGGACCGAATATTGATACAACATCCAGCCAAATATGCTGCATGTTGCCAATGCCAAGATGAGAAAAATTCTGGGCATACCAGACTCCTCTATACCGCCTTTTTAACATCATAACTTGATTCAGCCTTAAATCGTTCATTTATTAAACAATAAGTACACAAAGTATGCAGGACAGCAAATGAGTTAAAATCAAGTCCATATGTCTTGTTTAAGAAAATGGCTCATTGAAGATTAAACTACATAGCTAAAAAAGCCCGATGAAAAAGGCTTTTATCGCAACTTTTGAAAGCCTCAGGTTAGAACTTATAACCATAAGCCAAGCCTAAAATGTTCTGACTCATTGTCAAATTCGCTTCACCACCACCAAAGTTTGCAGGAATGGACTCACTGCCCTTTACTTCTTTTTCTAAAGCATGGGTATATGCAATGCTGAGCTCTTGATGAGCATCTACATTCCAGGTTGCACCTACGCTCAAATGATCTTGCACGACCCCGGGTGCCAAGATATTCAAGAAGGTTTGATCCGCCGAAATGGGCTGGTCGTTATGACTATACCCGGCACGTAAAGTTAATTTTGGATGAGCCTGATAGCTTGCTGCAACTTTATACACGTTAATGTCATTCCAGCCAAAGCCTGGACCTTGATCCGACCCAAAGGCATGCCCCTGGAATAACGGGTTAATCGCATGTCCAACCGAACCGACATCTGAATAGTTAATACGTTCCACATCTGCAGCCACGTTCAACTTTGCTGTCAGCTGATAGGCTGCACCAATACCGTAACTTTCAGGTACATCAAAATCACCTTGTTGTGCAAATAAGCCACTGTATTGATCAAAACGGTCTGCATCAATTTTAGAACTATAATTTGCACCTAGAGTTAAACGCTCATCAAAGAACTTCCCAGCCCAACCGACACGTACGCCAACGCCAGTAGCGGAGTCTTTACCCTTATTACTGAGCTTATCGCCATCAACAGAAAAACCCGTAAAACCACTAATACCTTTGGCTTCAAAACGTTGATACAAGATATTGGTCGCAACCCCAATCGATTGATTTTTCGCATATTGCCAAGAGACAGCAGGAGAAATAAACACCTGTGACAAATCCACACCCGCACTGCCTTGATTTCCAAATGCAGCAAATGGATTTTGCTTATAGCCGGTATTCATACCGCCATTGCCATAAATAGCGATCCCCAAATTAACTTGATTATTCACTTGATGGTTATAAGCAAGTTCAGGAAGCACAAAATACTTTCGACCATTGCCATCATAATGACCATTGGCACCAGGTACAGCATTCCCCACTATTTCTGCTGAGCGATCAGGAGCAAAAAGTGTAGCGCCAATATCGATTCTTGAGCCCACCCAACTCAACCCTGCCGGGTTATTTGCAATGGTCAATGCATCTTGAAAATGTGCAACAGAGGCTCCAGCATTCCCTTGAGCCTTAATGCCATAACCATGCATAAAATATCCAGTTGTTGCAAATACAGGAGTACTGATCAATGGTAATAAAGCAGCTAAAAAACGGGGAGAAGTGTGAATATTCATGCTAACAATTGATTAAATAATAATATATTTTTTAATAATATTATTTGTTGTAAGGCTTGTAATCTAATTAAAATGGAATTGCTTATTCGATTTTTTCATAAGACCCCCGCTTCTTTAAGTTTCAATCTATCCTTAAACCTATATATTTTATACCATTTGATAAATTCCTGATTTTTCATTTTTAGATGCTTTAAATTTTGATCCGAATCCCCATCAATAGAAGCAAGAAAAGATAAGAGAACTCTCATGCGCGTAGATATCTGGTCAGATGTAGTTTGCCCATTTTGTTATATTGGTAAAAAACGTCTGGAAGCTGCTGCTGAACAGGCAGGTTTAGAACTTGAAGTTCATTGGCATAGTTATGAACTTGACCCGGAAGCACCTGTTCGCCAGGAAGTATCCAACTCTGAACGTCTGGCGCAAAAATACGGCCGTACTCTGACTGAAGTTGAAGAAATGCAGCGCAATATTGCCGCAATGGCTGCAGAAGAAGGTATTCAGTTCAATTGGGAAAATGCCAATTCAGGCAACACCTTCAATGCTCACCGTATTATTCATTTGGCACAAAGCAAAGGCTTGGGTTCCGAAGCCAAAGAAGCCTTTTTCTATAGTTATATGACCCAAGGTTTAGCCATTGGTGAACGTGAAACCCTGGAAGATGTTGCAGCCCGTATTGGCTTAAATCCGGTTGAAGTAGATGATGTGCTCAATTCAGACGAATTTGCAGATTTTGTCAAATTTGATGAAGAAGTAGCACGTGATCAGCTCAAAGTGACCGGGGTACCCTTCTTTGTCTTTGATCAACGGATCGCACTCGCGGGTGCACAGCCACGTGAAGTATTTTTACAGGTGATGAAAAAAGCCCTTGAAGCACCTCAACAAGACAACATAGTTGCTGAAGATAGCGCAATCTGTAAAGAAGATCAGTGTGATGTTCCGGAAAAATAAGCTGAAGTCTTAACTACAGCAAGTCAATAAAAAATCCCCAGTCCTTGGGGATTTTTTATTTTAAGATTCATTGATCTATTCAATTCAGTCAACCAAGAAGCTAATTTTTAAATTCACCCGATATTCTGTAATTTTATTATCCTTAATCACCACTTTTTGTTCATTTATCCATGCACCCTGCACATTTTTCACTGTTTCGGTCACTTTATCTATGCCACTTTGAATAGCATCTTCAAAACTTTTATTACTGCTTGAATTCACTTCAACCACTTTTGCGATAGCCATTGTTTTTACCTCAGGTTTTATTATTTTGAGTCCAGATCATAGGACATTTTCTAAACAAAAAAGTGAGTTTTAACATTACAGCGCAAAAACTTACAGCCGGGTCACAATACCCTTATTTGCTTTGAACCTCTTACAAAAGACAACTTATCTATACAAGGTTTGGACACAATTAAAAGCACAATTCGCTAGGCTAATATGCGGAATATCTGAGTTCCTAATCATGAAATTTATAGAGGTAAATATGAACACTGAAATACAAGATCCGATGATTGATACCAGTCCAGAACAAAGCACATCTGAAAAATCTCCTTTTTCACCCACGCTCAAAGGTGTACTGATTGGCGCAGTGGCTGGTAGTGTATTACCCGTTTTCGGTACGTTTAGTGGTGCCATTATTGGAGGTGTGGCGGGAAAGGTTTACGAAAAAAAATACCAAAATAAATGCCATGCAAAATAATTTTTATATATTTTCAAAGCAGTTAAGACAGATTGTTAACAGACAGTCTGTCTTAGAGCAAAAACTCTAAATACATGATTTATATAATATTTTAAACTCACCGTTCATCTTTTTTTGCTCTCACCTCCTTACTTGATTCAATCACTTCTTGATATCATTCACATGAAATTTATTTTTATTTCTCTCCTTACCTGCTTCATTTCTGAATGAACCAGACATCCTTTCACTAAAGGAAAATGATGATGAACCTGATTAAATCTCTTATCGCTGTTGCTATTGTGGCTTGCTCTGCTAACCTTTCTGCTCAAATTGTTTATACCCCAGATTTTCCTGTCAACAAAGCAACAGAAATCGTGAATGCTGAACAAAAAGCACCAGTTGCTAAAGCTGAGACACAGAGTGTGACTGCATCTAAAACAGCTGCCTAATCTAAAAATCCATAAAAAAACCAGACAAAACAAATGTGGTCTGGTTTTTTTATCAGCATAAATTGGCATTTTGTTCACCAGCTTATGTTTGATCAGAACATCGTTTTAATCTGTCATTTCATCACTTTCTTTGCAAAATAACAGGACAGCTAAAGCCTGATCAGCAGATTTCTGCTCTCTCCTGCCAAAAAATTGCTTATTTTTTATTTAAAATTTACATTTTTTGCAAATTATGTCTATAAATACTCAAAAACTGACATTTTTTTTCATGCTTTTTTTTACTAAATACATATAATCAAAACAATTAAATAAATAATTCACTCAAGAAGAAGTGTGTATATGCAAGAACTTCAAGCACTGATTCAAGGCAAGATTACTCCGCAAACGATCAACACCGATCAGTTGATCATGCTTGCTGAGCATTACTCCCAGCCCACGTCTGCAGAATATAAGTTACTTGAACTCGCGATTAATATCGTATTGGCAAGTTATCTAGAAAAAGCGCAAAAGCATCTCTAGAGGTGAGATCAGCACATGAATGTCTTAGAAAAAGCCAAGCTGATTCAAGAATTAAATCAACTCATCGATGGCTTGGAACAACGTTCCTTATCTTTCTTTGAAATTGCCCGCTCAAAAGCCAGGATAAAAGACATTTTTGCTTTATGTGATGAACCGATTTTTAAAAAACAGATTTTACAATTTAAATCCCATAGCCAGCCCGAAAAAGCAGCTACAGATTTCGCCGCTCAAACCCTGTTTCAGCTCTCTTTTCGTGGCGTATTTCAGCAAGGTAAAGCGCTAGAGCAAGCCCTTTATCAACATCCTGATTTTGGCTGGGCTATTTTGCATGATCCTCAACTCGGTTGGCAAATCTGGTTAATTCCGGCAGCAAATCGTACAGCCCTGATCAGCGAATGGGAAAATCTGGATGATGCCTATCACTGGATGCTGCAACAACAACAGAACTATGGTTGCCTAAAAACAGACTACGAACTCAAACAGATTCAAAATTTGATTGTACCAAAGCTAACGAGTGTTTTAACTGAGACTGAGACCAATCTAACTGTAGCTGCTGATGAGCTTCAAACCATTGCTGAACATGAACAATCCAATTTAATGGATTTATCCATAACTGAGCTGTATTCAGATCAAGAGCCGATAGCCACTGAAACATCTGCGCAGCAAAGCCAGCAGCCTGCCGAGATTCAGCAACCGTCTTCAGCTGTAGAACCTGATCTACCGATGGCGGCTTCTACGCTCGCCCACACCGATATAGAGAATACAGCGGCTCCGTCATCTATCATCAAAGATGTTGCAGAAACCCTGCAACTCAATCAATATGTCGCCCGTATTCATTCGCTACCTGGCGAAGAAGCCTCATTACAGCAGCTATATCGTTTAGACATTCCCAGCCTGCCAGAAATTGCCCCGTATCTAGATTTACTGTTACATGGTGCAGACCTGGAAAAATGGCAGCATTACCCAATTTATCTGGCAGAGCAGATCAATCAGCAAGGTTGTTTTGTTCGATATTTGGCATTACTGGGTGCAGAAAACCAGACGCAGGCCATGCAGTTCATGCCATTATTGAATAATGCTGAGCAATATGCCCTGGCTGCAATCAAGACAATTCCCTGGATAGACTTGGCCGATCATTTTAACTCTATTGAAGCCCTGTTTGATGTCTATACGCATAAAGCCATTTGCATCTGGCATGATGAAAACTATATGCCATTTATTCCTGCACAACTGATTCAAACCCAAAAAATTATTCAGCTGGATGAAAGTGCCGCCGATATTAAAACACCGCTACTTTTACTCAAAGAACGGCAAAAAATACGGCTTATTCATGGGCACAAACGTTTAGCCCTGTCACAGAATGAATCGGCCTATCCTTATTTTTTATTGGAACGCCATCATGGCATTAGCTGGCAAATGATTCAGATGATTACTGCTCAATTCAGTTCCCCGATTAATTGCCGGGAATTATATAAAGAGATTCAAAAGCATATTTCAAATTAAGTTTTTATTTTTTGTAGCAAGAGCTTGCTTTTTAGTGTGATTTTTTACCAGACTAGTCATCATCAGACAATATAAGAGCAAGGATATGCGGAAAAAAAAATTATCTCTATTAAGCCCCCTCTTATGTGTGTTGATCTCTGGACTCATGTCTACTGTCAGCTGGTCAAACTCAGCTGAAACCGGGGTTGATCAACAAAAGCTTAACGCAACAGAAACAGATTTTAATTTGCTCAGTCAGATTCCAAGCCTGATTGATGCGATGCCGACAGTTTTACCGCAACAGTCAGATGCAGTGATTGTCCCTCCGATCCAGGCCACTGAAAAACAAAGCTGGCTAGACCGTAAACAACATGAAATCCGCAACTGGACAGACCGTAGCTCCCATAAAATAGATCAATGGTTTGGGCAACCCGATCCAAATGATCCAGCTTCAGCAACCCTACGCCTGATTATCGATAACAGCTGGAATAAACATGATGGTTATGAAGTTAGCCCACGTCTGCGCGGAAAAATTAAACTTCCAACCTTGGAACGTAAAATCAGTTTGGTATTCGGTGATGACTCTTTAGATAACGAACTGAACAATAATGTTGCTATTACCGATGAAAATCCAGGTAGCACCAGTAGTAAAGCTTTAGACCGTGAACGAACACAAGAAAGTAACAGTTCCTTGGCCTTGCGTTGGTCGGATTTTTCCAAACGGCTGCCTTTTGAAACCGATCTGGATTTGGGGATTCGTTCAGGGGATGATATTTATGTAAGACTTAAAGCGTCCAGAGACTGGCAACTGGAAAATGATTTCAGATTTCATGCCGAACAGATTTACCGCTATGGCATAGATAGTGAAAACTACTTGCGAACCAATCTGGAACTTACCCATGCACGGCCGAATCAGCCGTTTTTATCCAATCAGCTCAGCCTGACCTATGCCGACAAGCAAGATGACGATGTCACTTGGGATAATTATCTATTCAGACAACATCAATTTTTCCAGAATAACCGTTTTGCTTATGGCTTATATACCGGCGGTTTTTATAATAATAACGACCTTCGCCTGAACAGTTGGGGACCCTATATTTCATGGCGGCAACCTTTTGTGCGTGAATGGTTTTTTCTACAGGGCGATTTAAACTATCTCAATGACCATCGTGAAGATCGCAGCCATTTCCTCGGTGTATTAGTGCGTATGGAAGCATTGTTCTAGTGCGGAGCAATAAACAAATTGGGCCATCAATACACCTATTTTCTGCAATAAAAAACCTCCCGAAGGAGGTTTTTTGCTTAACGCGAAAAGGACTTATTTCAGCAATAAACTGTTAATACGTTTTACATAGGCTGCAGGGTCATCAGGCAAACCGCCTTCAGCAATCACTGCCTGGTCAAAAATCACATTGGCCAGGTCATCAAACTGGTTCGATCCTTCCAGCTTTTTCACCAGCGGATGTTCAGGGTTAATTTCCAGGATTGGTTTTGATTCAGGAACCGCCTGACCAGCCTGTTTCAGCATGCGAATCAATTGTGGAGACAGCTCACCTTCGCCTGTCACCAAACATGCCGGTGAATCGACCAAACGAGTCGTCACACGCACTTGTTGGGCTTTGGCTTTGAGAGAATCCGAAAGCTTGTCCACCACAGGCTTAAACTGTTCAGCTGCTACTTCCAGTGCTTTCTTCTCTTCAGCATCCTGCAAATCACCCAAGTCTACTGCACCCTTGGACACGTTTTGCATTGGCGTTCCATCGAATTCATGAATGAACTCCATCGCCCATTCATCTACACGGTCCGCCATTAACAGCACTTCAATACCTTTTTTCTTGAACAGCTCCAGCTGTGGCGAATTCTTCGCAGCACTGAGGCTTTCCGCAGTCACGTAATAAATGGCTTTTTGCCCTTCTTTCATGCGTGCTTTGTAATCTGCCAATGACGTTGAAATTTCATCATTGCTGGAAGTCGAGAAGCGCAATAATTTTAAGATCCGTTCACGGTTACCAAAGTCTTCACCCAAACCTTCCTTAATCACCGAACCAAATTCAGCATAGAACGTTTTGAATTTCTCCTGGTCTTTTTCATCTTCAGACTTCGCCAAAGCATCCAGCATGGTCAGCACACGGCGTGCATTCCCTTCGCGAATGGTTTTCACGTCACGGCTTTCTTGCAGCAATTCACGGCTAACATTGAGTGGAAGATCGGCACTATCCACCACCCCTTGCACAAAACGCAAATAGTTTGGAATCAGGTTATCTGCTTCATCCATAATAAACACGCGTTTGACATATAGCTTGATGCCGGCTTTGGCTTCACGGGTAAAGAGGTTACTTGCAGCCTTGCTTGGAATATAAAGCAATTGTGTGTATTCCGTGCTGCCTTCTACACGGTTATGGGTCCAGGCCAAAGGTGCATCAAAGTCATGACTGAGATTCTTGTAGAATTCGGTATATTGCTCGTCAGTGATCTCGTTTTTATTGCGGGTCCAAAGTGCGCTGGCAGAGTTAATGGCTTCCCATTCATCTGTTTTTACCATCTGACCTGGCTTAGCTTCTTCCCCCTCAGCCACTTCTTCTTGCTGCCAGATTTCTTTTTGCATTTCAATTGGCAGGCTAATATGGTCAGAATATTTATTGATGATTTGCTTAACTTTATAAGATTCTAAATACTCCAGTACATTGTCACGCAAATGCAAAATAATGTCTGTTCCACGTGAAGCCTTGTTAATCTGTTCAACTTCAAAATCACCTGTGCCAGTGCTAATCCAGCGTACACCGTCAGCGACATCAGCAGCGGCATGGCGCGATTCCACGGTAATCTTTTCAGCCACAATAAAGCCTGAATAGAAACCGACACCAAACTGGCCAATCAACTGCGCATCCGCTTTTTGATCTCCTGACAATTTAGACATGAAGTCCTTGGTGCCTGATTTGGCAATGGTGCCCAGATTATCAATCGCTTCCTGTTGAGTCAGACCAATACCGTTGTCGGAAATAGTGAGGGTTTTATTTTCTTTATCCAGACTGACACGTACATGCAAGTCAGGGTCATTTTCATAATATTCAGGATGGTTAATCCCTTCAAAACGCAACTTGTCACAGGCATCTGAAGCGTTCGAGATCAGTTCTCGCAGAAAAATTTCAGGGTTTGAATAGAGAGAATGCGTCACCAAATGCAATAGCTGCGCTACTTCCGCCTGGAAACTATGTTTTTGTGCGCTTTGTTCGCTCATAAATCACTCCTTAAATTCATTACATGGTTTTTATTGGATGCTTAATGAATGGAGTAAGTTAAAGAATTTTCAATAGGGTCAAATAAATTTTTCTTAAAAAGGCCCTTGTTGATACACACGCTCCATATACAAATTCAGCTTTTGCTGGCGCATTTTATACACTTCAGTTAAACAGCGGCTTGAATTGCCACATTGGTCACGCAACTGTAACCATTTGACCTGCTCATCCTGAATGACACCACGTGTTCCCATCGGTACCAGACGCTTAATAATATTGTAGGTGGTGGCCATTTTGACATCGGCATCATTAATGGCACGGTGCTCGCAAATGGCATGTTCAGTTGACGTTTCTGCTTTGTCACAATTAAAACTGGCTGCATAAACCGAGCCACTTAAAAAACTAAAAAAGACCACACCATACAGAGTGAATAATTTCATGATTCTTCCTGCTTTTTTAGCTTATTGTAGACTCTCAACTTAAACGCATTTTTAATGATTAAACAGGATAAAAGTGCTCAATTTATGTACTTTATTGTGACTGAATGATGAAATAAAAAATCCCCATCAGAGATGGGGATTTTGGCGCTGATTTATTGTTTTTATTTTATATCTATTTTTATTTTAGAATTTGTAGCTATAGCCAATAGTGTACACAAGTGGATCAATATCCAAATCAAATTTAGTAGGAGTAGTACCGCCTGCTTTAACTGTTACTTCAGGGCTAATTTTCGCATAACGTACGTCAGCAAATACACCCCAGTTTTTCGCATCTGCTGGTTTAAAGTTCAATCCAACTTGACCTGCAAAACCAAAGTCTTCTTTAACTTTAACATCAGTACCAGTTAAAGGACCACGTTCGCTTTCATCCCAAGCAATGAATGCTGTACCACCCACACCAATGTATGGTGTGAAGCCAGTTGAGTTTTTAAAATTATATTTCACTGTCAAGGTAGGTGGTAACTGTTTAATTTTTACAGCGTTATCTCCATTCAACAACACATCATGACTAATTGGTGTTGCAAGAAGTAATTCAGTTGAAATATTGTCATTGAAGAAATATTCCACGGAAGGCGTGAATGCATATTCATCATCAGCTTCTACTTTAGCTGCGCCACCTAAAATACTTGTGTCTCCAGTTGGAGCAACTACAGAACCACCCACTTTAACCTGCCATTGACCTGCCATTGCAGAAGCAGACATCCCCATTAACGCGATAAGAGCAACTTGTTTTAACATTTTAAATCACCTCTAGAAGGATAATTACTACAAAATTTAAACATTAATTAATAATAAACATGCCTATTATTAATATGCAATAGCCATTAATTATTTTAAATTTATTTATTTTTAAACTATTGAAAATATTAGTTATTTATTTTAATCAGATCAACATAGTTGGTTTTTAATACCAACCATGTTAATCAGATTAATGATTATATTCCAAGTATATTGCTTGGTTTTATTATATTAATTATTTAATAACATTTATTTTAAATACATGTTTTAAAATAAGCAATAAAATGAATTAAAAATTCATTAAAGTACCATTGCAGCAATCCAGCCAAATACCAATAATGGAATATTAAAATGGATAAATGTTGGAACAACCGTATCCCAAATATGATCATGCTGACCATCTACACCCAGACCTGCAGTTGGACCTAAAGTTGAGTCTGAAGCTGGAGAGCCGGCATCACCCAATGCTGCTGCGGTACCAATCAAGGCCACAGTAGCCAATGGAGAAAAGCCAAATTGTATGCACAGCGGTACATAAATCACTGCCAATACCGGTACACTGGAGAATGATGAACCAATCCCGATGGTTACGAACAAACCAATAAACAGCATCAGGAATGCAGCCAAGGCTTTGTTGTCACCAATCAGATGCACTACCCCATTCACCAGACTATTGATGTCACCAGTATGCGTCATCACCGAAGCAAAACCAGCCGCAGAAATCATAATGAAGCCGACCAATGCCATCATGCGCATGCCTTGAACGAAGACATCATCGGCCTCTTGCCATTTGAAGATACCCGCAGCAGACAGTACCGCAAAACCGACCAGTCCACCCAAGATCATCGAGCCTGAATACAGCTGGGCAACCAAAGTCAAGGAAATCGCGAGTAGTGCCATAAAGATGGTTTTTTTCGCGATGACTGGCGCTTGTTCTGCTTCATGTTTGAGTTCTTCGGCATCCGCTTGCAGACTCACTTCGCCCGCACGAATTGGCTTGTCCAGATCGATGGTGGTCACACGAGCAACCGCACGATCAATATAATGACGTGGTTTGCGATAGCTGAAAAATACAGCAGTCAACGTACCGATCAGCATGCCAATGACCGGAATAGCCATCCCCATCGGCATCATCCAGCGCTCTACATGCAAGCCATAGGCTGCACCAATTTTATTGATGTTGCCCATCAAAATTTGTTCAAGGAAAATGGAACCAAAACCGACTGGCAGGAAAATGTAGGTTCCGACCAACCCCATGGTCAGTACACATGCTGCCGCACGACGGTCTAAATTCATGTGATTCATAACCTTAAGTAAAGGAGGAACCAAGACCGGAATAAAGGCGATATGCACAGGAATCAGGTTTTGAGAAAAAATGGCTGCAACCAGTAAAATGCTTAACAGTAAATATTTTACTTTTCTGGTTTTTTGATGCGTGGCTTCCGCACCCAGCAAACCAATTAATTTATGTGCCAAAAGATCAGGCAAGCCTGATTTTGACAAGGCCAAAGCAAAAGCACCCAATACCGCATAAGCCAGGGCAACTTCTGCCCCATCACCCAGACCCGCATTAAATGCAGTTACAGTATCCGACAAACTTAGACCTGCAACCAAGCCACCAATAATCGCTGAAATGACCAAAGTCAAGACAACAGAAACTCGTGCCAGTGAGAGTATAAACATCACGGCAATCGCAATTACTACTGCATTCATGAAAATTTTAAGGAAGATAAAAAGCCGTTATTTTAACAGATGCACCCTTTTGAAACTGTAAATAAATCGGCTCAGTCAAAAAACAACAAGAAATTGATTTTAATTAAAATTTATATCAAAAAGAATTGTTCAATTATTTTTTAGCGCAAATTTTTTGATATATTCTGCGACCAACTCTGCTTGGCTCAATATTGCCCAATGGTTAGCATCTATTTCTACATGCTGAAAATTTTCTGCCCATTTCGGCATTTCATCAATCAGTTCCGGACTGACAAAATTGTCTCTTTTCAGCACAATCGCCTGCACCGGACAAACAGCAAAACGCTGACGTGGTTGGGTTAAACGTGGGATGAAGTTGGCACGATACAGTCCAATACCATGTTTTCCATCTGCAGCAATATGGCTGTTTAAAGGTAAATCTTTTTGCTGCTCTAACTGTTGCAAAACTTTGTCCCATTTTTCAGGCGTAAATAAAGTCCAGATGACTGGCGCCAACAAGGGCAATTGAAACACCGCGATATACCAGGATTTAGTCAGCTGTTTAAAAAACCTGGGCTTATTTTGTTTAAATTGCTGACGCATCCAGAAAGCGGTATGATCCAGACAGGGCCCGGAAATAGTACTATAAGATAAAATTCGCCCCCGAAACTTCGGCTCAGTCACCGATTCCCAAGACTGGATTGAACCCCAGTCATGTGCTGCCAAGTGAAAAGGATGGTCTTCCAATACGGTATTGACCACACTTTCCAGATCTAAAGATAACTGTTCCAGCCGATAGTCACGAATCCGTTTCGGAATGGAGGATTTCCCTGCACCGCGTACATCATAGCTCAACACATAAAAATCTTGAATCAGCTGCTGAATGACCAGCTCCCAAACTTCCTGATTATCCGGATAGCCATGAACCAGGACTAAAGCAGGGTTTGCCTCATTGCCCCATGTTTTCACATAAAGCCGCTGCTGATCTGAAGTAGTCACCCATTGTGTTTGTGCTTGCATATATTTTTATCCTATTCTTTTATTGCCTATTTATTGCAGAATCTGGGCAATCCGATCAATGCCAGCCTGATCATTGTGTTTTAGTATGTTCTGAAGCCGAAAAATAATAATTGACCCAAATGAGCCTTTTCAAAAAACTACAGACAATTCCTGCTATCTCTAAATTTTTATTAAATCGCTATGCACCTTACCGCGGTGCAGGGATTGAAATCGATAAGGTGGATCTGGCGAATTACCATATTCGCATCAAAATGCCTTTAACCCGTAAAAATCAAAATGTTGTCGGTGTACATTTTGGCGGCAGTTTATATGCAATGGTCGATCCTTTATATATGCTGATTTTGATGCATCATTTGGGTTCAAAATACATTGTGTGGGATAAATCTGCATCCATACAATTTCTCTCACCTGGTCGTGGTACGGTGTATGCCGATATTCGTCTCGATCCAACAGAAATTGACCAGATTAAGCGACTTGCTGAAAATCACGCCCCGGTATACCGAAACTATCATGTAAATATTTTTGATGAATCGGGCGTACGGATTGCCGAGGTAGAAAAAACCATCTATATCCGCCGAAAAAAACCAAAGGCCAGCCATAATTGACAAAAAAGCGCCTGATTAACAAGCGCTTTTTATCAAATTTTTAAACTTCATTAACGTTTTTTCTCTTCAATGGCTGCACCTGCTCCACCACCAATGGCACCACCAATGGCAGCTCCGGCATTACCCCCAAAGATACTTTTACCCACCGCAGAACCAATAGCACCACCGACACCACTATAGGTCGCATTACGGTTAGAACCACCCTGGGTTTTACTGCCTACTGCTGCACCGGCACCACCACCGACAGCTGCACCGATACCGCCACCAACCTGATTCCCTACACCACCACCAACCGCACCACCAAGTGCAGCTGCGCCAATACGTTGCTCTCTTGGAGACATAGAATCACACCCTGCCAGCATAAAAGTCGACAGGGTTGCCATTGCCATCACGCTCATTAACTTTTTCATGAGATATGTCCTTTTGGCTATTTGTTACAGCATACGTCATGAGTGTGAAGTTAATATCCGCGTAATGTTACTTTTCCAAGTTTTAATGTTGAATGTTGTAATTTAATTTTAATTAAAATACCAAAAAATCGATTCGGCATGTGGAAGATCGATTGTTCGAAATCAGAAATCAGAAATCAGAAATCAGAAATCAGAAATCAGAAATCAGTTAAAGTATTCCCATCGATACATAACTTTATAAGAAAAATTTTAAATAACACAGCGGCTTTATTTAATATTATTTAAATGGGAAGGATCACGAGAATGAAAAAACGCCTTTGCTTGATATTTACATTGTTCTGTTACAATTCATCGGCCTATCCGGATTCTTCTGATACAAGCTTAATGAATAAAACCAAAGTCCTGAAAAATATTGCTTATGGGCCTCATGCTCAACAGGTCATGGATATCTATTTCCCCACCAAAGCTTTCCCAGATAAAACGCTGACACCGTTAATTGTGATGGTACATGGAGGAGCCTGGACCACTGGAGATAAAAATAATGCGGCTGTAGTCAAAAACAAAGTGGCATATTGGACCAAACAAAACTGGGTATTTATTTCCCTCAATTATCGATTGGTTCCTGAGGTCAGCGTACAACAACAAACCCAAGATATTGCAGAAGCACTTATTTATATCCAGAAACAGGCTGCAAATTGGCATGCTGATCCTAAACGTTTGGTTCTGATGGGACATTCAGCAGGTGCACACTTAGTCAGCCTACTCACTACACGCCCCCTCTGGCTGACATCGCAGCCTCAGCCCTGGCGTGCTACAGTGGCTTTAGACAGTGCTGCCTATAATGTCGAAATTATTATGCAAACTCGACATGCACGGTTTTATGATCAAGCCTTTGGTAATCAGCCATCAAACTGGAAAGCACTTTCTCCTATATCTCAAGTACACCAAACTTTACCGGCATTTCTCGCTGTTTGTTCCACAATTCGGCCAGACCAACCATGTATACAGGCACAGCAATTTATTCAGCAAGCACAAAAATCAGGAACCAAAACCCAGCTATTGCCTATTCCACTTTCACACAGAGAAATCAACCAGTCACTTGGGCAAAATAATACATATACCCAAGCGGTGAATTTATTTATACAAAGCCATTCCGCTACGGAGAAATGAGCTTATTTCAATCTCATTTAACCTAAAAATGATTTGAGCATACAAGATCTTATTTTTAAAAAACTTATTCCCTCTCTAAAATCCCCAATATGCTCTCAAAAACAGAGGCATAAAAAAAGACGCCCGAAGGCGTCTTTTTTGAGTCATTTAACGTCGAATTAGAATTCTTGGTTAAATGCTTGGCTTAATGCTTGGTCTACATCAGAGAAGTCATTAACCAGCGCATGTTCTGCAGCTTCTGCTTCTTGACGACGACGTTCCAAGTGGTACGCAAGACCAGTACCCGCTGGAATCAAGCGACCCACAACAACGTTTTCTTTCAAGCCACGTAGGTCATCTTCTTTACCTGTTACAGCCGCTTCAGTTAACACGCGTGTTGTTTCCTGGAACGATGCAGCAGAGATGAACGAGTCAGTAGAAAGCGATGCTTTGGTAATACCCATCAATTGACGTTCAAACTTCGCCGGGAACTTGTTCTGTGCAAGAACAGCTTGGTTCTCACTCATAACACGGATGTAATCCACTTGTTCGCCTTTGATGAAGCTTGTATCGCCACCGTCAGTAATGTCGACTTTACGCAACATTTGACGCACGATCACTTCGATGTGTTTATCGTTGATTTTTACACCTTGCAGACGGTATACGTCCTGAACTTCGTTCACGATGTAGTTGGTCAATGCCACTTCGCCTTTCAAGCGCAAGATGTCGTGTGGATTTTGCGGACCATCAGAAATGGTTTCACCACGGTTCACATGCTCGCCTTCGAACACGTTAATCGTACGCCACTTCGGAATAAGCTCTTCGTAAATCTCAGAGCCATCATCCGGAGTAATCACAAGACGGTTCTTGCCTTTAGTCTCTTTACCGAAGCTTACAACACCAGAAATTTCAGCAAGAATTGCATGCTCTTTCGGTTTACGTGCTTCGAACAAGTCAGCTACGCGTGGAAGACCACCGGTAATATCACGGGTACGTGAAGTTTCTTGTGGTACACGACCAATAACGTCACCGACACCAATCGTTTCGCCATCACGGACAGAAAGAATGGTATTTTGTGGCAAGAAGTAGAACTGTTCGCCACCATCAGTGGTATCCAATACAACCGCTGGACGCAAATCTTTACCTGACGCAGGACGTGAAGTCACTGGCAAGATTTCGATTGTAGTCATACCTGTTGCATCATCAGTTTTCGATGTCACAGTTACGCCATCAGCAATTTGGCTGAAACGTACTTTACCGGCAACTTCTGTAACCAATGGATGTGTATGTGGATCCCAAGTCGCTACGATACCGCCTGCTTCTACAGCTTCACCATCTTTCAACAAGATAGATGCACCGTAAGGAAGTTTATAGCGTTCGCGTTCACGACCTAAATCATCCGCAATACCGATCTCACCTGAACGTGAAGTCGATACCAAATGACCTTTGGCATGTTGTACTGTTTTCACGTTGTGGAAACGTACTGTACCTTTGTTACGAACTTGTACGCTGTTTGCAGCAGAAGTTCGGCTCGCAGCACCACCCACGTGGAACGTACGCATGGTTAACTGTGTACCTGGCTCACCAATTGATTGAGCAGCCATTACACCCACAGATTCACCTGGATTCACCAAGTGACCGCGAGCAAGGTCACGACCATAACACTTCGCACATACGCCAAATGTAGATTCACAGTTTACAACTGAACGTACTTTAACTTCATCGACACCTGCTTCTTCAAGGAAGGCAGCAATTTTTTCGTCAATCAACGTGTTACGTGGAAGAATGACTTCGTCAGAACCAGCACGTTTCACATCTTCAGCAACAACACGACCCAATACTCGAGCACCCAGATTCTCGATGACATCGCCACCTTGAATGAATGGCGTCATGACCAGACCGCCATAAGTACCGCAATCCGGCTCGGTAATAACCAAATCCTGCGCTACGTCTACCAGACGACGAGTCAAGTAACCAGAGTTTGCTGTTTTAAGTGCTGTATCGGCCAAACCTTTACGCGCACCATGTGTTGAAATGAAGTACTGAAGTACTGTCAAACCTTCACGGAAGTTTGCTTTAATCGGGGTTTCAATGATCGAACCATCTGGTTTCGCCATCAAACCACGCATACCCGCCAACTGACGAATCTGAGCTGCCGAACCACGGGCACCCGAGTCAGACATCATGTAGATACTGTTGAATGATTTCTGTTTCTCATCTTCACCCTGTTTGTTCTTAACAGTCGTGAAAGACAAGTTATCCATCATCGCTTTCGCTACCTGGTCATTGGTACGTGCCCAGATATCGACTACCTTGTTATAACGTTCACCGGCAGTTACGAAACCTTGTTCGAATTGTTGTTCGATTTCACGAACTTCAACTTCTGCTTTTTCGATGATCGAGTATTTCGCTGGTGGAATGAGCATGTCTTCCATACCAACAGATACACCAGAACGAGTCGCTTGACGGAAGCCCAGGTACATCAATTGGTCAGCAAAGATAACGGTATCTTTCAGACCCAATTTACGGTAGCAAGAGTTAATTAACTTGGAGATGTTCTTTTTCGTCATCTCAACGTTGATTTGCTGGAAGTCCATACCTTCAGGAACAACTTCCCAAAGCAGACAGCGGCCTGGAGTCGTGTCAACAATAATGGTTTGCTGTTCACGGTTTCCATCTTCGTCAATCACAGTCTGGTGTACACGTGCTTTAACGCGAGCGTGTAAATCTACCTGACCTGTTGCAAGTGCACGGTTTACTTCGTCAGTATCCGCGAACACCATACCTTCACCTTTGGCATTGATCGCATCACGCGTGATGTAATACAAGCCCAAGACCACGTCCTGAGAAGGTACGATGATTGGCTCACCGTTGGCTGGTGACAAGATGTTGTTGGTCGACATCATTAACGCACGAGCTTCTAACTGAGCTTCAAGTGTTAATGGTACGTGTACCGCCATTTGGTCACCGTCGAAGTCGGCGTTGAACGCAGCACATACGAGTGGGTGTAGACGGATCGCTTTACCTTCAATCAGGGTTGGTTCAAATGCTTGAAGACCCAAACGGTGAAGTGTAGGCGCACGGTTCAACATCACTGGATGTTGACGGATCACGTGAGCAAGAACGTCCCAAACTTCTGGAGTTTCGCGCTCAACCATTTTCTTCGCAGCTTTAATGGTTGTTGCTTGGCCAGAAGCTTGCAGTTTTGCGAAAATGAATGGCTTGAATAATTCAAGTGCCATTTTCTTCGGAAGACCACATTGGTGCAAACGTAAAGTTGGACCTACAGTAATAACCGAACGACCAGAGTAATCGACACGCTTACCAAGTAAGTTTTGACGGAAACGACCTTGCTTACCTTTGATCATATCAGCCAAAGATTTAAGCGGACGTTTGTTCGAACCGGTAATTGCACGACCACGACGACCGTTATCAAGCAATGCATCTACAGACTCTTGCAGCATACGTTTTTCGTTACGTACGATAATGTCTGGAGCAGCAAGGTCAAGAAGACGTTTTAAACGGTTGTTACGGTTAATCACACGACGGTAAAGATCGTTCAAATCAGAAGTCGCGAAACGTCCACCTTCAAGCGGAACCAACGGACGAAGGTCTGGTGGAAGAACTGGCAATACAGTTAATACCATCCATTCTGGCTTGTTGTTTGACTCTTTGAACGCTTCCATCAACTTCAAGCGTTTAGACGCTTTTTTCAGCTTGGTTTCTGAAGTTGTGTTAGGAATTTCTTCGCGAAGACGTGAAATTTCAGCTTCAAGATCGATGTCTTTCAACAGGTCCTGAACAGCTTCTGCACCCATTTTTGCAGTGAATTCATCACCGTGCTCTTCTAACGCCGTGAAGTATTCTTCATCGTTCAGAAGTTGGTATTTCTCCATTGGAGTCATACCTGGGTCAGTGACCACGTAAGATTCGAAATACAATACGCGTTCGATGTCACGTAAAGTCATGTCTAGAAGAAGACCGATACGAGACGGTAATGATTTCAAGAACCAGATGTGCGCAACTGGAGAAGCCAATTCGATGTGACCCATACGCTCACGACGAACTTTCGCAGTTGTTACTTCAACGCCACATTTTTCACAAATGACGCCTTTGTATTTCATACGCTTGTATTTACCACACAAGCATTCGTAATCTTTTACCGGACCAAAGATTTTGGCACAGAACAAACCGTCACGTTCAGGTTTGAAGGTACGGTAGTTAATTGTCTCTGGCTTTTTAACTTCACCATGAGACCATGACTTAATCATTTCTGGTGACGCAAGACCAATACGGATGCGATCAAACTCTACTGGAGCATGACCATCAGAATCCGTCTTTTTGCGCATGATATCGAGCAAGTCTTTCAATTTTTTTCTCCGTGTGTTGTGGAGATTTTCACTTCACAACTGGGTCACAAATATTGTTTTTTAACTGAAATTTGGAATCTCCCCTAGCCCCTCTTTGATAAAGAGGGGAACTTTCCCCCTTTGAAAAAGGGGGTCAGGGGGATTTAATTAGTCACCATTTTTCAGTTCAATGTTGATACCTAAAGAACGGATCTCTTTGGTCAATACGTTGAACGATTCAGGCATACCTGGGTCCATGTAATGGTTACCATCTACAATGTTCTTATAGATACGAGTACGACCTTCAACGTCATCCGATTTCACAGTAAGCATTTCTTGGAGCGTATAAGCTGCACCGTATGCTTCCAGTGCCCAGACTTCCATCTCACCGAAACGCTGACCACCGAACTGGGCTTTACCACCCAATGGTTGTTGCGTTACTAGAGAGTAAGAACCTGTAGAACGCGCATGCATCTTGTCATCAACCAAGTGGTTCAGTTTCAGCATGTACATGTAACCTACAGTTACTGGACGGTCAAAACGTTCACCGGTACGGCCATCATACAATACCGTTTGACCCGTACGTGAAATGCCACCAAGTTCAAGCAATTCTTTGATTTGCGATTCTTCAGCACCATCGAATACAGGTGTTGCTAAAGGAACACCAGCACGCAAATTACCAGATAATGCCAAGATTTCATCATCAGTCAAGCTGTCAAGATCTTCTTGCTGACCGCCAACTTTGTTGTAAATCTTGTCTAAGAAGTCACGAAGCTCAAGTACAGTGCGTTGCTCTTTCAACATCTTGTCGATTTGATCACCAAGACCTTTCGCTGCCATACCCAAGTGAGTTTCCAGAATCTGCCCCACGTTCATACGTGATGGTACACCCAGCGGGTTAAGTACCACATCCACAGGAACACCGTTGGCATCGTGCGGCATGTCTTCTACAGGCAAGATGTTCGATACAACACCCTTGTTACCGTGACGACCGGCCATCTTATCACCCGGCTGGATGCGACGTTTAACTGCGAGGTAAACCTTAACCACTTTCAATACGCCAGTAGTCAGTTCATCACCCGTAGAAAGTTTGCGTTTTTTCTCTGCAAATTTCTCGTCAATCTCTTGGCTCTTCTCTTTCAAGAACACTTGGATTTGAGTTAAACGCTCAGCAATTGCTTCATCACTTGGCTGGATATCCAGTAAGTCAACAAGCTCTAAACCAGATAACAATTCTTCAGTAAGCTTGTCACCGCGTTTAGTGGTACCACCACCATTCGATTCTTGACCTTTCAACAGGCGAACAATACGTTCACGTGCTGCTTCTTCGAAGATTTTGAATTCTTCTTTCAAGTCTTTACGGTAAGCATCCAATTGAGCTTTTTCAATGGCTTGAGCACGTTCGTCTTTTTCAAGACCGTCACGTGTAAACACTTGAACGTCAATCACTGTACCTTTCACACCTGAAGACACACGTAAAGAAGAGTCTTTAACGTCAGCTGCTTTTTCACCGAAGATTGCACGAAGCAATTTTTCTTCAGGCGTCAACTGCGTTTCACCTTTCGGTGTTACTTTACCAACCAGGATGTCACCCGCTGTTACTTCAGCACCGATGTAAACAATACCTGACTCGTCCAGTTTAGACAGTGCAGCTTCGCCAACGTTAGGAATATCAGCAGTAATTTCTTCTGCACCTAACTTGGTATCACGTGCAACACATGACAATTCTTGAATATGAATCGACGTTAAACGGTCTTCTTGAAGAACACGCTCAGATAACAAGATCGAGTCTTCGTAGTTGTAACCGTTCCAGGTCATGAACGCTACGCGCATGTTTTGACCAAGCGCCAATTCACCGCCATCCGTAGATGGACCATCCGCAAGAACGTCACCACGACCAACTTTATCACCAAGTTTCACAAGAACTTTCTGGTTGATACAAGTGTTCTGGTTCGAACGTGTATATTTGATCAGGTTGTAAATATCTACACCTGCTTCACCTGCGATCATCTCTTCTTCGTTGACACGAATTACCACACGAGACGCGTCTACAAATTCAATACGACCACCACGTTTCGCAAGTACACATACACCTGAGTCGTGCGCTACGTTTGCTTCCATACCAGTACCAACAAGCGGCTTGTCGGCGATCAACGTAGGTACTGCCTGACGTTGCATGTTTGAACCCATCAATGCACGGTTCGCATCATCGTGTTCAAGGAATGGAATAAGTGATGCAGCAACAGATACAACCTGTTGAGCAGATACATCCATATGCGTCACTTTTTCAGGAGGCATACGTACGAAATCACCTTGGTGACGTACAGAAACGAATTCTTCAGTCAGGTTACCTTCTTTATCAATTGCAGAATCGGCCTGTGCAATGACAGTACCTACTTCTTCAATTGCAGAAAGATATTCAACGTCATCTGTTACACGACCATCTACAACTTTACGGTATGGAGTTTCCAGGAAACCGAAGTTATTACATTTCGCATAAACAGAAAGTGAGTTAATCAAACCAATGTTTGGACCCTCAGGAGTCTCAATTGGACACACACGACCATAGTGAGTTTGATGTACGTCACGTACTTCGAAGCCCGCACGTTCACGTGTCAAACCACCAGGCCCAAGCGCTGATACACGACGTTTGTGTGTAATTTCAGACAACGGGTTGTTTTGGTCCATGAACTGAGACAACTGACTTGAACCAAAGAATTCTTTGATTGCAGCAGCAACTGGTTTCGCATTGATTAAATCTTGCGGAGACAAGTTGTCAGTTTCAGCTTGGCTTAAACGTTCTTTAACAGCACGTTCAACACGAACAAGACCAACACGGAACTGGTTTTCTGTCATTTCACCAACAGAACGAACACGACGGTTACCTAAATGGTCAATATCGTCGACTTCACCTTTACCGTTACGAATTTCAACCAATGTTTTTAATACATCAGTGATGTCTTCGTTTGAAAGAATACCTTCAACTTCACGAGACTTCTGATCAGTACCGACTTCGTAAGGACGACCCAAACGACGGTTGAACTTCATACGACCGACCGGAGACAAGTCATAACGTTCAGAAGAGAAGAACAGGTTGTTGAACAGGTTCTCAGCAGCTTCTTTTGTTGGTGGCTCGCCTGGACGCATCACTTTGTAGATTTCTACCAGTGCTTCTTCACGACCAGTAGTTGTATCAGCACGTAAAGAGTCAGCAATGAATGAACCGCGATCGATATCATTCGTGAACAATACGTTAAATTGTTTTACGCCACCTTCAGCCAATTTCACCATGATCTCATGGCTCAATACCGTATTGGCTGCAATCACTTCACCGTCACGTAAAGCAACATCTTCAGCAACAATACGTTCGTACAAGTATTCATCCGGAACAGAAAGTTTTTCTAAACCAGCAGCTTCCATCTGACGTACGTGACGCGCATTGATACGTTTACCTTGCTCTACAATCACTTTACCGTCATTGTCAGCAATGTCGAATTGCGCCATTTCGCCACGAAGACGTTCTGGAACCAGGTCAATCTGGTAGCTACCCATGTCAAGATACACAGGTACTTTTTCGTAGAACATATCCAGGATTTGTTCGTTGCTATAACCCAAAGCACGAAGAACCACAGTCGCAAGCAATTTACGACGACGGTCAATACGAACATATACAAGGTCTTTAGCATCGAATTCGAAATCCAGCCATGAACCACGGTAAGGAATGATACGTGCAGAATAAAGAACTTTACCGCTAGAATGTGTTTTGCCTTTATCGTGGTCAAAGAACACGCCTGGTGAACGGTGTAATTGAGATACGATTACACGCTCAGTACCATTGATGACAAAAGTACCGTTTTCTGTCATGAGTGGCATTTCACCCATGTACACTTCTTGTTCACGTACGTCTTTAATTGATTTGGTTTCGCGATCTTTTAAGATCAAACGAATTTTTACACGCATTGGTGCTGCATAAGTTGAACCACGTAAAATACATTCACGCACGTCAAACTCAGGCTTACCAAGACTATACTCAACAAATTCTAAAGCAGCATTGCCAGAATAACTTTCAATAGGAAAAACTGAACGAAATGCGGCTTGGAGACCGATATCTTCGCGGTTTTTTGGTGTTTTGCCATCTTGTAAGAATGTTCGGTACGAATCGACCTGAATCGCGAGCAAGTACGGAGCATCCATGACGCTAGGCAATTTACCAAAATTCTTACGGATCCGTTTCTTTTCGGTATATGAGTATGCCATCTGGAGTCCTCGGAAAGTAAACTAAGTCCGCCTGCAGAACGGACCTAGAAGGAATTACACAGGCCGATATGGCCACCACTTTTTACAAATGCTGCAATTTTTAGTGGTATTAAAACGCTTAGCAATATTTTCAAATATAAAAAATATTGGTAAACGTTTGATATTATTGATTATTATAATAATTGATGCTTTTTTACACCAATCAAACAAAAATCGAGCCGATAATTGTAACGCAAAAAGGCTGATGACCCAAGAGCCATCAGCCAATTTTTGGGGTCAATTTAAAATTAGACCCCGATCGAAATTACTTAACAGTAACTGTAGCACCAGTTTCTTCAAGTTTTTTCTTAAGTTCTTCAGCTTCTTCTTTAGAAACGCCTTCTTTAAGAACTGAAGGAGCGCCTTCAACCATGTCTTTAGCTTCTTTCAAGCCAAGACCAGTGATTTCACGAACTGCTTTAATTACAGCTACTTTGTTAGCACCGAAAGAAGTCAACTCAACGTTGAATTCAGTTTGTTCTTCAACAGCAGCACCAGCAGCAGGACCAGCAGCAACAGCTACAGCAGCAGCAGATACGTTGAATTTTTCTTCAAAAGCAGAGATAAGTTCAACAAGTTCAAGAACAGTTTTTTCAGCAACTGCGTTTAAGATTTCTTCGTTAGTTAAAGCCATGAGAATAACTCCAAATGGGGATTGAATGGTGTGAAAGTAAATTTAAGCTTATGCAGCTTCTGACTCGTTTTTCTCTTTGAGCGCAGTAATAAGGCGACCCAATTTCGAAATAGGAGCTTGAAGAACGTTTGCAAGCATAGTAAGCGCTTTTTCTTGGTTTGGAAGGTTTGCGATAACGCTAACTTCAGCACCTTGATAAACCTTGCCGTCAAATGCAGCAGCTTTAAGTTCAAATGCTTTGTTAGTTTTAGCAAATTCTTCAAACAAGCGAGCAGCTGCGCCCATGTCGTCTTCAGAAGTTGAGAAAGCTAAGATTGTTGGGCCAACAAGGTTGTCATTCAAGATATTGAATTGAGTATCTTGAAGAGCACGTTTAGCTAAAGTATTACGCACAACACGTGTAGCAACACCTAGTTTACGAGCTTCAACACGAAGAGCAGTTAATTGCTCAACAGTTAAACCTTGGTAGTCAGCAACAACAGCAGCAAATGCAGTAGAAGCAACTTCAGCTACTTCAGCTACGATCTGTTTTTTGCCTTCGATAAGAAGAGCCATTGTAAAACCTCCTAACGGTGATTTATGCACTTACAAAGAAGTACACTCCCAATTCGTAAGGCCATCACTGGACTTACACGCGGAGGATGAACAAATCACACCACCGCGTCTACTCGGACTGGACTTTTAAGAAGTGAGTTCCAAAGAACTCCCCTCGCCCGAGGTCTTTGACGCTGACAAATTTACATTTATCAATTCAAAGTTTGCCTAAATTATCCCCTCTCCTTATAGGAGAGGACTAGGGAGAGGTTTAACCCTCTTCCCGACCTTCTCCCAGAGGGAGAAGGAGACATCTTCAGGGCTTTAAAATTCTTTTCTAAGTCAAACTTAGTTAGATACGTTTGCTACATCAATAGTAAGACCAGGACCCATAGTTGAGCTTAAAGTGATCTTTTTGATGTAAACACCTTTAGAAGTCGCAGGTTTTGCTTTCTTAAGGTCAGCTACAAGAGCTTCAACGTTTTGACGAACAGCAGCAGCTTCAAAGCCAACTTGACCGATCGCAGCGTGGATGATACCCGCTTTGTCTACACGGTAACGTGCTTGACCAGCTTTAGCGTTTTTAACAGCGCCAGCTACGTCAGGAGTTACTGTACCCACTTTAGGGTTTGGCATTAAGCCACGTGGACCAAGAATCGTACCAAGTTTACCTACAACGCGCATTGCATCTGGAGCAGCAATTACTACGTCGAAATCAAGGTTACCCGCTTGAATGCTTTCAGCAAGATCATCAAAACCAACGATGTCTGCGCCTTCAGCTTTAGCAGCTTCAGCAGCAGCACCTTGAGCAAACACAGCAACACGTACAGTTTTACCAGTACCTGCAGGAAGTGTAGTCGCGCCACGAACAACCTGGTCAGATTTACGTGGGTCAACACCTAGATTTACTGATACATCCAAAGATTCTTTGAATTTAGCAGCAGGAAGGCTAGTTAAAACTTGTACTGCTTCTTCCAAAGTGTAAACTTTGTTTGCTTCTACAGCAGCAGCAATGGCTTTTTGACGTTTAGTTAATTTAGCCATGTCTTATAGCTCCACTTCCAAGCCCATAGAACGCGCAGAACCAGCAATGGTACGTACACGTGCGTCTAAATCAGCACCAGTTAAATCTGGTTCTTTAGTAGTCGCAATTTCTTCTAACTGAGCACGAGTCAACTTACCAACTTTAGTTTTGTTAGGTACAGCTGAACCCTTTTGAATACCAGCAGCTTTCTTAAGAAGAATAGCAGCAGGTGGAGTTTTCATGATAAATGTGAACGACTTGTCGTTGTACACAGTAATCACTACAGGAATTGGAAGACCTGGTTCAACTTTTTGTGTAGCAGCATTGAATTCTTTACAGAATGCCATGATGTTAACACCACGTTGACCTAGTGCAGGACCAATCGGTGGAGATGGATTCGCTTTACCAGCTGGAACTTGCAGCTTGATATAGCCGTCAATCTTCTTAGCCATTTCAAATTACCTCTGGGTACAAACGCCGCTAGGCTCCCCAACGCTATTTATGTAACAATACTGTTACAACAACAATGCCCGATCCATAACAAATCGGGCGTTTTCAATCCAACTTAAATCAGTTCGCTTTTTCGACTTGACGAAATTCGAGCTCAACCTGAGTTGGACGATTGAATACATTGATTGTCAACGTCAAACGTGACTTCTCGTAAAGAACTTCTTCCACCACACCTTTAAAGTCGGTAAATGGACCATCAATAACGAGTAATTCTTCGCCTGGCTCAAACATCGTCTTAGGACGAGGTGCTTCACCAGTATTGCGTACACGCGCAAGAATCGCATCAGCTTCTTTTTGCGTAATTGGTGCAGGTTTCTCTGCTGTACCACCAATGAAACCCAATACTTTTGGACATTCTTTAACGATGTGCCAGGTATCATCATTCATTTCCATTTCGACTAATACGTAGCCAGGAAAGAATTTACGCTCTGATTTACGCTTCTTACCATCCTTCATCTCTACCACTTCTTCGGTAGGAACCAGGACTTCACCAAAGCTATCGGCTACAGCGCTACGCTGGATTCGATCATTAAGTGAACGCATCACTTGTTTTTCATAACCTGAATAGGCATGAATAATGTACCAACGTTTCATAGCTCTTTTACCCGATAAAAAACTTCATTAACCAGCCCAAGATGTAATCAAAACACCATAAAACAATGGCAGCGATTACAACAACAGCAAGAACATGCCAAGATGTGGATACCGTTTCCTGCTTAGTCGGCCAAGTCACACGACGCAGCTCAATTCGAGCGTCTTTCAACAAACGAACAAAGCCTTTGCCTTGATGGGTGGCGTATAATAAACCTAAAGCCACTACGATACAAGCCAAAATTATTCCAACGCGCACCCAAACACTATTGGCTGGTGCCCAATACGCTGGCAAATACTGCCCCCCTATGGCTGCACCGATTAACAAAATCAATGCGATAACCCATAGAACAATATCTAAAGGGGAACCAGAATTAACAACTTCAGCAGAATTATTTCTTTGTGGAATTGGCGCTTCGCTTAATGCGTCACGCGATTTATCATTCGACATTTTTGTACTCGTCGTAGGCTTCGCGACTTATTATATGACAATTTAACCAGCATCAAGCTTTTTTTTAAAAAAATGGCAGGCCAGGAGGGACTCGAACCCCCAACATTCGGTTTTGGAGACCGACGCTCTACCAATTGAACTACTGACCTACAGTACAAATCGGGAACTAAAGTCCCCGATCTGTAATTTCAACTTATGGTTGCTATTATGCAGTTACTTTAGCAACAACACCAGCACCAACTGTACGACCACCTTCACGGATCGCAAAACGTAGACCTGGGTCCATTGCGATTGGGTGAATCAATTCTACTGACATTTCTACGTTGTCACCAGGCATAACCATTTCAACGCCTTCTTTCAAAGAAATCGCGCCAGTTACGTCAGTTGTACGGAAATAGAACTGTGGACGGTAACCGTTAAGGAATGGAGTGTGACGACCACCTTCTTCTTTAGAAAGTACGTATACTTCTGCATCGAATTTAGTGTGCGGCTTGATTGTACCTGGTTTAGCAAGTACTTGACCACGTTGAACGTCTTCACGTTTAGTACCACGTAGAAGAACACCACAGTTCTCGCCTGCACGACCTTCGTCAAGCAATTTACGGAACATTTCTACGCCAGTTACAGTTGTCTTAACTGTATCTTTGATACCTACGATTTCAACTTCTTCACCTACTTTCACGATACCTGATTCAACACGGCCAGTTACTACTGTACCACGACCAGAAATTGAGAATACGTCTTCGATTGGCATCAAGAATGCTTTGTCGATTGCACGTTCTGGTTCTGGGATATAAGTGTCAAGCGCTTCAACAAGAGCAAGAACTGAAGATTCGCCATATTGACCAGCGTCACCGTTAAGCGCAGCCAAAGCTGAACCACGGATAACAGGAGTGTCATCACCAGGGAAGTCATAAGTAGAAAGAAGTTCACGAACTTCCATTTCAACCAGTTCAAGCAACTCTTCGTCGTCTACAAGGTCACATTTGTTCAGGAACACAAGGATGTAAGGTACACCTACTTGGCGAGACAAAAGGATGTGTTCACGAGTTTGTGGCATAGGACCGTCAGTCGCAGCACATACAAGGATTGCACCGTCCATCTGAGCAGCACCAGTGATCATGTTTTTAACATAATCGGCGTGTCCTGGGCAGTCTACGTGAGCGTAGTGACGAGATGGAGAATCGTATTCTACGTGTGAAGTATTAATGGTAATACCACGTGCTTTTTCTTCTGGTGCAGAGTCAATTGCTGCGTAATCTTTCGCTTCACCGCCGTAAGTTTTTGCACAAATAGTTGCAATCGCAGCAGTTAAAGTAGTTTTACCATGGTCGACGTGACCAATTGTGCCCACGTTTACGTGTGGCTTGTTACGTTCAAACTTAGCCTTAGCCATGTTCATCTTCCTCGTTTACGTCGAACACAATCCTGAGTAAAACCCAGCTCCGACATGTCGTTTAAAAAATCAAACACCCAATACTTGAAAAGCAGACTAATAAGCCTGCTTTTTAAAATCTTTGCAACAAAGTTGCCAAACTGTATCTGGAGCTCTTATCGAGATTTGAACTCGAGACCTCTCCCTTACCAAGGGAGTGCTCTACCACTGAGCTATAAGAGCAAATAAAAACTTCAATGGAGCGGGAGACGAGGGTCGAACTCGCGACATGTAGCTTGGAAGGCTACCGCTCTACCAACTGAGCTACTCCCGCACGATGTTGGTATAAACCACTTATCGAAGTCTTAAAATTGGTGGTGAGAGAAGGATTCGAACCTTCGAAGCTTACGCGACAGAGTTACAGTCTGTTCCCTTTGACCGCTCGGGAATCTCACCATTTTACACTTACTTCAGTGTTGTTCTTTTACCCCACTACTCAAACTTCTAAGATGGTGCCGGCACACGGATTCGAACTGTGGACCTACTGATTACAAGTCAGTTGCTCTACCAACTGAGCTATGCCGGCGTTTCTTAGTGTTTTGTACGTTTCGTATCGGAACGGTGTGCAGTTTAGCAAAACTTAGAATCCGTGCAAGTGTTTTTTTCAAAAAAACCGTCAAAAACTCATAAAATCAATCCGTTTGATGATAATTCAACCGCTTTGATCACTGCGCGAGCTTTTATTTGGGTTTCATTCCACTCAGATTCAGGATTTGAGTCATAAACCAGACCTGCGCCAGCCTGAACATAGACCTTATTTTCACGAATCACACAGGTTCGAATGGCAATCGACATGTCCATTTCACCATGCCAGCCTAAATAACCCACAGCCCCTCCAAAAATTCCGCGTTTGACCGGCTCGACTTCGTCAATAATTTCCATGGCACGGATTTTTGGTGCACCCGAAAGCGTACCTGCCGGGAAAGTGGCTTTAAACACATCCAGCGCATCGACATCATCGCGAACTTCACCCTGCACATTCGAGACAATATGCATGACATGCGAATAACGTTCGATCACCATTTTATCCGTGACCTGCACTTTACCGATTTTTGACACACGCCCAACATCGTTACGCCCCAGGTCAATCAGCATCAAATGTTCAGCAATCTCTTTTTCATCAGAAAGCAGATCTTGCTCAAGCGCCAAATCTTCTTCTTTGGTTTTACCACGTGGACGCGTCCCGGCCAAAGGACGCACAGTCGCAATGCCATTTTCCAGACGCGATAAAATCTCAGGTGAAGATCCTACGATATGAAATGGCTTTTGATTATCTAAAGTCCGCCCTTGAACCAGAAACAGATACGGTGATGGATTCAGATGACGCAAGGCACGATAGACCTGTAAAGGCTCGCCATCGAAGTCCGAGACCATACGATGCCCCGGCACTACCTGCATGACATCGCCCGCTTTAATATATTCCTTCACCTTGGCAATCGACTCGATAAACTTGTCATGCCCGGTTAAAGACTCAAAATGGGGAGCGGTATGTTTTTTGGCTTGCAGGCTGATCGGGGTTGCCAGCGTATTTTCCAGTTCATCCAATTGAGCCAGGGCTTTGGCATAGGCCTCGGGATCATTTGCATCTGCATGTACAATCAGGAACAAGGTGTCTTTTAAGTTATCAAACACAATGACGGTTTTAGACAGCATCATCCAGATATCCGGCAAACCGACCGGATCGGCTTCAGGCACATTTTTTAGGCGCGGTTCAATATAGCGTACCGAATCATAGCCAAAATAGCCCACCAGCCCACCGGTGAAACTCGGTAAATCAGGCAAATCTTTTTGCGTCGGCACATGGAACTGCGCCTGAAAATCACGGATATACTGAAATGGGTCGCTACATGACTGAGTATCAACAGAACCATCCACCTGCTGAACGGTTAATACACCGCGGTTGCATGAAAAAACAGTGGACTCACCCAAACCGATAATGGAATAACGTGCCCAGTTCTCTCCTCCCTCGACCGATTCAAACAGATAGGCCTGACTGTGGTCTTTCAGACGTGCAAATACGGATAATGGAGTTTCGGTATCGGCCAAACGCTGACGATAAACCGGAATCAGGTTATAACCCTCAGATTTTAACTGTTCGAATTGAGCTTGAGTTGTCATGAGTATTCTCTATGTTTTCGATATGGCTGGTTTAAGTTTGTTTTCCTGTAATCTGACTTAGTTTCGCCATCGAAAAACCATACAATTTCTCATTCCACTATCCTTAATTTTCACTTATTGCGCAAGTAATTCTGTTAAATCATCAACCACTTGTTGCGGCTGGCAATCATGAATATCTTCACCATGATTATAGCCATAGCTCACCACAATACAATCAACTCCCGCACGTCTTGCTGCTTCCACATCATTACTGGAGTCCCCAATCATGAGCGTTTCTGCCGCAGTGGCATTATATTCACCAACACAAAACAGCAACTGCCGTGGATGAGGTTTACGTTCTTCAAAACGGTCCCCGCCAATCACATCGACAAAATAATGATTCAGCCCCAAGGCTTCAACAATCGCACGTGCCGGCTGTTCGGGTTTATTGGTGACACAAATCATTTGCTTATTGCAGCTTAAACCCCAGTCAAGAAATTCAACTACCCCTTTAAAAGGCTGGGTATCCACACAGGGATCTGCATTATAAATACTTAAAAAAGTCGCCAATAATTGCTGATGCTGTGCAGGATCGACCTTTCCGGTAAGATATTGCAAAGTGCTATGGCAAAAAACAGAGGTGCCCTTACCGATCCAGGTACGCACCTGTTGCTCAGTCACGGTCGGCAATTGCAAGACATTGAGACTCATGTTCATGGCCCGGTATAAATCTGATGCCGAGTCAACCAAGGTACCATCCAAGTCAAATAAAATCAGTTTACGGCTTGCAAGTTTTGCTACAGACATCATTTCCCTCTTATGATTGATTTCGACCATACAGATACAATAAAGGCATGCGATTGCATGCCTTTATTGTATGTCGCGTGCAGGCTTATTTAAAGAACAACCAGGCAATGATTGCAAGGATAATCAATACAACAATGGAGATTAGGCCCACCGATGCATTTTTCTGCTCTTCCTTGACTTGCTCTACACGTGATACCGGTGTTTCAACCGCGATAGGTATTTGCTTCTCGGGAATTGTACTCAAGTCTACACCTTCAGGAATAGGTGCAGGTTTCGGGATGGCAACCCCTTGTGGCATACCATCACGACTCAGCTGAACGCTGGCATCGCGCTCGGTCAGTTCAGGCATGCCCTGATCATTCATTTGCTGTGCTGCGGTCTTTAGCACTTCAGTTTCTACAGGCTGTTTAACTGCTGGCCCTTCCTGATTTAATGCAGCGACAGTCTGTTCAATCTCAAGCGGCACGTCTATTGCTTGAGCAGGTTCTAGAACTGAAAATTTCAGGCTTGCGAACTGAATGATATCCCCTTCTTTTAACAAGGTTTCATGTTCAATACGTACATCATTGACAAAGGTGCCATTGGATGAGTTTAAATCTTGCAGCCATAAGGCTTGGTCTTTGAGCAAGAAAGCCGCATGTTTACGGGAAATTTCCCCGGCCTGCAATACGATATCTGCACTCTGATGGCGCCCGACCAACATATCACGGTCGATGCTGATTTCCTGTCCCGTTAATTCACCAGTAATTGCTTGTATTTTCCAAGTCATGAAATGCACTTCTCTTTGTGATTTTGAATCATCATATCACGGCAAATATTCAATTCTTTAGCCACGCTGTCAAGAACCAGAACGAATCGTGGTTGTGGTCACGGTATTTTTGGTTTTTTTAACCTCGGTCACCGGCATAGCAACACTTTGTTTCTGCACTACCGGTTCTATCGCAATCGGTGTGCTAAATGTGGCTGTATTGGGCTGATTTTGGGTTGCTGATGGCAATGTTTGATAAGGAGAGGCTTTCGGTGCCGATGAGGTAACCGGAATGCGCTGCTGATAAATATCTTCTACATTTTCAGGTAATTTGGCAAAAGTACCATCCTGATCCATGGCCAACTGCAAGCTGTACAATTGGCTATAACGCTGCTGCGACAAACGGCGCACATCATTCTTATCTCCAACAATCGTGGGATGGATAAAGACCAGCAAATTGCGCTTCTCATTGGATTTGGCATCGGCACGGAAGAGACGCCCCAAACCAGGTATTGCACCCAAACCCGGTACCGACTGACGGCTATGAATCGAGTTGTCGGAAATCAAGCCACCCAAAACAATAGTCTGTCCATGTTCTGCCAGAATCGAGGTTTTAATGGCACGCTTGCTGGTCACCAGATCCTGGGCCTGACCTTTGTCCTGTACCGCAGAAACTTCCTGCTCGACTTCAAGACGCACCGAACCACCCTCCCCAATATGCGGCACCACTTTTAACGTGACGCCAACATCCTTGCGTTCTACCGTGGTATAAGGATTCAACCCTGCTGAAGTCGTTGTTGCAGAACCGGTCACAAACGGCACGTTCTGTCCCACTACAATATAGGCCTCTTCATTATCCATGGTGACAATGGAAGGTGTCGAGAGCAGATTGGACTTGGTTTTGCTTTTTAGCGCCTGAATCAATGCGCCATAAAGTTTGCGTGAACCGTTATCGCTTTCCCTGTAATCACCAAGTAACAACGAGGTACCGGTTCCCAAATTGGCCGCAGCACCTGCCGCACCACCGGCTACATATCCGGCGGCAAGCTCGGCAATACTTGCACCGACATTGCTAAAATTAATTAAGCCGACGCCGTTGGTCAGATCACCCAAAGCCCACTGCACACCCAGCTGATCGGCATCATTGCCTTCCACTTCAATAATGGCGGCTTCAATCAGGACCTGTTGACGACGGATATCCAGCTGCTGAATGGCCGATTCAATTTCACGCATCAGTTGTGGATCAGCTTTCACCACCAATGAATTTTGGCTGTCATCAGCAATAATACTGACGCCATTAGCATTAAAACTGGTGATGCTATTCTGATTACTAGTATTTGATCCTGCACCCAGATTAATACTTGGGGTCGAAATACTGGAAGAACTGCTACCAGATGAACTACTGCCCGAATTGTTATTGTTTGAATTGTTCATCACATTATTGTTTGATGAACTATTTGAATTGGATGAACCGGATAACGACTGACCAGACACCAAGCCCTGTAAGATTTCCGCCAGATTTTTGGCACTGGCATATTTTAAGCGAAACACTTTTAAACCACCCAAACGATCTGCTGCTGGCACATCCAGCATTTCAATCATCTGGCGGATGCGTTTGCGTGTTGCGGTGTCACCTTTCAATACAATGCGGTTGGTCCGGGTATCTGCAATGATACGGATACGGGAACCTTTTAAATCTCTGGCTGCGCCGGTAGAGCTCATAGATTCCAGCAAACCAATCATTTCTTCAGCCTGACTGGATTGCAGGCTCACCGCTTCAATGTCATTTTGTCCGGTACCATCCAGATTACGGATAATGGTTTCCAGCTGATAAATGTTACTGGCACGGTCTGACACAATCAGTGCATTGGTTCCAGCCACTGCCGATAAATGGGCAAATTGCGGCATCAATGGACGGATGGCAGGAATCAGGTCATTCGGGTTGGTATTTTCCAGCCAGATCACCCGTGTGACAATTTGATCACCAGTCGCACGGTGCTTGCTGTCAAAAGGCACACCGGAACTTTTGACATTGCTATCTGGAACCAGTTTGATGGTATTGCCTGAAGGAATGGCGACCACACCATTCACGTTCAATACGCCCAGAAACAGATCGTAGACTTCGGCTTTATTTAAAGGCTTATTGGAAATGACCGTGACATTGCCGCGCACACGCGGATCAACAGCAAAATTCTTCCCGGTAATATCGGCCACTTCATTAATAAATGCAGTTAAATCAGCATCTCGTAAGTTGATTTTCCATGTTTGCGCTTGAGTAGAGGTACTCACCATAGCAATCAGGGGTGCAGCCGCGAATAAAGCCCACACTGGACGATGATTAAATAAAGCCATAAAGTTCCGTGCTTCCTAATCCTGTAAGGTGACGATGCATCACTTAAAAATTTTGTTGTATGGTCATCACTTGATCACCACGCTTTATTTCTATTTTGACCTGACCTTCACGTCGAGCCTGTTCCAGCAGCTGGGCATCACTTTGCCCCTGCCCCACAGCCTGTCCATTTAAAGACATGATGCGGTCACCTGGTTGCAGTCCCAGCTTACTGCGCAATGCCGCTGGCGTTCTTGCCGTAACTTCATAGCCCCCACTCGCTGCATTGACCCCCATATCTTTTAAATACTGATCACGGTCTTCCTGTATCTTCTGCACCGCCTGCCCTAAAGCATTTTGTTCCTGACTGGGCATAGGCGGTGTGGTCTGATTATTCATCGGTAAGCTGTTTGTTGCTACAGGCGGAATAATGCTCTGATCCAGACCATTTTCCATACCTTTGAATTGTAGTTCTCGCGTAGTCCCATTACTTTGACGCAACACTACCCGATCCCAGTACACTTCAGCCAACTGATAAGAGGTCGGGGCAATATTTTCACCCACCTGATAGCGATCGGCCTGATCATTGACTTTAATGACTGCGGAGGAAAACTGATTGGGATGACCAACCACCACACCTTGCAAAATCAAATTAGCCGTGTCTTCTGCCGCAGCTGTTCTACCTGCTTCCTGAAACAGGGCAAATGAAGAAATATTGGGTACCTGTGGCTGGTGTGAACCCAGCTCAACACGGTCCAGCTGCATGACCTGAGGCGGCGCCACCAGCAGCCAAAAAATGTTTGCCAACTTCCAGCATAAATATAAAATCAGCAGGACCAAAAATAAGGGAGCAATCCGGTCTGTCTGCTTCCAGTTGAGTTGTTGAATTTTTTCTAACCACTGATTCATTATTAGAGGCCACCTTTAAACAAAGGTTGGCGCGAACTCACCACATAGGTATCCAAACCAGCTTTACCATTATAGGAAGAGATATTCAGCAGCAGACGTTGAGTCAACCGCAGATCGAGCATCACGTTTTGATCCAGTTCCAATGCCATCAGCTTTTGATCACGCTGATCCCGGATATCAAAAACCAGCTTATTATTTTCATCCGACAATTTTCCTTTCAAGGAAGGAATATTCATTCGGTCCTGACGCTGGGCATAATTATAAACCAGCTCGCCGCCCGCCCATTGCAACTGACCTTCAGCCCCGGCAAAACCCTGTTCTTTTTTAAAAGAAAAATTGATATCCTGCAATTGGATGGCATTGGCCGGCCACTGCCATTCTACCAGATGTTTCAGCGTTTCCGGCGCAACCTGGCCATTCAAGTCATGGACCATTATTTTTTTGCCAAAACCATAGCCAACAACAGCATCCAGCTGGGTATTCCCACTATGTAACTCTATGTTTGCCCCCAAACGCAGCAAAAAAATATCCAGAGGACGTGTTTTCCAACTCAACGACCCGGTTAAATTACCCTTCTGCCAATCTGCTTGCCCCTGCCAAATATTACCGCTGACGTTTTGTAAAATCTGGTTGTTTTTATAAAATTTTGAAATCAGCCAAGCCGCTGGAATTTGGAGTAATATGAACATTAAAAAGATGCTGACGGAGAAAATCCACCAGGTGATATATTTGGGTTTTTTAATCATCCCACCACGACCCACATGTCAATTATTCTTCCCTTAACACGAATATTATATTTCTACCCCATTATGCACACTTTTTTCTCAACGCCAATTCCAAGTGATAAAAAATAGATATAAAAAAACCACGCTTAAAAGCCTGGTTTTTTTAATTTAATTCGATTAGATGACTATCTGATGAATATTTCCATCAAATGAGAAAATCTTCTAATTTTGCACCACTTTCAAGTTCTGCAACCAACCAGCGCGGTTGTTTACCACGACCAGTCCAAGTATCTGCTGAATTCTTTTTGCTGCGATAACGTGGTTCTACAGATTTGCGTGTACTTTTCTTACGTTTGGTGGCACCAAACTCTAAAATTTGTTCAATGCTTAAACCAACGTTATCAGCAATGTCCAAAATTTGCTGATAGGCATCTTCAACTGCCTGATCATTTTTAGAAGCAATTAATGCTTCAGCTTCAACTTGTAAACGCTTTAACTCTTCAACAGATAAATTACTAATGTCAGGCATCATATTAACTCCAAAAAAGGCTTTATATTTTTTAATTAAAACTAGCTCATAATATTTTTATTATTTAAAACATTCAATAGAATTTTTTAAATAAATAAAAATTAGCTAAATAGATTTTACAGCCCACTATATTGGAAAAACCTTAATTTAAAATTAAATGTTTTACGCTTAACTCAATTTCTGTAATTTTATGGCGAATAATTTCTGGTATTTCCGTTTTAAGCATGTTGTGCTTATTTACACAAACAATCACTGCTTCTGCCACGGCAACAGTTTTTTGTTGCGACTCGCTCCATAATAAATAGCTCATACGAAAGGCACTATTACGAATTTCCTCAACACGCACACCAATTTTAAGCTGGTCTGGATAAAATAGCGGACTAATATATTTGCATTGGTTAGAAGCAACCACTGTATAAACATCCTGTGCAAAAATATTCAAGACATCCATATAAAAAATGCGGGCACTTTCGATATAACGATAATACATCACGTTATTTACATGCCCAAATGCATCCATATCGCCCCAAGCAACAGACTGATCATAAATCACCGGATAATCGGACAGAGTGAGCATATTTCTTACCTTTATATTTTTATTTCAACAAAATTTGCATTATTTTCAAAAATTAAATTTAACTGCTTAATCAAATCATCCTGACCTTTTAAAGTAGATTTAATTCTTAAATAATTCATCATCACATTATCTGGGTATAACTCCAGCAATTGGTCAGCTTCAGCCGCTCTTGCAGTAGCGGTATATACATGCCACTTCACAAAGGCAAATACAGGTAAAGAAGGATATTTACTTTCCCAATAGTCAATTCGTTGCTCAACCATTAAATAATCCGGACTTTGCTTTAATAATTGCTGCTGGAACCATAAATAAAAAACGTCTTGATTAAACTGTTGATCCAGTAAATGTAAGACCAAGGCTTCATGCTGCTGGCTCATTTCCGGCATACGTGATAACAGCTTTAACCATAACACTTTAATCTCATAATCACGGCTATAAATCTGGTCCTGCAAGTCTAAATAGCGCTGTTGCAAATTTTGCAAACTTTCGATATTAGCCTGATCAAAATTAACCAATAATTGCTGTAACCATTCCCGTTTTTTTTCTGTGCCCAGATGTCCATATTTAGTCGAGCGTAAATACATCCAGGGAAACTGAATGGCAAACTTTTCCCATAAACTGGTTAATCTTAAATCATATGCACTTTTTACATCTTTTAACCAGGGTGAAAGCTCATGTTGATTTAAGAATTCAAGATGGGTTAATGCTTGCTCACCATCATTTTGCGACAGGTAAATTTCTATGCGCTGTATTTCGGCCAATTCAAATGCCATGGCATTACTTTGGTTTAAGATGGCAAGCGCTTGGGGATATTGCTGCTGCATCCAATACAAACGTGAACCAATAATCCCCTTTAATAAACCCGATTGAGAAAAGACGTTTTGAATAAATTGATGTTGATCTTGTGCCGCCTCTAATAACCAAATTACTGCCAACTGTTCATAAGGGTGCAAGTTTTTAAAATTAAAAACCGTTTCCAGCTTTCGTTGTTCCCGGGTTAAATAACGTTTAATGAGCAACCACAATAATTGGATCAACAGGCTTAAACTGGCCAGAATAATAAACATAATCCAGATATTGGTTTGAATTTGCCATTCACGCCAGTATAAATAAACATAACCTGCGCCATACCCATAACTTAAAACACTTAAACCTGCGATAATAAGTAGGCTGATAAAAGCATAGGCCAGTAAAATCTGCTTCATGAATTTATCATCCCAATAATGCACGTGTATTTAAACTAGGCGTAGGCAAAGCCGTAAATCCTTTGATCTTCTGGATATTCTGAATCAGCTGTCGCGACTTCTCATCGGGGATTTGATTTAATAGCTGAATAATTTCAGTCAGGGATTTTTGATACTCTAAATATTGCCCCTGTTTTAAGGCTTGTTGCGCAATGAGCAGTCGGAGCTGCGCTTCTTTTAAAATTAACGGACGCTGCATAAGCGCCGTAGCAGGTTGTTTCGCAGGTTCAATCACTAGCCAACGTTGCCAGAAAGATTTACCCGATGCCTGACTCGCGTTTAATTGGGGTGCATGTAACTCTTGGGCCAGCGCAGCATCAAGTTGCTGAATAAGCGCATCCACTTTGATTTGCTGAGCTATCCGCTCACTGACAAAATGCTGAATAAGCTGATGGTCTTTGGCAATAACCTGATGCAAGCTTTGCTTCAATGGTGCCGCGAGGGCATATTGCTCAAGATTTTGATCCAAACGGGTTAATTTATCCAGAGCTGCAGTAAACTGTTGTTGTTGCAGCATAAATTCAATTAATTCTAGTTGCTGTTTAATCACCACAACAGGATCAATACTTGCCGCCTGAATGGTTTTTAAATTCTCTGCAGCCTGTGAACTTGCCGGTGCAGACTCTCCTGTCAGCATGACTTTGCGCTGTAAAGCGACAAATTGATCATTTAAATTTGCATTATTCTGTTCAATTCGATGCAGACTGGTATTTAATTCTGTTTGTTGTGCAGTAAGATTAAATAAGTCATAACTTAATTTAGCAATCCAGAGTAGACTTAAAATAAATAATAAAATGAGTATTTTCTTCATGTGTTCCCTTGCACAACAACAAGCTTCTGCAGAATTGAATCTGTTTTTAAATCAGGTAGTCGCGTGATATTAAAACATGTTGCCTGATTTTTTTTATAATTCGAAACAACTTGATACAGGCGCTCCCCTAAAACCAGATAATGCCCTCTTGCAATAAGGTGCTTCTGATGTTGCATGAGCTGAATCCAGTTTAACCAACCCGCTTCGCTACTGACCACCATAGCATACTGTTTTTGTTTTTCTAATAAAGATAATACATTAGCTAAATCTTGCTGAGTAAATACAGGACAACGGCGCGCATATAAAACAAAATTTAGAATTCGCATGCCTTGCAGTTTTAACTGATCCATCATAAACATCCGCCCCCCTTCACCACGCCAAAAAGCCAGACACTGACCTGAATTGAGGGTTTGTAAAACAGGAAGCTGTAACATTCCTTCCGATGTTTCAACTTTGGGGACTTCGGCAGAAATACCATATTGCGCCAGAGCCTGAGCAGTGCGATCCCCGACCGCAATCCACTGAATATGTTTAAGCTGATCCAGCGTTATGCATGATTGTTTTAAATAATCCATGCCGATTTGCACGGCCGTGGGACTCACCACCACAATCACCTGAGCAGCAGGCAATTGCTGATAAAGTTCAGACAAGTCAGCTGACCAGGGTCGAGGCAGCAATTGCAATAAAGGTAAATCCAACACCTCAATTTGAGCCATACCTAAGGCATGACTCAAATTTTCTGCACGGTCTTGCGGACGTGTATTGATAAACAGCATATTAATACAGGGCTTTCAATAAATCGCCAGCGCCTTGTTCAACTAATTTTTGCGCTAGCATTTCACCCAGCTCTACAGCCTGTTCAGGTGTTCCGCTCAGTTCAGCTTTTAATAAAGTCGCACCATCTACACTACCAACACGACCTTCAATGTGTAATTGACCTTCAATTAAAGTTGCATGCCCTGCAATCGGGACCTGACAGCCCCCTTCCAAATAGGCATTAAATGCGCGTTCTGCACGTACACACACATCAGTTTCGCGATGTAACAGCGGTAAAATAAGCTCCAGCACAGCCTGATCTGCCGCACGACATTCCAAACCAAGCGCCCCCTGTCCAACTGCCGGCAAGCTCACTTCCGCTGGCAGTGTATGACGAATACGTTCAGCCAACCCCAAACGCTTTAAACCCGCACTTGCCAGAATAATGGCATCATAAAGACCTGCATCCAGTTTGGATAAACGCGTCCCCACGTTGCCCCGTAAATCGATAATTTCCAAATCGGGACGGGCTTTTAAAATCTGGCTTTTACGACGCAGGCTCGATGTACCCACTTTGGCGCCTTGTGGCAAATCATCAAAACTTGCGTAAGTATTAGATACAAAGGCATCCAGCGGATCTTCACGCTCACAGATCACCGCAAGGCTCAGTCCTTCAGGCAAAGCCATCGGCACATCTTTCATTGAATGCACCGCCAAGTCTGCACGACCATCCAGCAGGGCTGCTTCCAATTCTTTAACAAAAAGTCCTTTTCCGCCAATCTTGGCTAAAGGCGTATCCAGAATTTTGTCACCTTGGGTGACGAAGGTCACTAACTCAACTTTAAGATCCGCATGTAATGCTTCCAAACGGGCACGAATATGTTCCGCCTGCCATAAAGCAAGCGGGCTTTGTCGAGTTGCAATCTTCAAAATCTTCATAAATCCGAGAAACAGTCAATAAGTGCGTTAGTGTAAACTTAACGCGCTGACTGGAAAATGCAAGTAAATTTGCATTCTCCTTGTCACCTAAATTTATGAAAACAGATTTAGATCTTTTGGATGCGTTCTCTTAAATTGGGCAGATGACGTCGGCTGACCGCCAGGCGTTCTTCAAGTTCACGACAACGCACCTGATACTGCCCCGAACTGATCACTTCAAGACCATCCAGGAAATGTACTGAAACCAAAGCATTGCGATGAATTCGAATAAACTGGTCGCCAAATTCGTTTTCCAAATCTTTTAAGGTTTCATCGATCAGTACACTGCCATTTTTATGCCGTACCGTGACATATTTTTGATCTGCCAAAAAATAATAAATATTTTCTACAGGAATCAATTCCACACCACGATAGGTTTTCGCCACAATCTGATGGCGTTTTATATTGAGTTCGTCCATATCTTCTTTTTGTTTTAAGTTGCTCATTTGTGCTTGAGTCAGTTTTGTTAAATGATCTAATACCTGTTGCAATTCCTGCTGCATCACCGGTTTTAGCAAATAGCCTTCCGCATGCGACTTAAATGCCTCCAAAGCATGTTCATCATAAGCCGTACAAAAAACAATGGCGGGCATAGGATCAAGCTGGCGCAAATATTCAGCACAGCTCAAGCCGTCCATTTCAGGCATTTGAATATCTAACAGTACTACATCTGGCTCATAGAATTGAGTCATTTCAATTGCTTGCTGCCCATAACTTGCAGTGGCAACCACCTGATGTCCCAATTGCGTAACTAGACGTGACAAACGCTCCACAGCGAAAGGTTCATCATCGCAAATCAGGATGTCCATTTCTCCTCCTTCACAGTCAACATCATTTTTTTTATAGGTTAACCATGACTTTTTTATTTATATCGATATTGCACAACTGTGGTAAATATTCCCTTTCCCTCGTATGTCTGAAAAGTTGCAGAGCGACCATAATAAGCTTTAAGCCGCTGCTTCACATTTTCAACTGCAATACCATGCCCCTGTCGTAAATTTATTTTATCCTGTGCATAAGGGTTAGTAATGACTATATTGACTTGTTTTTGCAATATTTCAATCAATATGCTTATCGTACTCTTTGTTAGAATTTTTTCAACTCCATGAAAAATACTATTTTCCACTAAAGGTTGTAAAGTTAATAAAGGAATTTGTATCTGAGAAAATAAAACTTCATCGTCATATTTCCACTCTACCTGTAAGCGATCCCCCAAGCGAATCTGTTCAATGGCCAGATAACGCTGGCACAGTTCAATTTCATCTTTTAAGCGCACCAGTTTAAGTTCTTTAAAACTGGCCCGAAATAGCTGTGATAAATTCAGTAACATTTGTTCCGCTTTATCCGGATCAATGGTAATCAAACTGATGACTGTATTTAAGCTATTAAATAAAAAATGCGGATGAATCCGCGCCTGCATGGCCTGAATACGTGCGTTTAATTCACTGTTTTGCTGACGCGACCATTGCTCACGCATATAAAGATAGCGAAAACAAAAACTTCCAATCAGCACCCCATAACTGAGATGTAATCCAGCGCCATCGAATAAAACCTGTAACTTCAAATGTTGGAATTGGAAATTTTGCCCAAAGAAAATAACACCGTTCAGCACCACCGTGGTCAATAACACAATAATCTGCAGCAAAACAAAGCCCGCAACTAGGGTCTGCCCAAAACTGAAGTGCTGAATTTTGCTCTGCAGGCGCTCAATCAACGCCACAAATGCCAGTAAAACCCAATCAATGAACAATATATATTCCAGCAGACGACCCACACTTAAAGCCGTCCAGGATTGTACTTCTGCCAACGCCAAGATAACCGCCAGAATATTGCTGGCAATAAATAATTCAATTAGATGTTGCCAATGCCCTATTTTCGTAAAAAAATAGGCGTCATTGTTTTTCCGATCATCTGTATAGGTCGAAGCTGGATCGCTTTGTTTTTCAGCAAGTGATTCTGAATTTGCTATACTCTTGTTCAAATTACTGCTTTTTATTTTATTGAGCCGACATGACCACATCTTCTAATTCCTCAAATCCGTCACAAGCCCAAACTTCGGGTATGTGGGGCGGTCGTTTCTCTGAAGCTACTGACGCATTTGTTGCTGAATTTACAGCATCTGTTCAATTTGACCAACGCTTTTATAAACAAGATATTGCAGGTTCTATTGCGCATGCAACCATGCTTGCCAAAGTAGGCGTTTTAACCGAACAGGAACGCGATGACATCATTAACGGCCTAAACACCATTAAAGCTGAAATTGAAGCAGGTGAATTCGAATGGCGCATTGACCTAGAAGATGTGCACATGAATATCGAGTCACGCTTGACCAGTCATATTGGCATCACCGGTAAAAAACTGCATACCGGTCGTAGCCGTAACGACCAGGTGGCGACAGACATCCGTTTATATGTACGTGATGAAATTGATGCAATTTTAGAGTTATTGCAAAAATTACAAAAAGGCATTTTGGGTTTGGCAGCAAAAAATACCAATACCATTATGCCGGGCTTTACCCATCTGCAAACTGCTCAGCCAGTGACTTTTGGTCACCATTTGATGGCGTGGTTTGAAATGCTGGTACGTGATTCTGAGCGTTTGATTGACTGCCGTAAACGTGTGAATCGCTTGCCGCTTGGTTCTGCTGCACTTGCAGGTACCACCTATCCGATCGAGCGTGAATACACCGCACAGCTTTTAGGCTTTGAAGCCGTGTGTGAAAACTCGCTGGATGCCGTGTCTGACCGTGATTTCGGTATTGAATTCAATGCTGCTGCATCTTTAATTATGATGCACCTGTCGCGTATGTCGGAAGAAATGATCCTGTGGACCTCTGCACAGTTCAAATTTGTGAACATTCCAGACCGTTTCTGTACCGGCTCTTCAATCATGCCGCAAAAGAAAAACCCGGATGTGCCTGAATTGATCCGTGGTAAGACTGGTCGCGTATACGGTGACTTGATGAGTCTATTGACCTTGATGAAAGGTCAACCATTGGCGTATAACAAAGACAACCAGGAAGACAAAGAACCATTATTCGATGCGATCGATACTGTTCGTGGTTCATTGATGGCATTTGCTGACATGATTCCTGCCTTGGTTCCAAATGTTGAAATCATGCGTGAAGCTGCGTTACGTGGTTTCTCAACTGCAACTGACCTTGCAGACTATCTGGTGAAAAATGGCGTGGCATTCCGTGATGCACATGAAATTGTCGGTAAAGCAGTTGCGCTAGGTGTGCAAGAAGGTAAAGATCTGTCTGAATTGACACTTGAACAGCTGCAACAGTTCTCTGGCCTGATTCAAGCTGACGTGTTTGAAAAAGCCTTGACTCTTGAAGCTTCTGTGAATGCGCGTAACCACATTGGTGGTACGGCACCTGCACAGGTTGAAGCAGCGATTGCTCGTGCTTACGCTCGTTTAGAAAAACTTTACGCTTAAGGAAAACGGATATGTCTCGACAAGTATTTTGCCGTAAATATCAAACAGAAATGGAAGGTTTAGACTTTGCCCCCTTCCCGGGTGCAAAGGGTCAGGAACTGTTTGACACCGTGTCTAAACAAGCATGGCAAGAATGGCTCAAACACCAAACCACGCTCATTAACGAGAAGCGTTTAAACGTGTTTGAACCGGACGCGAAAAAATTTCTTGAAGAACAGCGTGAGAAATTCTTTAACAATGATGAGTCACTGGAAAAAGCTGAGGGCCTAAAGCCTGAGGCGTGATTAAGCGGAGCACTGCTCCGCCACGCCGCAAGGCAAGAGCTTTGCTCGCGCAGGCTTTAATCTAAAAAGAAATCCCCTTTTATTGGGGATTTCTTTTTTTAAGCTGATCTGAATTTTACGCAAGACAAGAGAAACGCATAGTTTTGATTATCAAAAGGGAATCTGAAAAGATTCCCTTTTTAGCTGAGGAAGCTATTCACTTAAATCCATGCTAACGATATTCGTTTCCGGGTAATGTAATTGTCAAAAACATTTCTTATAGGGCCTTTTTATTTTTTCTGAAAAATCCAAATTAGGCATTCATTTTCTATTTATTTGGTAATTTTAAAAATTCTACTTATTCCATAAACCTTTTAAACATTTAGAAATAACTGTAATTCAAAACTACATTTCTCAATAAAACGATACATTACAATACAATAACCTACATGATTTGGCAGTTGTCCTCCCCTATACTTGGTTTCAAGTAGATGGTTAAACATCTTATAACAACTATAAATATCCCCGATTTCAATCCTAGGTTTCCCCCAAAATCTAGGATTTTTTTTATTTGCTATTTTTAATCCTTATCTTTCCCCGAAAGGCTTATAGAAATAAAAAAACGCCCCCTTTAGGACGTTTTTTATTTTTAAAGCTGAACCTAGGGCTGTTTTAAATAGGGCCATGCAGCCTTTAAATAAATAAACATCGACCATAACGTCAGCACTACAGCAGTGTAAAGCAATGCATAAGCCAGCATTTCAAATGGTTGCCAATTCAGTAAAAATACTGAAATCGCAATCATCTGGAAAGCGGTTTTATATTTACCTACAGTCGAGACAGCCACGCTGGTACGTGCCCCTAGCTCTGCCATCCACTCGCGTAAGGCAGAAACCGTAATTTCACGCGAAATAATCACGATTGCTGCAAAGGCCATAGAAATGCTCGGTTGCCATTGCACCAGAACAATTAATGCAGCTGCAACCATCAGCTTATCTGCGACAGGATCTAAAAAACGGCCAAATGCGGAGGTTTGATTGAGTGAGCGGGCCAAATAGCCATCAAACCAGTCGGTTACAGCAGCAATGACAAAAATGGCTGTTAAAATAACGTGACGAGTCATATTTGCATCATGACCTGAAACACCAACTGCAGGGGGCCAATAGGCCACCAGCAAGAAAACAGGTATTAAAGCGATACGCGCCAAAGTCAAGATATTTGGAATATTCAGGATGCGACCTGTAGTCATAGACACCGCCAATTTTTCCCCTTTATGTACAATGAAAAACCACACATATTTTGAGGATTGATTCATCGTTAGTGAGAGTCACTTTATACGAATTGCTATAAAGTGTCACTAGGCAAACACGGTAACTGTCTGTCTTGAAATCGCAATCAATCTGTTTGCTGCATCCCAAAGATGAGCATACTCGGTCGAATAACCTTCAGCTGCATAATCGGTAAATACTTTATATTTAAACCAATCATGCAGATGACTGTTTAAAGGGTGCACATAGGTCACATGCCAGGTCAGCGAACTGGCCGGTGCGAATGTTTTAAACATCGGCAAAACGCCAGGAGGCCACATATCGAAGGCCACCATCAAGTCGGCGATGCTCATTTCCCGATTGTCATGCCGATCCGGATTAAAACGCATCCAGCCACTAAAATCAGGTTTCACACTGCCAGTGCATGGATACTGTCCATCTACCCAGACCAGATCCATCTGTCCAAAACATTCCGGGGCTAAAGGATGATGCTCCGCAATGTTTAATTGCTCAGGCATAGGAAATTCAGGTGCAAGTCGTTCCTGTTGTACGGAAATAGTCGACTGGCGATGCATGCCAAAACTGGCAATCAAAATACTTTGCACAGCATCGTCCTGCCAGAGCCGTACTTCAACCGTGGTCACGGACTTACCTTGACGTAAAATTTCAGCACTCAACTGGACCGCTGCCATTTGCACTGGACCAACAAAGGTCACACTGGTACTTAACAACTGTTTTTCTGCATCTGCAACCGCCAGCAAGGCTTTGTGCATCATCATCCCGGCCACCAGTCCACCATAAATGGTGCGCCCCTGTAACCAGCCTTGCGGAATATCGACCCATTCGTCCTGTTCGATCGCAGTGAATAATTGGCGCAGTGACATCCTTCGTCCCTTGGATTTTTTTATTGGCTCTATCTTTCACTTATTTTGGACTGTTGTGAATGATCAATGACTGCTGCGTCAGTGAGCACTTTGGCCAATCTGTCCGAATTTATTCATGCAATACCTTATAAATGGTACGAGCCATCACATCGCCCAGCCCGGGCACCAGCTTCAAGTCATTTTCCGATGCTTTCAGTACCCCCTGTATACCGCCAAAATGGGTCAGCAAGTCACGGCGGCGTTTCGGCCCCAGTCCGGGAATCACTTCCAGTACCGACGAGCCACGTTTCTTGTCGCGTTTGGCCCGATGTTTGGTAATGGCAAAACGGTGTGCTTCATCGCGTACTTGCTGAATCAGGTGCAGGGCTTTATGGTCTTCTGGCAACTGGATTTTTGTACCATCAGTAAAATGCAAGGTTTCCAGACCAGGTTTACGCCCCTCGCCCTTGGAAACTCCGACCATAAAAGCATCCAGTCCCAACTCCTGCATCACTTCCATCGCCATATGCAACTGGCCTTTACCGCCATCAATCAGCAGTAAATCCGGCAACATGGCTTTTTTATAACGGCGGGTCAGTGCCTGACGCATGGCCGCATAGTCATCACCGCCGGTAATATCATCAATGGCAAACTGACGGTAATCGCGTTTTCGTGCACCGCCCGAATCAAACACCACACAGGAAGCAATTGTGGCTTCACCCATGGTGTGCGAGATATCAAAACATTCAATCCGGTCAATCGGACGTCCCACCACCTGTTCCAGCTGATGGAAACGTTCATTCAGTTCAAAATGATTGGCCAGCTGGCCTTTAATAGCGTGCTGCACATTCATATTGGCCAATTCCAGCCATTCGGCCCGGGTTTCCCGAACATTGTGCTTGATCTGCACCTTCTTGCCGAATTCCTGTTGCAAGGCCTGTTCCAGCTCTTTGCGGTCCGGAAGCTCGACATTGACAATCAGCTCGGCAGGAACTTCATCGGCCACCTGAAAATAGAAGTTCGCCATGAAGTCCGAGAGCATTTGGCCCAGATCATCACCAAGCATATCCGGGAAATAGCTTTTACCCCCCAGCATTTTGCCATTACGTACATGCATGATCTGCACGCAGGTCACCCCGGCATGATAGGCAATCGCCAGAATATCGGCTTCACCTTTGAGTTTATAAATCGCCTGTTGCGATTGCACATCGCGCAGCAGTGCCATACGATCACGATAAAATACAGCTTTTTCAAATTCGAGCTTTTCAGCGGCTTCTTCCATTTTCTGAATCAATTCTTGATTCAATTCTTTGGTATCACCCTGTAAAAAGCGAATCGAGTTGTCTACATCATTCTTATATTCTTCAGGGCTAATTAAACCGACGCAGGGCGCGCTACAGCGTTTAATCTGGTACTGCAAACACGGACGTTTACGCTGGGCAAAATAGCTGTTTTCACACTGCCGTACATTAAACAGTTTTTGCAGCACCACGAGGGTATCCCGGGCATTATAGGCACTCGGATACGGTCCAAAAAACTTGCCGACCTGATGTTTGCCCTTGCCACGACCGGCCGCAATACGCGGGTATGGCTTGTCACTGGAAACAAAAATATAGACATAGGATTTGTCGTCACGCAGCATGATGTTGTAAGGCGGACGATGCAGCTTGATCAGGTTCTGTTCCAGCAATAAGGCTTCGGTTTCCGAGCGCACGACCAACGTTTCAATATCATAAATCCGCGCCACCAGCGCCTGGGTTTTCGGATGTTCGATGGTTTTGACAAAGTAGCTGGACACACGGTTTTTCAGATTTTTGGCCTTGCCGACATACAGCAATTCGCCATCCTGATCCAACATACGGTACACGCCCGGTAAAGTAGTCATATGGGCTAGAATCTTTTCAATATGTTCTCGTGCGTTTTCGTTCACATTCAGCCTGATTTAAATTGCATAAACTTTGCTACATGATGTGATGGTTTTCATGCCATTTTCAAGCGAATCGCCTGTTTTTATCGCGATCATACAAAGTTCCAGCAATCACCTGATTGCTAAAAGCTATAAGTAAATCGTACTTATTTTGCTATGCTCAAGCCATCTGAACAATTTGGATCAAACTGAATGACGACTCCCAATCACGCCATGCATATCGTCAAACTAGACACTGCACCGCATAGCACATCTGAGAAAGATAAACTGATTGGCAAGCCGCGTTTTCATTTTGAACCGCTTGAAGTCATGCAGCTGTTGAAACAGCGCATTATTAGTCAGGATGCTGCCCTGCAAGAAATCGAAAAAATGCTGCACGTGGTCAAAGCCGATTTTTCCAGTCCTGAACGCCCTCTTTCCGTCACCTTAATGCTCGGCCCGACCGGTGTGGGTAAAACTGAAACCGTGCGTTTAATTGCCGAGGCGATTTATGGTCGCCCGGATGCCTTCTGTCGCATCGATATGAACACTCTGGCACAAGAACACTATGCGGCAGCCATTACTGGTGCACCTCCGGGCTATGTCGGCTCCAAAGAAGGTCATAGCCTGTTTGATGAAACCGCCATTGCAGGCAGTCATACCCGCCCGGGGATTGTGCTGTTTGATGAGCTGGAGAAAGCCTCCACAGAAGTCATTCGCGGTTTAATGAATGTGCTGGATACTGGCAAGCTGAACCTCACTTCCGGCACCAAAACCATCGACTTTCGTAACTGTATGATTTTTATGACCAGTAATGTCGGGGCACAGGCGGCGCAGCAATATCTGGATAAACTGAATTTCTTGCCCAAGAAAATGCAGGGTCTGTGTCTGAAAAAAATGCCGACCAAGACCATTATTGAAAAAGTCATGTTTAAAAAATTCGATCCGGAATTTATCAACCGCATTGATCGTACTTTACATTACCAAGCGGTACAGGCAGATGCCCTGCCGAAACTGGTGGAAATTGAACTGCAAAAACTGAATCAGCGCCTGCAGCATCAAAAACGTCAGGTGGTTTTGACCGATGCGGCCAAAGCACACTTTTATAAAGATCATGACATCCGTTTTGGTGCACGCCATTTGGCCCGCAAAATGCGCACTGAACTGGAACCAATTCTGGCAGTATATTTTTTAAATTATCCGGAAAAAGCACAGCTCACTTTAAGCTATGCAAATGGGCAATTAATCATTCAGCCCGAATAATCTTTGTTATCCTCCTACTTGCAGTCAAATGCTCAAACAGGTATTTGACTGCAAATATGTCACTTTTACTTCAGTTTCAACCTCCCTCCGCTGCGCTGAAAATTGGGATCGATTGACTATTTTGACCAAAACAAGGCCATAAAAAACTTGAAATAGCACACTTGTACCCGCTATAAATAAGCACGACATTATTAGAAAACCTTAATCTAAACAAAAAGTTCATTACATTTTTAACAGCTACAGTAAAAATAGGGTTGCCAAGCCTCAGGATTTGTTGAAAAAAATTGATGACCCTAGCGTCACGGCTTGATACAACTTGTTATGTTCTTTTTGGATATAGTTATCGTAAGATTGGCGAAGCATAAATGTACGCAGGAAAAAAGGCGTACATGCTTCACAACATCAACTTAGAAGTCCTCCAAAATAAAGGAGATCAGGCATGATCCACGCTGGCAATGCCATTACCGTCCAAATGCTTTCGGACGGAATTGCAGAATTCCGCTTTGACTTACAAGGTGAGTCGGTCAACAAATTTAACCGTGCAACAATTGAAGATTTTAAAGCTGCCATTGAAGCTGTAAAAGCAGATAGCACGATTAAAGGTTTAGTTGTTACTTCAGGTAAATCAACATTTATCGTTGGCGCAGACATCACTGAATTTGGTGAAAACTTCGCTCAAGGCGAACAAGCGATTGTGGATTGGGCTTTGCCTGTTCACGACATCTTCAATGCATTTGAAGATCTAGAGATTCCTAAAGTTGCTGCAATCAATGGTATGGCATTGGGCGGCGGCTTTGAAATGTGCTTGGTCTGTGACTACCGTGTGATGTCAGAAGCTGCTCAAGTCGGCCTTCCAGAAATCAAACTGGGCATCTACCCTGGTTTCGGTGGTACTGTTCGTTTAAGCCGTGTTATTGGTATCGACAATGCGGTTGAATGGATGGCAATGGCTGTGCCTAAAAAACCTGCTGCTGCACTTAAAGACGGTGCTGTTGATGCGGTTGTGGCTGCTGACAAACTTACTGACGCTGCGATTGACCTGGTTAAACAAGCACTTGCTGGCCGTGTAGACTGGAAAGCAAAACGCCAAGAAAAATTAGACCCTATTAAATTGAACCCGCTTGAACAAATGATGGCGTTCAATACGGCGAAAGGTGCGGTACTTGCGAAAGCAAACCCTGCTCAATACCCTGCGCCTAAACTTCTGCTTGATTCATTACAGGCAGGTGCAAGCCTTCCACGTAACGAAGCATTAAAAGTAGAAGCTGAAGGTTTTGCTAAAGCTGCGGTAACTCCACAAGCTGGCGCGTTGATCGGTCTATTCATCAACGACCAAGTGGTGAAGAAAACTTCTAAGAAATATGAAAAAGGTGCTCATCCTGTAAACCAGGCCGCTGTACTTGGCGCGGGTATCATGGGTGGTGGTATTGCTTACCAAGCGGCAAGCAAAGGCACACCAATCATCATGAAAGACATTGGTAACCCGCAACTTGCACTGGGTATGAAAGAAGCGAATGGCTTGTTAACAAAACAAGTTGAACGCAAGAAAATGAAACCTGCGCAAATGGGTGAAACCCTTGCTCGCATCCGCCCGACTTTAAGCTACGAAGAGTTTAAAGAAGTGGATATCGTGATTGAAGCGGTAACTGAAAACCCTAAAGTGAAAGGCATTGTATTGGCTGAAACTGAGAAAAATGTTCGTGAAAACACGATCATTGCATCAAATACCTCTACGATTTCAATCACCCGTCTGGCTGAAAACCTGCAACGTCCTGAAAACTTCGTCGGTATGCACTTCTTTAACCCGGTACACATGATGCCACTGGTTGAAGTCATTCGTGGTGAAAAAACTTCTGCTGAAGCGATTGCAACCACTGTGGTTCTTGCTCAGAAAATGGGTAAAACCCCAATCGTGGTGAATGACTGCCCGGGCTTCCTGGTGAACCGTGTATTGTTCCCTTACTTCGGTGCGTTCGACCTTCTTCTTAAAGATGGTGCTGACTTCCAGCAAATCGATAAAGTAATGGAAAAATTCGGCTGGCCAATGGGCCCTGCTTACCTGATGGACGTTGTGGGTATCGACACAGGCGTTCACGGTGCAGAAGTGATGGCCGAAGGCTTCCCTGACCGCATGAAACCGGACTTCAAAGGTTCGATTCAAACCATGTACGAAGCAAAACGTTTGGGTCAAAAGAACGACGTTGGTTTCTACAAATATGAATTAGACCGTAAAGGCAAAAAAGCCAAAGTGGTTGATCCAACTGCTTATGAGCTGGTTGCTTCTGTGGCAACTGCGGAAAAACGCGAATTCGATGCTCAGGAAATCATTGACCGCATGATGCTGACTTTCTGTAACGAAACGGTTCGTTGCCTGGAAGACAACATTGTAGCAACTGCTTCTGAAGCAGATATGGCGATGATCATGGGTGTCGGTTTCCCACCATTCCGCGGTGGTCCATGCCGTTACATCGACCAAACAGGTGTTGCTGAATACGTTGCACTTTGCGACAAATACGCTCACTTAGGTAAGGCTTATGAAGCGCCACAAATGTTGCGTGACATGGCTGCTAACAACAAAAAATTCTACGGTTAAGGAGCAACGTGAATGGCTACTTTAAATCCGCGTGACGTTGTCATCGTTGATGGTGTACGTTCAGCAATGGGTAAATCCAAAAACGGTATGTTCCGCAATGTACGTGCTGACAGCTTGTCTGCTGAATTGGTTCGTGCTTTGGTTGCCCGTAACCAGTTTGATGTCAACGAAGTTGAAGACCTGATTTGGGGCTGTGTCAACCAGACACTTGAACAAGGCATGAACATTGCCCGTAACATTGGTTTATTGGCTGACTTGCCTAAAACTGTTGCAGGTCAAACGATTAACCGTCTTTGTGGTTCTTCAATGCAGGCAATCCATGCTGCGGCGGCACAAATTGCAACCAACCAGGGTGATATCTTCATCATCGGTGGTGTTGAGCACATGGGCCACGTTGGCATGATGCACGGCATCGACATCAACCCAGAAGCATCTAAACATTATGCAAAAGCGTCTAACATGATGGGCTTAACCGCTGAAATGTTAGGTCGCATGAACGGCATTACTCGTGAAGAACAAGATGCGTTTGGTGTTGAATCTCACCGCCGCGCTTGGGCTGCAACGCAAGAAGGTCGTTTCAAAAACGAAATTATTGGTGTTGAAGGTCACGACCAGAACGGTTTCAAAATCCTGTGCGACATCGACGAAGTGATTCGTCCAGATGCCAACCTTGAAGCATTCCAGGCTTTACGTCCAGCATTTGACCCGAAAGGCGGTACAGTGACTGCTGCAACATCTTCAGCATTGTCTGACGGTGCATCTGCAATGTTGTTGATGTCTGCTGAACGTGCGCAAGCGCTTGGTCTTAAGCCACGTGCTGTGATTCGCTCTATGGCGGTTGCAGGTTGTGACGCTGCGATCATGGGTTATGGTCCAGTTCCAGCAACTCAGAAAGCGCTAAAACGTGCGGGCTTGTCGATTGCTGACATTCAAACTATTGAATTAAACGAAGCGTTTGCTGCTCAAGGTTTGTCAGTTCTTAAAGGCTTAGGCATTTATGACCAGCAAGACCGTGTGAACTTGAACGGTGGTGCGATTGCACTGGGTCACCCATTGGGTTGTTCTGGTGCGCGTATCACAACCACGTTGCTGAACGTGATGGAACAGCAAGATACACAAATCGGTCTTGCGACCATGTGTATTGGCCTTGGTCAAGGTATCGCGACTATTATCGAACGTGTTTAATGCTTAATTAAATACTGAGATATAAAAAACCCCGCTTATTGCGGGGTTTTTTTTTGAATATTTAAATATAATTCAATCACTTGAAATTAATAAATAACAGTAATAACTGATTAACAGGGTAATAAAGTGCATATTGTGTTGAAAGGAATAGTTGAAGACTATGCAAAAAGCTTCGATTTGGATTCAAGTGATATTAGTAAGAATTTTGAATATTTTGTTAATTACCTGTTAGCTCATAAAGAATTAGGCCACATAGTACAGCCCAATGAATTAACAACATCTGAAGATGATGCATCGCTTGATGGGATCGCTATATTTCTAGATGGTAATCTAATCACTTCATTAGAAATGGCAGAAGAAATACTGTCTGATAAAAAAAGAAAAGTAGATGCAAAAATTATTTTAACGCAAGTAAAAAGTGGTGAAAGCTTTGAAAAGGATGATATTGCTAATTTTCTATCCGGTATATTGAATTTTCTTACTCAAGATAACTTTTACCCACAAGGTACATTTAACCAAATTAGGCATGAAATTCTTTTTCAAATTTTAAAAAACGTAAAAAATATACGTAATGGCTTACCCGATATAGCTGTTTACTTTGCAACAAGTGGCATTTATCAAAAATCAGATGAACATGAAGCAATTTTCAAACAAATAAAATATGAAATTGAACAAAAAACTTTTTTCCATCAGGTGAAAGCTGAACCACTAGATAGAGCTAAATTAATTAGTTTATATGATGATACGAACAAAGATATTCAAGCTAAATTAAAATTTCAAGAGTTTTTTGCTATCCCATCAATGCCAAATATTCCTCAGTCATATTTAGCTTTAGTTAATGCTAAAGATTTCATTGATTCAATATTATTCGATGAAGACAAAAATATAAAAAATAATATTTTTGAAGAAAATATACGTGCTTATTTAGGTGAAGAAGTTTATGTAAACTCAAATATAAAAAAATCACTTGAAGAAGAAAAGTCACAAAAAATATTTTCTGTATTAAATAATGGAATTACCATTATTTCGCCTGATTTAGCATTTTCCCCAAGTGATAAAACTATTGACCTAACAAATTATCAAATTATCAATGGATGTCAAACTAGTAATGTATTATTTGAAAATCGGGACATTATTAATGATGATACAAAAATTATCGTTAAGTTTATCTCGACTACTCATGAAGAAACTATTACAAAAATTATATCATCTACTAATAATCAGTCTAATATCGACAACAATGCATTTCTTGGTCTAAAAGAAAAAACTCGTATGGTTCAAAGATATTTTGAAACCATGAACAATACGGTAGGTGATGAAAACAGAGTATATTTTGAAAGAAGGCAGAATGAATACTCTCAATCAGATTATCAAAAATCACGTATATTTGATCTAAGAACTGTAGTACAGGCATATAATGCAATGATACTTGAAGAACCATTTAACTCATCTCGTTACGTGAAAAAAATATTTGAATCTAATGAGTTATTTAAAGATGATGATGAAGAAAGCTTATACTATATCTGTTCATTAGCTCTGTATAAAATTCATGTAGCTATTAACAGTAAAAAACTTAAATACTCAAATTTAAAATGGCATGTCTTATTCATTATGAAATATGTGGCCACAAAATCTAATAAAAATTGGACACGTAATAGTAAAAAATCAAATCAAAATGTGAAAAAAATTATTGAAACCTTAACTGATAAAGAAAAGTTTGAAAATGCGCTAAATGAATGCTTAGCTATTATTGAATCATTACCTATTCCAACTTCTGATGAAATAAAGAGACAAAAATATACAGCTGATTTAAGAAGTAAAACTTTTGAATACTTAAATTTTTAAGAAAAATTACCTTTTAACGATATTTGACATAAGCTAAAAAAGATGTCCTGGTGACATCTTTTTTTGATTTTGGAGTGTTTAAAAAATTAGGTACTATTTTCCTTACTGCTCTAAATTCAAGAACCTTAAAGCCTCTTAAATATCCTCAGCAACTTTCTGCGCCAACAATGTCGCAAAATGCTGTTTAATCCTATTTCCCTGTGCATCTACCCGATGCAACTCACCGACATTTTCATTATATTTCACAATGTTCCAGCCCTCATAAAGCGCACTTAACTCCCCTGCTTTAAAGGCAAAAGGAAAGTCAGGCTGTGCCGGAAGGTCGTCCGTATTCATCGCACAGACAATCAGGTTATAGCCTCCCGGAACAGTCGCTTGTTGCATCTGCTTAATCAGAGGTTTCACCGTTTGGGCTTGCAAGAACATCATCACCACAGTACAGCAAATAAAATCATAACGGCCGGTAATACTTGGGTCTGCATTTAAATCACGCTGTTGCACCTGAATATTATCAATCTGCTCACTCTGAATAATCTGCCTCAACTTTTGCAGGCTGTTTTCATTGACATCCCAGGCATCCACCTCAAAACCATGCTGACTTAAATACAGCGTATTACGCCCCTGCCCGCAGCCAACATCGAGGGCACGGCCACCTTGCAAATATGGCGTAGCAGCCAGAATTTCAGAGTGCGTGGGTGAAAGCTGATATTTTTTATAAAAATAATCCTGTGGCAGACAGTAAAACTGTAGCTGACATTCAATGTCATCACTGGCAGAAACAATTTTATGCCATGCTTGCGGTTCAATAAACGGAGGTTGCTGCTCTAGGCTAAAAACATGCTCAGACTTTACGGCTCCCGATTCCTCCAGCATGGCAAAATGCAGCTCACCCTTGAATACGGTTAATTTTGCCCAGGTACCGGCTTTGGTATTGTGCTGGTTTTTAAACCCTTGCGGGATACTCTGCTGTGTCCAGACAGGAAGTTCTTTATAACAAATAAGCTGTTGCATAAAAGGCTGTACTCCAAAGCATCGGTCGGTGGTCGGGCTGACTCAATCAGTTGATGATCTATGTTTTAGCATAGCCCGTTCCACAGCAGAATGAAATAAGCCAATGAGATGCCATTCAGGCAAACTAAAAACCCTATAGAAAAACAAAAACTGCCCGATACGGACAGTTTTTGGGGAAACTTTAAAAGCGAGATAAATATTTTTTAATGCAGCAGTTGTTCGCGCAACCATTCCATATATTTTTCTTGGTCCATAAAGTCAGGGGCGCTACCGGTATCCAGACTGTAATACTGCTGATTGAACTGAATCACAATCTGCTCGGTATGATGCCAATCTTCAATCATTTTAAAGTATTGATTAAAGAAAAAACGGTTTTTACCCCAATTGTTCAGGCTTTCCAGTTTTGGGTATTTTTTATTTTCAACAAATTCACTGTATACATGCTGAATATCATCAAAAACGTGTAGGGTTTTCATGACTCACCTGCCTAGATTTTATAATGTGACCTTTGCAACGGTTTTAATCTAGCAACCGAATTTGAATAACAAATGACAGTCTTATTGCAAAACTGTCATGTTTAAAAAGATGAAACGCAGATATTCAACGGCATGATCGCTTTGCCGGGAAAAACGCAAGAAAAACAAATCATGTGCTCATCAAAAATATCCATTTCTCTTTAATTTAACCCGGACCCAACTAAAAACTTAAAAGCAATGTAACTCACCTGCAACATCATGTTATCCATCTGTAATTTTAGTTGAATATTCACACAATTAGGCCCAACTAACGTGTTCCCTTTTAAAAAATGAATCGCCCTAGCGTTAATATAACCAGTACAAAAAACCTCTTAATTCTCACGATTGAGTAATTCCCATGAATATGATTAAAACTGCTATCACTATCGCTGTAGTTGCAGGTACAACCTCTGCTATGGCTGCTACTGCTGTAGAAACCACGCCAGCTGCCAAGGTTGCCGCATTAAAAGCACAAGTAAAAGCAGACACCATTCAAACCGCAAGCACTGTTAAAGCAGCAGCTGCTACAACAAAAGAAAATGTTGAGCTTAAAAGCAAAACTGCTGCACATAAAACTGTCGCTGCCAAAAATGCAACTGTAGCCAAAACAGCTAAGCTAAAAGATGCCACTGTTGCTAAAACCGTAGTAGCAAAAGAAAAAGCTGTCGTTGCCACTCAAACTGCCGCTCACAAAACAGAAGCCGCTAAAGATGCCGCTGTAGCTAAAACTGTAGCAACTAAAGACGCAGCTGTAGCAAAAGCGGTGGAAGCGAAAGACGCAACTGTTGCTAAAACTGTTCAAGTAACAGATGCCACTGCTGCTAAAACTGTCGCTGCAAAAGATGCAACTGTAGCCAAAACAGCTGAAGTAAAAGAAAGCGTTGCTGAAAAAGCAGATGCTGCTAAAACTGAAGTCAAAGCTGAGAAAAAAGGCTTCTTCTCTTGGTTTAAAAAATCTGCGGCTTAATCTGCATCGCGCATTTTAACCGTAAAAAGGATGCCATTCATGAGCATCCTTTTTTAGTTAGCGTGAAAAAGATGGTGATCCACATACTGCCCAACTAGCGAATAGCATTATTCGGTGTATTGGTTCGCTGTTGTTGCAACTGTCTGATGATGTCATTTTGTGAGGTATTTTCCAGAATACCCAAGGAAAGTTGCTCTCTAGCGATTTGTACATTGACTGCTCTACGGTCTATCCCAAAAGGTGCAAGAATAATATACAGACCTTCTCGTGGATCAGGTGACTGCAAACCGCGGGCAATCGCCAGAACATATTGCTGCAATACCCATGGCAAGCTGTTGATGTCTGGCATAGGTGCTTCAGGAACTAGATCGATGGTCATCAACATAGTGGGGTCAACCACAAAATTTTGTGTATCTAGCTGGATCTGCATAATTCTATGTTGCAAAACTCGCTCTCTTTGAGGATCTTCACGATATTCAATAACTCGCGTGGTTTCAGCGCTTAACTTGGAGTCTGTTAAGGGGATTAATCCGGTAGTATCCGTTATATCGGCAAAAGCAGAGGAAATAGAAAAGCTTGCGGTAATCATGACAATTGCGCAGGATAAATTTTTTAGCAGCTTCATGGCAGTTCTACTCAACAATGAATTGAAGTAAATAAACAACCGTCGACAGCTATAATTGTATAGTTTATGCGCTTTTCAGCCACTTGCCCCGGACCAGTGGTCTTGCAAGACATTCTAACTTTCGTTAAAAAACCGGTTCATTTCACCTACTGAAAAAACATCAAATCTGCGTCTATAAAAAAGTGCTGTGCTGAACCATGTTTCTATAAATCAGATTTTTATCTTCTCCTGCTTAGGCTGCCCTGCTGACATAAAAATTCCGTCATAATCTTTATTTTTCTCGCATTCCGACGCGCAAAAGTACAGGAAATGTTACATCTAAGTATTCTGGTCCTGCTTGCAAAACCTCTGAAATCGGCTGCAGCGGGTCATCCGTGTTGTGGTCGTGATAATGCTTGAGCGCCGACCAGGTGTTTAAATAACTGATCAGCTGCTGCGGAGTCCATCGATATTCCAGGCGCAGCTCTGGAACTGCCTGCTCATAAAAAAGAAACGGAATGGTTTGATACAGCTCATCAATATAACGGCGTTCACGATCCCAATACTCTTTTAAGGTTTCAGCATACAGCTGCTGAACCAAGGCATTGATTGCCGCATCCTGAACCTGAATGAGACCATAGCCAATAACCGCCAGCACCCCTTGAGGTTTAAGCACCCGTTTGACTTCTTTATAGAATGCATCGAAATCAAACCAGTGAATCGCTTGTGCCACCGTCACCAAATCGACGGAGTGCTCCGGAATCGTGGTCTGCTCTGCCACCTGTAGCTGATAGCTGACATTTTCAAAATAAGGGGCCTGCTGTAATTGCGCTGCGCTAATATCAGTCGCCACCACATGCTCGAAATACGGTGCCAGAAGCTGGGTAAACTGCCCCGAACCGGCACCACAATCCCAGGCAAAAGTTCGTTCAGGTACATGCTTTAAAATTTCCTGGACAATTTCTGCAGAATAAGCCGGACGGGCCTGTTTATAGCGCAAGCTGTCATCAGAAAACAGATCTTTCATTTAACGATGCTCATAATATTTATAAATTTAATCAATGACCTGATCAATCCTAAAACTGGTCTGGGCAATGAGCACCCGCTGATTATTCAATTGATAATATTTAACATCGTATGGAACCAATTTCCAGCTCTGGGCAGGATTAAAACTGACACGGCGATTCCCGACTGGCTGAGCATGTAACGGAGTAATGATCTCTGAAGAACATGACTAGCTCACAGGCTGAAAACAGCCCCAATTTTCAACTGCGCAGGCATTTGCCACTTTCTCGCGGCGGCAAATATAGGCTTCGCTGGCAAAGCTAAGGATTTTTTCAAAAGAAAAATGATTACTTTTTCGGTGTCGGTAGCTCAGGTACAGAAAAATTATTTATATAGGACTTACGCAGTATTATTTATAGATTCTCTGTGGTAGCAGATGATTTTTATCGAGAATAAAGTCATCAATGAAGTTTTTGATCATTGGTCTAAATAATTTCTTCTGCCAACGATATACATTTTCAAAGATCCGCTCAAACTGGTTCTTTTGTATCTCGACGTAGGCCATCAAGGCTGAAAAAATATGATTCAAAATCAGTTTAGATCGTCTTACTTGAAACTTTTCAATATGACAAACCTGTTTAATCACCCGGTGATATTGTTCTATTTTCCAATGACTTGAATGTAATTCATGAAAACTCTCAAAGGACAATAAATCATCTTCATCTTGATGCACAATATAAAACCTCTGCTGTTCTTTTAACTGAGTCTTAAATAATTGTACAAAGCCAAAATCTTTGAGCCAGACCACTTGACCCTGATGGAAATTTGGCAATAAACGCAGTTGAAACCATTGTCCTTTTTCTGGGGAAACCTTACGGTTACAGTCGATACCAAACATAAATCGAATACCATATTTTCTTATGGTTTTTAGATTTCCAGTCGATGAATACCAACTATCACCTGTAATAAATTGAATCTTTGCACCCCAACTGAGTACTTCACTTAACATATCCATAAAGTAATCATTCTTGGTTTTACTTTCAGATTTGTCATAAATTCGGAAATTAATTGGAATATTTTGACCATTTTGATCTGTCGCATACAAGGTAATGAGATTAATACCCTTGACGGATCGGTGGTGTTTGCCTGACCAAAAATAGCTAACTAAGTCCATATGCTGACTATACGGTTTATCTAAAACAGTATCATCAATACTGACTATAAGTTTATTATTATCAATATGTTGAATTGCTTCTTGATATAGGTCGTGAGGTGTGTAGTCTTCACGCTCTAGAAAGCGATTTACACTATCATGCGAGATGTTATAAGTCTCGGCAAGTTGTGTGCAGCTAATAGAGTTCGGTTCTGTCATGAGAAAGCCCATATAAATGGGTAGAGTACAAGTTGCTGTAGAAGCATTTTTAATTCGTCTGATCACAGATACTTTATAAAGTATTTTAATACTTTTTTGAATCCGTCAATGCGTAAGTCCTATTATAGAATGTTCAATCGTACCAATGCTGACATTTTTCAGGTCGAGCTGTATATGCATATCACGATCGATGGGCTGCATACTGTTGCTATTGCTACGATCAATATGCTGCATACTGTTGCTACGGTTTATACCAAAGGGTTGCAACATAATATACAAGCCTTGTGTAGGATCACTCGACTGTAAACCCTGAGCAATACTCAATACATACTGTTGTAGAAAGGGCGATAACGAATTTAGGTCGGGTTGTGCTTGTAAGGGCTGAATTTCCAGATTGGCAACCACATGGCTGTCGATCATAAAGTTTTGTGCTTCACGTGAATTACGAATAACTTGATGCTGTAAAGCACGGAGATTTTTTTCATCATTCTGATACGGCACAATCCCGGTTTCTGTACGTAACTCTGGCTCGGCCAGTACGTGCAGGGTGGGTAAGGTCACCGCGTCATCCGCGTGGACCATCATGCTCCATGGACAGCCCAATATCAGCAGCAAAGGATATATTTTTATAAATTTCATAAACTTGCCTCGCAACGTAATTTCAGGACAATGCAGTTTTACACCATGCAAGAAAAAAATTTTTCACTGCAACCGTATACGTTTTATAGCCTACCTGAAAATCAATTTTGGCTCACCTTGACTCGGATAAACGGTCTTTTTCACTTTCTTAAATCTATTATGGGTATGCAATTTTTCTTGGAATTTTAATGCGCTTTGCATGTAATTATAATTCTCTATGACCAACCTAGAGGCGAAAAAAAACCTCAAACAGTGTTTGAGGTTTTTTTGAATATGGTGGCGAGACCCAGGATCGAACTGGGGACACACGGATTTTCAATCCGTTGCTCTACCTACTGAGCTATCACGCCGATGCGGTGTATTAAGCCGTATCTGTTCTCAATAGTCAATATAATTCATGACATTTTTATTTAATCGAATATTTTTTACCCAAAAAAAATCCCTGATGGGATCAGGGATTGAAATCTTGAAATAGATTTTAAATATGGTGGCGAGACCCAGGATCGAACTGGGGACACACGGATTTTCAATCCGTTGCTCTACCTACTGAGCTATCACGCCGATGTCGCGTATTAAACAGTTTAAGTGTTTTTCAGTCAAGCAGGTTTTTAGCTTTTTCAAGCAAGTGCTTACTTTTAAGGCAAATTGATGTTTATTTGCTTATTTTTTATTTAAAATTCAATGGATCATCTAAGCCAGCATTATTTTCAGGCATAAAAAAACAGCACCATGGCTGCTTTTTTATTTTTATCAGGCTTAAATTTTTTCCAGATGTGCCAGACAGCGATGAATGGCTCCACAGCCCGGTTCAAACCTCTTCACGCCTTTTTCTTCTTCCATTCGGCACACTTCACTGACCAGTCGTTCTGCGACTCCACGTCCACGGTTAGCTGGATGGACCACAATATTTTCCAGCGTCCGGCTTTCCCCCTGCCCGGTACACCAAATTGCCCCAATCAGTTTAGTATTAAATTCTGCTGTGTAAACTAAGGTATACTGAGCCAAGTTTTGCTCTAGTTGTTCAATGGCATCCTGCCCATCCCCAAATTCCGGGCTGGTGTCATACAGTCGCTCAAGCTGGCTGCGCACTTCGTCATTTTCTAGTGAAGTATAAGCATGTACGGTAATAGGCATTGATTAACCCTCCTGAGCAATCTAATATGCGATAATTTCGTCATCGCGAAAAAAACATTTTACATCATCGTTTTTGAGGAACGTGTCTATGACGCAACGTATCAGTGAAGTGGTAAGAAACACTAACGAAACCAAAATCCGAGTTCGTGTGAATCTTGATGGTACAGGTCAAGGCACTCTCAATACAGGTGTTCCATTTTTAGATCATATGATTGATCAAATCAAGCGACACGGCTTATTTGACATTGATATTCATTGTGATGGTGACCTGGAAATTGATGACCATCACACCGTAGAAGACTGTGGTATCACTCTAGGTCAGGCATTTGCCCAAGCCCTGGGTGATAAAAAAGGCCTACGTCGTTATGGTCACTTCTATGCCCCACTGGATGAATCTTTAAGCCGTGTTGTGGTTGATTTATCTGGTCGTCCGGGCTTGTGGATGGATATTCCATTCACTCGCGCACGTATTGGCAGCTTTGATGTTGATCTATTCTCTGAATTTTTTCAAGGTTTTGTGAATCACGCCTTAATGACCCTGCACATTGATAACCTGAAAGGCAAAAACAGCCATCACCAGATCGAAAGCGTATTTAAAGCATTTGCCCGCGCACTCCGTATGGCCTGTGAAGTCGATCCACGTGCAGAAAATACTGTTGCTTCAACCAAAGGTACTTTGTAATGACCCGTATTGCCCTTCTTGACTATGGTATGGGAAATTTACACTCCGCAGCCAAAGCCCTGGAACATGTCGGCGCAACTGTAGATGTTACCAATGATCCCAAACTGATTGCCCAAGCCGATAAAATCGTCTTTCCGGGTGTCGGTGCCATGCGTGACTGTATGCAAGGCATGCATGAAGCAGGTATTGATGAAGTGGTACGCCATGCCGTATTCAATAAGCCTGTGCTGGCGATCTGTGTCGGCATGCAAGCCTTAATGCAACACTCGGAAGAAAATGGCGGTTCAGATGCGCTAGGTATTTTTGCCGGTGAAGTAAAGCGTTTCCCGGATATGGCCGGTTTAAAAGTGCCACACATGGGCTGGAACCAGGTGCATCAGGCAGACCCAAGCCATCCAATGTGGAAAGACATTGAACAGGATGCGCGTTTCTATTTCGTGCATAGTTTCTATGTTGAACCTGAAGACAAGAGCATTGTGGCAGCCACCTGTGACTATGGTTTAGAGTTCTGTACGGCGCTGCATAAAGAAAACCTGTTCGCTACCCAGTTCCATCCGGAAAAGAGTCATACTGCCGGTTTGCAGTTACTGAAAAACTTTGTGGAATGGGATATCTAAGGCTCTTCCAACTTATTTTAAAAAGCTCACTTCGGTGGGCTTTTATTTTGCCTAAACTCGGAAAAACCATTAAGCTGATTTCAGACCAGTTAGCTATTGATGATTATGGAAGAGCCGCTACTTCAAACCCTGCCCAGCAAAGAACAGATTCAGGCCTTCCCTCCATTTAAAAACCTTCCGATGCAACAGATTCAGGTGATTAACAACCTGGAACAATGTCATGCTTTGGAAGCAGAATTAACACACTGCGCAGTACTTGGTTTCGATTCTGAATCCAAGCCCACATTTAGAGTCGGTGAAGTTTCCACGGGGCCACATCTGATTCAATTGGCGACCTTAGACAAAGCCTATCTGTTCCAAATGAATGATGAGATTTGGGAATTTTTAAAGCCGATTTTTGCCAGCCGTGACCAGATTAAAGTTGGCTTTGGCTTAAAAAATGATGCCCATCTATTCCGTAAAAAAGGTATTGAACTAAACAGTGTGATTGAACTGTCGAAATGCTTTTCTGCTTTTGGCTTTACCAATCCAATGGGACTGAAAAATGCCATGGCACTTCTATTTCAGGTGAACTTTCCCAAAAGTAAAAAAACCAGCACCTCGAACTGGGCACGTAAAACGCTGACTCCTCAGCAGATTGACTATGCGGCTGCCGATGCCTATGCCCCGGTTTTAGTGTTTGAAGAATTACTGCGCTTAGGCTTGCTGCCCAAACATATTCCCAATACCACATTAAAGTTACGCATTCGCCCCAACAAAATAAAAGCTGCAACTCATGCTTAGAGATTTGCCAATACTTTGCTAAGATGGAACACAATGAATTCAATAAGATTGGGCAAGGAGCGAAAGCATGCTGATCATCCCTGCAATTGACCTGAAAGATGGCAAATGTGTCCGTTTAAAACAAGGCCGTATGGAAGACGATACCGTATTCTCTGACGATCCGGTTGCAACTGCACAGCATTGGGTCAATGAAGGCGCACGTCGCTTGCATTTGGTGGATTTAAACGGCGCTTTCGCAGGTACACCGATTCATAAACCTGTGGTTGAAGCCATTGCCAAAGCACAACCAGAGCTGCCAATTCAAATTGGTGGTGGTATCCGTTCACTGGAAACCATTGAACATTATCTGGATGCCGGTGTGTCTTTTGTGATTATCGGGACCAAAGCAGTTCAAAATCCTGAGTTTGTGGAAGAAGCATGCAAGAAATTTGCCGGCCACATCATTGTCGGTATCGATGCCATGAATGGCATGGTGGCAACCGATGGCTGGGCCAATGTCACAGATGTAAAAGCGACTGACCTTGCAAAACGTTTTGCTGATGCTGGCGTATCAAGCATTGTCTATACCGACATTGCACGTGACGGTATGATGCAGGGTGTAAACATCGAGCAAACTGTTAACTTGGCGACTTATTCAGGTCTTCCTGTGATTGCCTCTGGTGGTGTGACCAATCTGGATGATGTCCGTAACTTGAAAGGCCAGCCGGGCATTTTAGGTGCCATTACCGGTCGCGCCATTTACGAAGGCACACTGAACCTTCGTGAAGCGCAATTACTGTTAGATGAACAATCACTTTAATTCCGTGATGTATCTCCAAGAGGTCTTCGGACCTCTTTTTTATTTCTGATATTTTTAAAAATCACTTCCTGTGTAAGCATGTCCTATTTTCCCTCTTGCCTGAAAGCCAAAGCACCGCAACTTGCCTTAATTTTAATTACCCTGGTTTGGGGTGGCTCGTTTATCACCGTGCAATATGGCTTAAACTTTGCCAGCCCGATGTTTTTCGTCGGTTGCCGTTTTGCTGCTGCCATGTTGTTTGTCAGCCTGTTTTCCTGGAAGGATTTAACCGCAATCCAACTGAAAGAAATTGCCGCAGGAGCTGTCATTGGTCTGGTGATTGCGCTGGGTTATGGCACGCAAACCATTGGACTACAAAGCATCAGCAGCAGTGAATCGGCTTTTTTAACCGCGCTGTATGTACCTCTGGTGCCGATTCTTTTATGGCTATTGTTCCGTAAAACCCCGCAATTCATGACCTGGTGTGGCACAGTGCTGGCCTTTTTAGGTCTGGTCTTTTTAACCGGAAATGGGTTTGGTGCAATCCAGCTGAGCTTTGGTCAGATCATTACCCTCTTGGGTTCAGTCGCTATTGCGATGGAAATTATTCTGATCGGATTTTTTGCCGGTAAAGTCAATGTCCGCCGTGTCACCGTGATTCAACTCGGCTTTGCCTCGATTTTTGCTTTTTGCATGATGCCTTTGGCTGGTGAAAGCTGGAATCCAGTTTTTTCCTGGCCTCTGGTGATCATTTTAACTGGCTTAGGTTTTGCTAGTGCCGCCATTCAACTGGTGATGAACTGGGCACAACGTGCAGTCGACCCTGCGCAAGCTGCCATCATCTATTCCGGTGAGCCAGTTTGGGCAGCTTTAATTGGTCGTATTGCGGGGGAGCGTTTGCCCTTACTGGCCATCCTTGGTGGGGTGTTGGTGGTTTTAGGGGTCATTGTCAGTGAATGGAAACCGAAGTTTTTGAAGAAAAATAAAGAAGTGAATCCTTAAAAGATCTCTTTCTGCTGAATATTTCTCTAAAGAAAATTCCTCATCTTCCAGGAGCGGTTAGGAAAGGTTAATTTCAAGAGCACGAGAAATTCGAATTTTTCACTGAAAATATTGCCCTCTCCCCAATCCTCTCCCACAGGGAGAGGAAGAATCATTATCGGTTTTTGTGGAAGGAAAGAGATATTTAAAACGACACCATCTTCCCCGGATTAATCAACGCACCCAATCCATAGGCGCTTTTTGCTACCGGAATGACCACGGGTGCCAGTGCACGACCAAACAGAATATCCTGATGATGAATACGGGTCAGCATATTAAAGTCATCCGCTTTGCCACAGAAATCATCAGCAATCGCCTTACCGATACGTACCGTTTGCGCCACGCCATGACCGCTCCAGCCCTGTACGGCATAGATGGGGAATTTGTTACCAAACTTACGGCTATCTGCCGCGCCATTCATGGTCAGGTCAGTGGTTCCACTCCAGACAAAATCCAGCTCGACACTTTTTAACTGCGGAAATACATGTTGAATCCGGCCCAATAAATACTGATGGGTTTTTTCAGGATTCCAGCATGAACCTGTCCCCTCCCCACCAAACAGCAAGCGGTTTTGCGATACACCACGATAATAGTCGATCTGGAATTGCGTATCATAGACAGGTGCATCTGTTGGTAATAATTCTTTTAAATCAAATTCTAATGGAGCTGTGGTACAGACATAGGTATAGAACGGAATCGTGGTCTGATTATTCTTTTGCAGCAACTTAAAGGAGGCATGATGCACCCCCATCACCACACTTTTACGGGCTTTGATCACGCCACTGGTGGTGGTCACATAAATACCATCTTCCCGTTCTTCTACTACAGTGACTTCAGTTTGCTCATAGACTTTGCCGCCATTTTTACAGAAACCATAAATGAGACCGCGGTTTAAAGCCAGGGGATGAATATGTCCACCCAGAGCATCCAGCAAACCACCACAATAATTGTCAGAGGCAATGTGTTCTTTCAGCTCATGCTTGCCCACTACTTGAGTATGGGCCTCACCCAAAAACTTGCGTGCATCGGCACCTTGAGTTAAACCAACCAGATGCCCTTCATGTACGGCAGCGGTGATATGGCCACGTTTACGCTGCAAGTCCAGATTGTATTGGTCTGCAATCGAATCAATTAAGGACATCGCTTCGGTTGAGGTAAAGTGCCAGAGTTTTTTGGCATCTGCATAACTGAAATGTTCAATCATTTCTGCCGCTTCCCAACGTGCCAAGCCTGGGGTCAATTGCCCGCCATTTCTTCCAGAAGCCGCACTGCCAATCCGGTTTTTCTCGACCAGAACCGTCTCCACCCCCTGCTCAGACAGATGTAAGGCCGTCGAAGCACCCAGCAAGCCGCCACCAATCACCACCACATCACATTCAATATCGGCACTCAAGGCATCAAACTGGTGCCATTGTTCCAGTGAACTTTCATAGTAATTCGCAGGATGCCCAAATGCACCATGCTTTGGATTAATCCAGTTCCATTCCTTGCCACTTTGCTGGTTTATGCTGGCTTTAAATTCTACGTCATTTAAAAATACTGGCTTTTGTATATTCATGTTCACTCTTCCCATCTTCAATTCATTTCAAAATTTGCGGCAATCTTTTAGTAGGCATTGCCAATCACAATGTTTTGCTTTTTCAGTTTTTTGTACAGGAAGATCACAATCCCGACAGACAGCCAGCCACAACCAAACAACAGTGCGGAACGCTCCAGGTTGAACCATAAACACATGATCACGCCGACCGAAATAAACGGTAAAATCAGGTTTAAAAAGATATTTTTCATCCCGTGGCGTTGCTGCTCACGGACATAGAATTTGACGAAAACTGAAAAATTGACTGCGGTAAAGGCAATCAAGGCCCCGAAACTAATCATGCTCACCACAGTTGCCAGGTCAAGGGCGATGGCCGTCAGAGAAATCAAACCAACCAACAGTACTGCATAAAGCGGTGTACCTAATTTGCTGTGAACTTGCCCAAAAGTTTCTTTATGAAAAATACCATCTTTACCCATAATATGAATCAGACGGGATGCACTGGCATGGGTTGCCAGACCTGAAGCAAAGGTATTCATAATTTGTGCACACAAAAATACCGACTGGAACAATGCTCCACCGACATACAGCACAATTTCAGGCAAGGCTTCATCCGGGTTGTTAAAACGGACATTGCTTGGAAAATAGAGTTGAATAAACCAGGATGCCGTCAGGAAAATGATACCGCCTGACAGTGTAGTGAGCATCACCGCACGTGGAATGGTTCGTTTCGGATCTTGAGTTTCATGCGACATGGTGGTCACCGCATCAAAGCCCAGAAATGAAAAGCACAGGATGGATGCCCCTGCAATCAAGGGTAGGATGGAGCTGTCACCATTAAATAACGGCGCAAGAGTCAACACATGCTCATAACCTTGTCCCTCACCTACACCGCGAATCACCAGATAGATGAATAGCACCATCAGTAATAAAGGTGCGATCACAAAGACTAGACTGAGATTGGCAAGGAAATTAATGCGGAAACAGTTAATGAGTGTGACCAGGCCTGCAAACAGCGTGACCCACATCCAGTAAGGTACGCTGGGAATAACCGCTTCCAGATAAATCCCGGCCAACAAGGCATTCACTAAAGGCAGCAAGATGTAGTCGAGCAAGGAACACCAGCCCACAAAGAAGCCAGCTTTGGCTCCACAAGATTCTGCGGTGTAGGTATAGGCAGAACCGGGTTTTTCAGTTTGCCGGCTAAAGCGTGCATAGCTAAATGCAGTCAGCAGCATCGCCACCAAAGCAAAAATATAAGCCAAGGGTACCCGGCCATCGGTGATTCCGGACACAATACCAAAAGTATCAAACACCACCATTGGGGTCATATAGGCCACACCAAGGATGACGACTTGCCATAACGACATTTTTTTGAAAGAGACTTGTGTTTTCTCCATAGCTGTCACCTGAACATTATTTATTTGAGTTATTTGTTCATTTGCAACGACTATGCCATATAATAAAAAATAAATATTTAATCCTGGTACGAGTAAATGCCAAAGTACAGTTTAGAAACTCGAAAAGCAGCCATTCAAATGTATAAAAAAACTGATTACAAAGTTGCAGTATGCAAAGAATTCAACATTTCTCGTGTGACACTGGATGCATGGATCAAGCTGGAAGAAGAAACCGGAGACTTAGTGCCAAAACCGGCAAAAAACCGCGGTGCACCGAGTCATATTAAAGACTGGGATGAATTTCAAGTATTTGTAAAAAATACAAAATTTAAGAATATTAGCGACCTTGTAATATTATTTGAGCAACGTTTTGGCTACGCAGTTTCGTATGCGGTTTTGGTGCGCGCAATTCATGTTTTAGGACTACGCCGCCGTCGCGGTCGATTTTATTCTTAAGCCTAAAACCCGTCTAAATTAAAATAAAAAAAGAAATTAAATTTATATAAATAAATGTACATTAATGTAAAGTTATTTTATTAAAAATGTAAACTATAAATATTAAAAAAGTAAAACTATTAAAATAAAAAAGTAAATTTTAAATATTAAAAAAGTAAAGTAAATTAACTAAAAAAGTATGCTATAAAAGTTAAAAAGGTAAACTGATTTTTTACAAAAGAATTAAATTAATGCATCTGTTTAAACAGATGATTCATTATAGCGCATAAAAAAGGTGGCTATTGCCACCTTCATTTTTTAGATCTGTTGTTATTGATACATAGGCTGATTGTCATTCAAACAAATAATACCGCGAATAGCACGATAGACAATCCAGATCCAGGAAATGCCAATCACCAGCAAACAAAATACACTTGCGCCTAAGGCAACCCCAGTAAATACATCCATGTTTTCACCGGTAAAAAACAGGAAAATAAAAGGAATAAAGGCAATCAGGTTCCAAAACAGATACCACCAGAAGGTCCGGATTTGCCAGCTAAAATGGCTTTCAAAAATGGAACCCCGTACATCATTGCGCTTTATATAGTTAATGATCAGGGCAACAACGGCCAATAAGCCTCCCGTAAAAATGGCAATAATGTACAGGATATAAAGAATTAAAGTCAGGGTACGGTTGGGATCTTGATCGATAGAATAATTCATTATTATACCTTTTAAGTAATCGTTCCCCCTTTTAAAATTTCAGCACATTAAAAGGAGAAATCAGCCATAAAATCAAAAGTATGTTTAAGGCTATAGTACAAAAATAAATCTTTCTAAAGGGTTGTTTTTGTGTTTTATGACGCAGCTTTTCCTGAGCCAGCCATGCCGTAGGCCAGCCGCCCAGAAAAGATAGCAGATGCAGGGTTTGCTCGGGTACGCGGCGATTACCTTGCAAGGCAGCTTCTTTATCTTGAGCGTACATCCAGTAAGTGATGGCATTAATGATGCTAATAAATAACAGCACCATGCCACTTAATAAACCCGCTATGGTAAACACGGCCAGAGCCAAAATATAACCGATACAGGCAATTTGCATCGGTTTTAATTTTTGTGCCGGTTGCTTGGAGAGCTTTGGCTTGCTCACATTTTTTTTGGTTTGTGACGCTTTAAGATAAGTCACCTGCTGGGCACGATAACGTCCATCTCCATCCAGCAAGACCGTATATTCAAGCGCACAACCCACAATCGGACGGGGCCCTTGACGGGCAAAATCCTTAATGTGTAGAAACACGCGATCTTTCGAGGCATCATTGGGCTGAATAAAACCATAGCCTTTTTCATCAAACCATTCGACCAATCGCCCCTGATCACGCATTTTTATATCCTATATCAAGCCGTCACAAATTTTAGTCGTTCTACCAGCATATTACGCATTTCCAAAGGATTTTTCTGAAGAATATCATCTCCTGTACGTCCTTGTTGTGCATTTTTTTGTGCGACTTGTAAACGCATCAGCCAAAACCGTGCTGCCGCCATGGCCAGATAAATTTCCAGACAGGATTTTTCATCCTGAGTCAGAGGACGCACCGTTTCATAAGCTTCTAAAAAAGCGTGGGCTTTCGCTTCATTTAAATGCACCTCGGGATATTCGGTGCAGAAGTCATTTAAGGTAATGGCAATATCAAACAGAAATTCATCTTTGTTCAATTCGTAAAAATCCAGGATTCCTTTCAATTCGTTGCCTTCAAACAAGGTATTGTCACGGAACAAATCGGAATGAATAAAGCCTTTGGGACGGTTTGGATAGACGGCAGTGAGTGCGTCATAAAGCCCCAGCACTTCACTGAGCAGAATAGAATCGGCAGGATTTAGAGTCGGTTTTAATTCTTTCGCCACTTGCAGCCAGTAATTGTGGTTACGATATGCAGCTCGTTCCAGCGGAAAATCCTGTAGAGCCACATGGATTTTCGCCTGAGCCACAGCAATGGCCTGTGCCTGTTCCAAAGTTGCTGGCATGGGATGCTTGCCCATCATGCGTGGTGCAATCTGCGCAGGCTTACTTTTTAAAGGATGAATAGCCTGCCCTGCATAATTTAACGGTACAGGCACGGCTAAACCTTGCTGACCTAAATGCTCCAGTACCGGAACCAGTTCTGCTGCACCCTGCTCATCCATCTCTTCAAATACGGTCAGCACATACTGCTTTGCATTTTCACAGACTAAAAAATAGTTGGTATTCTGAATCCCGCCTTGAATCGGAATCAGCTCCAGCACCTCTAATCCATAAGGTGCTGCAAACGCCTGAACTTCCTGTAAAGTCAAAGGGGTATAAACCGACATAGAAAACCTGCAAAAAAACTTACATAATTTTGATAGAATACCTGCTACAACTACCAAGGTGTAGCACCTTCGTGGCGAAGTTTCATAATCGGCTGTTATTTTTGGAAAAAATTATGCTTGCTAAACGTATTATTCCTTGCCTTGACGTAGATAATGGTCGAGTGGTGAAAGGCGTACAGTTCCTTGATATTCGTGATGCAGGCGATCCGGTCGAAGTAGCACGCCGTTATAATGAACAAGGTGCCGATGAAATTACCTTCCTGGACATTACTGCAACCTCAAGCGGTCGCGATACCACTTACCGTACCGTTGAACGCATGGCAGAAAGCGTCTTTGTTCCCTTAACTGTAGGTGGCGGTGTGCGTAAGGTGGAAGATATCCGCCTGTTGCTGAATGCCGGTGCCGATAAAGTCAGCATTAACTCGGCTGCGGTATTTAACCCGGAATTTGTTCAGGAAGCGTCGCAACGCTTTGGTGCCCAATGTATTGTAGTGGCGATTGATGCCAAAAAAACCGGCGACAATAAATGGGAAATTTTCACCCATGGTGGCCGTAAACCGACCGGCATTGATGCCATTGAATGGGCAGTCAAAATGGCTGATTATGGCGCAGGTGAACTGTTAATTACCTCTATGGATGCCGATGGTACCAAAGCCGGTTATGACTTGGCCTTAATGCGTAACATCAATGACCGTGTCACCATTCCAACTATTGCTTCTGGTGGCGTGGGTAACTTGCAGCATTTGGCTGATGGTATTCTCAAGGGTGGTGCAGATGCAGTACTTGCAGCTTCTATTTTCCACTTTGGTCAATACACCATTCAGGAAGCCAAACAGTATCTGGCTGCACAAGGGATTGAAATGCGTCTCTAAGAAGTGACACAAGTTAATCTAAAAAGAGTGGTCCTTTCCACTCTTTTTTATTTATAGACCAGCTCTGAAATCAGACCCGCATAAAAAGTGCAGATAAAAAAAGGGAGTCTTGAAGACTCCCTATAAACCAAGAAAACTACAGCGCGGTTTCTTGAAAAGAAAAACAGTAAAATGACATATACAGTGACTCGTCAACTTAACTGGGCCAGCCTGATTGCGAAAACAAATATATAACAAATAATAATAAAAACATTGACTATTAATACCGAAAATATTGACAAATTACGACAAGATCTCGGCAGTCGTGACTTCTAGCTATTTTATCGCGCAATATCTTCCTGATCGATAAAACTTACACTTCATTCTAAAAAAATAACTAATTACCCTGTTTTTCCACCCATTTCGCCGGAAAATAACGCTCGGTTATACCGTTCAACAGATTTGAAACTATGTCGGGCAGCAAAATTCCTAAGGGATTTTCCTCCTGCAATTCTGGGGCTGAAATCACCCGAGTTCCCAAAATGTAATCAAACCAGGGTTTGGTCACGCACCAGTTGGCATCCTGATTGGAATTCATATGATGATCATAATGCCAAGGAATTTTTTTCATGGCCCACTCTGGCTCTAAATGGGCGCGGCGGTGAATATAATAATAATTACAGGCACTATATACCGTAGACAGTGCCATGCCTTTGGAGACCGGATAAAATAGCGTGCCAAAAACGCCCGCAACCACAGTCAGTGAAATAATTTCATTTTTAGTGCGCCAATTGGCAAGACCTTCGACATAGCCATGGTCATGAAATGCCGTTTTTCTGACTTCACGATGATGCTCCCAATGTGATTTCATGCTGTCTGGCACCGGACTATAACGCGGCTTTCCACTGCGATGTGTGCCATGCAAAATATATTTGTGTGCGATCCATTCAAAGCCATTGGCCACCACCAAACCCAACAAGAAACCTTTCCACATTATCGCTTTCTCCCTATTCTGTATTGAATATAGGCAATGAAATGTGCTAAATATTGACCTTAAAATAAAACTTCATTGACAAATTACGACAATAAAAAGATCAATATGCATCAGTTTAAAGATTACACAGGCTCTGTATATGGCGGACTTGGGCATTTACTTTATGCCTATAGTCAGGCCAAAGGCTTAGCCATTTCTGAAAAACTTGAACAAGTTCAGAACTTGGAACGCTTTGACTTTTGTCTTTGGCGCGAATTACTGACCGATGTAGATCAGCATTTAAAAATTCCTGCACTCGGCTTAGAGATTGCCGAATATGTACAACCCAAACATCTCGGCATCATTGCCTATATTGCCCTGTCCTGTAATACCTTAGGTGAAGCTTTGTATCGTTATCATGACCTGCATCGTTTGATCTATGATGGCAGCCCCTTACAAGCCGACATGCTGGGGGATTATTTGACCATTGGCTGGGGAAGTGTTCCTTTTCATCTGACCACTCAAGTCAGCAATGAAATCGCAATTGCCGTGATGTTTCAGTTCCTGAAACATTCTATGGAATTTGAAGATATTCATATTCATGAGGTTCACTTTACCCATCCGGCACCCAAGAATGTCGCGTTATACGAACAGTATTTCCATTGCAAAGTCCGTTTTTCTCAGCCTGTGGCGCAAATTATTTTACCAGTTGCCGAGCTCGCCAAGCCTTTTCGTCAAGGAGACCAAACCCTGCAACATTTGCTGATGCAGCAAGCTCAGGCACTCCTGGATAAACTTCCGAATTCCACCCAATTAGATGAACGTCTGCAACAAGCTATTCTCACCGGACTGCAAAAAAACCTGTATCAAATCGAACCGATTGCCAAGCAGCTCAGTATGTCGGTACGGCAATTGCAACGCCATTTACAACAACAAGGCACCACCTATCAGCAGCGTATGCAGGAAGTACGACATTTATTGGCGGAGCAATATTTAAAAGATCGGCATCTCAGCCTGCAAGAAATTGCCTTATTGCTGAGTTATTCCGAACAAAGTGCCTTCCAGCGTGCTTTTAAAAAGTGGACAGGCATGACACCGCAGCAATGGCGACAACAACAATATGCATAAATTTACCTTCAAATCATCAGGGGAATGTCATATCTATTCAGTATGTTATGATTAATCAACCAGCAATTTCCCGATTAATATCAAATATCCTGAAGAATAAAAAAGCTCACGTCGGTGAGCTTTTTTTATGTTCCATGTGAAACATAAGCACTGCTTATAAAAATGGATTTTCAATTTCCTGTTCATTCTGACGGTCAATTTTTTCCGGAAGATGAGCTTCATTTTCCAAAGCACTGACCACAGCATTAACAAAAGCCTGCAAGGCTTTCGCTGCCTGAAGCCCGGCCTGATCTTTGGTCAGCTGTAAATTGCCATAAATACTGACACAGTCTTCTTGATTTTCTAAGGTGAGGTCATGAATGGCATGCGATTCGGTACCATTTTCAAAAGGCTTGAACATTGTATTCTCACTGATCTTTGTTGTTATTAAAAAAGTAGGATGACGACTTTCATCCTACCTAAAAAAGACTTATTTCAACAACTGTAAAATGTACTGCAAAAGCCCTTCTATCAACTGTTTAATAATCGCATCTTGAGTATTTGGACCGTTCGTTACTGCACTACCGTTATTCTCTTGTGCAGGGGTTAAATTTGCTGAACTTGCAGAGGAAGATTTAAACTTTTTCTGCAAAGCGTTAAGCTCATCTGCACTGACTTCTTCGGCACATTGGCTTTCTGCATCCCAATGTGAATAGGCAATTTTCTGAGTTGCTTTCACTGCACTTGCTTTTAGTGGCAAATTGTAAGTATTGCGCTTCTGGTCTTCGGTTAACTGGGGAAAAATATTAATTCCTGTCAGATCTTCCAGAGCACAGATACTGATCACCTGCACTTTCGGTGCAGTATTTTTCAGGGTATTGTCGGCATAGTACACCCCTGCTGCCCCTGTTTTTGGGATATAGATGGCTTTATAGGTCGCTGTTGGAACAATCACCCCATTACCAATTGTCTTCAGTTTTTTAGCTGAATACACCGGTCCCGTTACAATATAGACATCCTGCTTCTGCTTGGTCACGATCGCGCGAGTCGCTTCTTCCAGCTCTCGCCAAACCTGCTGATTATTCTTCGGAGCTTGCGGCACCATATTGGCCAATGAGAAGCTGTCAAACTGCGCATCTTTATTCGGCATATCGGCATTGGGTGCCATGTGTCCGCGGTCATAGCCCGAAGCTTTATAGTCTGCCAAGGTCGCTCGATATTCTGTCTTTAGACGTGTTTCTTCATGGAAGTTGTCTTCACGTGGAATTTTATGGCTCAAGCGTTGTGGCGTCAGGGCTTCTGCCACCCATAAAGGTGTTTTCGACACCCCCGAATACATCACGTTAAAGCCATTAAAGCACAGAGGAAAGACATTTTTAGTCAGGCTTTTTTTGGCCAGATACGGCGGAATATCGCGGTAAAACTGATCCAGACAGGCCGAGTTGGAGGCTGATGGCAATGAAATCAGCTGTTGAATTCTTTCTTGTCCAAAGGCAATTGCAAAACTACTGGTTGCAACTACTCCCAAGATAATTTTTAAACTATTCCGCTTTAAAATTTGCATTACAGATTGACCCGTTTTACCTTTCTTGACTGCCATTTTGAGACCAACCCTCATTTTTCACGAGCTTAACAAGCAGTGAAAATGAAGTATATGTAGCAAATTTTATTTGCTTAACAATTAGCCTAAAACTGTTCAACAAAAGCACAGTTGTTGTAACAGTCTGTCTCATTTTCTAAAGCTTTTCTAACCAGTCTTAAGAGCTTTACGTATGTTTGATTGAAAAACCGATGCTGCTTATGACAAGGTAAAAATACGCAAAAAATCTGAATAATGATTGCTACGGAGTATTTTATGCATTTTAAGCTTTTAGGTTTAAGTCTGGTTACAGGAATGATGAGTGCAACGGCATTCGCAGAACCAGCCATTCAACCGGGCGATACCTTAGAAAGTCTATCTAAAGTCAAAGTAAGCACTGCAGTAAATGGTCAGGCAGGTTCGATTGAAGAATTAGTGGCTAGTGGTCAAATCCGCATTGTGGATGCAGGTCAAGTTGCCACCAAGTCGAATGCAGCGGGTTCTGAAACCGCAGTACAAACCAGCTCAGCTTCAGATGCAACTGCGGCACAAAGCTCAGAGCTAAATACAGCAGCACAAGTTGATTCATCTAGCACACAAGCAAATGAATCTGCTATTGAGCAAACAGCTCAGGCTGTATCTGACCATGTAGATCAGATACAACCGAATAGCGAATTAGCTGCGCAACAGGCGAAACAAGGTTCAGATCAACAGATTGCAACTGCGCCGGTCAATCAATCTGCTGCTGATGCACAAGTCAATCCAGCAAATATGCCTCAAGCAGAACTAAGCAATGAATCTGCGGCTGCCGCACCAGCAAATCATGTTGCGACCACTGCAACCCAGGAAGCCTTTGCAGCCACCCCTGAAGCAACACAGCCAGATGATGCAGTACAAGCAGCACCAGAAGCTGCTGTAAGCGATGCTCCGGTAAAGGTCTCTCCTGAAGTACCAATGACAGAGGCAACAGAGAACTAATCACGCTCTTTTTCAGGCTTTCATCCTCCAAATAAAAAACCAAGGATTTTCCACCTTGGTTTTTTATTGTCTGCACGATCTGAAACTTAGATTTCGATTTGACTACCTAATTCAACCACACGATTGGGAGGAATCCGATAAAAGTCACTCACCGGACTGGTATTGCGCTGCATCGAAATAAACAGCTTTTCACGCCAAGAGGCCATACCGTCACCCACTGTACTAATAATTCGTTCACGCGAAACAAAGAAGCTGATTTGCATCAAATTATATTCGAGTTCAATCGATTGGTAGACTGCTTCGAGTGCCTGCGGAATATTCATCTCATCTTTAAAACCGTAAAACAGTTCAACCCGATAAAAATGCCGATTCATCATTTCTACTTGGAAGCGATCCTGATCAGCGACGTAAGGGACATCTTGAATTTTAACCGTCAAAATAATATTTTTCTGATGCAAGACCTTATTGTGCTTCATATTATGCAACATGGCGTGCGGTACCACTGTGGGAGTACCCGTGAGAAATATAGCTTCCCCTTCTACCCAATTGGCTTGCTCATCGATACTTTGCACGAATATATCTAGAGGTAAGGTATCTTGCTGGAGCTTGGCGAAGGTCAGTTCACGCCCTTCTTTCCATGTCATTAATAGAAGGAAAGCAATTCCACCAATCAACAGTGGAACCCATCCCCCAGAGAATACTTTGAGTGAGGTTGCGCTTACCAATACCAAGTCCAATACCAAGAATGGAGTAATCAGCAGCACCAGTTTCGGTAGATTCCATTTCCATGTGTAACGAATAAACACAGCAATCAGTAAGGTGTCACATAACATGGTCATGGTCACAGCCAGACCATAAGCATGAGATAAGCGTGAACTGGTTTGGAAAATCAAGATCAGTACAATAATAGAGGCCAGTAAAACCCAGTTCAGTAAAGGCACATAGATTTGTCCCTGTTCTGAGTCTGAGGTGTGTTTAATGGTCAGTCGTGGTAAATAACCCAATTGAATGGCTTGACGTGCTAAAGAGAACACCCCTGAAATAACAGCTTGAGAGGCAATGACTGCGGCCATCGTTGCCAAGAAAATCATGGGGTATAGAGCCCATTCAGGCACCAATAAATAGAATGGATTTTGAATCGCACTTGGATCGCGAAGTAATAATGCCCCCTGACCTGCATAGTTAATTAACAAACAAGGTAACACCACAAAAAACCAGGCCAAACGAATAGGAACAGGACCAAAATGGCCCATATCGGCATACAAGGCTTCCCCGCCTGTCACGGTCAGTACGACCGCGCCCATAATAAAGAAGGTCATTAAGGGATGAGTGACAATAAACTGGAAAGCCCAATGTGGACTAAACATCCCCAAAACTACAGGAGTCTGAATAATGCTAGAGATTCCCAAGAATCCCAGTGCTAAAAACCATAATAAAGTTATTGGACCAAAAAACTTCCCCACAAAGGCTGTTCCATACTTTTGCATGATGAACAATATGGTCACAATCGTCATGGCGATTGGTATAATATAAGGGTCTAAAACATTTGTAGCGATAGACAGCCCTTCAACTGCAGATAACACTGAAATTGCGGGGGTAATGATGCCATCCCCAAAAAACAGGGAAGCACCAATAAAGCCAATCGCAATTAACAGTAACTTTTTTTGATCACTAAAATTTGTATTACGCAAATTTAGGGCCAACAGCGCCATAATTCCGCCTTCACCATTGTTATCTGCACGCATAACAATGGCGACATATTTAATGGTAATGACCAGTGTCATGGTCCAAAAAATAATCGACAAAATACCCAATACATTTTCAGGGTTAATCCCCAAGCCATGTACTGTATGGAATGATTCTTTCAGCGCATAGAGTGGACTGGTTCCAATATCTCCAAACACAACCCCTAATGCTGCCAGAGTAATCGCGGGCAATGCGGCTTTTTGTGCAGTACTTTGCATATTTCGTCTTCGTTTTGAACACTATTTTTTCGCAATCATATCATTGAGCAAAAACTTTTGCTCTAAATCAATTGTTTCAACTTGGCAGAAGGGCTTTTTTTCGCTATCATCGCGGCGCAATGGTGAAGTGTCCGAGTGGCTGAAGGAGCACGCCTGGAAAGTGTGTATACGTTAATAGCGTATCGAGGGTTCGAATCCCTCTTTCACCGCCAAATTCGATATTTATAGTAGTTTACCGTAGTGCAAAAGGCTTGATTCTAAAGGGATTGAGCCTTTTTTTATGTCCGATACAATACGATGGATAACGGTAGTATACCGACAACTTTGTCGGTATATTTGTCGGTATAAATCCAAATCAGCTAAATTTTAACCACCAATCCCAAAAGTGCTGATTTTATACCGACAACTAGGAGAAATCAGAAATGGCAAAACAGTCTAACAAGCTGACTGCTAAAGGCGTGAAGAACCTTAACTTTGATGTGAATGGCGCAAAGAAGCAAAGACACCCTGACGGCGGTGGCCTGTATTTATTGATTGATGATACCGAAGCGAAGTATTGGCGCATGGATTACCGCCGACCAGTGACGCAAAAATACAACACCCTTGCAATTGGTACTTATCCAACCATTAGCCTTGAACAGGCGCGAGCAAAGAGAGAAGAATTTAAAAAGATGCTGGCAGACGGTATCGACCCAGCCGAGCAGCGCAATAATAAAAAACGTGAGCAGATCGAAACCCTAGAAAATACTTTTAGTAAATTTGCTGCGGAATGGTTAGAGCTTCGCAGACATGAGGGAAAGGTGGACAGTGAAACAATACGCAAACTTGATAAAGATATACTGCCGTTTATTGGCAAGCTACCAGTAGTACAACTGACCACTGAGCAACTAGAACGTGATGTGACCGATGCACTTGTCGAACGTGGTGCGCTTGAATCGGCTAGACGTGTTAAGTCAATTATAAATATGGTTCTTAAACTTCCGTTAAAGCGAAGAATCATCACCTATAACCCTGCTCCAGACATTAGCCTACCTCAACCAATCAAGGGCAATCACAATGCTGTGACGGATGAGAGAGAGTTAGCCGATCTACTCCGTAAAACGTGGCACTTAACCAAAGACTTTCCACGTACACGGATCCGAACTGAGTTAGCAATAAAGTTATCAGCATATATCTATCAGCGCCCTGGGGAAGTCAGAACCTTACTATGGGAATCAGTAGATTTTGAAAATAGATGCTTGTCATTTGCTGCAAGTAAAACGAATCAAGACCACATAGTGCCGTTATCAATTCAGGCTTATGACATTCTCAAAGAACTTGAGGAGCTGCGGACAACTTCAAAATATGTATTTCCAAGCGTCAAAACTTCATCTGAGTGCATGAGTGACGGCACTCTAACCCAAGTATTAAAACGAGTAGGTTTTAAAGGACAGCACACAGTACATGGATTCAGAGCAACGGCGAGAACGCTGCTCGATGAAGAAATTGAATACAGAACCGATATTGTGGAACACCAGCTTGCACACAAGGTTAAAGACCCAAACGGTACAGCTTACAACCGAACTAAGTTTTTACGCCGTAGACGCGAAATGATGCAGCTATGGGCGGATTACCTAGATACCTTACGTCAAGGTGGAGATGTATCGAAGTTTAAGCCGAATGATGAAAGTGAAAATTTGATCCAATTCAAACAGCACACCAGAACCGCATAAGTTTTAAAGAAGCATAGCCTCATTCTCTAGTTAAGTATTTCTAACAAAAAAACAAAGTTAGTGCTTTTACTTAACTATTTGAATGAAGATAGGATTATTAAATGAAGAAAGTTAAGCGTATTTCCAATAAGTATATTGGCCTAATTCCTACATATTTAAAAAGTCTTTCTTATGATGAATATCAAGCTAAGTATAGTGCTAGACGGCTTTCTTTTGAGATTTATAACCGACAAATGCTTTATCGAGAAATAAAAGAATTTAAGAAATTTTGTCGACATCCGGAAACATATAATAGAGCGTTATTCCCAGGTATTACACTATCAATTTTGTTTAGCAAATATGAACAAAACCTTCCTGATGGTAGATTAGAACTTACCACTATTGAACAAATAGAAATCGAGAAAAATCATTATGATAATAAACTTCAAGAATTATCTAAAAATTCCACTAAGCCAATACCTACAGAAGACTCGCAATTTATAAATCAGATAAGCTGGGATAATAGGCCCTATATAAGACCAATATTCAATACAGATCAAAGACTACAAAAACGATATGACCTTAGCTATAACGAATTTAGAAAATTGCTTGTATCTAAAAGTAATAACTATTCATTTTCAACTAATTTGAATTTTTCAGATAACGCTATAATTGAAGAGTTTAAGCAACATCTGAAATTTTTAAGACAGATAACAAGGCGTAAATCTATATTTAATAAACCCAAAGAATTTATAAAAAAGATTAAACAATACAAAATTATTCAATTAATGGACCTAATTTTATGGGCTAAGTTAAATGACTACACACTTGAAAAAAACATGCTAGATCAACTGCTTTATCGAAATGGTAGTTTCGAAAATGATCGGCTCACTGACACAATTCTTCCACTTTCCAAATCATTATTAGATTCTAAAAGTACAGATAGTGAATATTTAATTTATCTTGCGGATCAGGAATTTCAACAAAAAGTTGGGAAAGTGATTACCTAACCTGTTCCACAACTTTTTATTCAATCAAATTAGATACTACCTCTAGCGCCGTTGCACTACGACACATTGTTAGAGGTTTTTATGTCTACTGAAAAATTAAATCATTCCCCGAAAGGTTTTTACCGTATGTCGCACCTTGCGACTACCGCACCACGCAAGGAACGCAAGTACACCGCTAAAGATGGTACGACTCGGATTATCAACGCACGTCCTGAGCGTCAAGGCTTACTCCCAATGGGTGAAACAACTATCTGGGACAAAGTACGTACTGGCGAGTTCCCTGCCCCGATCAAGCTAACCGAACGCATCACCGCATGGCGCATTGAAGATATTGAAGCATGGATGGCTTCAAAAGGATTGGAGGCTTGAGCGTGAACAATCAGCAACCAGTGAACCCTAAGTTTTTCAAGGCATTGAAGTACTACGAACTGATGGTGAAGCTACACGGTGAAGAACACCCCATCACCATGCAGGCTTTTATGCTTGCTTTTGAATACTCTCCACAATACTTGAAAGATGAAGCGTTCAAGATGGCTGAACAGCACCTCCCGAAGCCAAGCGGATGCTTAGACAGTGGACAGCCAGTCTATAACTTGCAAGACATTGCAGACCATTGCAGACCATTGCAGCGTGACGTTTGAAGAAGCTGAAATGAATCTTTTAAGCATGATGCAGCAGCGCAAAGAACTTGGACTTTCTACCGATGGCGTTTTGATTAATGCCAACGTGAACCCGATCCAGTGAGGCCAGAACATGAATAACAACCAGTTAGACCAGATTTTAGAACACCTCAAACAAGGTAAAAGCATCACACCGATTGAGGCATTGGAGCTTTTTAGCTGCTTTCGTTTAAGCGCCGTCATTCTAAAGTTACGCAATGCGGGTTATGACATTGTGACCCATCGTGAGCGCAATAATAAGCGCACTGGCACATATGCTCGCTATGAATACAGAGGGGTAGAGCGGTGAAGGATTTATTTTTAGACCTTATTAAAGGTTCATTAATGGGCATTTGTTTTGTTGTATTTTGCTTAATTCTTGCAACCGCAAGCCGTTCCATTTATTCTAATGACGTTCATCCACATGATGAATCAGTTTTGACAGACTGCAAATTCTCACTAGGCGCACATAGTCCGCATCGGGCTTTTTTTGTGCGTAATATCTCTATGCGTTCGCATGTTATGGCGGAGCTGGAGAGGGACACATTTATGTGTGCAGGTAACCTAGTGAGCCTGTCTGTCAACCCTTTTCAGCTTTGCCACCCTTATTTGACAGTAATCGGCAGAGCTTCTATTAATTCACTAGGAGCGCATTAATCATGTCTAAATCTATCCCAACTAAAACAGCTCAAGACCATTTGGAAGATGCTGTGATAAATGCAGGGGGTACAGCATGAATGCAAAACTCCCTTGTGATAAAACTGCAATCGTTTTGGCAGTCAATACCGATCCAGTGATAAGTACCAAAACTGAATATCATTTGCTTGAAGATTTTGCAAAAGACTGTATTGATGAACAGAATTTTAAAGTTAAGCCTGAGAGCTATATTTATTCTGAATTGCCAGAATATAACTGTGAAGAATGCACAGCACTCCCTTATGTGAATCCTCAGCAATTGGATGAAATTGTAGGCTACGCAATCAAAGGTATTGCAAAAAAATACGATACAGATCAGACACCACACAAAGAAATCGATTCTCAAAAAGTATCTTTTTTGATTGGTAAAGCTGGAGTGTTTGCGAGCAATACAAATAAAAAATATATGTCTTATATATTGGGTACTGACGATATAAATTTATTTGTAAAACTTGCGAAGGCTGGAGAGGCCATTGTGTTTCATGAGGATATTGATGCAGCGTATCAGATTATAAACAATGGTATGCCTGAAACAATATTTAGAATGTTAATAGGGAAAAAACATCCTATCAATAATACTGATTTATTTATCCATACGGATCAGGATTTTAAAAAATTAAGTCCGAAATCTATCAATAAATTCTTATCTGAGAAAAAGCAGCAGCTAATAAAATCAATTGACCCTGATTTTTTTAAACAGCATTCAATAGAGCAACCACAAGACCTTAACCAGTGGGGTGAATTAATCCCATTAGTGCAGGCGAATACGTCCACAGCAACCACCTACCCGATTCATGCAATACCTACACTGGCAAGGGGAGCTATACAGGCTATTGCTGAGCATGTGCAAGCACCTATCGCAATGACGGCGCAATGTGTCATCGGTGCAATGTCACACATAGCACAGGCACACGTTAATGCCCCAGACCCATTCAACACCCAAGGTGAGCCATGCGGATTATTTTTACTCACTGAGGGTCAAAGCGGTAGCCGTAAAACCACAAGCAGAAATCTTGCAGATAGAGCCATCATTAAGCATGAGAAAAAACAGTATGAGCAATACCGCAGCGACCTTGAGCAATGGAAATGTTTACTGGCAGGGTGTGACAAAAAGGATAAAAGTGTTTTCTTAGCTGAAACACCGCCACCACACGACCCCATCACACGGTACAGCGATATAACACTCGAATCATTAGCAGGGTTATACGTTGATGGAGCTATTAAAAACGCCTCTATCTCAAGTGATGAAGCCGCTCAATTCTTTGGTGGTCATACGATGAAATCAGATACACGTAACCAAGCGTTAGGCGGTTATGCAAAGTTATTTGATGATGGCTCAGTGGAGCGTACACGGTCAAAGTCCAATTTAAACGGAAGTGGTCGGGCTTATGACGTTAGATTGACGTTCAACCTACAGGGACAGCATGAGGTTTTATCTGATGCACTTAAAGACCCAGTGTTAAGAGGTCAAGGATTTTTACCTAGATTCATTTTTACCGCTCCTGAGAATCTCGCAGGCACACGGCTACAAGATGAATCCAATCAAGCCAATAATGCCAATCTTGACCATAGATTAATAGCGTACTGGAATCGGTGCGAGTTCCTATTAGATGAATGCCCTCTACCAGTGGCAGCAGATCAGCCTACAGGTGAACGCCGTGTCATTCCAATTGCTAAGGAAGCCGAGAGTTTAGAGCTTGAGTTCTACAATGAGATAGAGCGATTACAGGCGAAAGGACAGCGTTATGAATACCTACAAGCCTTCGCCAGTCGTGCCAGTCAATTAGCACGGCGGTTAGCTACTGTATTCGCTTACTTTGAAGGTTTGGACGTGATAGACCGCAAGACGTTATCAGGTGCATGTGATGTTATCCGTCACTCATTGGGAGAGTGGTCAAGATATGCTGAGATTGAAACGGTCAAAGAGAATGAAGCCGAAAAACTCATTAAGAACATTTTAGCTAAATGCACTAAAGATAAGACAAACCGAATCTTAAAAACTTTGGCCTTAAACGGTGCGCCGTCGAGTTTGAGAAAGGCTAAGGAATTTGCCCCATGTTTAAATGAGCTAATTGAATTTAATTATGTTCGATTAGTGACTATAAACCGCTCAACATACATTGAGTTAAACCCTTTACTGCTTAAATAGTTGCGATTTTGCGATTTATGGCTATAACCCTTATATAGCAAGGTTTTTTATATCGCAAAGTGATTGCGATACGATTGCGATATTGCGATATTGCGATATTGCGATATTGCGATATATCATAGGAATCGCAATAAATCGCAGCACATCGCATTTATATTTGGATGTGAAAAGCTATATGTATCAAGGCATACAAGGGGAAATCGCAGAATCGCAAGAAAATATAGGAAAAATAGAAATTAATAGGTGTGAAGAATGGCAAACGTAAACAAAGTAATTGTGATGGGCGTATTGGGTTGTGACCCTGAAACCAAACAATTTCCGAACGGTAGCAGTACTACATGTAGCAAACACCACAGGCCAGCGCAAACAGGCTACAGAGTGGCACAGAATCGCCACCAGTAACCGATTAGCCATACAGTACCTTAAAAAAGGGGGAAAGGTTTATGAGGGTTTTTATTGGCAAAAAGTTACATATTTTTCATAGATCAAAAAATATTTTTTAAATTCTGAGTTATATCTTTGTCTTCGTTCATAATGTCTTATCCTATTCAAAAAAAGTAGATGAAATTTGTTTAGGTGAGGGGCCAAGTGGTTATTCACTAGTCTACTTTGTATATATTTAAGGGGGAACTATGAGGCTTTTAATAACACTAGGATTAATTTCTTTATCAACTTTTGCTATCGCTTACCCAACAACTTATAACCAAGTTGGTAATACAGGTTATCAGCGAGATTCTTACGGCAATACGACCACTTATAATCAAGTGGGTAATACAACCTATGCTAGAAACTCTTCTGGTAGTACAGGTACTTATAATCAGGTTGGCAATACAGGCTATTACCGTGATTCCAGTGGTGATACTTCTACAATTAATCAAATAGGAAATTCTACATATATCCGTGATTCTAGCGGGAATACCACAACATGTAATACCGTTGGTAATACTAGATATTGTCGTTAATTAGCTATCATTCAAGAGTAATTCTAAGAATGCTGCTGTTTATATAGAATGGCAGTAATTCATCGGGTCCTATGACAAGCTTAAAGTTATTGAGTCACCTTACCAGCATTAAGTTATAGAGAATTAGAGTGAATAATTAGAATTAAATTTACTTAATGCGTATTTATTAAAGCTTATACAACAATAAGTTCAGGGTACTTAATATTTAAATTCTGATAAAAATTGCTTAAAATTTACAGAAAATTAAAGAAATGTCATAAGCCATAGTTTTTAGAAGGTACATTCAGTAGAATCCATTGCATTCAATTAAAATATTATTTGGGGTTTTTGGGCCATGTCATCATTCTTTAACTTAATAACAACTTACAGAACAAGTGCCAAATCAGAACGTGAAAAAGGTACTTATTTTGAGTTGCTTTGTATTAAGTATTTTGAGAATGAACCTGCCTATGCTGACTTGTTTACTAAAGTTCAACCCTATACTGAGTGGGCAAAGGAACAAGGTTTAACAGGTAAAGATACCGGTATTGATTTAGTCGCAACAGACAAAGACGGCGGCTTTTGTGCTATTCAATGCAAACTCTATGATGCCGCTCGTAAAGTATCAAAATCTGAAATAGACAGTTTCTTATCAGCAGCATCTAAAACCTATTTTAAAAGTCGTATCATTGTCAGCACCACGTATGAATGGTCACAAAATGCTTTAGATACTTTAGAAAACCAAGACCCACCGGTTACTAAAATTGATCTTGCAACTTTAGCCAATAGCGTGATTGATTGGGCTAAATTCGCAGAAAAGAAAGAAGTCGTTTTTAAACCTAAAAAACAATTACGCCCACATCAAAGTGCAGCACTGACTAATGTCAAAATTGGTCTGTATGACCAAAAACTAGATCGCGGCAAGCTCATTATGGCTTGTGGTACAGGTAAGACTTTCACCAGTCTAAAAATTGCTGAAGAATGTGCAGGTAAAGGCAAGCGAGTATTGTTCCTTGTACCAAGTTTGTCTCTGCTTTCACAAACCCTCACAGAATGGACTCAGGAGTCCACTACGCCACTTCATAGCTATGCGGTATGTTCTGATACCGAAGTGGGCAAAAAGAAGAATAAGACTGCTATAGACGCCGTGACCACCCTTGCTCATGAGTTGCAGTATCCAGCGACCACCGATGCAGAAAAGCTTGCTGGAAATGTAGAGAAACATCACGATTCAGACCATATGACTGTGGTGTTCTCAACCTATCATTCAATTAATACGGTAAGTGACGCTCAGAATAACGAAGGCATGGCTGAATTTGATTTAATTATCTGTGATGAGGCCCATCGTACTACGGGTTCTACCCATGATAGTGAAGATGATTCTAACTTTGTCAAAATCCATGATGCCGGTTTTATCTTAGGTAAGAAACGTCTATACATGACGGCGACGCCTCGTATCTTTTCAGATGATGTGAAATCTAACTCGAGTGAGTTCACTTTATTCTCTATGGATGATGAGAAACTTTTTGGTCAAACGCTCTATACCATTAATTTCTCTGAAGCTGTAAAGCTTGGCCTACTGGTCGATTACAAAGTGATTGTACTGAGCGTAGACTCCGATACGATTATTGATAAGCTCGGTGGTTTCTTATCTGAAACTGATGAAATTGTGGTGGATGATGCAGCGCGTATTGTTGGCTGTTGGAAGGCATTATCTAAACAAGGTATTCATGCTGATGTCGACGAAGATACGGCGCCAATGCAACGTGCATTAGCATTTTGTCAGGTGATTGAGAAAACTGAAAAAGCCCGTACTCACCAAGTCAGTTCTACCCATATTGCCGGTATTTTTGAGAAAGTCGTCGAAGCCTATCAAACTGCTGAGCAGAATGATGGCAATGAAATCTCTCACCATCTTGTTTGTGAAGCAAAACACGTTGATGGTGGTATGGGGGCTGGACTTAAAGAAGAAAAATTAAACTGGTTGAAAGCCACTCCTGAACCGGTCTTTGATGAACATGGTGAAGCGCGTCCCATCTGTCGTATTTTAAGCAATGTCCGCTGTTTGTCTGAAGGTGTAGACGTCCCTTCCCTTGACTCCGTACTCTTTTTAACGCCGCGAAGTTCTCAAGTCGATGTTGTACAGTCGGTAGGACGGGTAATGCGTCTGGCCCCGAATAAAAAACGTGGTTATGTGATTTTACCTGTGGTCATTCCACCAGGCATGGAGCCACATAAAGCACTGGATGATAACAAGACCTATAAAGTCGTGTGGCAAGTACTCAATGCCCTACGTTCACACGATGACCGTTTCGATGCCATGATTAACAAAATGGACTTAACCGGTATAGATAAGTCTAAGATGGAAGTGATTGCCATCACCAATAAAGTCGCAGCAAAAGCCAAAAAGAAAGCTGCCGGTCAAGGCGGCACAACGATTGGTACTGCTACGAAAAAAACTAAAAAAGAAGAAGTGGAAGATGTTCAGCAAACATTTAGTTTTGAGTCAGGTGAAATTGAACGGGCCATTGTCGCTAAAGTGGTTCAAAAGGTGGGGAATCGTCACCACTGGGAAGATTGGGCAAATGATATTTCCAAGATTGCTCAAACCCATATCAAGCTCATCACCGAAATTTTGCAACGTCCTGAGTGTGATAAAGAACGTGCAGTGTTTGAAGAGTTTGCGATTGAAATTCGAGATGACTTGAACAATGCTGTATCTGATGCTGAAATTATTGAAATGTTGGCACAGCATTTAATTACCAAGCCGGTATTTGATGCCTTATTTGATGAATACAGCTTTGCTAAGCACAACCCGATGGCTGTGGCAATGCAAAAGGTGTTGGATGTACTTGATCAACATCAAATTGATAGTGAAACTCAGGCATTAAAACGTTTCTATGAAAGTGTAAAAATGCGTGCAGCAGGCATTGATAGTGCTGAAGGTAAACAAAAAATTATTGTTGAACTTTACGACAAGTTCTTCCGTAATGCTTTCCCACGTATGACTGAGCGTTTAGGGATTGTTTATACACCGGTAGAAGTGGTCGATTTTATTCTGCATAGTGTTAATGATGTACTAAAGCAAGAGTTCGGTAAGACTATTGCCGACAAAGGTGTGCATGTAATTGACCCGTTTACTGGGACTGGGACATTCATTACTCGATTAATCCAGAGTGGTTTAATTCCTCAAGATCAATTGGTGTATAAATACAAAAATGAGCTACATGCCAATGAGCTGGTATTACTCGCTTACTACATTGCCGCGATTAACATTGAAGCGGTTTATCATAGTTACATTATTGATGACTACACGCCGTTTGAAGGGATTTGTTTAACCGATACTTTCCAAATGTACGAAAAAGAAGATTTAGTTGATGAAGTTTTAATAGATAACAGCGCACGCCGTAAACGCCAAAAGAAACTTGATATTCAGGTGATTATTGGTAACCCACCTTATTCAATAGGTCAAGGTTCTCAAAATGATGATAATCAAAATGTGAAATATGATTTGCTAGACCAAAGAATATATGAAACTTACACTTTAAGTTCTTCAAGTTTATTTGGTAAAAGAAGTTCTCTTGATTCTTATATTCGGGCTATACGTTGGGCTAGCGATCGGATTAAAAGTCAAGGCATCATAGGGTTTGTAACCAATGGAAGTTTTATTGACGCTAACACTTCTGATGGTTTGCGTAAATGTTTGGTTGAAGAGTTTAGTTCTTTATATATTTTACATTTACGAGGTAATCAAAGAACATCAGGTGAACGTTCACGTAAAGAAGGTGGCAAGATTTTCGGAAGTGGTAGTCGTGCTCCGATTGCGATTTCAATTTTAGTAAAGAACCCCAAAGCTGAAGAACAAGGAAAAATCTACTTCCATGACATCGGTGATTACCTTAGTCGTGAAGAAAAATTAGATAGGATTGCTGAGTTTAAGAGCTTGAACGGCATTTCTGAAGTTAAAGGTTGGTTGAAAGTTATACCTAATGAACATAACGATTGGTTGAATCAAAGAGATGAAGGGTTCTCAAGTTTTATAAGTACTTATGAAAAGAGTGATAAAGATAAAGCTCAAATATTTCTTAATTACTCATTTGGTGTAGTTACTGCAAGAGATGCTTGGAATTATAATTCTTCAATTCATAAATTGAAGAATATTACTAAAGATGGTTTAGACTTTTTTAATAATGAGATTATAAGATATAAAGAAGCGTGTGTTGGACTGGATTCAAGTCAATATCCAGCTATTACTGAATTTGTAAAAAAAGATTTAAGTATCTTTAGTTGGGGAGGTAGATCATGGAAATCTCCATTCAAAAATCACAAAATACAAAGTTATGATGATAGCGAATTCGTCCTGAATATGTATCGGCCTTACTCAAAGCAATATCATTATAATTCAAGAGTCTTTAATCATAGTTTCAACTCTATAAAAGACTTTTTCGCTAGTGATAATTTGGTTATAGCTGTAACTGGTCTTGGTGGTAAAAAAGGTTTTTCTAGTATTATATCTGACAAGATAGTTGATTATAATTTTCTTGAAGCAGGCGCTCAGTGCTTACCACGTTACCTTTATGAAGAAGTTACTCAAGCAAAAAATGTTGGGTCAGGTGATTTATTCGATAACTCGCTTGATTTGACTGTGAGCGAAACCAAGTACCAACGTAAAGACGGTATCAGTGATGAAGGTTTAGTGCACTTCCAAACAGCGTATCCGAATGAGCAGATTAGCAAGGAAGATATTTTCTATTACACCTACGGTTTACTCCACAGTGAAGAATACCGCGACCGTTATGCGGACAATCTGACCAAAGAGCTGCCACGTATCCCATGCATGAAAAAAGCCGAAGATTTTTGGGCATTCTCTAAAGCAGGCCGTGACTTAGCGCATTGGCACCTCAACTACGAAACCGTAGAGCCTTACAAAGCGACTTTAGACACTGGTACGAAAGCGTATAAAGAGCTTTTAGCAGAAGACTTCTATGTTGAAAAAATGAAGTTTGTTAAGAAAGGCGAAAAAGGTACTGTCATTTACAATAAGCGCGTAACGATCAAGGGCATCCCGTTAGAGGCTTATGAATACGTTGTGAATGGTAAGCCTGCACTTGAGTGGGTAATGGAGCGTCAGGGCGTTTCTACGCATAAAGACAGCGGTATTGTGAATGATGCAAACGACTGGGCAATTGAAACGATGGGTAATCCAGCCTACCCGCTTGAATTGTTCTTACGTGTGATTACGGTCAGCCTGGAAACAATGAAGATTGTTAAAAGTTTGCCGAAGTTGGATATTTAAATTTTGGGCACTAGAGTTATCTAGTGCTTTTCTCTTAATTATGATGAAAAATAACAATATTAAATCTAAAAGCCAGTGTAATACTGGCTTTTGGTTTCTAGGCTGTTTGTTTTTTAGGTGCTAAAGCCATATGGAAAATCATACCCATAATGATTGAGGTACCAATGCTGCTAAAAAGATGGTGCTCAATAGCGAAGTCTGGCTGCATGGCTTTAATCCCTAACCATATCAGTACGCTTATAAAAAACCAACCTAGTGTTACCGCTTGTTTTTTGTTTACCGACCAATTAGCAATCTCTGGTTTTGAATTAACAACAGCTTTACCAACAACAAAAGAAATAATTGCATGAAGCAGTAGAAAAATAAGACCCATATAACCCACTATTTTTATGATTAAAGTTATAGATCATCATATATGAAAAAGTCTGCATGAAATCGGTGTTTTTTAGGGGCTAAACCTACCTTCAATTTACCTTGAGGAAATAGCGAAAAGCACAGCATAAAAATTAATGGAAACTTCATTAAACAAAGCATAAATACTTTATTTTTATTGGCATAAACTACCAAAAAAAACCACATAAAATAGGTCCATACCGGATATCTTTATTATAAATTAACCCTAAACCAAAATTTAAATATATAAAACAAATACTTATATGGGTTTTTTCTATTTTTTTATAGTTGTTTTAGGGTTGTTTTAGCTGTTTCGCAAATTAACCCCATGAAGCTTTTTGTCAAGCATAATTTTTTAGTATGTTTGAACCGATAATGATTGGCAAAATATTACATTTTCAGCACATAAGATTAGTGATTTATCAATGTAAAAATAACGAATAAATTTGTGTATTGTGGAATTGAAAAAGCCCCCATGCTTATGATTAGGCATGGGGGCTTTTCTGCGAAGATAGAGTTTTAAAACTTGAGTAACCTTACCATAGTTTTTATATGGTTAAATCAATAAAGAAAAGTGCTGAGTGCGTATTTTAAATCGCGCTATTTTCGTTTGTGCCGACTGGCACCTGAATTACTAATAGCAGTAGTCGATCTATCAAGCTGGAATGTCTGGACACCCCCTCTACTATTCGACTTACTCGACCAGTAAAAAACAGGTCGGAAGAAAACAGTAAAACCACTTATATTTTTTTAAGCTAAAAAAGCAGTTTTATATTCAAAAACACACGAATCGAGAAATAAGGAATCAAATTGACGATACGTGTACTGATACTCCAACTCTGAACACTTGTCGGTATATTTGTCGGTATATTTGAATTTATCATAATTTATATTTATATTTTTCAGTAAGTTATATCGTTATTGCGACTTCCTCTTTCACCGCCATATTGAAAAGAACTGCAATCCAAAGCAGTAAAGAAAGGCTTAATTCTAAAGGGATTGAGCCTTTTTTATTGTCTACCGCAAAGAAGTGCAATACTTCCGAATCGTTGGTATAGTGTTGGTATAAAGGTTGGTATGGCATGAATACCAACATATTTATACCAACAATGGGGTATACCAACATGCTCACCGACACAAAGATTAAGCGCCTAAAGCCTACTCCTGATAAGAAAACCCCAGATAAATACAGTGATGGTAATGGACTACAACTCCATGTATTTCCCACTGGCCGTATGACTTGGATCTATGCTTATCGTTTTAATGGCAAACAAAAAAATCTAACTTTAGGCTCTTACGAATTTATGAGTCTTGCTCAGGCTAGAGCGAAACACTTAGCAGCCAGAGAACTATTAGCCAATGGAATTGACCCGGCTGAAAAGAAGAAAGAACGTAAAGCCGAAGCAGATGAAAGTACTTTGTTTCAGAGTTTAGCTCTTGAATGGTTAGATAGTAGAAAGGCTGTAATTAAAGAGCCCACCTATTTAAGGGATTTATCAGTATTTGAAAAAGACTTATTCCCCTATATTGGCAATATGCCAATTGATCAAATTAAAGGTAAAGACGTTTTAGCCTGCGCTCAACGTATTGAGGATCGAGGGGCGCAAGAAATGGCAAAACGCTCTATTCCCCTTGCTGGTCGTGTATTCAGATATGCAATCCGAAAAGGCTTAATAGAAAACGATCCTACCCCGCACTTGCAAGAAGCTTTAAAGCCAAGAAAAGTAAAAAACATGGCTCGTTTGGATATATCCGAATTTCCTGCATTCCTACATCGTATGGATCGGTACCACGGCAATATCTTAGTCAAAACAGCATTACAGCTTATGACATTAACCTTTGTACGCACGGCGGAACTTAGGATGATGGAATGGGACGAGATTAATTTTGAATCTAAAGAGTGGCGCATACCACCGCATAAAATGAAAATGGAGTTAATGCATATTGTGCCTCTATCCAGTCAATCAATTGAACTACTGGAGAGTCTTAAGCCATTAACAAGTCATAAACAATATGTTTTTTACAATCACAGCACAGCGAAGCCATTAAGCAGCAATGCCCTTTTATGTGCCATCAGAACACTTGGTTATGCTGGGAAAATGACAGGTCACGGCTTTAGGGGATTGGCATCTACCACCTTGCATGAGCAAGGTTATGAACATGATGCTATCGAGGTTCAATTAGCACATAAGACCGGTAACGCCGTGTCTCAAGCCTATAACCATGCCCAGCATTTACAGTACAGAACCAAGATGATGCAAGAATGGTCAGACTTTATAGATAGTCTGAGAAATAACGTCGTTCCATTCCCTAAAGGGAAACGTGCCTAAATCAAGAAATTAATGAAGACATTCAGATGCTAACAATGAACTAATTATTTGATATATTGAACACGCCAGGTATAGGAGGCATCCGACAAGTAAGTACCCAACTTATTTACCTGGTCACTTTTGGGAATGCTGTGGGAGGCATTAATCAAAATGAAGAAATATTATTCTATAGATAAAATTATCCAGAAATCTGACTATCAATTAGATCATCATGATTTAAAAGATCTTTGTATTCGCGGTCAACTCACACCCTGTATCTATTTCGTAGGTAATATTGTTTGTATTCATGAAGAACGTCATCAAAATGAGATAGATGCCCGTGAATTAGGTCCGCATATACGATCCATAAGTTGGACTAATACTTTTAAAGGCTACATTAATTCTGATGAATTTTTAAATTTTATCGATTCATCTACGGCTCCAACTGACCAAACCAATGTATTTTTTCATGTTCAAAAAATTATTGAATATATAGATCCACTCAATAAGTTCCAGTCTTTAGCTCAGGATGAATATTTAAAAGCATTTCCGCGAATGACTGATGATGACATTAGAAATATCCGCTGGCTCGTTGAAGACAAGCACTTTGAAGGTAACCCATTTAGCTCAACAGAAATCGTTTTCCATTATTCTGAAGTAGATGCATTATTTTCAGCTCAAATCCAGAGAGAAGAAGACATCAAGTTCTTTAACGAATATGAAACTTCAAGCCAGTCAGATCAGTTAGAAAGAATGCGCGCCCAGGTTAAAGACCTGGAAAAAGAGAAAGAAGAATATTTAAAAAAAATTGAAAGACTCGAGTTGGAATTAGATATCAAGCATGATGATCTGATAAAGGCCAGTGTTAATAATGGCCTACTATCTGCAATAGTAAAAAAGCTCGAGGATAAGCAAAGTATCTCTGTCGATGAGCTAACTCATCTTCAGGAAAATGGTCTATGTGAATCTATAAACATCAATAAGAAACTTTATACAACACCAGCTCTCGAAGCTGTATACGGCGTCATTCAAGAACATTGGATCGACTATGACCCGGATAGCAATCAACCACCGCCAAAACAAACCACTGTGACAAACTGGATCAAAAAACATTATCCAGCGGTTCAGGCTGAGGATATCCGCAGATATATCGATAAAATTTGCCGTCACCCCAAAGCCAAAAAAGGTGGCAATACCAAAACAATAGACAATAGAAAAACCCCAAAGGTATCACCCCAATAATTCAATAAATATCATTAACTTATTTTGGTTTGGTGAAAGCTTTTTAGGGTTGCTACTACCCCTTTAACTATTCACCACCCCATTATTAATTTGCTCTGATGCTCTCATCAAGCCAACGCAAGCTACAGCAGTGAACTGCAAGTAATGCGACGGCAGCTATCTATTTCGACTAAATAGGATGAGTTATGGCATCTCTCACGCAAGAGCGATTTTTACGCATTAAGGATTTAGCGAATATTCCAGCTAAACAGGCGTCTACTCACATTTACAAAAGCGGCATTAACAAAGGTAAAGCTAAGGTAGTTAATGCTCGCCCAGCATCCGCAGGCTTACTTGGCGTCTCAGATAAAACGATTTGGAACTGGGTAAAGCGTGGTGAATTTCCAGATCCTATTAAGTTAAGTCCAAGTGTCACAGTGTGGCGCCTTTCTGAAGTCCAGGCATGGATGGACGAAAAAGGTATGGAGGCTTCTCAATGAATAAGCCTCTTAACTTTTCAACTGAAGCCCAAAACCAGTTAATTGAAATCAGTAATCGCTTTCATAATAGTGATAATCAAGCTGAAGCAACGACGACATCATTGAAAGTGGCGAAATACTTCCAGCGCAATCATCGTGATGTTCTTCGTGCATTGAGAGAGTTAGAGTGTTCTGCTGAGTTTAGCGTGCGCAATTTTGCGCTCACAGAATACATTGATACTCAGGGCAAACCCCGCCCAATGTATGAAATGACAAAAAATGGTTTTGTTTTTCTAGTCATGGGCTTCACTGGTAAGCAAGCAGCTCTTTTTAAAGAAAGCTATATCGCAGCTTTTGATGAGATGTCTGACTTCATCAAATCTCAGAATTTAACTCTTATTTCTGAATTCAACAAAGCTGTTCTGCAATATGAACGTGCTTCAGATGCTGCCAGTGAGGCAGGCCGTAATCTGGTTTTATTCGGTCGCAAGATTAAGCCACATGCTGCTGAAAAAGTCGCAGAGCTTGAACGACAACTTCAGCCTCTATTATTTGAGGAGGAAGACCAATGAAAATTATTTTTTGGCAATGTCTTCTCAAACTGAAAATATTCGGCTATATTAAATTTGTTCGGTGCAAAATCACTGAATTAGCTTTAGCAGGCTACAATGTAAAAGGCGCATACAGTCCGCTTCGGGCTTTTTTTATGCGTAAAATCTCTATGCATCCGCATCGCTATGTGGAGCTCGGGAGGGACACCTTTAGGTGTGCCGGGTACCTTTTACACCGGTCTGCTAACCCTTCTGAGCTTCACACCAATCTTTTAGCAGAGATTTGTGAAGCTCCTAAACTTGTAAAAGGAGCGCATTCATCATGAACGCTAAAGTACAAATTCAATTATCAGAACAATTAATTCCTTTCTACAGTGTCGCAGATATTATCAGTGCTTACTCACTTGCATCTGAATCTGCCATACAGCTTCGAACTCTGACTAATCAGATCAGCAAAGCAACGGTGTTTGTTAAAGCGTATGCAGAAGAAAATAAAGTCGACTCCACTATTTTTGCTGAACTCGAAAATCTAATCGTAATCTCCCACCAGCTTGCTAACAGTCAAGCGGATACCTATGGCCTTGAGCTTAAAAGACATAAACAAGAACCCGATGACCAATACAACGCGGGTGATCTGCACGATGCTTACTCATTAGCTTATGAAAATACATCTTGGCTTCAAACTATGTTTTATCAAATTAAAGATGAAGCTGAGATAGTTAAAGACGCCGTGAAGCAGAATATTCATAGCGCTGTATTTGGTGGTCTTGATAACTTAATCCATATTGCTGCGTATTTGGCTGATAACCATAGCAACACTTTCGATGTTGAACGCGAAAAATATGAAGCGGCATGGGAGGTATCTAAAAATGACTAAGCTTCCTGCTTCTTCTGAAAAAAATACAATTCAGCCTAGTTCTGAGTCTAAGCTTCCACCATCATCATCTGCCTATGCTGAGTCAGTCCGCATAACACCAGATCGCCTCTTTAATGCCGTGATCAAAAATAGCCGGCAAGGAGGGTCTAGTGAGCATTGATGCAACACGGTGGGCGTGGACTGCCCCAGTATGCAACTCTTCACAACGGCTCGTTCTGCTTTCATTAGCAGATCGAGCAAGTGAACATCATACAGCATGGCCGAGTATAGAACGCCTTGCAAAAGATACCGTCCTGGACAAAAAGACAGTTCAGAAAGTCCTTAGTGATCTTATTAAATCAGGTCTGGTTGTAGATACAGGTGAGCGTGCTGGACCGACCAAACGGGTTAAAGTTCTCAAACTAAACGGCGTCAAAGGACGTGAAGAATATACCCATAATTGGGATGATTCAGGTTCAAAAAAGGATGCTAAATCCAGAACAAATACACCCAAAAACGGGAATATTAAACAAACCCAAAAACGGAATGATTCCAATAATTGGAACAATCCCGAAAGCGGTACTTTAAATGATCCCGAAAACGGGATTTTGAACAATCCCAAAAACGGGATGCAGAACCAACCATTGAATCTATCAATGAATCTCTCTCAAGAACACGATTGGATTCCAGATAAAAATCAATTAATCAATGTGCTAAATACTGCGGGTCAACAACGGAATCTGGAATTAATTTTTGGATTGCCGGATTTCGAATTTCAATTGGGTGCATTCAATGCTCACTACGCTGGCCAAGTAATGCCCAACGCAAGAAAATTGTATTCATTCGTTCGCTGGATCATCGATAAATTTGAACGCTACCAAAAAGCTAATCCAAATTATGTGAACCAGTCTGGACTCAATACCGCTGCAGTCGAGCAACCGCTTATTAATTTGACCGATAGCAAACCTAAAAGTTTACTTGGGAGCATCGAATGAATACCAATACTCCCCCAATTCACAATCTACAAATTGAACAAGCAGTTCTTGCAGCCCTAATGACTGTTGCTGGTTCTTATGCTCAGGTTGAAAGTCTACTGACAGAACAAGATTTTCACGCAACACGCCACAAACTGATTTTTAATGCAATTGTTGATCTTGATGCTAAAAACTCACCATATGACGCTGTACTCGTCAATGAATGGCTTGAAATGCGCAATCATGGCGAAGCATCAGGTGGTGAGAAATATCTCATGCAGTTAATGAGTGATGCTCCTTCCAGTTTCTACAATCTGCAATCGTACGTAGAAAAATTGAAGGATTTTACCGCATGCCGCCAGGTTGAAGCTGAAGCACTGAAAGTAATCCAACAGGCCCGGCATTTAACTATCAGCCGTGGGGAGTTGGTCCAGAATGCTCAAGCTGCTTTTGCTGATCTGAATACTGAATCAGGAAGTGAATCTTTATTTCACATCCATGATGCAGCAGCAAATACTTTTCAAGAAATGCATCGAAAGATTGAGGCGGCTCTTGCGGGGGAAACGTCAATTAAAGGTATTCAAACTGGTATCTATGACCTGGACAAAAAGTTAGGGGATATTGAACCAGGCTGCCTGATGGTAGTGGCTGCCCGTCCTGCCATGGGTAAAACCACTATGCTTCAGCTCATTGCCAATAACGTAGCCGTTGTTCAGAAAAAGCCTGCTTTGATCATGTCTGGTGAAATGCCAAAAGAACAAATCGCCATGCGTCTCTGCTGTGCTATTGCACCGGCAAATATTGGAGTAGTACGTAATTCCCCACACATGCTTCCTAAGGAAGAATTTACAGCGTATACAAACGCCGTCGTGATGCTTAAAAGTGTGCCAATGCACATCAATGATACTTCACGGCCTTCTATTGCAAATATCCGTGAATCCATTCGCAAGGTAAAGCACCAATATGGTTCTGTAGGTGTCGTACTGGTTGATTATCTACAGATCATGAAAACTACAAAGCAATTTGCCCGGGAAGATTTAAAGATCGCCTACTTTACTGGTGAATTAAAAGCTATGGCCAAGGAGTTTGAGTGTGTCATTGTCCTTTTGTCACAACTCAATCGCGAGTTAGAGAAACGTCCAAACAAACGTCCAGTAATGTCAGATCTACGTGAGTCTGGTGCAATTGAACAAGATGCTGACCAAATTGTTTTCTTGTACCGGGACGAAGTTTATAACAAAGATTCCCAATACCGGGGTATTGCCGAGGCCATCGTGGGAAAAAACCGCCACGGCGAAGCTGGTACCGCCTATATGCACTCTCAATTGAAATACTGTCAATTTACTAACTTAGACCATGAAGCTTTGAATCAGATCCAAGGAGTTCAATAGTAATGTTTATAAATGATTGTGGCATTGATAGCACAGTTTTAAAAAAAGCTAAGGCCGAACGTTTTATCAACCTAAGGCAGCAAAAGAAGGTTAAAGAATTTCTCGTTAAACGTCGTGGATATAAGCGTCCAGACTTCAATCGTATGATTCTGGATTTGAGTCGGCTTAAATGGACACATGAAAAAATCGCGTTTGTTCTGCCTGTGGCGAATGCATCTACTGTGTCCGAATGGGCACGTGGTGGAAACCCAAACTTTGAACATGGTGAAGCTTTTATCGAATTGTGGAAAGCTGAAACTGGTCTTGAGCGCGTCCCACGCGAAGGTGAATGGCAGACATATAAATATGAAGTTGGGCAATTGGACTTACTTTAATATCAATAGTCCGCCATTTCTATGCTCTAAATGGTGGACTATATTTGATCGATAATATAATTAACTTGGAGATATATTAACTTTTCTTATGTGACATTTGTAATAAGCCATACCATCATCATTTTCAAATCGATCATTAAGCACAATATGATAGAGTTCTGAGTGTTCTAATCCCAGCATATCAAAATAAGATAATATAAACTGAAGTTCAAAATTAGAATTCTTATGCAAATTATCTTGTTCTTCGTCTGTTAAATAAATAACTATAGGACTTACGCATTGACGGATTCAAAAAAGTATTAAAATACTTTATAAAGTATCTGTGATCAGACGAATTAAACATGCTTCTACAGCAACTTGTACATTACCCATTTATATGGGCTTTCTCATGACAGAACCGAACTCTATTAGCTGCACACAACTTGCCGAGACTTATAATATCTCGCATGATAGTGTAAATCGCTTTCTAGAGCGTGAAGACTACACACCTCACGACCTATATCAAGAATCAATTCAACATATTGATAATAATAAACTTATAGTCAGTATTGATGATACTGTTTTAGATAAACCATATAGTCAACATATGGACTTGGTTAGCTATTTTTGGTCAGGCAAACACCACCGATCCGTCAAGGGTATTAATCTCATTACCTTGTATGCGACAGATCGAAATGGTCAAAATATTCCAATTAATTTCCGAATTTATGACAAATCTGAAAGTAAAACCAAGAATGATTACTTTATGGATATGTTAAGTGAAGTACTCAGTTGGGGTGCAAAGATTCAATTTATTACAGGTGATAGTTGGTATTCATCGACTGGAAATCTAAAAACCATAAGAAAATATGGTATTCGATTTATGTTTGGTATCGACTGTAACCGTAAGGTTTCCCCAGAAAAAGGACAATGGTTTCAACTGCGCTTATTGCCAGATTTCCATCAGGGTCAAGTGATCTGGCTCAAAGATTTTGGCTTTGTACAATTATTTAAGACTCAGTTAAAAGAACAGCAGAGGTTTTATATTGTGCATCAAGATGAAGATGATTTATTGTCCTTTGAAGGTTTTCATGAATTACATTCAAGTCATTGGAAAATAGAGCAATATCACCGGGTGATTAAACAGGTTTGTCATATTGAAAAGTTTCAAGTAAGACGATCTAAACTGATTTTGAATCATATTTTTTCAGCCTTGATGGCCTACGTTGAGATACAAAAGAACCAGTTTGAGCGGATCTTTGAAAATATATATCGTTGGCAGAAGAAATTATTTAGACCAATGATCAAAAACTTCATTGATGACTTTATTCTCGATAAAAATCATCTGCTACCACAGAGAATCTATAAGTAATAGTGCGTAAGTCCTATAACTATAAATTTTTTTATGCCTTTTTCCAGTAAAGTAATACTTTCAATTAAGCTTTCATTCCTAAAAATTCTTATTTTCTTAATAGGTGATCCTAAATTTTTTAAATGAAAGCTTATATCCTGCTGTTTATGCTCGTAACTTGGCTCCCCAGTAAAAGGATTATCCTCTACCATCACTACTTGTTCAGGATCAAAACATAACCCTTCAAATTCTAATATTGGTTTAGCTTGTTCATGCTGAACTTTTTGATCATCCTCATGAATTTTTATTAATTTTTTCTGTTCCTCAACACTATTTCTCAATTCAATGGCTTGAAGACGTAATGATTCGGTATTTTGCTTTAATTCACGCCCTTGTTGGAGATACCCATACACTAACCATAAAAAAGCTAAAGGAGAAAAAACACCAGCTAAAAAATCTCCTTTCTCATTTAACTTCAATGAATTAAATTCATCTAAATTAATTATAAAATTACAGCTTAAATATAAATATGAAATAGAGATGATAGTGATCAGAACCATCCCCAAATTATCTTTTATTATTTGCATAAACATACCAATAAATTATTAATATTATTAATTAATTTTGATTTTCATTGGTTGAAAATCATCAATATGTACCTGCTTGGTTTTCAATAAATCCTGACGCTTACCATCAGCAACCAATACGGCGCGCTTAACCTGAACTGTCCAGGTGCGATCCGCTCCGCACATCGTTTCGGACTCAAGAAAAATATTCCCAAATGCTTTACCTTGAAGGTTTTGTATATCGCCGTAGGTTATTACATTCTCAGAAGTGCCCTGCACTCTACCTGCTTTGTCCTTTGCTACCAGGTCTAAATACAACTTATCATTCTCCCCTAGAAAATCATGGATCGTTACATCCACTACGGCGGAACATATTCCAGAATTTACATAGCTTGTTCTGGAATGCTGCAAGGTGATTGGGGTGGCCATTACTGCTGAACTGAATAAATGGGTGGCTAAAATTAAAAGTAATTTTTTCAATTTTTAATTCCTATATCTATTTTTAATAATCATTTATTTTCTATCTTCAAAGCATCTACGAACTCTAGAGATTCTTTAAGACCATACAGATCAATCTTAACCTTCTCGAATTGCCCCTTAGTTGTCTTCCAAGTGTAGATTAATTCTCTACCACCCTTGAGCTTCTCTAAAATTATATCTGCCTGCTTATTTGCTAATAGATCCGCAGGTATATCCCTAATGACATTGCCGCCGTCTATCTTAAGATTAACTTTGGTTTTAAATCGGTCAGCACCTTGGAATACGTCCATAAATACAACTGACTTTTTGAAATCTCCATGCGTCAGGATCATTAGATTGTTTTGTCTGGTATCACAGATAATTTCATCAAAGCCAGTAGTATGGCTAGTCTCATAACCGCATTTTGTATGCCAGTTTTCGCTCTTTTCGTTGCCACCCGGATTGTATGCCATCTCTACAATAAAGGGATTTTCTTGTGATAAGCGTTGGGCTATCTGCTTGATATCATATCCATTGGCAGGGTCCAAGTATTTTGCTGGAACAACCATTTCAGCATGGATACTGGCAGCAAAAAGAACTAATGATAGGGCGACTATTCTTTTCATAATGAGTGCTTCAACTTTATATTTTTAATCTTTTATCATATATTTAAAATGATAAAAGGAGCCGAAGCCCCTTTTTTTGTTATTGTCCTATTGCTTTGCCAAAATCCGGGGATTCGATCTCATCCCATTCTCCCCACCACTGTGTCCGGTCCTGCTCACGCTCAGCCTTTCTAATAAGCTTTTCGCGATAACCTGGTGCAATGGCATCTTGAAGGCCATCAAAGATTAGTTTGTTAGTAGCAGCCTTAGTATACCAAAGATTTTGAGCAGGGATTTTGCTTTTAAGCAATCGGTAAGCTTCATTCCCAGCATTAGTATCCTTGCCCTCATACCATTGATTCAGGTTACCAAAGGTTAGAGATAGGATAGCTTTTGCATCACTACCTACTGGACCAACTAAAAAGTCAGTAGTATCACGCCCACTTGGGTCCATACCTGCCACCATAATGTCACCTACGATTGGCATACCGCCGCCAGCAACAAAAGCACGAGTGAAAAACTTTGCTTCTGTCTCTAGGTTGTCGTCATCATCAAACATAGCAGCCGGATCATTACCTAATGCAAGCTCTTTAAGTTGAACAACTAGTCCACCAAGTAATGTAGTCATGCCAAGTAATGAACCAGCATACCAAGCCCTACTAGCCCAACCGTTTTTAGATAGAGTACGGCTGCCATGCCGCATAAGGAAGGCTAGAGGGAACGATTTAAACTGAGTTACACAGCGCCAAAACTCCCCCATTTCTGTACCGGCTCTGCCTACTTGGAACTTGGTACGCTCTCGAATGCCTGCCTCAATAATTGCCATACCTTGCTCATCAAGAATATGAGTATGCAGTCTGGTCGATACTTCATCCTTAATTCGTTTTGGGTCGCCAAACTCAGCGAGCTTCTCATCTGGAATACGTTGGATAGCTTGGGCATGCATTAATGGGTTGCCCTTTGGATCTATTATTGGCTCAGCTAATTGCATCACCTTCCAATCCATTTCTGAGAGGCCACCCCCTTGGATTAACTCACGGTCTATGGCGCTAAGATCGTTCCAGTTTTTAGAGCGTGTTAAATCTGCAAATTTGTTCATCATCATAGTGGAATAGCCCATCTTAGATGCAGCAGTAAGAGCGTTTAATCCAGATACACGTAGCACCTGAGTAGCTAGAGAACTTGAAGCCTTAGCAATCTGTTCAGCACGGCCATGCACAGACGTTAGGCCATCGTCCGACCAGCGATTAAGAGAACCTAGCATCTCCTCAGTGGCAAGCCCTAGACTATGGGCGAAACGCCTGTCTTCTGCATTTGCTGGATTCAACATCCGAAGCATCTCACCAAATACTTTCCGGTATGCAATGCCATTTACTTGGGCTGTTTTCAGTATCATAGCCTGATCAGTGGCAGAGGATAGGACAGTACCGCCCAGCATTGAGGCCACATTCATGGAGCGATATGTAACTCCAGCATTGGCAAGCACCTTACTCTCTGGTGGATTCTGCCCGGTGAACTCATCAAACATAGTCTCAGCACGTACAAGGGACTTGTTTACTTTGTCCGGCTTAATACCATTCTGTACAGTGTCGATATGCCTAGCACTCTGCATAAGAATCTGCATGGCTGGGCGTGGATTACTTCCGAAGGTTTCCACTAAGGCAATATCTTTCGACATGCTTGTAATGTGACTTTCTAGGATGTCTACAAACTGCATACCACCATATTGGGATTGATAGTCCATCCATGCGTCTGCATTCTTGAAGTTAAGTACACGACCTTCCTGATGCTTACTAGTGACCTTTGCACCGCCCCCAACATAGCCTTTCCCTACTTCGATCTTGTTAGCGCCGTCAGTCACAATAGACGTGTAGATATTCCCTAGTACGCCTCTCAATTCATCATCAGGCATCAGATTGCCTTGAGCATCTACGAAGTCCTCACGTTTGATTAGGCCAATAATGTCATTAGTCCACTGTTCTTGGCCTGCCTCAGCTACCTTTTGTGGGCTGTGATGTTGTGGTAATGCATAATCACGGCGTTTTTTAATGTCGCCACCTGCACGATTGAAACGCTCTAGGATGTCATCAAAGGTCTTGCTAATGCCTTGAGCTGCTTTAAGCGCCGTAGCATCTCCAGTGCTTTCCCTATGCAATTCTTTGATGATGTTCTGTACTAAAGCCTTATCAGTGTATATGCCTAGGCTACCTTTGATATTTAAATAAGTATCTACCAATTTCCCTCGGTAAAGATCTGCTATCGCTCTGGTCTTAGAGTCTGCAGACTGAATGCCTGACATATCGCCATACGCTGCAACCATCCGGTCTATACGCTCTGACGCACTTATCTTTAGTGCTGGATCTTGAAGGATGGCAAGGTTTTTATTTTGGATAAGAATATCTTGTACGGCTATTCGCTTTTTACGAGCAAAGTCGGCTTGAATATCTTCTGCTACTTGCTTACTGGCAGCAGACAGCTTTTCCAGATCGGTTAAGCCTCTCCAGTGATCAATGTCTTTACGCGCTAGATTCACCATAGCCTGATTGATTCGGGCTTCAATATTTTGCACTTCCTGAGCATTCAAAGAGGCTTTACCCAGAGCCTTGGCTACGGCCTGCTTACATTGTTCTTTCATCTTCATATTCTAATTCCTGTAATTCAGAACAATGCCAGCATTGCCCATTTAATACAGTTAATTTAGAACAGTGCTCACACTCAAAAAATGGGTGTATCAGACATTAAAAAAGGAGCCTAAATAGCTCCCATCTCTGAATCTGACTTAGGCTGTACGCTTTGTTTGATTAAAGCAATGATTGATATTTCTCACACCAGACTTACGACCAATAGAAAGTGATCCCAGCACATTTTTTATAAACTGGATCTTCTTAACAATCTGGCCCAACTCAAACTCGAATGTATTCCTGTTAAGGAGGCGTTTAAATTCTTGATCAGGATCTAAATAATGCGCCGTAATGATCAAGGCATTTGGGCAACTATTCAGGCTAATTAGAATCGTATAGAGATGCTCATAATAGAATTCTTTATTGTTCTTAGCCGTTAAGTAAGTAAGGCGATGAATAAGTTCTTCCAGGTGAGAAACAACTTTTAGCAAGTGTCCTTTATAATTACTGTTAAACAATTGCACGGCTTCTTTCCCATTAATTTCTCTTTGAAATTCATCAATAAGGTATTCAATCCCATTACATAACTGGATTGATCTTTCCATATCATCACAGTCTAAAGGCTTAAAAGCCGGGTTTTTTGGTTTGTTCATAACCTATAGGCTCCAGTGATTATTTCTCGGAATATCTTTATCGTCTTTATCTGTAAATAATTTCCAAAGCTCAATCAATGCCTCACCTACTTCATAGTTAGGCCTACCACCACGTGCCCACTGGCTAACCGTACTGGCATTCGCTACAGGCAGAACAAATGCGATTTTTTCAGCCGTCATTTCATGATGTTCTTTTAGCTCTTCAATCATTTCCTTATAATTTGGTGCACCATAATGGATGGTATTTTTAACGAATATCAGCCTTTTCGATACTTCAAAATTATTGAGCTCAACAAAAATCCCCATATATCCCTCCATAAGTTTCAACTTATTAAGGAGTAATCTAAGCGCCTAAAAAATGGGTATATTTGCAACAAAACGCGCGCGCGCGCGAGGCAGGGAGCAAAACACTATATTTGAGGCATTCCAACCCATAGCAATTTGTTATAGCAACCCTATTATCTTCGCTAACCAACAACGAACATGAGTAAACAAATAAGATTTATAACAGGCACTCTCATATCGTTCTAATTTGCCCTATAAGCTACCTAAAAATATTGATGTACCATTTATCATTTTTTTAATTCAAATCGCTCACAGCTCAAGCCAGTGCAAAATTGATGCATATATCAAGTTAGTTTTAAAGTTTACTCTTGAATATGGAATGAAGAATTACCTTTGAATTAGTACGGCGCTTTCTCAAAAGAGAGATGATTGATTCAATGGTAGATTCATTGATAGGTTCTGCATCCCAAAAACGGGTACATTCAAAATCCCAAAATTGGGATCGTTCAAAATACCGTTTTTGGGAATATTACCGTTTTCGGAATGATACCAATATTGGGTATATTCTAAATTTAAACTGTCTTGACTGATGACAACTTCCCATTATTTTCTAGTCTTATTTATTTGGACAAAATGTTAGACAAATCATCTCCATAAAATTTAATAAGACTTTTATTTAGAAAATCATTCCATAGACAAAACTAAGACATTTTTTATATCAGGTTTTGGTAATCACTACAGGGGGAAATAAACAGGAGAAGTGACTAGTAGGGAATCTACTATGTCCTGATCTATATCTATATGTTTTATTTTGAGTAGACATTATTTCCAATCTCCACACATATAGAAAACAACTCCACACATATAAGACCTATCCAAAAAAACATCAAAAAATATGGTTTCAAATAAGGTTTTTTATACTGGGGAAAATGTCAGGTTTTAACAGGTTTATATTTCTATTTTTATTGATCGGCCCCAGGGTTATGACTGTATACCCCCTTGTCCGTACTTTTGATCATTTTATATACGTGGATTATGTTACTACATCAAAAAAAGTCTGTTACCACATCAAAACATGCACATCTGATTTCCTGTTACCACATCAAAACTTCATACCTGGTGCCATGTTTCGACCAAATAAAAAAATAATTTAATGTCGATATTCTTAGTGAGTTATCTCAGTCGGATTGATCCGGTTTAAATAATTATTAAGAGCGTAAAGCATGGCATAAGACCATGTATATTTCAGGCATTAAAAAAGCCCACCATTTGGAGAGCCCTTAAATTTAATTCTTTGGCTTTCGTATATAAACTTCAGCCTGATCTGTGGCATCGCACAACTTCACATCATTGGATATCCAAAATCTATACTCAGCATCACCAACAATATATCTCTGCTTATAGTATTCCGAGGTCTTATTTTCTTCGACTTCTTTCGCATTAAAGAATCGCTTATCAAATTCCACCACTTGACCGGCCAAGTCCCCACCAATACATATATTCAATTAAATTGCCTTATGAATAAATAAATCCGCAATAAAAAAACCCAATCTGGGTAGACTGGGCTATAAACTTTGAATCTTTTTCGTTGGTAGCGGGAGCTGGATTTGAACCAACGACCTTCGGGTTATGAGCCCGACGAGCTACCAGACTGCTCCATCCCGCATCAACGAGGTGACTTTATACGTCATAAGCAGCATCAAAGCAAACTTTATTAGAAATAATATAGTCATTTACAGAAGCAATTAGATTAATTAAATATTTTAACCAATACTCGACTCAGTCTTAAACAACGGATGAGAATTTTGCTGCATTTCCTTCATGTTAGTCGTGACGATCCAGAGCCAAATATTCCAAACTTATACTGTACTCAAGGCCAGTTATGGAGTGACATGTAATGAAAACGAAGTAATGCAATTAAAACGACAGAAAATCTACCCGGCTATAAGTCGGGTTTTCTTTTACTGATTTCCGCTTATAATTCACTAACTGATACTAATAACACGAAATCATGAAAACAAAAATATTCACCACCCTACTTATAACTCTTTCAATCACCGGCTGCCAAAAGGAACCAGAGAAGGCTACTGCTTCTCAGAAAACAGATCCTGTGGCACAAGCGCAATTTGATAAATCAGATAAAAAAATTGCTAAATATTTGGATCAACTTGAGAACCCCAATACTCCCCAGGAGGTGCGTAAGCAAATCCTGTGTGTGGACTACCCTGCTGAATACAAAAATAACTACATGCCAGCATTGATGAAGCTTTCACACGATTACATCAGGATAAAACTACTAGCCGACTTAGATTACACCCTGAATTACTACAAGAAAAAAGACAATATCCGGTGCTGAAAGATTCGCATGTGATTTGTAGGAGATCATTATGGAAAGAGCTATTATTGCGGTAATTTTAATTGTTATCCTTATATTGCTAATCATTTTTTATAAGACGAAAAGATAGCTTGTGTGGTCACATATCAAGCCTATCTTCACCCTTTGATACCACGGATAATATTCGATCGCACAGACCCACTTCGGTGGGTTTCTTAATATTTTTCTTCAAATTAACATTGCCCAAATGCTGTCACGACTTTAGTATTTTCTTAATTGTATAAATTAAATACCTTATGTCTGACTTTCAGCTATCTTTAAGCGAATACCTTGCAACAGTCCAGGAAGTTATACGTATAACTTTTGATGAGCCGGTATGGGTCAAAGCTGAAATCCGAAACCTCAGTATTAAAGGTGGTCACTATTATTTAGAGCTGGCTGAGAAAGATGAAAATACAGATAAGGTTATTGCCAGTTGTAAAGCAACGATCTGGAAATTTTCAGCAGCTAAGATGGTTTTAAAGTTTGAACGTGAAAGCGGCATCGAGCTATCAAAGGACCTAAATGTCCTTATCAAAGTTAAAGCTACTTTCAGCCCCCAGTATGGCTTTTCAGTCAATGTAGAAGATATCGATTCAAGCTATACCTTAGGTGATATTGCACGGCGTTATCAGCAAATATTAGAACGCTTAACCACTGAAGGGTTGGTTGATAAAAATAAGTTACTCCCCACTCCTTTTGATATTCAAAATGTCCTGGTCATTGCACCTGAAAATGCAGCTGGTCTTGGTGACTTTAAAAAAGATGCTGATGCCCTGGATCAGGCAGGTGTTTGCCATTTCGTTTATCACAACGCGACCTTTCAGGGAAATACAGCTGCAGTCTCAATTATCAATTCATTGGGCGATGGTTTACGCCAGTGGGCTAAAGCTTTCGATGCAGCTCCGGATCTGATCGTAATTATCCGCGGTGGTGGCGCCGTGAATGACCTGGCTTATTTGAATGATTATGATTTGGCAGCACTACTCTGTAAGCGTTCAGTGCCTATCTGGGTCGGTATTGGCCATGAAAAGGACCGGACGATTCTGGATGAAGTCGCTCACCGCTCTTTTGATACCCCAAGTAAAGTGATTGGTGGTATTCGTAATTTGATTGTGGAGCGAACTCAGGAAGTATTGGAAGCACTACAGACCATTAAGCTCTTATCTCAACACCAGATCACGGCGTATCAGAGCCAGAATGACCACTTAATCAAAGTGATCAAGACTCATGCCCAAAACCAGATTAATGAAGCCAACCGGTCTCTAGATTTAATGAAAGACACCACACGATATTTGGCTCATCAGCAAATTAAACTGGCCTCTACCCAAGTTGAATCTTTATTGCGAGAAACTCTACTGCAGAATCCTCGAAATGTAATGGCCAAAGGTTACGGTATAGTCCGCAGCCAAGATAAAGCCATCCGATCCATTCACCAGGTATCAGATAATTCAATTCAAGTGGAATTACAAGACGGCACCATTGAAGCAACAGTAACTCAGGTAAATCAAAATGACTGAACAAGAATTAACGTTTAAAGAAGGTTATGAAATCTTAAAAAAGAATGCTGAATTACTGGAGTCACAGGAAGAACCAGATATTGATAATTTGATGAAAATCGTTGAAGAATCTATGAGTGCATATAAAGCCTGTAAGTCACGCGTAGATGCTGTGCAACAGGCTTTGAATGATACTTTTAGGGAATAAATAATATATAGAGCGAAGCTTATGAAAGTAAAAGACTTAATAGATAGATTATCAAAATTAGATCCCCAATTAGATTTATATGTAGTTCATGATGATATTGACCATGGACCCAAAGTTTTTTATGTAGATGGGGTAGATACCCATCATGTTGAAACTAGCAGATCGGATGATGGATTGCATCAGGTTAAGTTTGTGACACCCTCAGAAGGTCGTAAAATGGCTTTCATAGATGTTGTTGATCAATTCTAATATCAGAGCGGAGAAAGAAGGATTTCGCAAAAGATTAATAGCATTTAAAATTTTGTTGGTATTTTTGTGGGTATATTGAAAATATGTCTAGATAATAAACATTAATATTCAATAACTTAAATCAATTAGTTTATTCCCTCTTTCGCCAAATTCGAAAGAACTGCAATCCAAAGCAGTGATGAAAGGCTTAAACTATAATGGTTTAGGCCTTTTTTTATCGTATACTATTCAGCAAAAATACCCAGCAGTTCTAAAACCATAAAAATAAACTGGGAAAAATCGTCAAGATTGAGGTTTTTATATTCTCTGCTTTTGAAACATTATTTATCTTCAAAATATTTCTGGCATCCCTGAAAAAATTCCTCGTTGAAATTCATGGACGGATCATCTTTATCATCATCACATTGATCTACAGATTTAAGATTGTCTTGTGCATAGCGATAGCCATAGTATTGCTCTGTCCCCTCCTCAAAGCCACCAAATTCCTGTTCCTTGTTGGACTGAAAATACAGCAATGCAGCAATGGCGATAAACATAAGTACCACGACAGTACTGATCATTTTGGTCCATTTTGTCATCTTATATATTTTCCTTGAGCCTATTGATAAACAATCCTCATCAGAGCACTTTGCCAGAAAAAAGTTACTTATCCCTACCGATGAAATGATAAGAACGAAATGCCTCATTCAAGACCCACAGAAAATCCTTTATTTTTGTTGTCTGATTGGATTTTCAGGCTGTTCGTCCGGATTTTTTTGCGGATTGGCTGTCCCGATATGCTGGTCGGGTTGGTCCGGTTGTGGGTTGGGTGGATTAGGGTGTTTCTGCTGATCTGGTTGTGAATTATCTTGTTCAGTCATGGTTATCTATCCTGTGCATTACCATTAATCAGTTGCGCTACATCAGCATTAATCTACGCCTTAAATTTAATCTTCCAACTCCAGCCATGTTTCAATTTCCATCATTGTAAATGTAATATCTCTAGATGATTGATCTGCAACAACCGCGATGAAATCAGCTTCACATTGATTACCAAAAGCCTGCAAAGTCCGATCTTTCATTAACATGTCACCTAAATGGCACAATTACTGCACGTTATTATTTCAAGCTCAGAAAGTAAAAAACCTGTTGAGATATGATCATATAAATGCAATATTTCCATGATAACAATCATATAACAGAGCCTTAAGTCGACCTGTAACAGCACATTAAACACATAGAAAAACTGCTATTCGGGAGTAGATATGAATACCAGCAATAATTATGTCAAACAAATTAAGAATGCTAAACGTGGTGGTTATACTCCAACGATTGCCAAGGATATGAATAAACATAAAATTCAAAAAGCCCTCCGACTGATCGAACAATGGCGCAAACTGGCCAGCGAACTTAACCCTCAAATGCAAATCGATATGGCTTTAACCCTGGAAGAATGTGCACAAGATCTGGACCAGATTTTAAGGAGTAAATAATCTTTTAAATTGAGAACCAATTATTCAATTGACGAGATGACCGGGAAAAATTGAACAGATCAAGACCAAGTCATCTCTTTCAACCGCTCATTTTTTGGCTTGCGTTTTCAACAAAATTCGCTATTATTCTCTGCACGTTGCCGGCATAGCTCAGTTGGTAGAGCAACTGACTTGTAATCAGTAGGTCCACAGTTCGAATCCGTGTGCCGGCACCATTTTATACTTAGCCTCGCTTTTTAGTGAGGCTTTGTTGTTTTTGCACTTAGCTTTTAAAAATTAAAAATTGCACCATGCTCAGGCATTCTTTGTTGCACTAATCTGTACATAATTGACCAACCCATCCTGATACAGCTGCTGACAAAGCTTTGCGGTCATGCGAATTTTAAAGGCATCCACACCTGTGCCCTGCTTTGGCGATTGCCGCAAATGTTGAAAGTAGTTTGCAAATCCGTATAAAACGGCTTTGGACAAATCACGAATTTCAATGTTGCTAAAATCATGCTGCTGCAAGGTCTGCTCTAATCCCGATGCGGTCATCAAATACTCCAGATTCACATCTGCAGCCTTGAGTAGCCACTTGTATTTCTGCTTTTGTAATGCATTTAAATTCAACCATTGCCCGGACAAGATTAAATAATGAAAACCCAGTCGTCCTTTTGAATTTAAAACACTGTCCACTGAATCGAGAAATGAATTTAAATTGGAATGGTAAGCAGCATCAATGCACAGCACCACATCAAAGCGCTGTTGAAAAGGAATCTGTTTGAAATTTAAAAAGGATTGCGGGTAAATGGCCGTAATGTGCGGAAAATGTTTTTGAATTTGCATGACACAACTGGCTTGCAGTTCCACGGCTTCAATATGCTTAACCCGATAGTGCTGTTGCCAGTACAGTAAACTTGCCCCCTGCCCGCAGCCTAGGTCCAGCAGTCGATCTTTGGCATTTAAAGATACAGCTTGCGCCAATTGATCTGCCAACTGACGGCAAGCTTCTGGATAGGATGACGTTGCATCATCCCAATAGCCCAGATTGCTCCAGGCGAGTACGGCATCATCTCCTAACTGTTTCGCATTGATTGCGTATTTATGTTGAGGAAGTTTCTGCCGAATCGCTTGAAGCCATTTCATATCTTAGTAGCCGAGTTGTGGAGCAACCTCAACTTTAGGTTTTAATCCGGCAAACGGCAATGGTGCACCTAAAATCTCTGCAATATGCATGGCTGAAGTTACGGCAGATTCCAGTACAGGCAATCCATCACAAGACCATGAACCGCAATAGAACACTTTGCGGTTTAAATCATGATGACGGGCTTGCAGTTCTTTATTTAAAGCTACTGTTTGTGAATCTACTACAGCACGGGTTAAGCTCACTGAGGAGATGATTTTTTTCGGATCAATCTCTGTCACCGGCTGCCAGGTTTGGAATACTGGCGATTTACCGACCAAGGTTGGCTCAACCGAATTCAGCCAGACGGTAAATTGCTGACGGGTAAATTTACGGTCCATCATGTAGCTGAGTACGGCCCAATCTTTGCGTTTTGGTGGCATTACCGATTGATCGGTATGAATCACCAGCTGGCCCTGCTCAAATTTAAATTTCTTTAACAGCGCAATATCATCAGCGAATTGTTGGTTATCCAGGAATGTTTCAATTTTATTGGTCGGTGTGGCGACAATCACACGATCAAACAGCTGCTGTTCGCCTTGCTCATTTTCAATCAATACCCTTTCTTGTTGCTGTTGAATATGGGTAATGGCAGAACCGCCACGAATTTCAATGCCTTCAATCAGCTTGTCGACCAGGGCTGGTGTACCGCCCTGCAGACGCAGCAAGGCATCGCCATCGGTCAATTGACGCAAGAAAACCAGCAAGGGTTTGGCAGGCCATTCGCCAATGGTTTTCGGGTTACAAGTACAAATGGTATACAGCACCGGCATTACGGCACCATGCCAGAACACTTCTTCGATATCATTATGATTAATGAATTCAGCCAAGGTGATGTCCTGGTGCTTCGATCTGAAGAATTTCGCAATCGCCGTCTTCAACTGCAGCATGCCTTTCACCATGCGCCAGCCATATTGCTGAATGCCTTTACGGTTATTAATAATCGGAAAATTACCAATACGGCTGCGTGAGGTGGTCAGCCAGGTTTCGGTGCGATCTTCAAATAACCAGCTGCATGCCATATAGGTACGTACAGGAAAGGTCTGGATACCCAGATAGGCCGCCAGACTGAGGGTGTTTTTCCACAAATGCGGGTTCATGACACGCAGGGGGGCATCAATCAGGCCGCCCTCGAATTCAATGCTATGGCTATCCATACCACGACCTGCCAAGGCTTCAAAAATAGTAACGCTATGTCCTGCATCTTTAAGAATTCTTGCGGTAGCTAGCCCAGCCATGCCACTGCCAATAACTGCAATATCCAAAATTATTATCCGTCAGTTACACATAAGATTATTGAAATTATGAACCAAGCCAGCTTAAAAGGCGGTATTAAAATATTCCAGAATGTATGTTTTTAACAAAACTCATCATGATGCACATAAAGTCAAAAATTACATTTATTTATATAGAAAAAACCTTGAAATAAATTTAATAAATTATTTTATTTTTAAAGCATAAAAAACAAAAAACCTTTAAAAAAAGTAATATATATTAACCATTTTTTTAACTAACGTTTTACAAAACCCTTCAATATTATTATGATAGAAAAAGTTAAAACCTGATAACTCCATCACGTTTTCATCAGCCACAACTATACAAATATACCGACAACAAAAAATTCAGTTCGCAAAAAAGCCCCTCAATTTTTAGGGGCTGTTTCTTTTTGAATCAATCCAGTGAATACCGACTTAATCTGTAACCGGAATTTCACCAAACTTACCGCTATTAAAATCATTAAATGCTTGAATAATTTCATCTTTGCTATTCATCACAAAGGGTCCATAGCCTTGAATTGGCTCATTGAGCGGTTGGCCAGTCAGTAGCAGGAATTTGCTGTCTTGCAGTGCCTCAAGTCGAATATCAATTTCGCCATCTTGAGCAAACATCACAATCGAGCTGTCCTGTACCTGCTGCGTTCCATTCAGCTGCATTTCACCCGACAGCAACACCAGCAGCACATTATGATCGACAGGTACATGCAGATGCTGAATCTGCTCGGCTTTTAATTCACCATCCCAGACATTGACCGGACTATGGGTTGAAGCAGGACCTGTATGCCCGGCATAGTTTCCGGCGATCACCCGGATATACCCTGCATTCTGTTCAAACTTAATGACTGGAATGTCTTTTGCTGTAATGGCCTGATATTTCGGTGCGGTCATTTTGTCTGCTGCAGGCAGGTTGACCCAAAGCTGCACCATTTCAAACAGGCCACCCTTTTGGGCAAATTCGGCTGAATGAAATTCTTCATGTACCAGACCTGCTCCTGCCGTCATCCATTGCACATCACCGCTTTGAATGGTTCCACCACCACCTGCCGAGTCTTTATGTGTCACTTCACCCTGATAGGCGATGGTCACGGTTTCAAAGCCGCGATGTGGATGTGAGCCGACCCCATGCTGCTGCGTCGTTGGGCTAAAATGGTAGGGTGCTGCATAATCCAAAAGTAAAAATGGACTGATTGCCTGCCCTAGGCGATCATAGGAAAACAGGTTTTTTACTGGAAAACCGTCACCCACCCAATGCATGTTCTGGTTGCGGTAAACGCCAATTATTTTTTTCATTTCAAACTCCTATCTCTAGGAAACAATATGCACTTATCTTAGATTTTTTAAAGATTCCAGCCTAGCCACAGCGCAATATACAGCGTCGCAAGAATGGAATAATGGATTTTTTCCCCTCAAATTTAATACAAAAAATTATTTCATTCAGATCAATATCATCATTGTCATATAGTCAGAATGATCTATCTTGCTCTTTTACCCAGAACCTGCATAAAAAAATCCAGAATCGAAGTCCTGGATTTTTTTAAGAGAGTATTTTAACTTAAGATTAGATTTTACCGATCAGGTCGATTGAAGGTGCAAGGGTTGCATCGCCTTCTTTCCATTTTGCCGGGCAAACTTCACCGGGGTGAGCATGGACATATTGTGCAGCCTTGACCTTACGTAAAAGTTCTTGCGCATCACGGCCAATACCACCAGCATTGATTTCGATAATCTGGATTTTGCCTTCCGGATCAATGATGAAAGTCCCACGGTCTGCCAGGCCTTCCGCTTCAATTAACACTTCGAAGTTTTTCGCCAAGGTCCAGGTTGGGTCACCCAGCATGGTGTACTGGATTTTCTTGATCTCATCAGAAGAATCGTGCCAGGCTTTGTGAGTGAAATGGGTATCTGTCGATACTGAATAAATTTCTACGCCCATTTTCTGGAATTCAGCATAGTTATCTGCCAAATCACCGAGTTCTGTTGGACAAACGAAAGTGAAATCTGCAGGATAGAAAAATACTACTGACCATTTTCCGATCATGTCCTGTTCAGACACTTCAATGAATTCACCATTTTTATATGCTGTTGCATTGAATGGCTTCACTTCAGTATTAATTAAACTCATGAGATATTCCTCTAGCTCGTTTTCGGGATTGCTTATTTGGTGAAGCTAGAATAAGAAAGATTCTAAAATAGGTAAAACCGTACTTTTTTATAAAAATTATCGGATTTTTAGATTTATAATTTCTATCCTGTTTTTAAAGTGGATTGTTTTAGCCGATAAAAAACCCTTTGCTGTTACAAAGGGTTTGGATGATGACTTGCCGTTCTAATTACAACTTAAAACGGTAAATCATCATCTAAATCTGCCGGTGCAGCTGCTGCTGGTACAGGCTGTTGTTTTGGTGCAAAACCACCCGGGTTGTTATTGCCATAACTATTGCCCTGATTGTTCTGGTTGTTGTTATAACCACCCTGATTGCCATAACCGCCTTGGTTGTTATTATTGTTATTATTGTTGTTATAGCCGCCTTGATTATTGTTGAAACGTGGCTGGTTATAACCCGAGTTATCGCCACTCGCAGCTTGTTCACCTTGCTGACGGTTACTGTCCAGCATTTGCATCTGTTCACCACGAATTTCTGTGGTGTAGCGTTCCTGACCACTTTGGTCTGTCCACTGACGCGTACGCAGTGAACCTTCAATATAAACTTTTGAACCCTTACGTAGATATTGCTGTGCAATTTCACCTAAGCGGTTATGCAACACAATACGATGCCATTCGGTTTGCTCTTTACGCTCACCGGTATTTTTATCAGTCCACGAATCGCTGGTTGCAATCGAGAACTGAGTCAGAGACCCACCATTTGGAAAAGTTTTGGTTTCAGGATCTTTACCTAAAGTTCCAACTAAAATAACTTTATTAACACCACGCATCAGACGTACACTTCCTATTCATTTCTATATTTTACTTTATAAGAGTTATGCTTAAATGGCTACCTCTTTACCCAACAACTGCGTTAAATCTTGTCGCGCAGCTTCATCTATCAGCTGTTTATCAATTTTAACATAAGCAAATTGCTGGTCGGACATCACCACAACCTCTTCAATACCACGAATTGCCAAAAGTTGAGAAGTCCACTCATCCGTTTGTTTTGTCTCGGGCAAGGCCAATACCAATGAAGAAAGATAACGCGGCTGGGCCAAACCAAAGCTGATCAATAACCAGACCACCGCGATCCCCGCCAAAATGCTCCAGCCCAATGAGGTATTATTGAGTAACAAGAGTTGACCGCCAATCATGCCACCGAAAAATGCCCCTAAAAACTGGCTACTGGAATTTACACCCATGGCTGTCGCCTTGGACTGGATTGGTGCAGATTTGGATAACCATGAAGGTAACAATGCTTCCATGACGTTAAAGGCAATAAAGAATAATCCTAAGCCTGCCAATAAAACATATTTGGATTCATAACCAAAAATCAGTACCAGCAAACCCAATACGATTCCAGCAATGGCCGTCAGGAAAATGCCGCGCATTTTGCGATATTTTTCAGCCAGAATAATGCTCGGAAAAGCAAAAAACAGGCTAATAACGAGCAGGGGCAGATAAACCAGACCATGACTGGATAAAGGAATACCAGCAAACTGAATCAGTTGCGATGGCATATATACAAACATTGCAGTCAGCAACAGGTGCAGGGCAAAAATTGAAACATGCAGACGGTTTAAATCGCCCATTTTCAATACCTGTTTCAACTGTGCAGCATAACCTTGCTGGTAATTTTTATGATGACGAGTCACTTTAGGAACAAATAACAGCATCGATATGGCAGCCACACCCATAATAGTCGTCACCCAGAACAGGCCAGAAATTCCCACCAGGCTGGTCAGCCAAGGCCCCAAACTGAAGGCCACCATAAAGGATACGCCAATACTCATGCCCATGACTGCCATGGCTTTACTGCGCTGTTCTTCACGGGTCACATCGGCCAAAAGTGCCATCACCACCGCAGAAACAGCACCACCACCGGCAATGGCACGGCCAATGATTACGCCATAAATGGTCTCGGACATCGCCGCAACCGCACCACCAAGGGCAAACAGCAACAGACCAATAATGATCAAAGGCTTACGACTAAAGCGGTCGGCCAGCAAACTAAATGGTATTTGTAAAATGGCCTGAGTTAAACCATAGACCCCAACAGCTAAACCAATCAGTGCAGGGGTTGCCCCTTGATATGACTGCCCTGCCACCGAAAACACAGGAATAATCATGAACAAGCCCAACATACGCAGTGCAAAAATACTGCTTAAGGCAAAGGTTGAACGGCGTTCTAAAGCATTCATCATATTAATTGGCTTGGGTCTATAAATTTCATTTCGATGGATTATCCTACAACATTCATATTATAAATGCTGATTTTTCAGGAATGAACCACCATAAAAAAGGACGCATTTTCATGCATCCCTATTGTACTCGGTTTTCTTAAAAAACCATTAATGGATTCGTTCTTGACGTTTGCTATATTGAATGGAAGCAATGACTGCCCACACAATAAACGCTACACCAATTAAACCGGTGACTACTTCCGGCACATGCACACCGGTACCACTGGCCAGCATAATGAAGGCTAAAGCCCCAATAGCATAATGCGCGCCGTGTTCAAGATAGATATAAGCATCCAAGGTGCCTTTTTCTACCAGATAAATGGTCATTGAACGCACAAACATGGCACCAATCGCCAGACCGAGCATAATGATCACTACATCTGAAGTAATGGCAAAAGCACCGATTACACCATCAAAACTGAACGATGCATCCAGCACTTCCAGGTAAATAAAACCACCTAAACCGGCTTTAATAACACCTGTAGATGCACCACTGGCATCATGTGCCACTGCATTGCCATCTTCATCAATTTCAGGTTCACCGCCTAACAAGTGGCTCAATACTTGAACCCCAATGTAAATCACAATTCCCCAAATCCCGGCCATGGTCACCACTAAACGTGTGGCTTCTTCTACATTGGCTGCCATAATCAGCAAGCCAATTAAAGCCAGAAAAACTGACATTGCCGGTACATTCGCCAGATTGGATAAACGTGCTTCCAGCCATTTGAACCAGTGGGTATCTTTTTCGCTGTCCAGAAAGAAATTCAGGAATACCAGCAATAGGAATGAGCCACCAAAGGCTGCAATTTCGGCATGATGGGCCATCAGCTTTTCGGAATAACTGATCGGATCATTCAGGGCCATTTTCACAACTTCGAACATACCCATGTCAGCAGTCACGGCCACAATGACAATCGGGAACACCAAACGCATACCAAATACGGCAATGATGATACCAACCGTCAAGAAGATCATTTTCCAGAAATGATCCCAGCCACGCAGTACCGAGGCATTCACCACCGCATTATCGAAAGAAAGTGACACTTCCATGACTGCGAGAATGGCAGTAATGGTCAATGCCGTGAACATGGTCTTTAAACCTGCTTCCGGGCCATGGGTAAAACCCCAGTATGCAGATATAGCCAGACACACGATGGTAAAAATAATGGAGAAACCAAAATGTTTCATTATGATAAATCGACCTATAGACAAATAATTTATATCAAGTGCATTGGACAGAACCTAAAAGAGAGCACTTGAAATTTGATCGCTTCAATTATGACGGCTTTTTTTACTTTAATCCAAAGTTCTTGGTATGATTTTTTTTGAGTACAAATACACTATTTTTTCTACTGCATATCTTGAGCTGAAAACTCTTGTTATAGTCCCGCCTTCTGTAAATTCTTCTTTTAACATCGACAGGATGATGACATGAGCTTTTCTCAAGATGTATGGCAACGCAACTTGGCTTTATACGAAAAAACTTTAGCCCTGCCATTTAACCAAGAACTTGCACAAGGGACTTTGAGCAAAGATATTTTTAGTCATTATGTCATTCAGGATGCGCATTATTTACTGGCTTATGGCCGTGCATTGGCGGTCTGTGCTGCCAAAGCATTTACAGCAGAGGATGTCATGCAGTTTTCAGATGCTGCCAGGATTGCCATTGTGGTAGAACGCAGCCTGCATGCTGACTTTATGCAGGAATTTGACATTAGCCAAGAAGAATTTAGAACCACGCCACTGACTCTGGCTTGTCATCATTACACTTCATTTTTAACCGCCACAGCCTGGTCAGAAAGCTATCCGGTGGTTCTGGCTTCTTTACTGCCCTGTTTTTGGATTTATGCTGAAGTCGGTAAAGCGATTGTTCAACATTCCATTCCGAATAATCCTTATCAGGCCTGGATTGATACCTATGCCGGTGAAGAGTTTAATCAGGCAGTTCGTAACGTAATTGCGACGGTTGATAGCGTAGCTGCTCGTTGTGATGCAGATACTTTAGAGAAAATGCATCATGCCTATACCACGGCTGCCAAACTGGAATGGCTGTTCTGGGATAGTGCTTATGATCAACGTCAGTGGTTAGGTGTGGATGATTAATCCAAAATACCTATTTCTTTTCGGCGGAGTCTTACAGCTATAACATAAATTGAAACAGCTCATTCGTTACTTTGGTTTCGCCCAAAGTAACCAAAGGCATTTGCCATTCGCAAAACTCGCCGATTACCGAAAAATATAAAATTTTTCGCAGAAACATTACTTTAAAAAAGTAGTTCTGCCTCGAACAGTTGCGAATGGCTCTTCCGCGATAGCAAATATTTTTGATGCTTTAATTTTTGTTTATTAAATCATTACTGCTGAAACATCTGCCAGCCATAAATCAGCCCTGCCGCAGCCACAATCCAGCAAAGGGTTGCTATGCTTAAACAGGACCACATCAACATTTTGCTTGCCAGCATATAAATCATCAGCAAATAAATGGCATAGGGAATTAAAGACCATAAACCCAATATGCCATTTTACGCAAAGCTTCTGCACCCTACTGTTGCGACACAATCACATGGGCAATCAGGGCAAAAGTCGGAAAGAGTGACACCAGACCGGCGATATAAAACGCTTTACTCTTGGACAGAAGGAAAATAATAAGTACAACCGCTACCCTAAAATACATTTCAAAAATAAAGCCAGCATCCCGACCCATCCGAACTGATCAATTTATTAAACCGCATAGTCTAAGCTGAAAAATATCGTTTACTTAAACTAAGTTCAGCACAATCAAAGCCAGCAGTGCAGGCAATGCCTGAATATAAATAATTTTTTTACTTGCGGTAATACCGCCATAAATCCCAGCAACCAGCACACAAGCCAAAAAGAAATTTGCCAGTGCAAGTGCATAGCTTGCAGGCGCAAGTAGCGACCAGATCAGGCCTGCGGCTAAAAAACCATTATACAGACCCTGATTTTGTGCCAGCACCTTGGTGAGTTTTGCCTTTTCTGCAGTATTGCCAAAGGCTTTCATACCCAGAGGTTTATCCCACAAAAACATTTCCAAAATTAAAATATAAAGATGCAACACCGCAATCAGGGCGATCAGAACTTTTGTAATAATCATGAGATTTCCGTTTTTTATTTTTCAGACGATATTTTGCATTTTAACGGTGAATCGGTCGAAATACTGAATTTCAATATCTAAATCTATGACTTGCAGGTACAGAGAAAGACCATTTCCATGCATTGAGTTTCAATCCTTGACCAGTCCGACACAAAATGTCGTTTAAATTCTTTTTAATACAGCTTGAACATTTTTCATGCGCTATCATATATAGGTTTTTGATGAATTTTCTAGGATCATTGCATGAGCCAAAGTCACATCCGTATTCGAGGTGCACGTACCCATAACCTGAAAAATGTGTCTCTCGATATTCCACGCGACAAGTTTGTGGTGATTACGGGACTTTCGGGTTCAGGTAAATCATCCCTCGCCTTCGATACCTTATATGCCGAAGGTCAGCGCCGTTATGTGGAATCACTGTCTGCTTATGCACGCCAGTTCCTTTCGCAAATGGAAAAACCGGAAGTCGACTCGATTGAAGGTTTAAGTCCGGCCATTGCTATCGAGCAGAAATCGACCAGCCATAACCCGCGTTCAACTGTGGGAACAATCACGGAAATTTACGACTATTTACGTCTGCTATATGCTCGTGTCGGCACACCCTATTGCCCTGAACATGACTTGCCGATGGTGGCACAAACCGTATCAGAAATGGTCGATGCGGTAAAAAGTCTGGAAGAAGGTACAGCCTTGATGCTGCTGGCCCCTGTGGTGCGTGAGCGTAAAGGTGAATACAGCAACCTGTTTGAACAGCTGCAAAGTCAGGGCTTTGTCCGTGCGCGTGTGGATGGTGAAATTGTTGAAATTGATACTCCACCGGAATTGGACAAAAAGAAAAAGCATACCATTGAAGTGGTGGTTGACCGTTTTAAAGTACGTGATGACTTGGGTAACCGGATTGCCGAATCCTTTGAAACTGCGCTGCGCCTGGGCGGTGATATTGCCATTTTGGCCTGGATGAAAGGCGAGCAACCTGAGCGCGTATTCTCTGCCAAACACTCCTGTCCGGAATGTGACCGTGCGGTTGCCGAACTGGAACCACGCCTGTTCTCGTTCAACAATCCCTTTGGGGCCTGCCCGGTCTGTGATGGTTTAGGTACGCGTAGCCATTTCAGTGCAGAAAAGCTGATTCCCAATACTGAAATTTCGATTAGCCAAGGCGCGATTCGTGGCTGGGACAGACAGCGTCCTTATTACTACAGCATGATTGAAAAAGTCGCCGCCCATTTTGGCTTTTCGCTGGATACGCCGTGGAATGAGCTGGATGCTGAGACCAAAAAGAAATTCCTGTATGGGACCGGCAAAGAAAAAGTCGATTTAAGTTATGTTGATGAACGCGGTCGTAAACATAACCGGGTGCAACCTTTTGAAGGTATTTTGCCGCATCTGGAACGCCGTTACCGTGAAACAGAATCGAACTATGTCCGTGATGATTTAGCACAATATTTGTCTAATGCAGCCTGTGATGCCTGTGGCGGTTCACGTCTGAATGAAATTTCCCGCAATGTCCGGGTCAAAGACAAGACCATTGCCCAGATCACCAAAATGTCGATTGGTGATGCCGAAAGCTATTATCAGGATTTAAATCTTGAAGGGGCTAAAGGCGAAATTGCCGACAAGATTTTCAAGGAAATCCGTGAACGTCTGCACTTCCTGGTCTCTGTCGGTTTGAATTACCTAAGTTTGTCCCGTTCTGCCGAAACCTTGTCTGGCGGTGAAGCACAGCGTATCCGTCTGGCTTCTCAAATTGGTGCCGGCCTGATGGGCGTGATGTATGTGCTGGATGAACCATCCATCGGCTTGCATCAACGCGATAATGACCGTCTGCTGGAAACCCTGGTGCGCTTACGCGACTTAGGCAATACTGTCCTGGTGGTTGAACATGATGAAGATGCGATTCGTGCCGCCGACCATATTATTGATATTGGTCCGGGTGCGGGTGTGCATGGCGGCCATATCATTGCCGAAGGCACCTATGAAGAATTGGCAGCCAATGAAAATTCGCTAACGGGTCAGTACCTGTCCGGCAAGTTAAAAATTGAAGTACCGAAAGTCAGAACTCAGCCGCCAAAACCGGAACAGCAAATCAAGCTGATGGGCGCGGCCGGTCATAACTTGCAAAATGTCGATTTAACCATTCCTTTAGGCGTGATGACTTGTGTCACCGGTGTATCGGGTTCGGGTAAATCAACCTTGATTAACCGTACCCTGTTACCACTGGCCGCAACACAATTGAACGGTGCAACCACGTTAACCGCAGAAAAATTTGACTCGATTGATGGTCTGCAATTCCTTGATAAAGTCGTGGACATTGACCAAAGCCCGATTGGACGTACCCCACGTTCTAACCCGGCAACCTATACGGGTCTGTTCACCCCGATTCGTGAACTGTTTGCCCAAACCCCTGAAGCCAAAGCTCGCGGTTATGCCGCAGGACGTTTCTCGTTTAACGTGAAAGGCGGCCGCTGTGAAGCCTGTGAAGGTGATGGCATGATTAAAGTAGCTATGCATTTCTTACCGGATATGTATGTGCCTTGCGATGCCTGTCATGGCAAGCGTTATAACCGTGAAACGTTAGAAGTCGGCTATAAAGGCAAAAACATTTCCGACGTACTGGAAATGACCGTTGAAGATGCCATGCATTTCTTTGAGGCCATCCCGGTGATTCACCGCCGTCTGGAAACCTTGAATCAGGTGGGTTTAGGTTATATTCGCTTAGGTCAGTCTGCAACCACCCTTTCCGGTGGTGAAGCACAGCGGGTCAAACTCGCGCGTGAACTGGCAAAACGTGATACCGGTAAAACCTTGTATGTACTGGATGAGCCGACTACGGGTCTGCATTTCCACGATATTGCCAAGCTGCTCGACATTCTGCATGAGCTACGCAACAAGGGGAATACCATTGTGGTGATTGAGCATAATCTGGATGTAATTAAAACTGCGGATTGGGTGATTGACCTGGGTCCTGAAGGTGGTGCTGGTGGCGGGATGATTATTGCTGAAGGTACACCTGAAGAAGTGGTGAAATCTAAAGTTTCACATACAGCTAAGTTCTTGAAGCCGTTGTTGAAATAACAATAAAAATCGAGTACAAAGAATTAACCAATATAACTATTCTTTGTACTCGATATGCCTGAAAATTTTTTTAATTGGATAGCCTTTATTGGGGTTGTTGCTACTTGTATTGCAACTGGAATTAGCATATATCAAGCTCACAAATCATATAAAGCTTCACAAAACTCTAAGAATTCAGCTTTGGATGCAGAAAAACATGCGAAAAATATAAAACAAGAACTTAAGAATGTTATTAATCGTAGAGAATTAGATAGAGATGCTCAGAGACTAAAAGAAATTAGAAGTATACTTTCAGAAAAATATACCCGAAATTACAACAATAGAGGCTCAAAATTAAATACACATCTAAGTCAGCTTAACCACCTTCTAAATGAAATTTCTAGTCAAGTGATTTTCCACCCTTACGAACATAAAATCAAAAAAATTCAATCGGATATTCAGACTATCGATATTAATGCTGATGTCCAAACTATCCAATTAGCTATTCAAAGCATAGTTAGTCAAATCAATGAAATTTTAAGAAATATAGATGGAGTCGTAAAAGATGGTGACTAATGAGCAACTAATCCAAGCTTTGTACGAAAATAGAAAACTAAGTATTACTATGAATTATAGAATTTATGGAGAAAAAATTGGCTTTTCACAATCCTATATTTATGCGATAGCAAATGATTTATTCCCTTTTTTTCAACATGAAGGAGACAAAGATCCTTTTATATCTTGTTATAAAATTACATCAGAGCAAATAAATAAAATTGTTAACTATATTGATGAAGAATGGCTCAAGGGAAACCTATACTCGTTTTATGATCTAGAAAATAAGTTTGGAGGTAAAGGATATCGTTCAGAGCTGATCAGAATATTAAGATATACATATTTGGATGATAGATTCGATACTAAACTATGGGAAAAGTTAGTTTCTTGGGCACCTGTAGAAGCTAATAACTTAAATCGACCATTAGATGATTGGGAGATTTAAAATAGTGAGGGTGGTTTTTATTTGTACTAGATCACCCCGCCACTTTATTTTTACCATTTGCCTTAGCCTGAAATAATGATTTGTCGGCTTTTTCCAGTAGTGACATCCACGATGCTCCCCCTACCACTACTCCAGCACTAACAGAAATACGAATATTCTGGTTTAATTCAGCAATATACAGTTCAGATCTGCCAATCTCCTGAAGAATTTTATTGGCAATAGCCCAAGCCTCCGGAAAATTAATGTGCTCGATTAAAACCAAAAATTCATCACCACCATAACGAACAATTAAATCCGAAGCTCTTACATTCAATTGCAATTTTTCTGCAATCAGTTTAATGACTTCATCACCGACAATATGCCCAAAAGTATCATTCACATGCTTAAAGTCATCGATATCAATAATGATTAAGCCAGTGTGCTTGAACTGATTCGGCTTATTCTCCAGATAACGGATATATTCCTCTAAAGCCAAACGGTTAGATACACCCGTCAAATTATCCGTATTGGCAATATTTCTGAGCTGAAATTCCAGTGCGTCACGCTGCTGTAGTACCCGCTTTAATTCTTTAAGGGCGTCTAATAAGGTGATTGGCTTAGCAGATAATGGTGTCTGTTTACTCTCTATAACCTGATGCTGTGCCAGTCGAAGAATGGTATTTCTGGCTTTAAGTAACGGTATAAAAACATGATTGCGCGCATAGATCATGGTAAAAGAAACCGCAACCAAACAGATCAGTGCCACCAGTAAAGTTAAAATCAGTTTTTGCTGGGCTTGTTTCTTCTGGGTTTGAGCGACCGTAACACTGTAATCCAGAATATAGCTTTGCAAATTGACTACTGTCAGGAATTTATCAACCATTGCTTCTGTGAGTTGCGTACCGGTCAATGAATAGGCCTGATTACGGATACTTTCATTCATCAGGCGAGTAACTATTGGAATACCTTGATCTAAAAACTGTGCTTTTACCTGCTGATGTAAAGCTAGATATTCTGGGGTTTTATCCTGCGCAGGCTGTATGGTATTCACTAAAGCCCATAAATAATGGGCCTGATGTTGCGTCTGCAATGACCGCGCCAAGTTATCTTCGGGGATTTTTTCATTAAAAGTCACCGCTGCCATAATATTAGAGGCAGTTCGACCAGCCTGATCACGTAAATCAGCCAAAATTAAAATCAGCGTATAGTAGTCTGAGACTGAAGTTCCTTCAGCTTCAGAATGTACCAATACATTTTCTATAATTGCTTTACAACTATCCCATGCCTTAAACATTTGCTGAATCGCCTGATCCAGCTGTCTTGCACTCCGTTCAGATCGCGGCAAGGCACTATAAACATCGACCGCATGACGACCTTGAGCCAAAGCCCCTTTTACATGAGAAGATAAGGCTTGAGCCTGAACAGAAAAACCTGCCGTAGCTAAAATTACACTTGTCTGCTCAATCTGCAGATCTACTTCTTTCCGGTAAGCTTCTAATTCTTTTATATTTTCTTCGAGTTCATCGGCACTACTCGACATCACCTTATTAGCAGGTGCCCGTTCACGGGAAATTTTATTGGCTAAATCAGCTACAGCACGAAGCGCAGAAATTTCAGTTAAGGCACGATCTGCTTTCTGATAGCTCTGATAACTACTGACAATTAAGGGAACAGATAAAAACAAAAGAGACAGTGCGATAATGATCATCGACCAAAACAGTCGCCGGCTGATATGTTCCGAGCGTAATTTATACATAAATTAATTACTCACCATACACACCAAATGACCTGTGATCATACTCAAATTATATATAAATATATTACACGATTTTGATCTAAAAAGAGTTAAAAATTAATCAATATTTTTAAATATCTGCATTCTATCAATCACTTATAATATTTTTTAAAATAAAAGTTAAAAAAAATCTAAATTCTTTAATAAAGCTTTAAGATCCAGTGCATATCTGTAGGGTTTCAACTCAATTTTTATTCTTTCCTTCAGATAGTAGCAACCTGCTTTTCATTGAGTGCAATTAAAAATTTTGCATATCTATAAATTACAGTTAAGCAAGCCGCTTAAATAGAAAATCCTGTTTCCCTTAAAGATCTCGACAAAATAATGCAGGACTATTTCTAGGAAGCCCCCAATTTATATTGTTTAAATTACCTGCTTATCTAAATATTGCTACTTGCATGATAAGAAAATATTTACACATGCCACAAATAAGTGCATAATGCACTGCATTAGGGCAAATTAAATATATTCTCAGCAGATTTTTTAATTTTTCCGAAGATTTTGGCGAAAAACCCCAGTTTTCTTTGAAAATTGGGGTTTTTTATACTTAAATTTCAAGAAAAATCTAATCCCCTACTACAAATCAAGCACCATATTAGTGCAATAAAAGTTAATTCTAGGGTTTCTACTTAAGGATTCAATCTCTAATGACTAAAAATAAGTTTTGCTATTAATATGATTATGCTTCCATTTTTATTGCCTGTTCTTACTTCGCAGCCAACTGCAATATTTTTCTGACATAAAAAAAACCCAACCTTGGGGAAAGTTGGGCATATAAAACAAAAACTTGTTTATGGAGAATCAGATCATTATCACATTATTGCAATGTAGTATGAATTGATAGATATATTATCGTAAAAACCGTTATAAAAGTAAAGCCTATCAAAACAGTAAGATTTAAAATTCATCTTAACAGCACGATATTTGTACTAAATAAATTACAATTTGTGTATTTTTCAATCAACACCATCCCGTTTTAGGTGAATTTTATTATTAGAATCAAATGAATAGCCTTAAAATGCTATACAGATCGTGCAATAAAGTATATTTCAATTGAATTTTACAATTAATTTTTAAATTTAATCCAATTTAACATTATACAAAGCCCCTAGTTTTTGCATATTTCTGAAAAAATAAGTTTTAAAAATGTTCATATTCATTTGTTCTAAAAACAAATTTTTCAAGTTGACCTGACACAGTTTAATCGTACTTTTTTTAACCAATAACATTATGTATAACAAAAAAACAACAAAATAATGTTCTTTTAGTTCATTGACTTAATGTTTTGTTACAATACAATGAAAGTAGTTTAATTCACCTGCAATAGAAAATAGAATTGGAAATTAATATGAAAAAACTCGGTTTAGCCACTGCTTTATTATTAGCCATGACCGGTGCTCAAGCATATCAAGTAGAAGTACAAGGTCAGTCTGAATACATCGACACCACAGCAAATGACAAAGATTTCACCGGTGGTTTGCAAGGTACTTATTACCTTAAAGATGTTGACTCTTCTAAAGGCCCATTGGCTGAAGCAGCTTTCTTAAACCAAGCATCTAACGTATCTGTTGCTTATAATTACGGCGAGTTAGGTTCAGACGATATCGACGTTATCGCTCATAACTATGGCGTTAAAGCTGAAGCTTATGTGCCAACTCAAGTTGTACCTGTATATGCTAGCGCTTCTTATAGCCACACAATTTTAGACAGCAAAAATAACAACGCCACTGATGATCAAGGCGACCGTTATGCCTTAGAACTTGGTGCATTTGCTGCGCCTAATTTCTTGGTTGCAGTAGGTTATACGAGCGTTGCTGATCAAACTGCTCTTGATGCATTCAATGTTATGGCTAATGGCGTTGTTAAATCAGTTGGTGAAACTGCTACGATCGGTGAAGATCAAGATGCAATTACTGCACGTACCAAATATGTTGGTGCTATTGACGGAACCAACATGGCAATCGGTTTTGAATCTGGTTTAGTTTACGGTGACGACACTGCTTATAACCTAGGTACAACTCTTTTCGTTACGCCTAAGTTAAGCGTTGGTGCTTCTTATGCTGAATCTAGCTTTGCTGGTACACCAGACTCAGCTTGGGGTGCAAACGTAAATTACTTCATCACTCCTGCAGTTGCAGTGGGCGCTTCTTACGTAAATGCGAATGCTGAACAGCTTGCGCTTGATACGCAAACTGTAGGCGTTAACGCTAAATTCCGTTTCTAATTTTTAATTAGATAAAGAATTTAAAAAGGACGCTTGATGCGTCCTTTTTTATGGCTCTTTGTCTTTAGAATGCTTGGGTAAATGGGCAATATATTGCAAGGCAATCAAGCGTGAAACAATGAGGGCCAGATACATAACCCCGGAAAACATTTGCAGTAGTGCCAGTACCCGTGCAGGGGCACTTAGGGGCATTAAATCCGATAAGCCGGTTGCAGACTGCAAACTAAAACTCAAAAACAATAAATCAAGCCAGTTTTGTAAACCTGTAACATTGGGGTTCTGAAAGCTGCCCGGCACCAACAGCTGGCAAACGTTATATAAAAAAGCAAATGCCCACGCCAGCAACGTAAATACCGCACCTGCAGCAAACAGTTCATCTCGGGTTAAATAGCGGTCTTCAAACATATAACGCAACAAACCATAGGCCGCGCTAAAGTAAGCTGCTGCTTCAAAACCATGGGCAATGACTTGCAGCCATGGATTTTTTATACCTAATATAATCAGGGAAGAAAAAATCACGGCGCCACTGACAAAACTTAAGCCCAAAATGGTAAACATCGGTGTTTGCCGAATGACTTTGGCAATCACCAGTAAAACCAGCACCCCCAGTAACCAGCTGAGCGTACGGTAAGGCGTGCTGTAATTGACGGCAACCGACAGAATTAAAATAATAAATTGTAATAAAAGTAGCCAAGCTGAAGGCAATACGCGAAATACCTTCCACACATCCATAATCGCCTGCATGTACTGCTCCAGAATATTGCTTTTTTATGCCTGAATTTTTTATGTTTCTTTTAATCAACTTAGCATGAATGATTGAAGCTGCAAGTAAAACATTTGTAGAAAAATGATAAAAGTCGCCCTCTTCTTTGCCAGATTTATGTTTGATAAAAGAGAGTCTCATCCATGCTAACAATAGGATTGAGAACCAAAGCCCAGCCTTGCAATCACGTTGTGTTCCCTTTGCTCAAGTCATAAAAAAAGCCCCTGATGGGGCTTTTTTTAAAGTAACTGTATCTTAGTGATCTGATGCACCAGAGATACCAATACCTGTTTGTGAACGTACATACTGTGCATCGAAAGCTTTGCGTTCTGCATGCGCACGTGCCGAACTGTCAGTCACAGAGAATAACCAGCAGCATAGGAACGATAATGGCATTGCAAAGATTGCTGGGCCATTGAATGGGTTGATTGGTGTCTCAGAAACACCCAAAGTATCTACCCAAACCGCTTTAGACAGTACGATTAGAGTTACTGCAGCAACAAGACCTGCAACACCGCCAGCTACTGCACCACGAGTGGTCAAACCTTTCCAGAACATTGACAATACCAGTACCGGGAAGTTCGCACATGCAGCAACCGAGAATGCCAGACCCACCATGAACGCCACGTTTTGTTTCTCGAACAGGATACCTAAAATCATCGCAAAGATCGCAAGACCTAGAGTTGCAATTTTAGACATACGTAGTTCAGATTCAGGTGTAGTTTGGCCTTTCTTGAATACGTTTGCATACAAGTCGTGTGAAATTGCTGAAGCACCAGACAATGTCAAACCAGCTACCACCGCAAGAATCGTTGCGAATGCTACTGCTGAAATGAAGCCCATGAACAAGTCACCGCCAACAGCATCAGCTAAGTGAACCGCAGCCATGTTGTTACCGCCAACAAGTTCTAACTTGCCAGTTACAGCCATTTTCGCCACATCAATGAATTGCGGGTTGTTTGATACGTAAAGGATCGCACCGAAACCAATGATGAAAGTTAAAAGATAGAAGTAACCGATGAAACCTGTAGCCACAACCACTGATTTACGTGCTTCTTTAGCATCTTTTACGGTAAAGAAACGCATCAGGATATGTGGAAGACCAGCTGTACCAAACATCAATGCCAGACCCAAAGAAATCGCGTCAATCGGGTTCGCTGCCAGTTTACCTGGGCCCATGATATTGCCTGCTTCTGCAAGGCTGATTTCATGTACTTTAGAGAATACCTGAATCGATTGTTCAAACATGTTGGTGAAGCTGAAGCCCACGCCTTTCATTACCATGAAAGCCATGAAAGTTGCACCTGAAAGTAACATCACCGCTTTGATGATCTGTACCCAAGTGGTTGCCAGCATACCGCCGAAGATTACGTAAGCCATCATCAAAAGACCCACAATCACGACAGCAATGTTGTAGTTCAGACCAAATAGTAATTTGATCAGCTGACCTGCACCTACCATCTGAGCAATCAGATAAAAGGCAACAACAACCAAAGAGCTAAGAGCTGCCAAAGTACGTACCGGTTTTTCTTCCAGACGGAATGAAACCACGTCAGACAAGTTGAATTTACCCAGGTTACGTAAACGCTCTGCGACCAGGAACAATACGATTGGCCAGCCCACCATGAAACCTAGTGAGTAAAGTAAACCGTCAAAGCCTGAACTAAATACCATTGCGGAAATACCCAGGAATGATGCTGCTGACATATAGTCACCGGCAATCGCCAGACCATTCTGGAAACCTGAGATACCGCCACCCGCAGTATAGAAATCTGCAGTACTGGTGGTTTGTCTTGCTGCCCATTTGGTAATCAGCAAGGTGAAGCCCACGAAAATCGCGAACATAATAATTGCATGCCAGTTGGTTGCTTGCTGTTCAGCAGCACCCAAATCTGGACTAGCCATTGCCATACCTGACATCAGTAGCGTAGAAGCAGCAACTGCTTTCGCTTTCAATGAATTCCATTTCATCTAATTACTGTCCTTTCTCATTCGCAATTGCTGCAACTTCTCGCATCGCTTCTTCATTTAATGCATCCAGTTTATTGTTTGCAATATACGAATAAACACCACATAAAATGAAAGACAATACAATAATGCTCAAGCCGAGTGGCATACCCAAAGTGGTAACGCCGCCGCCAACCGAACTCATTAAGAATTCTTTGTTATAACCAACTAAAAGCATAAAGCCGACATACACAATCAACATGATGATTGTTAATGTCCAACTTAATCTGCTTTTTCTGCTGACCATTTCTTTAAATTTGGGATTCTGTAGAATACGTTCTACATGTGCCTCATCCATAATCATGCTCCTGTGTGCACCCAGCCATAGGTGATTTTTTTAATTCGAATTATTTCGTTATCTAACTTAACAATCTTATTAGGTTCTTGTAATTACTACTTTGGTGTTAAATTTTGATCAATTAAAGCGGCAAGATTACTAGATAGGTTATTATTACGACATAAATTTATGCTGTAGGCAATATGAATAGTTGGCTCATTATCGGCGTGCTCGCCCTTTATATCGCGTTACTCTTTATCTGTGCATTTTTTGGTGAAAAACACGCCAGTCGCCTAAGTACCCGCGGTCGCATGTTTCTCTTTAGTCTAACCTTAGGGGTATATTGCTCATCCTGGACATTCTACGGTGCAACCGGGGCTGCGGTGCGTGAAGGCATTATATTCCTGCCCATTTACCTTGGTCCCCTGATTTTTGTCGGTGTGGGTTATGATATCTGGCGCCGTTTGGGACGTGTGCGCCAGCATCATGCCATTTCTTCCATTGCAGATTTTGTGGCTGCACGTTATGGCAAAAGCGGCCCTCTGGCATCCTTGGTCACCATTCTGGCAGTCATCGCAATTATTCCCTATTTAGCCTTGCAGCTCAGAGCGATTGCCTTGAGTGCTGCTGTAGTGTTGCAACAGAATACCGGCATACAAAGCACCACCAATAGTGTGCTGTTTTTGACTGGAATTTTAGCCATTCTGGCCATGCTGTTCGGTACCCGACAAATTGCCAATACCGAACAGCATGGCGGTTTAATGCTGGCCGTGGCATTTGAGTCTTTTGTCAAACTGTTTGCCCTGCTGTGTGTGGCTCTGTTCTTTGTCTTTGATGCCCCCGAAAACCTGGGGCAAATTTCCACGGATGTCGCAGAAACCTTTAAACAGGTTCAGCTGTTTGGTGTTCCCGAAACGTTCTGGGTGCAAACCTTACTCGCAGCCTTGGCGATTATCTGCTTACCACGACAATTCCATGTCGCGGTGGTTGAACTGCGGGATGAAAAACATATTCGCGGTGCACGTCGCTGGTTTGCCACTTATCTGATTCTGACCACAGTGGCGATTATTCCAATTGCCAGCTGGGCCTTGCATGCTGCACCGCATTTTCTTGCGATTCCTGATGTCGCTGTACTGTCCTTGCCGCTCAGTTATGATCAGGAGTGGTTGACACTTTTGGCTTTCCTGGGGGGGTTTTCTGCTTCTACGGGAATGCTGCTGGTCTCTTCAGTCGCCTTGTCGATTATGCTTAGTAATGACCTGATTATGCCTGCCTTATGGCGTACCGGCATACTTTCGCGTCATGACAAACGTCTGCCTCTGGTGCTGAAATTTACCCGCCGGGTGTGTATTTTAGCGGTCATGTTGCTGGGTTTCCTGTTTTTCCATTTCTTTAATGACATCGACCAGCTTTCAGTATTTGGCTTGCTGGCCTTCAGTGCCGTGGCCCAATTTGCTCCAGCCTTGATTGGTGGTCTGTATTGGCGTGGTGGCAGTAAACAGGGCGTATATGCAGGTCTAATTGCCGGTTTTGTCATGTGGGCCTATACCTTGCTGTTGCCTACCGTACTGCGCAGCCTGCCTGCTGAATACAGCCATTTTAGCCAGCAGTTCTTGCTTGCAGGGCCTTTAGGCATGGACTGGTTACGCCCCGAAGCACTGTTTGGTTTTCAGTCTTTTGCTCCCCTCACCCATGGCGTGACCTGGGCATTGGGTCTGAATATCGTGCTGTATGTGTGGGTGTCACGAATTTTCCGTCCCAGTATTGCCGAGCAAATTCAGGCGGAAAGTTTCTTCTATTATGAAACCAAACCTTTGCCGACCCACAATGCCTCAAGTGAAATCAATTACTCTCACCAGGATGTTGCCCGCCTGAAAGTAGGCGATTTAATTACCTTGGCCAAAAGGATTACCGGTGAAGGACCGGCCACTCATGCCTTTCAGCAGTTCTGTGCTCAAAACAACGTAATCCTGAATGAAAACAGCAATGCCAATGGCATGTGGTGGCGTTTTACCGAACAGTATCTGGCCGGAACCATTGGTGCTGCTTCGGCGCGTACCCTACTCACCACAGCCATGGTGAATAATGGTCTGGCACTCGGTCAGGTCGCCAATATTCTGGATCAGGCCTCACAATGGCAACGCTTTAACCAGAACCTGATCATGACCATGATTGACCATATGACCCAGGGGGTCAGCGTGGTCGATGAAAATATGTGTCTGGTGGCCTGGAACAATCAATACCTTAAACTTTTTGATTATCCTAAAGATATTGTCTATGTCGGCTGTCCGATTGCCGACCTGATCCGTTATAACGCCGAGCGCGGTGAATGCGGGCCGGGTTCGGTCGAAGAACACGTGCGCAAACGGATTCACTGGATGGCCATGGGCAGCGCGCATGAATTTGAACGGATCCGTAAAGATGGCCGCGTCATCCAGATGCGAGGTAATCCCATTGAAGGCGGCGGCTTCGTCACCACCTTTGCCGATATTACCGCTTTCCGTGAAAATGAGGCCGTACTTGAAGCGCGGGTACAAGACCGCACCCAACAGCTGGCCGATGCACTTTCCGAGCAGCAACTCGCCCGTGAACAGGCTGACCGTGCCAACATGTCCAAGAGCCGTTTCATTGCAGCAGCCAGTCACGACCTGTTGCAGCCAATGCATGCAGCACGTCTGTTCAGTACCGCTTTAGAACAAAGCGTACAGTCGGATGAAGACCGTAAAACCCTGCAACAGCTGGACCGTGCCTTGCATGGTGCGGAAAGCATGCTGTCTGCCCTGCTGGACATTGCCCGTCTCGAAGGCGGTACCATCCAGCCGAAACGTCAGCCTTATCCCTTACATGACCTGTTAAGTGATCTGGAACTGCAATTTAAATCTATTGCCGCACAACGTGGCATTAAATTCAGCGTGCATGATGCACAGTTCTGGATCGACACCGATCCACAGTGGATTCGCCGGATTATTCAAAACTTTGTCAGCAATGCCCTGCGCTATACCGCTAAAGGCAAGGTTGTAGTTGGTGTACTTCGCTCTAGCGAAAAACCACGCCATATCCGGATTGGGGTTTGGGATACCGGCCCCGGGATTGCCGAAGAACAGCGCATTAAACTATTTCAGGAATTTGAACGCTGTGGCCATACTTCGCCTTGGGGCGAGCAAGGTCTTGGACTCGGCCTGGCGATTGTGCAGCGTATGACCAGCCTGCTGGACTACCCGGTACATGTCTATTCTGAATATGGCAAGGGCTCGTGTTTTATGATTGAAGTGCCAATCGTGGATGCACCTAAAGTCGTGGCAGCACCTGTACAGGCCACCCCACTGAAAAGCAAGGCCTACAAGATTCTATGCCTAGATAATGATGAAACCATTCTGGAAGGGATGACGACCTTACTGACCAAATGGGGTTATCAGGTCTTTAAAGCCACTGAACCCGAACAGGCCCTAGAGCTGATCCAGCAAGAAAATATTCAGGTCTGGCTGGTCGATCAGCACCTGAACAACAATAAAATTGGTCTGGATTTCATTTTGGCCAACCGTCAGGAACAGGTTCCTGTGGCATTGATTACCGCAGATTCCGATCCTGAACTGCCACAGCATTTGAAAGATCTCAATATTGTGCTGCTGAAAAAACCGTTAAAACCAGCATCGCTGCGTTCCTGGTTATCGGGCTTAAAAATTTCCGGTTCTTAAGCGTTTTATTCAGAAATCACTACAGATCAAACACCCATTTCATGTATGTGAAATGGGTGTTTTCATTACATAAAAACACCCTCTATTAACCTAACTGGCAATTTATTTTTCATTTTAGGCAAAACTGCTCAATTTCTTTATTTTGGCTACCGCTTTATTGACCAGAAAATTCAATGTCATATTTCCTATGGCAAAGATGATCAAAATTTAAATATACATTTGTATAATTAGTTACAATTTTTCAAGTTATTATTATTAAAAATATTTTTACAGTAAAAATCCATTATATAACTTTAGTCGTATTTCGTTTGCGGTCAGCCAAGCTCATATATGAGAGTAATCAATGGTCAGTTTAATCTGTCTATCAGACTGCCTCAAAACACGGCCCACGAAACTGATCATCATAGAAAATACAGGAGTTTAAGATGAACATTTCTGAAGCCGGAAGTTATGGCATAGATCAATCGCAACAATTTTATCGTCAATATGGGGCCAATGCCCTGTTACCCGAAATTCAATGGACCGAACTATTTAAACCCAGCCACTTAAAGGACACTCATATTCAAGCCCTGAATACCTTGTATCAAAGTGCTGTCCCGCTTGCCTTACAGGTCTTCGATGAGTTGAATTTTGATGTCTTTAGCCCTGCAGCCTATAAACCGCAAGGTTTAGGTTTATTTGATCGCCTCGCTGAACAGGAAGACAAGTTGATTCAGTCTTTAGCAGCCGAAGCTAGAGACTTGACAGATACAGTACGTCACCAAATTTGGAGCATGCTATTGCGTGGTGGTGCGGTGCTGGTGTTTAAGGCATGGCTTGGAAAAGTCAAAACCGATCAGAATCTGCTCGATACCACCCAGTTTGATGAACTCTCTGATCTGCTGTTTATTAAAACCCCACCACTGGAATTGGCAAAGCATTTAGGAATCAATCCCCATGCCAATGAAGATCATATTTTCCTGCTGTATGGCAGTGATGTCTATTTAGACCGCTTTAACAGTCTGGAAACCGCAGCGTTGTTTGTCGATTTGGGCGTTTATGATGCCGCATTTTTAAGTTTACGCGATGACAGTGTGGCTGAATATCTGAAAGAGAAAGCCTATGTCTCTCAAGAGCAAATTGATGATCTGCAATGTGCACTCAATCCTTTATTTTGCACCGACAGTACTCCCAGACAAAGCTGTGTTGCCTGATCTAAAGCACTGATTACAAAAAAAGGCACTTGATCAAGTGCCTTTTTCGTTGAATGCTGTATTCAGCAGATTACATTTTCTTTTCTTCAATATTCAGGGCACTGATGGCCAATACTGCCTGAGTACGGTTTTGCACATTCAGTTTGCGGAAAATGGCCGTGACATGGGCCTTGATGGTCGCTTCAGAAACATCCAGCTCATAAGCAATCTGTTTATTCAGCAAACCTTCCGCCACCATCATCAATACACGGAATTGTTGCGGTGTAAGTGACTGAATACGTTCTGCCAGTGCAGTTTCATCCGCTGCACGCGGGTCAAAATTCATGTTGGCAGGTAAATTTGGCGGTAACCAGATTTCTCCTTCCAGTACCTGACGGATCGCTTCACCAATATGGCTTGGATGCGCAGATTTCGGAATATAACCCATTGCACCATGGGCTATGGCACGTTGAATAATTGACACTTCTTCATGTGCAGACACCACAATAATCGGAATGGACGGGTATTGTGCACGAACATGCACCAAAGCCGAAAAGCCCGAAGCTCCCGGCAAATTGAGATCCAGTAAAACCAAATCTGGTTCCGGCCCATTATCTAAGCGTTCATAAAACTCATTTACTGCAGCTGTTTCCTGAATTTGCGCTTGCGGCAAGCTGTAACGAACGGCTTGAATCAAGGCATGACGAAACAGTGGATGATCATCAACGATTAAAATATTCATAAGCAGCATGAAAGATCTTGTGCACATTAAGAGCTATTCTAACCACACTAGTGCTATTAAGGATATGCAATGAATAACTTTTTTCATCTGATATGAGATTATTTTCTCAAAAATCCCCTTTTTTCAAGGTTTTTCGCAAAATCATCAAACCTAATCATATTTTGATATAAATTTTATCGGCCAATTTAAAATACTTATCAATAAGCAATATAAATATATAAATCAACGTACTAAATCATATAAAAGCACATTTTGGTGACTTTTTCCTTTATATCTCAAAATAAGATAACTTTTCTTGATTTGCTTATTTTACAGAATATGCCTGCTGTTGATTAATAAAGCTATTCCAAGATTTTATGTTTTAGGTTATCCCCAAATGTCTATTTTAAATGCGCAAAAACCGTTGAATATTGTTGCTGTATCAGGCGGCTTAAACAATCCTTCTAAAACCGAGGCACTGGTACAAGCCATTATTGATGAACTCGGTGAAGCAACCCCCATTCATGTTCACTTTATCAAATTTAGCGAAATCGGTTCTTTACTGGGCGGTGCAATTTACCGTAACCAGTTGCCACAACGTGTACAGGATGATCTAGCCGCAGTTGAAGCAGCAGATGCCCTGATTGTCGGCACACCAGTTTACCGTGCCTCATTCACCGGGCTTTTCAAACACTTCTTTGACTTTGTAGAACAGACGGCATTGGTCGATGTACCGGTATTGCTGGCAGCTTCAGGGGGTAGCGAGCGTCATGCCTTGGTGCTTGAACATCAGTTGCGTCCATTATTCAGCTTCTTCCAGGCACAAACCTTACCGATTGGTGTTTATGCAACAGACCGTGACTTTACCCCTGAATATACCATTCACAGTGAACTGCTGCGTGACCGCATTACCCTCGCAGTAGCACGTGCATTGCCAATTCTTGAATGGGCTCCTGCCAAAGGCCAGCGTGCTGAAGTGGTCAAAGAGAAATCTCAGCTAGCCAACCAGAATCTGGGTATCAACAAGCAAATTGAACAAGAAGAAGTCCTTCCTTCTGCTGCAGTGCCAAGCCTTGATGCCGCAGAAGCACGCCTGCACAGCAAAAAAGTACCGAAGTCACAAGTCGCTTAAGAGCGCTAAAAAATTACATCCTGAGGGTATACAGAATGTCGATACAAGATAAGAACATTACATTTGCTTATTGGGTACCAAACGTCAGCGGCGGTTTGGTGGTCAGCGATATTGAACAGCGTACGGACTGGAGTTATGACTATAATGTCCGTCTGGCGCAAGCTGCGGAAAAAAGCGGTTTTGACTATGCCTTAACCCAGATTCGTTTTACTGCCGGTTATAACGCAGAAAACCAGCATGAATCGGTTAGCTTCAGCCATGGCATCCTGGCCAAAACTGAAAAACTCAAAGTGATTGCTGCAATTTTGCCGGGTCCGTGGAAACCGGCACTGGCGGCAAAGCAATTGGCGACCATTGACCACCTGACCAATGGCCGTATTGCCATTAACGTGGTCAGTGGCTGGTTCCGCGGCGAATTTGATGCCATTGGTGAAGAATGGTCTGAACATGACCAGCGTTATGCACGTTCAGAAGAATTTATCCGTAGCCTTAAAGGTATCTGGACGCAGGATCATTTCAGTTTTGATGGTCAATACTATCAATTCAAAGATTACACCCTCAGTCCAAAACCGCTACAAAAACCGCATATTGAAATTTTTCAAGGCGGTAGCTCACGTGCAGCGCGTGATATGGCATCGCGTGTATCGGACTGGTACTTTACCAACGGCAACACAGTGGAAGAGCTGAAAAAGCAGATTGATGATATCCGTGAAAAAGCCAAGGCCAATAACCATGCCGTGAAAATTGGGGTCAATGCTTTCATTATTGCCCGTGATACTGAAGAAGAAGCCCAAGCCGTGCTGCAGGAAATTGTGGCCAAAGCCAATGTCCAGGCAGTGAAATCTTTTGCTGATGCTACCCGTGAAGCGGGTGCTGCAACAGCAGAGGGTGAAGGCAACTGGGCAAAATCGACCTTTGAAGATTTGGTGCAGTATAACGATGGCTTTAAGACCAATTTAATTGGTACGCCGCAGCAAATTGCAGAACGTATTGTTGAACTGAAAGCAGTCGGTGTGGACTTGATTTTGTCTGGCTTCTTGCATTTCATTGAAGAAGTGGAATATTTCGGACAAAAAGTATTGCCATTGGTTCGTGAACTGGAAGCGCAACAGCTATCCGTTGTGACCGCCAAGTCCGCTTAAGCTGAATGATTAAGCGACAGTTGATGAGCTAAAAAACAAGAATCAAAGGCATCTCCAATCTTCCCTCAAGACTCGGCTTGAGGGATTTTTTTGCTTATGCAGCAGAGCTACCTTCGCTCAAACCGAACGCAATAACCAATCGGCAACCAGAAAAAACAAGAACAGCATGGTGACTGCCGCAACAAAATTTTAAAGTAAGGCGATAGCGGCAAAAAATAAGCTGGAAATAAAGATGTCTGCTCAATTCTTACTGCCCCTTGCGGGAGCTGCCATTGTACTGGCATTAAGCGGATGTGCCTCGTCATCCAGGTCTCCAATCTTAGACAGTTATGGTCCATACCCTCATCTGCCTGAACCCCAATCCAGTCTGTTTCCTACAGTGAATATCGCACCAGCCAAAGGCTGGCCTGCTGGCACCATGCCCACCCCGGCTCCAGGTTTGAAAGTTCAGGCCTTTGCCAAAGAACTGCAACATCCGCGCTGGCTGTATGTATTGCCAAATGGCGATGTGCTGGTGGCTGAAACCGATGCACCACCCAAACCAGATGACAGTAAAGGCTTTAGGGGCAAAATCATGCAACTGCTGATGAAACGTGCCGGATCATCGCATCAGAGTGCCAACCGTATTAGCCTGCTGCGTGATCGTAATGGCGATGGTGTCGCTGATCAAAAAACCATATTTCTACAAAATCTGAACTCTCCGTTTGGTATGGCGCTGGTCGGCAATACGCTGTACGTAGCCAATACGGATGCTTTAATGCGCTTTCCTTATCAAAAAGGTGCAACTCAAATTACCGCAAGCGGCAGCAAAGTACTGGATTTACCCGGTGGCCCGCTCAATCATCATTGGACCAAAAACGTCATTGCCAACCCTGCGGGCAGCAAACTCTATATTACCGTAGGTTCAAACAGTAACGTGGCAGAAAATGGCCTAGACCAGGAAACTGGTCGGGCATTAATTATGGAATTTGATATTGCCAGTGGCAAAACACGGCCCTTTGCTACAGGACTGCGGAATCCTAATGGAATGGACTGGCAACCACAGAGTGGTATGTTATGGACAGTCGTGAATGAACGCGATGAAATTGGCAATGATCTGGTGCCCGATTACCTGACCTCAGTCAAGGATGGTGCTTTTTATGGCTGGCCCTATAGTTATTATGGCCAACATGTAGACACGCGGATCAAACCTCAAAATCCTGAGCTGGTCGCACGTGCGATTAAACCGGATTATGCTCTGGGTAACCATACGGCTTCCTTAGGCCTGACATTTTATACGGCTCAATTAATGCCGCAATATCGCAGTGGTGCGCTGATTGGTCAGCATGGCTCATGGAACCGTAAACCGCATAGCGGCTATAAGGTTATTTTTGTGCCCTTTCAAAATGGCCAACCTTCGGGTATGCCCCAAGATGTATTAAGCGGTTTTTTAAATGATCAAGGTGAAGCACTTGGACGGCCGGTTGGCGTAGCGGTTGATCGTTTCGGAGCGATATTGGTCGCTGATGATGTGGGCAATATGATTTGGCGCGTATCGCCCATCGGGACAATGATGGATCATAGGCCCATCAATAAAAAGATAAGTCCCGCTTCTGCTGACCAAGAGCCTGTAACTTCACTACCTGCCGTAGAACAGGCAGCAAAGTAATTGTGGCTGAATAAAATGATATAAAAAAGCCCGACATCCTGTCGGGCTTTTTCGTATGGGGTAGTTAAGCATGACTCCTGTCTTGCTTCACAATCCTGGTGTATGAACGTTTTATTGTTGTTTTATGTTCCAGAACATCCTGTTCCTGTATGAATTCATCATAGGAAAAAAACTCGGCTGCGCCCATCCGCAAAATCCTTAAATTGATGTGCGCCAAAGCGTACAAAAACGGACATTTTTTCATCCATAAAATATGGGCATTCTTTTTGTCCCGGAAGAATTAATAACCCACCAAAAATTATAAAATTGAATTTTTATTGATCAATTTAATTGACAAAACATTACATATCCGGCTAAAAAATACACGAGTTGTTAAAACGTGTGTTTTTTGATCTCTTGGGTTTGGGATTTATGGATTTAAGTGTTTGACAAACAATAATATTTTAAAAATCTTTTTTATTTCGTATAACAGCCATTATGTTAGATATAGCTAAACTGATTTTGCATGTTACGAAGAATATCTTTAATAAAGTTAATTATATCAATATCTTATAATTATAAGAATGTATCATAAAAAAGTAATTTAGCTATAGAGGTCATTTGGAAAAGCTATCTAATAATTAAAATGAAGAACATTCCTGTAAAAATGGTTCCAATTATGAAATATATCAAAGGCACAAAATATCTTTGATACCAATGTGGGCTTTTCCCTTCACTGTCTATAAGACATCTTTCATTCCAAGTTGGTATGAGAAATATTAAAGCACAAGATATGAAAACAACTATTTTATTAAAACTAGATAAATCATTAATATAGTTTAAACCACTGTGTCTTTGAGCGAGCAGAAAGAATATAATTATTGGATAGAGTAGGAATCCAAGTAAGAGCCCCAACCACGTTAATGCATTATTACTCACAAAAAAACTCACTAAATTTTAGTTTTTCTAAAATTAACATAATACACCTTATACGAAATTAAAATTTATTTTATATAAATCAATTATTTAAATATAACTAAAAGCCTAATCTTCACAAATTAGGCTTTTTAAAGTGATTTTTCACGTTCCACGCTCTTAATTCATTTTTAAATCTAGAAGTAAAAAGGCTCCATTTCATAAAATGGCATTTTCTGATTTCATTACGAATAAAAACTCGGATCAGGTACTTTAGCCGTTAACACCCACTCCCCAATTTCCTGATATTTATAATCCACCGGGTCATGCAAAGTTTGGGTACGCACATTACGCCAGAAACGGTCCAGATTTAATTGGGCTGTGGTGGCACGTGCACCCATCACCTGAAAAATATTTTGTGTGATATACAACGAGGTATTGGTCGCCGCAATTTTGGCAGTCGCAATTGCAATAGACACTTCACCGCGCTGTTCAGCAGTGAGGTCATTGCCTAGATCCCATGCCGTCTGTAAGCTCTGAACCGCTTTAGCTGCCAGTAAACGTACGCCTTCCAACTGTACATAAAATTCGGCAAAGTGCTTTTGCGTAAACGGATCATTGACCGCATTTTCCACCAAGGATTTGGACCAGGCTTTTTGGCTCTGTACGGTTTGTCTGGCAGTTGCAAAAGCGCCTTCTGCCACGCCTAAAAACAGATGCACAAAAATCAGTTGCGCAATCAACGGACGTAAACTTGAATACGGCGTACTCAGGGGTCCCGGATTGAGCAATAACTCATCTTTTTTAATTTTAACCTGCTCAAAATGACTGGTACCGCTGTCAGTCTGGCGTTGTCCCATATTGTTCCAGTCACCTAAGAAGCTCACCCCTTCTCGGGCTGTCGGAATCACACCTATCAACAATTTACCTTTATCGTTGTAAGCTGAGCAGAGCAATACATCGGAATCGATCGAACCTGAACAGAAGCTTTTGTCGCCATGAAATAGATATGCATTTTCAGACACTTGGGTTGCAATGGTTCGTCGGTCTAAGGGATTTAAAGTATTGCCCCAAAACAGGTTTTCTTTTGCAGTTTGCTCCAACCATTTTCCATACTGTTCAGGCTGGGAAAACAGTTGCACCGTCGCAATCAGCAAATGATGAAAACCATAAACATGTGCCAGTGAACTGTCGACCTGGGCAATAGTCTGAATGGTTTGAAAAACTGTTTTCCAGTCTGCGCCCTGACCGCCATATTGCACAGGAATAGACAGCCCCAATAAACCACTTTGACGGATTAAATCACGCTCCTGTTTTGGGTTGCCGCCCTGTTTATCACGTTCAGCAGCAGTGGTTGCAAACTGTTCCGCCAGTTGTTGAGCGATGTATAATGGATTTGAAGTTAAAAGCGGGGATGAAGCATTCATAATATGATCTGATTATTGCTATATTTTTAGCTTAGCAGATGATGTTTTGCTGCTTTATCTGAATGCCTGCTGTGCTTATACATAAAATAAAAATACCGCCTCATTTTCAGGCGGTATTTTTATAAATGACTTATTTATCGGGATAGACCGTTGCAATCAGATTGTTCACCACCTGTGGGTCGGCCAGGGTTGAAGTATCTCCTAAAGTGTCCAGTTCATTGGCGGCAATTTTTCTTAAAATACGGCGCATGATTTTACCGGAACGGGTTTTCGGTAAAGCTGGAGCCCAATACAAGGCATCCGGTGTAGCTACGGGTCCCAAAACCTTACGCACCCAGTTAATCAGTTCATGACGCAGCTCTTCGGATTCCTCAAAATTTGCCTGTAAGGTGACGAATGCACAGATACCCTGTCCCTTAATATCATGCGGCATACCGACCACCGCCGCTTCAGCGACATGCTCATGCGCTACCAAGGCACTTTCCACTTCTGCCGTACCCAAACGGTGGCCAGAAACATTCAGTACGTCATCGACGCGTCCGGTAATCCAGTAATAGCCATCCTTGTCACGGCGGGCACCATCTCCGGTGAAATACGTCCCCGGATAAGTCGAGAAATAGGCTTCGATAAAACGTTCAGGATCACCCCAGATGGTACGCATCTGACCCGGCCAGGAATCCTTAATGATCAGGTTGCCTTCGGCTTCACCTTCAAGTTCCTTGCCTTCAGCATCGACGATGGCGGGTTGTATGCCGAACAATGGTCGGGTTGCAGAACCGGGTTTTAAATCGGTTGCACCCGGCAAAGGTGAAATCAGGATTCCGCCAGTCTCGGTTTGCCACCAGGTATCGACAATTGGACAGCGGCTTTCACCGACCACGGTATAATACCAGTTCCAGGCTTCCGGGTTAATCGGCTCACCCACCGAACCGATCAGGCGCAAGCTGCTGCGGTCACTTTCCCGAACGAAGGCATCGCCTTCGCGCATCATGGCACGAATCGCCGTGGGTGCGGTATAGAGGATGGAAACATTGTGCTTATCGACAATATGACCGGTACGCGCCCAAGTTGGATATTGCGGTACGCCTTCAAACATCACCGTGGTGGTGCCATTGGAAAGTGGGCCATAGATCACATAGGAATGCCCGGTAATCCAGCCCGCATCCGCAGTACACCAAAACACATCATCCTGCTTGATATCGAACACTTCGCGGAAAGTGGAATTCACATAAGTCAGATAGCCACCGGTCGTATGCAACACTCCTTTAGGCTTGCCGGTCGAACCCGAGGTATACAGAATGAATAGCGGATCTTCGGCATTCATCGGTTCAGGCGGGCAGATTTCATTCACCGACATGATTTCCATGTGATACCACAGATCACGCCCTGGCTGCATTTCAATCGGGTTGCCAGTACGGTGTACCACAATCACATGTTCAACCGATTCAGTCCCGGCAATTTTCAAGGCTTCATCAACATTGGCTTTAAGCAGAATCGGCTTGCCGCCGCGCATGCCGGAATCGGCGGTAATCACCATTTTAGCCTGACTATCTTCAATCCGGCTGGCCAGAGAATCTGGTGAAAAGCCGCCAAATACCACACAATGTACCGCACCAATCCGGGTGCAGGCCAGCATCGCAATTGCGGCTTCCGAAACCATCGGCATATATAGCACCACCCGGTCGCCTTTTTTAATCCCGTTCTTTTTCAGGACATTGGCAAAACGGCAGGTCTCATCATAAAGTTCGTTAAAGGAAATAATCTTATGACGGGACGGGTGATCACCCTCCCAGATAATCGCCGGTTTATAAGGGTGTTCCTTGAGATGACGGTCCAAACAGTTGGCACTGAGGTTTAGCTGGCCATCAGCGAACCATTCAATCTTGAAATTGTCCTTGTCAAAACTGGTATTTTTGACCTGGGTAAACGGTTTGATCCAGTCCAGCTTGCTGGCCTGTTCAGCCCAATATTCATCAGGCTGCTCGATGGATTTCTGATAACGCTCGAAATATTCAGACTCATTGGTGCGAGCGGTTTTTTTAAATTCTTCTGGTACAGGATAGATTTCATTCATTGCTTACTTCCTTGATCTTATTCATCTCATCACGAGATGTTATGCCGCGTTATTGCTTTATTTATTGACTGCGTATTTACAGTATGGCGATTATTTTTCAACCGCTTCAATCATGCTTTGGTCGTAGTTTATTTATACAATTTAAAACACAGACCTCTCATCATATTCAACAAAAAAATATGGTTCTATGAGTATCTGACCTGTTCTTTTAATCTTATAATTTAAGCATAGAACGTACTGTTAACTTTACAAAATACAATATTTTTCTTCTCTGAATTTTATTTGGAAAACGCGTATGAACCCGCACGACGACTCCTCCTTTTTTTCCCGCGTCCAACCGGCCAGGTCAGATAATCCACTCTCTCCAGAAGGTCGTTTTGGTCGTCTGAGTTCAATTGGCTGGTATGGGTTTGTGCATCTGATTGCTTTCTTTGCCACCATTGCTCTTAGCCTGACCATGGGTATCTTTAACTTTCATACCCTGTCGATGGACAATCAGTTCGTCAATACCCTGACAGGAATCGCCGGACTCGGTTTCGTAGCCATTCTGGTGCTGTATATCTATTTTCTGATCATGATTAGCATACGCCGTTTGCATGATCTGAACCGTAGTGGCTGGCTGACCCTGCTGTTCCTGCTGCCACTGGTGAATATTTTTATGGGGCTGTATTTGCTTTTGGGTTCAGGGACTAAAGGTAGCAATAAATATGGACTGCCGCGTGAAACACTGGTCTGGGAAAAAATATTGGCCTGGTTGATGATCATCCTCGCAGTTCTGAGCTTCTTGGCTTCAGGCAGCATAATATCTTATCAGTTTGGTACAGGTGAACTGGAAGTTCCCCCACAAGTCATTCAAAAAGGCACTCAATATTTCTAAAGTTGGCTGACAATTTTTGACAAAACGTCAATGAATGCTAAATATTGTCGGTTAAATTTTTGTTCAGTTTCAGGCAAAATGTCCGGCAATGATCATCATCCGGAAAACTTGTGGCTGAAAAACAAAACGCCTTGAATGAGGTAACTCAAGACACCTCTCAACTTTTGCAAGAAGCAACAGAAAAGACAGCGCAAACTGTCATTGAACATACAGCAAAATACAATGATGCCTATTCCACCATCGACAAATTTGTTGATGCCTTTTGGGAACGCCTGCCTTATTTATGTATCGCGTTGGTGGTCTTTAGCATTTTCTGGTTGCTGTCAAAACTGTTTAAGCTCTTTGTCCGTAAAGCACTTACTGACCGTAGTTACACCAAACAAAACCTGGTACTGGTGCTGAACCGTGTCGGCAGTTCTGCCATCATCTTTATCGGCTTTTTAATTGCCATGGTGATTGCCATTCCAGGTTTTACCCCGGGTCAGCTGATGAGTGCTCTGGGAATTGGTTCGGTTGCCATCGGTTTTGCGTTCAAGGACATTTTCCAGAACCTGCTCTCTGGCATCTTAATCCTGCTGGGTGAACCGTTCAAAATTGGCGATGACATTATTGTTTCGGGCATGGAAGGAACGGTTGAGGATATCCAGATTCGTGCAACCTACTTACGTTCTCCCGATGGTCGCCGCATCGTGATTCCCAATGCGACGGTATATACCAGTGCCGTGATTGTAAACACGGCCTATCAACGCCGTCGTTGTGAATTTGTGGTGGGGATTGGTTATGAAGATGATGTACAAAAAGCCAAGAGCATTATCTTAAGCATTTTAGATAAAGACCCGACCATTTTGAGCCAGCCTGGATTTGCAGTAAACGTCAATGCACTTGCAGACTTCTCGATTAACCTGAATGTACGTTGGTGGGTCGATACTACAGAAACCACCACCGCAGGTTCAATCAGCGAAGTTCAGGAACGCGTGATTAAAGCCTTTGCTGAACATGAAATTTCGATTCCTTATCCGGTACAGGAAGTCAAAATCTATCGTGGCAATGACACGACAGAACTCGCTGAATCAGCACGTGCTAAATAAGCGGCCCAATATGTAAGGAATTACCGTTTCGGTCCGAATAATACGGTTGCCCAGGCTGACTGCCTGGCAGCCGTTTTTTATGAGTAAATCAATTTCATAAGGGATAAAACCGCCCTCTGGGCCAATTACGATGGTACAGGGATGATCAATGGCAAAAGGCATGGATTGCTCTACATAAGGATGGGCTACATAAGCAGGACATTCTGCCGTAATTAAACCGGGCAGCACATCTTCAACAAAAGGTTTAAAGCGTTTATGGATTTCAATTTGCGGTGCAACCGTATCCCCTGCCTGTTCCAGACCCAGTGTGACATAATGATCCAGCTGCTGTAGAAATGGGGTTTGCCAATAGCTTTTATCCACACGATAGCTATGCAGCAAAATCATTTTTTCCACCCCCAGGGTCACGCTATCCATAATCAGGCGGCGCAGCACTTTCGGACGTGGCATAGCGACAATTAAAGTTACTGGCAACTTGGCTGGAACATCTTCTTCTTTGAGCGGTTTTAATCTTATAGCGTGTTCGGTCACTTCCACAATTTCGGTGAGATAGCGTTTTCCCTCACGAATACCCACTTTAAGCGTATCACCTACAGTAATCTCTAGATGTTGCTGTAGATGCTCTAACTGACGTTTGCTGGTAATAGACCAGTATTCAGATTCAGTTTGGCGTGGGTCAAGGAGGACAATATTCATAATCTTCTGCTAAAGAATCATTCAACATATTAGGATACGCGGAAGGCGACAGGGATGTCGCCCGCTGATCTGTACAGCATGGATGCTGTCTCAGATCAGCAAAGGATTTTTGCTACTTTTGATCCCTCAAAAGTAGAGATTGCCTACGAATCAGCATTTAAACTTTTCTGTAAAAATGAGGCCGTATGGTGCATTTGAAATATTTAAATATACTGATCAATCACCGCAATATGTTTGGCTAAAGAACCCTTGTTCTGCAACATAATTTTCTGCGCGTGCTGGTTCAGCTGCTCTGCAGCGCTGTGATCATTTAACAGCTCCATCAAAACCTTCACCGCCTGCTCTGCATCTTCTACGACTTTCACACCCTCTACTGCGACAAATTTATCAACAATGGTCTGGAAGTTAAAATAATTTTTACCCAAAACCGTCGCTACATTTAAAGCAATCGGCTCCAGAATATTATGTCCGCCACCCGGTTCATTCAGCGAACCGCCAACAAAGCCAGCTTGGCTAAGTGCATACCACAGCCACATTTCCCCCATCGAATCGGCTAAATAGACTTGGGTATCTAACTGAATAGCTTCCCCTGCACTGCGACGACTGGTTTTTAGATTCAGATTTTGCGCAAGCTGAAACACTTCATCAAAGCGTTCCGGATGACGTGGCACCACAATGACCAGCAATTCTGGATGTTGTGCCAGATAAGGCTTGAAAGCCGTTAACAGTTTTTGTTCTTCAGGAGCATGGGTACTGGCAAGGGTGATGATTTTACGTGCCGATAAATGCCAGTCCTGTTGCAATTGCTGTGCCTGTTGAATAAAACTGTCCGGTGCATGAATATCAAATTTAATGCTGCCCAATACCTGACTTTTATTGGTTGCCATGCCCAAATTACGGTAACGATCTAAGGTCGCCTGATCTTGAGCCAGCAAATGTTCCAAACCCTTCAGCATGCCTTGGGTCAGTCCTTGAACCTTAGCATAGCCTTTGGCCGATTTTTCTGAAAGTCGGGCATTAATCAGTAAACATGGCACTTTAAATTGCTGTGCCTGATCGATTAAATTCGGCCAGATTTCAGTTTCTACCAAAGCCAATACTTTGGGCTGATATTTTTGATAAAACGTCTGGACTAATTTTTTCTGATCGGCAGGCAAATACACGGCCTGAAACAAATGTTCATAAGGTGCTTTTAGAAATAGTGACTTGGCCCGAGCCTGACCCGTCTTGGTGGTATTTGTGACCAGTACCGGATGGCCAAGTTTGAGGTAATGTTCAATTAAAGGCTGGGCTGCGTTGGTTTCTCCAACCGACACCACATGAAACCAGATCGAATGCAGGTTTTTCGGCGGTTGAAATGGACCAAAGCGCTCAAGACATTCTTGTTGCAATTGCTCCGTATTCAGCGCACGTTTTTTAATCTGCCATTTATACAATGGCTTAATTAGAGTAAGTGCCGCGTTGTACCAAAAAGGAGTAGCCAAACAAGTTGCCTCAAATCATGTTCAATCGGCAAAATATAACAGAGCAGCCTTCACATGTTAATGAATTCTGCTCTGTGACATCATTTATTCTATTTTATGGAAGTAGCTGCTTAACTTTCAGCAAGCTGTTTATTCAGGAATGGATAGTCAATATAGCCTTCTGCCACATCGGTTCCAATCATGTTTTCCAGTTTCAATTCATTCAGTGGTTCATCTTCCACCAAACGCTCAAACAGGTCTGGATTGGCAATATAAGCCTTACCGAAAGACACCGCTTCCGCTTTACCTGATGCCAGCAGCTCAAGCGCATCTTCACGGCTTAAACGCATATTGGCAATATACGGCACACCGTTGGAACGCGCTTTCATGTCTAGGCTGATGCTGTCATCGGCCAGATATTCACGGGTAAAGAAAAAGGCAATTTGACGTTTACCCAATTCTTGCATGACATAACCAAAGGTTTCTTTAGGATTGGCATCACCCATATCGTGCTCATCGCCACGCGGTGCCAGATGTACACCGACACGACCTGCGCCCCACACTTCAATCAGTGCATCTACAACTTCTAATAAGAAGCGGGCACGGTTTTCAGCAGAACCGCCATATTCATCTTCACGCAGATTGGTTTTGCTTTGCAGGAACTGGTCAATTAAATAACCATTGGCGGCATGCAGTTCTACCCCGTCAAAACCGGCCGCTTTGGCTTTAATTGCGGCTTGTTTGTATTGTTCGGTAATGGCATGGATTTCTGAAATTTCCAGGGCACGTGGCACCACATATTCACGTTTCGGACGCAGCAGGCTGACATAGCCAGCTTGCTTCACATTACTGGCTGAAACTGGTGTTTCACCTTTTAACAGATCAGGATGGGAGACACGTCCCACATGCCACAACTGCGCTACGATCAAACCGCCTTTACCATGCACCGCATTGGTAACCAGTTTCCAGCCTTCTACCTGTTCATCGGTAAACAGACCCGGGGTTTTTTCATAACCGTTGGCTTCTTCTGAAATCACTGTCGCTTCGGAGATGATTAAACCTGCGCTAGCACGCTGTGCATAGTACTCCGCCATCATGGCCGTCGGAACACGGTCTGCTGTAGCACGGCTACGTGTCAGTGGTGCCATCACCACACGGTTTTTAAGTTTGAGTTCACCAAATTGAATTGGGGTAGAAAAATCTGTCATCAAGCCATCCTCTTACAGCTGGCCTGGACTAATTAAAGTCTAAAGCGCATGCTGTAAATGTTGTAAAAATTCCTGAATCAGTGCTTCATTACGAGAGAAATAAGACCATTGGCCATATTTGGTCACCTGAATCAGTCCTGCTTGTTGCAACACCGATAAGTGATTGGACATGGTGGATTGAGAAATATCCGCGATTTTTTCCATCTGCCCTGCACATACACCACGACTAAAATCATTGCCACATTCTTCAGTGGAAATGAAACGTTCAGGTTCTTTTAAACATTGCAGAATCTGACGTCGAATCGGGTTGGCTAAGGCTTTATAAATCGCTTCTGTGTCCATCTCATTTCACTCATGTTCATGATCAGCACTTTCGCAAAAATCATTATATCGAATTTATGCGATATTAATATCGAAAATTATCGATATTATGAGTCATTTTGTAAATTGCTGTCATTTTATCCAAATCCAGATCATTCTAGCATTGTCTGGTCAGGGGCATTCATCCTGCTGATCGACAAATGTTAAAGCTAAAAAAGCAGAGGACCCGCCTCTGCTTTTCCACGCAATAAACTTATAGACCCTGTTTCAGGCTGGCTTCAATAAATTTATCCAGATCACCATCCAGTACTGCACCAGTATTCGAGGTTTCTACACTGGTACGCAAGTCTTTAATACGCGAGTCATCCAGTACATATGAACGAATCTGGCTGCCCCAGCCGATATCAGATTTGGTATCTTCCAGCGCCTGCGCCGCTTCATTACGTTTGCTCATCTCTAATTCATAGAGTTTGGCACGTAACTGTTTCCAGGCATGGTCACGGTTGGCATGTTGTGAACGCTGGTTCTGACAGGCCACTACAATACCGGTTGGTGCATGGGTTAAACGTACCGCAGAGTCGGTTTTGTTAATGTGCTGACCACCAGCACCGGATGCACGATAAGTATCGGTACGTACATCTGCCGGGTTAATATCAATTTCAATGTTGTCATCCACTTCTGGCGATACAAACACGGCAGAGAATGAAGTATGACGACGGTTACCCGAGTCAAATGGCGATTTACGCACTAAACGGTGTACACCAGATTCGGTACGCAGCCAGCCATAGGCATACTCGCCTTCCACACGAATGGTCGCCGATTTAATTCCGGCCACATCACCGTCAGATTCTTCCATCACTTCGGCTTTAAAGCCATGACGTTCAATCCAGCGCAAGTACATACGAAGCAGCATTGAAGCCCAGTCCTGTGCTTCCGTACCGCCTGAACCAGCCTGAATCTCCACGTAACATGGATTCGGGTCCATCGGATTACTGAACATACGGCGGAATTCAAGTTTTGCCAGTTCCGCTTCTGCAACATCAAGTTCAGCCTGAACATCCTCCAGCATGGCTTCTTCGTCCGCTTCTACAGCAAGATCAAGCATGGCTTGGGCATCTTCAAGCTGAGTAGCTAAACCATCCAGTACATTCAGTACATTCTCAAGCTCGCCTTTTTCTTTGGCCATGGCTTGGGCACGGCTTTGGTCATTCCAGATCGCCGGATCTTCCAGTTCACGCAGAACCTCTTCTAAACGTTCCTTTTTCAGATCGTAGTCAAAGATACCCCCGTAATGTCAGACCACGGTCGTTTAAGTCTTTTAATTGGTTTAGATAAGGATTAATTTCCACGTGAATTACTCTCAATCAGAATATTAGGCTTAAATAGCCATCAATTATAACACAGAGCATCGATGCAGTTTTAGAGGGCTTTAATTCAATAACAATTGAGCAAATAATGCATAAAAACAGCTTATAAAAAACACTTAATCAGGAGAGCATTTTTAAGATTCAAATCATTTTTATGTTACAAAATACTCGGTTTTTTATGTAAAAAACGTCTAAATTCATAAAACCTCCACAATTTTAATAAAACAAAACATTTTAATATTTTTATATTTTTCAAATACTTGTTAAAAATAAATTACACAATATTACCTTAGAAACATTTCTGTAACCTTGGGTGGATTGACCTAGTTTTGTTTTGCTCTAGACTAAAAGTTGTAACAAAAAATGTATTATTTTTAACCGAAATTTGAGGGGTAGTATCCATGAAAAAATTAGCCATTGCTTCAGCACTTCTTTCTGCTCTAGCAGTCACAGGTACAGCCAATGCCTACCAGGCCGAAGTCGGTGCAGCAGCAGCTTATATTGATCCAGACAACGGCAGTTCAGGTAGTGCCTTCGGTGTAGATGGTACTTATTACTTTAACCCCGTACAAACTCGTAATGCGCCACTTGCAGAAGCGGCATTCCTTGACCGTGCCAGCAACGTCAATGCACACGCAACATTTGCCGATCGTGGCGATGTAGATGACAACACTTATGGTGTGGGTGCTGAAGTTTATGTTCCAAACTCAGATTTCTATCTGGGTGGTGATGTAAGCCGTAACAATACTGAATATCGTGATGTATTGGGTCAAAAATATGACTTTGATACCACTTATTATTCTGCTGAAGTCGGTTATCTTCCAGCACCAGGCCTATTAATTGCCGCTGGTGTAAAAGGATATGACAACGACAATGATGATGGTGTAGATCCTACAGTTCGTGCCAAATACGTGACCCAGCTGAGTAATGGTAAAGATATCAACCTTGAAGCAGGCGCATCATTTGGTGATCTAGACGAGTTCAATCTTGCTGCCGATTACTTCATTGATAAATCATTAAGTGTTGGTGCGGATTACTACAACGACGACTTAACTGATCAAAATGAATTTGGCATTAATGCGCGTAAATTCTTTAACCAACAAGTCAGCCTTGAAGGTCGAGTTGGTTTCGGTGAAGTGGGTAATAACGACTACAACTCATTCGGTGTAGCTGCTAAATACCGCTTCTAAGCGTGCCTTAACTCCTTTTCATCAAGTGGCCCATCTTCGGATGGGCCACTTTTTTGCTCTGTAATAAAGCATTTAGATAGTTTTTGCACATTGACGGGGCAAATATAAACTGTACACTTTGTTACAACTGTTCAAGAAACAGTCATATTTTTATAACAAAGAGAGAAATCTAAATGCTTAAAAAACTTGCTCTTGCTACAGCACTTTTGGCTAGCCTAGGAACTGCACATGCTTATCAAGCTGAAATTAATGCTGCATATGAAAATACCGACATTGATGACAGTAACGACATTGATACTTATGCAATTGGCGGGAAATATTATTTAAATGGGGTTCAAGTTAGAAATGCTCCTCTAGCTGAAGCAGCTTTTTTAGGCAAAGCAAGCAATATCGTTCTTGGCTATGCCAATGCCCGTACTGATGATGATTTTGCAGATTTAGAAATTGATACTGTAGGTATTAATGGTGAATTCTTTATCCCTAACTCACAGTTTTATGTTTCTGGAAGCTTAAATCGTGCTGAAGTGACTGTTGAAAGTGAATTTGCTAAAGCATCTGATGACAATACAGGTTATGCAATTGAAGCAGGTTACCTACCAGTTAACGGCTTACTGTTAGCTGCAGGTGTTTCTAAAGAAAACATTGATCCAGTATATGTTTCAAAAAATGGTTTCATAGACACTTTTACCAATCTAGCCTCTGTAGCAGATGAGACTGCTGTGACTTTGCGCGCAAAATACGTCACTCAAATTGGCAATCATTTTACCAATTTTGAGGGAGCAACATATTTTGGAGATGAAACTGCATATCGTCTAGGTGCAGACCTTTACCTCGATCCTACACTTAGTGTTGGTATTTCCTTCGCTGACTCAACGATTGAAGATTCAGATACCATTTTCAGTATTCGTGGTCAGAAATTCTTTACTCCAGTCATTGCTGCCGGTATGAATTACACGACAACTGATGGTGGGGACTCTTTTGGAATCAACGGTACTTTCCGCTTTTAAGCTTTAAGATTAAAAACAAAAACCGCTCAATTGAGCGGTTTTTTTATTGTTCCAAATGGATCACGCGTAGTTGTAAACTGACGTTGCCATTAAATTCATTTTTATCAATTTCATAGACCAGTCGTACACTGCCCTGCATGGCATCAAATTCAAACTTGTCACGTGCATTAAAGGCGATGGCTTCCACAATTTGACCATCTTGCAAAGCCAGACGCAGCTTTAAATGCATTTCTTTCAGCCAGCGATAATCCAGAACCTTAAATATCCCTTCAAAAATCGGCGATGGAAACTTTTGCCCCCAGGGGGTTAAATTTTGCAGAAAATCGACTGTTTCAATGTGAAAATGTTCTGTCGGTAATTCACCATCAGTCCATAAAGTGGCCTGAAACAGTGACTCATCCATATTTGAAATTAAAGCCTCAAAGACCTGCTTAAATTCATCAAAATGCTGTTTCTGAATGGTCAAACCGGCAGCGGCGGCATGTCCGCCAAAATGGCTGACCAAATGGGGATACTGCTCGGCAATCATTTCAATCGCATCGCGTATATGTACGCCCTCTATAGAACGGGCAGAGCCTTTAATATGTATACCATCTTCATCGGAGGCAAAAACAATACTGGGGCGATGAAACTGTTCTTTTAAGCGACCGGCCACAATCCCAATCACGCCCTGATGCCAATGTGGCTCAAACAGAATGAGCACAGCTGGTAAATGCTCTTGGTCCAGCTCCAGCTGAGTAAGCTCAGACAAAGCCTCCTGTTTCATCTGGCTCTCGACCTGTCGGCGCTCAGTGTTCAATTGATTTAATTGTTGTGCCAAGGGATAAGCGGTTTGCAGATCGGCAGCCAGCAGACATTCAATCCCTATGTCCATGGTTTCCATGCGTCCAGCCGCATTAATCCGTGGTCCCAGAACAAAACCCAAATCTTGAGCATTTAAAGAAGCTGGATCACGTCCGGCAATATCCAGCAATGTGCTAATTCCCGCACGACACTGATTTTGCCGTATGCGCTTGACCCCGGCATCGACCAGAATACGGTTGTTATAATCCAGGCTGGCCACATCGGCATAAGTGCCTAAAGCTACCAGATCGAGATATTGGGCCACTTTTGAGGTCGATTTTCCTAATTGGCTGCGATAACTGGACAAATTGGCGAGCAGGTAAAATGCCACCCCGACCCCAGCCAAAGCCTTGCTGGGGAATTCACAGCCCAACTGGTTCGGATTGACCACAGCTTCGGCTTTAGGCGTTTCTTTGGTGGTCAGGTGATGATCAGTAATAATCACCTGCATGCCATGTGCTTGTGCCTGTTCCACCCCGGCATGGCTGGAAATACCATTATCTACCGTAATCAAAAGGTCAGGCGTGAAATTGGCAAAAGCCAGGTCGGCAATTGCAGGCGTCAGTCCATAACCATATTTAAAACGATCCGGCACCAGATACGCGACATTCGCGCCCATATCCCGCAAAGCTAAAATCATCAATGCCGTACTGGTGGCCCCATCGGCATCATAATCTCCCACAATGACAATTTTCTTTTGCTGATCAATGGCCTGATCCATCAACTGAATGGCAGCATCCAAACCTTTCATGGTCGGCGCTAAAAGATGCTTCAATTTCAGTTCAAGTTCTTGTTCCGATTGCACACCACGGCGCGCTAAAATTTGCGCAATAAACGGTGACACGCCCTGGAAGTTTTCAGGGCGTGTAATGAACGGTCTTTGCTGAATCAGTGTTTTTGGCATTAAGGCATGAGTCGTTGTAAGTTCCACTTACCGTCGATTCTTTCATAACACAAGCGGTCATGTAAACGGTTAGGACGACCTTGCCAAAATTCATAATAATCCGGTTGCAGGCGATAGCCGCCCCAGAATTCAGGTTTTGCCAATTCTGCTTTATCGCTCACCTGATCTTGCAAAATCTGAAAACGAGTCTGTAGTTCCTCACGACTGACAATCACACCACTTTGTGGCGTACTGATATGCGCTGCAATCTGGCTGTCTCGCGGGCGTTTATGATAATAATCTGTTGATTCCTCTAAAGAGATTTTTTCAACGCGGCCGCCGACACGAATTTGGCGTTCTTGCTCAGGCCAATAAAACAACAGTTCGGCATAGGGATTGTCTGCCAAATCCAGGCCTTTTTGACTGTCGTAATTGGTATAAAAATCATAACCTGCTTCAGTCGCACCACGTAATAATAGGGTACGCACATGCGGACGGCCTTGTGCACTCGCAGTTGCGAGCGACATGGCATAGGGTTCATGCAGTTGTGCTTCTAAAGCATGGTTAAACCAATTCAAGAATTGCTCATGCGGATTTTCAGCCACATGAGTTTCGTGTAATTCCCCTTTCTGGTAACTCAAGCGCAGTTCGCTCAAGTCTTTAATCAGATCACTCATATTGTTCCCTTATACTGCGTTAGAACGTACACTGTCTGCAAGCTGATTGGCCAAAGCCGTGACTTCTTGCAGATCATCCCCTTCAACCATCACCCGAATGACCGGTTCCGTTCCTGACTTACGAATCAGTAAACGACCACGGCCTTTTAATTGTGCTGCAGCCCGATCAAATTCAGCCACCAATGCAGGCACAGCATACGGGTCAAACATTTGTTGCAAACGTACATTTACCAAGACATTTGGCAATAAATGGAAACCTTCAACCAGTTCATGTAAGGCTTTCTTCTGTTCGACCATGACAGTCAATACCTGCAAGGCAGCTATAATCGCATCGCCTGTGGTACTTTTATCCAGCGTCAGAATATGTCCTGATGGTTCACCACCAATAGCCCAGCCATTTTCATCCAGGGCTTGTAGCACATAACGGTCACCCACGCTGGCACGGACAAATGGAACCTGGGCTTTTTCCAAAGCCAATTCAAGTGCCATATTGCTCATGACCGTACCGACAATGCCTGCCGGCTTTTTCGAGCCCTGTGTTGCCAGAATATATAAAATATGATCACCAGTAATTTGCTGACCGCTTTTATCCACCATAATCACACGGTCTGCATCGCCATCAAAGGCAATACCCAAATCTGCCTGATGTTCAAGCACGGCTTTTTGCAGGTTTTCCGGATGGGTCGAACCACAGTCCTGATTGATGTTTAGGCCATCCGGTTCATTATAAAGTGCTACGACTTTGGCGCCCAGTTCCTTAAACACCGATGGCCCCACGTTATAGGCAGCACCATTGGCACAGTCCACCACAATTTTCAGGTTACTGAGGTCAAAATGGTAAGGGAAAGTCGATTTACAGAATTCAATGTAACGGCCATTGGCATCTTTTACACGCACACTTTTACCCAGGTTTGCGGTATCTTCAATTTTGAGTTCGTTTTCGAGCTCTTTATTGATCGCATCCTGTAATTCATCCGGCAGTTTTTTACCTTCGCTAGAGAAGAATTTGATTCCATTATCAAAATAAGGATTGTGTGAAGCTGAGATCACAATCCCCAAGCTGGCATGTAAAGCACGGGTTAAATGGGCAATCGCAGGGGTAGGTAAAGGACCAAGCAAATGCACATATACACCCGCCGCATTGAGACCGGCCTGTAATGCAGATTCTAAAATATAGCCTGATAAACGCGTATCTTTACCCAACACAACAATTGGTTTTTTCTTATTACTGAACTGTTTTAAAACCTTACCTGCCGCAAAACCTAACTTCAAGGCAAATTCAGGTGTAATTGGAAGCTCCCCAAACTTTCCACGAATTCCATCTGTTCCAAAATAACTCATTTTCTACTCACTTCTTATACATTTATGGGGAAATTAACCATCCCATTTTCATGCAAATACTTTACACCAAAATCAAAAAAGCCGTCATATAAATGACGGCTTTTTCATGAGGTTGATTACTAAAAATCAACCAACACGGTAGTTCGGTGCTTCTTTAGTAATGGTCACATCATGTACGTGTGATTCAGACATACCAGCTGCAGTGATTTTCACAAACTTGGCATTTTGACGAAGATCGTTCACGGTTGCAGAACCGGTATAACCCATAGAAGAACGCAGGCCACCCATCATTTGATGAACGATATTACCCATAGGGCCTTTGTAAGGTACGCGACCTTCAATACCTTCTGGTACAAGTTTTTCCTGACCGGCTTTAGCGTCCTGGAAATAACGGTCAGCAGAACCTGTTGCACCCGCCATTGCACCCAATGAACCCATACCACGGTAAGCTTTGTAATAACGGCCCTGGAAGAATTCTACTTCACCCGGTGCTTCTTCAGTACCAGCCATCAATGAACCGACCATGATAGTGCTTGCACCGGCGCCAATTGCTTTCGCCATATCGCCAGAGAAGCGGATACCGCCATCTGCAATCAAAGGAATCTGGTCTTTCAATGCATTGGCAACGCTGTCAATCGCAGAAATTTGTGGCATACCAATACCGGCAACAATACGTGTAGTACAGATCGAACCAGGACCGATACCGACTTTTACCGCATCCGCACCGGCATCAAGAAGCGCAAGTGCAGCATCACCAGTGGCAATGTTACCGCCAATCACCTGAACTTGCGGATAGTTGGCTTTGACCCAGCGAACACGTTCAATCACGCCTGCAGAGTGACCATGAGCTGTATCGACAACAATGGCATCTACACCTGCTTCAACCAGTGCTTCAACACGGCTTGGTGTTTCTGCGCCAGTACCGACTGCCGCACCGACACGTAGACGACCGAGGTCATCTTTACAGCTGTTTGGATAAAGTTCCGCTTTACGGAAATCAGTGACCGTAATCAAACCTTTCAGTTCGTTGTTATCACCTACCACCAGTACTTTTTCAATGCGATTTTTTTGTAGAAGTGCCTGGATATTTTCTTTTGATTCGTTTTCACGAACAGTCACCAGACGGTCCTGACCGGTCATGATATTGCTGACAGGTTGTTCCAGATTGGTTTCGAAACGTGTATCACGACCCGTCACAATACCGACAACCTTGCCATCTTTAACCACAGGCACACCGCTGATGTTGTTGGCTTGAGTGATTGCGATCAGTTCACGAACCGTGGTTTCTGGCGTTACGGTGATAGGATCTTTCACCATACCCGCTTCAAATTTTTTCACACGGCGTACTTCTGCAGCTTGCGCAGCAATGTCCATGTTTTTGTGCAAGATACCAATACCACCATTTTGCGCCATTGCAATTGCCATACGGGATTCAGTCACCGTATCCATAGCTGCTGACACAAGAGGAATATTCAGGTTAATGCCACGAGTAAGGCGTGTCTTTAAGGAGACATCTTTTGGGAGAACAGTTGAGTAGGCAGGGAGTAATAAGACATCATCGAAGGTTAAAGCTTCTTGAACGATGGTCAACATAACAGTCTCACTGGTAATTTCCGTGCGCTATTATAAACAAAAAAAACAATTTTATTCATGCTTATTTCAGGCAGCAATGTAAAATAAATTTAGATTACTGAATATTATTGGGTTTTTGAATTTAAATACCGCAATTCGGGCTGAATTTCCTGATCAGTATTTCATTCAGACTGGACAACAAAAAACCTCGCGCTATATCACCTAGACACCGCAAGCCCCGCTAACCAGTGCAAAAGGCTCTAATCGTGGCTTTACCCATCAAAACCGTGTGTTTTTAAATAAAAAAGCAGAGCCAGGGCCCTGCTTTTTTATTCTGAGATGACGAATCACGATCTAGCTGACACGTTCAAAACTATCATCATTCTCGGCATCCTCTACCCTAATCTGGATAAAGGGAATCATATTGTGGGCCATACGGGCCTTGTTGCATTGTTCATCGGCAATTTGCACTTCTTTACACGAGGAACTGCGCAGCTGGTACATGCCACAACTGACCTGTTCACCTATGCTGCCTTCTAGCGCGATACAGCGTGGATTTTTTTGATTGGTTCCTGCCATGCATGAATAGACTGCTGTGACAGGTTCAGTATAATTTTCGGGCATTGGAATTCCCTCTGCCCAATAAAATGAAACCCGAAAATAGGCGCAACATGCGCCACAGCTTAAACATGCATCCTGTGCAGGAACTTGAGACAACATTTCTTATAAATTCTCGTCATCAAAAAAGTTTTTGGGGATAGAAAATATAAAAAATGTTGTTTTTTGACTCAAGAAAAATTTTGTATTTTCTTGAACTATTCAGGACAGGTAAATACGCTTTCGTCCATCAGGTCGGTGCCGCATTCCAAGGTTTCAATCCAGTCCAAAAATTGATGGATCTGCTCTTTGCCAATAAATGGCGTGCCATGCTGTGGCACAATCATTTCCACATCCATGCTACGAACCATTTGTACCCACAGACGGATCACTTTATTGCAACACATATAGCGTTGATGAAAGCCTTTCATCTTCGGAATATGCGCAGCAAAATTTTCCAGCGGTTTAGAGACATCATCTACCATGGATGCGCCCATATCACCAGAAAACAGAATTTTGGCAATCGGATCATAAAACTGGAAATTACCGACCGAATGCAGAAAATGTGCCGGAACGGCAACAATGCTCGATTCACCCAACGGAATCACCTGACCATGGTCAGGCAGCTCAACCAGACGATCCAGCCAGTTCCCTTTCATCCGGTCGCTCATGAAAGCCGAGCTCAAATGTGGCAAGAAACGTGCCCATAATTTTGATGCTACTATTTTGGCCTCGGTATAGACCAGCCAGCGTGGCATAGAAGTAATAATGTCGGGGTCCTGATGGGAGGCCATGACATAATCAAGATTGGTTAGACGGGTATATTTGTTCAGCTCCATGGTCAATGGAACATAGGTCAAGTCGCCCCCTGGATCAAGCACTGCAGCACGTTCATGATCCAAGATTAGAAACTGGTTTGCCTGTACACCTTCACCTTTCACTAAACTGGTAAAACTAATACATTTATGCGTACCATTATCAAATAGTACCTGTGATGTGGTGCGATCAAACGCCATACCCATTCCCCAAAATATCGTTTTTAAACTAAATTTTTAATTCCTCTCAACATATAGGGATTCATGGAAATTTACAACAAAATAACATCTGAATACTGGTAGATTTATCAGTAAATTGTGCGGTATTTCTCAATAAAAAATCCCGACAAAAATGCCAGGATTTTTTTAATGCTATTCAAATTTAAAAGAAATAATGTTGTACTAGTGCCGCCACACCTATCACTAAAAACACAACTGCACCAATTTTATGAATCAGTGAAATCGGTAGTTTTTCTGCCAGTTTGTTACCAATAAAGACCGCAGGAGCATTGACCAGCATAATGCCCAGTGTAGTTCCCAATGTTACCCAGCCAACACTGTCAAAGCGCGCGGCAAGGGCCACGGTAGCAATCTGGGTTTTATCACCAATTTCTGCCAGAAAGAATAAAACAAACGTGGCACTAAAGACGCCATATTTTTGCCATTTATTAATACTTTCAGTTTCATCATCCAGTTCATCTGGAATCAGCATCCAGGCCGCCATCCCAATAAATCCAAGAGAAACAATCCATAACAATACGGTCGGGCTCAGAACAGTGGTAATCCATTGACCCAGTACAGCGGAAACACCATGGTTGACCACGGTCGCCAGAAAAATTGCAATCAGAATGGGTACAGGTTTACGGAAACGCGCGGCCAGCAGTAAAGCCAGCAATTGAGTTTTGTCACCCATTTCAGACAAGGCAACAACAGCTAAAGAAATCAGGAAGGCTGAAAGCATGATGTATTTCTCTGGCTAGCATAATAAAACCTGTGACTCACCCCTCCTGCTAGCCAAATTGAGCAGAGTGGTAAATCAAAGGTCTTGCCAACAAAAAGAAAATCATGATCAAAAGATCATTTGGTTCTTTGCTATGATGACCATGTTCTGTGGAACAATTATGTTGACCATCACCTTTTTACATTGCGTAAAAAGCGGCTACTCCCCAATGAAGTGCATGCATTTTAAGCTGAAAGATAAAAATTTTCAAATGACTTTAAAAATATCATTTCAGGATAATGCTAAACATTGCTACTCATGACAAAAATTGCATTAAAGATCATTTTAAACGGCTGTGTTCAGCGTCTTATCCCTATCATAAGAATGAGTCTGTGTATGTCTCAACACCAAAGCTTTCATAACAAAACCCTGCCGAAGCAGGGTTTTGTGTAGCCTAAACTGAAATTAGAGCAACAGACTACGGATATCCGCCAACAATTTGGTCAGCTTATGGGTAAAGCGTGCTGCATCTGCGCCATTAATCACCCGGTGGTCATAAGACAATGACAATGGAAGCATCAGCTTAGGATCAAAACTTGTACCATTCCAGACCGGTTGCATGGTGGCTGGTGAAATACCTAAAATCGCCACCTGAGGCCAGTTCACCAATGGGGTAAATGCGGTACCGCCAATTGAACCCAGGCTGGTAATCGTAAAGTTCGCACCTTGCAAATCTTTCGGTGACAATTTCTTGTCACGTGCTTTCTTGCTCAGCTCACCCAGTTCAACTGCAATTTGCTTGATTGATTTTTGATCTGGATTACGCAGTACCGGTACAGTCAAACCATCCGGTGTTGCCACGGCAATCCCCATATGGATTTCATTACGCAGCAATACCGATTTTTGATCGTCTGCCAAATGGCCTGCAAAATACGGCTCTTCCTTCAACAGATGAGCGACTGCTTTGGCAATAAAAGCCAGAATCGTCAGGCTAATACCGTCTTGTTTAAACTTAGCTTTGAGTTCACCACGCCATGCTTCAAGTTCGGTAATATCTGCCAGGTCAAACTGCGTCACCTGTGGAATGTAGTTATTCAATGACAATTGCGGCAGAGATACCTGTTGCAGACGGGTCATGGCTTTCACTTCACCACCGCCAAATGCCGAGAAGTCTGGCAATGCAGGCAAGCCAGGAACTTGTGCTACAGTCTGTGCTAACGGTGCAGCTTGAGGTGCAGTTAAGCGTGTTTTTACATAAGCAAAAACATCTTCCTTCATCAAGCGGTCATGAGCACCTGATGCCTTCACTTCAGCAAGTACCACGCCCAACTCACGCGCCAGCTTACGCACCGCAGGACCGGCATAGACTTTGGCATTGGCAGCATTCTGCTCTTTGCTCAGCTTATCAGCCGATTGAACGGGTGCTTGTTCTACAGATGTAGCCGCTTGTGGCACTGCTGCCGGAGCAGGTGCTGCTTTGGCTGCAGGAGTAGCTTCAACTTTAGCTGGCTGAGCTACAACTGCCTGTCCTTCCACTTCGATGGTTACCAGAGCCATGCCTTGTGAGACATTTTGCCCCATTTGTACGTGAATGGCTTTAATTACACCTGCCGATGAGCTTGGTACTTCAACGGTCGCTTTATCAGATTCAACCACAATAATGCTTTGATCCGCCTCAACCGTGTCACCGACTTGAACTAAAATTTCCGCCACTACAGCTTTATCTACACCCAGATCAGGCACAGCAATTTCAACGTCTCCGCTTGGTGCAGAGGCTACAGGTGCCTGAACTGATGTTTCTGTTTTTGGCGCATTCACAGAAGATGTTTCTGTAGAAGCTGTACTTGGTGCTGCTTCAACAGCTGAAGATGCAGTTTTCACTTTGAGCAGAACCACACCTTCTTTGACTGTGTCGCCTGCCCGAACTTCAACGCTCTCAACCGTACCTGAAACGGTACTTGGCACTTCTACAGTGGCTTTATCAGATTCCACCACTACAATGCTTTGATCGACAGCAATTTCATCACCTACCTGGACCAAAATTTCGCCGACCAGGGCTTTTTCTACCCCAATGTCAGGGACTTGCACTTCAACAATTGAAGAGCTGCCAGTCGGAGCCTTCGGTGCAGAAGCTGCTGGTTGATGGGATGCCAGTTCCTGCATAATTTCCTGATCAGGCAGCGAGGTCGGAGTATTTTCCGAAGTCTTCTGTGAAGCAGCTGCTTCCTGGACTTCAGTCGCACTGGTTGAACCGTCTTCAGCTTCTAGTTCAATCAGGACCGAACCTTCTGAAACCACATCGCCCGCTGCAACCGTAATACTTTTCACAATCCCTGCCGAAGTACTTGGCACTTCAACAGAGGCTTTATCTGATTCAAGCAAAATCAGGCTGTCATCTACCGCAACGCTATCGCCTACTTTCACTAAAATTTCAGCAACGGTGGCTTTATCTACCCCAATATCAGGTGTTTTGATTTGCATGCTTAGTTCTCCTCACCTGATTGTTCTTTATAGTCCGCAACCGCCTGAATTTCAGGATGTGCTTGAGGTGCCCAAGCGACTGGACGATCAGTATCAAGTTCAAAGCTGGAGATGGCATCTTTCACCAAACGCGCATCAACCTCACCTTCATCGGCCAGTTTCTTCAAGGTTGCCACAACAATGTGCGCAGCATCCACACCGAAGTAACTACGCAAATTGCCACGAGTATCTGAACGGCCGTAACCATCGGTGCCCAAAGCTACAAATGGACGGTTGTCTGGAAGATAGGCACGAATCTGTTCGCTGTATGCGCGCATATGATCGGTTGCAGAAACCACGATACCGTCTGTTTCACGCAATTGTTGTGACACCCAAGATTCTTTGGTGTCTTCTGCCAATGGATGCAGGCGATTGTATTCTTCACATGCCATACCATCACGTGCCAGTTCGTTGAAGCTGGTGACACTCCACACATTCGAGTGAATCTGGTATTCATCGCGCAAGATTTTCGCCGCTTTAATCACTTCACGAAGAATCACACCGGAACCCATCAGCTGAACAGTGGCTTTATCATCCTGTTCAAGCAGATACATACCGCGCTTGATGCCTTCTTCCACACCTTGCGGCATTTCAGGATGCTCATAGTTTTCGTTCATGACGGTCAGGTAATAGAACACACGTTCCTGATTGACATACATGCGTTGCAAACCATCGTGTACGATCACTGCAAGTTCATAACCGAAACATGGGTCATAAGACACACAGTTCGGAATAGTATTCGCCAGAATATGCGAATGACCATCCTGATGCTGCAAACCCTCACCATTCAATGTAGTACGGCCCGCAGTTGCACCCAACAAGAAACCTTGTGCCTGTGCATCACCGGCTGCCCAGGCAATATCGCCAATACGCTGGAAACCGAACATCGAGTAGTACATGTACATTGGAATCATCGGCAGGTTATTGGTTGAATAACTGGTTGCCAAGGCTGCCCATGCACTCATTGCACCGGCCTCGTTAATTCCTTCCTGCAACATGTGACCATCTTTGGCTTCACGATAGTTCATCAGCTGTTCTTGGTCTTCGGGAGTATATTTCTGACCATGTGCAGCATAGATCCCCAACTGACGGAACATGCCTTCTAAACCAAAGGTACGTGCTTCATCCGGTACGATCGGAACAACGCGGTCTTTAATGGCTTTTTCTTTCAGCAGCGCTGAAATTAAGCGAACCATCACCATCGTGGTTGATTGCTGTTTGCCATTTGAACCTTTTAATACCGCATCAAACACTGAAAGTTCTGGAATTGCCAAAACTTCACTTTCTTTACGACGTGCAGGCAGATAGCCACCCAATGCTTCACGACGTGCCTTCATGTATTTAATTTCAGGCGAGTTTTCACTTGGACGGTAGAATGGAACTTCTTCAAGCTGCTCATCGGTAAATGGCAGATTGAAACGGTTGCGTACATACTTGAGTGATTCAAGCTGCATTTTCTTGATTTGATGCGTTTTATTGACCGCTTCAATTTCTTCGGACAGACCATAGCCTTTGACAGTCTTCGCTAAAATTACGGTTGGCTGACCTGTAGACTTCATTGCTTCGGCATAGGCAGCGTACACTTTGTAAGGGTCATGACCGCCACGGTTTAAGTTATCGATGTCTTCATCACTTAAACCTTTAACAAGTTCTTCAGCTTCTGGGTATTTACCAAAAAAGTGTGCACGCGTATAAGCACCACCTTTGACTTGATAACGTTGATAATCACCATCAACGGCCTCTTCCATCACGGCTTTTAAAGCGCCTGACTCATCTTTGGCAAGCAGCGGATCCCAATGACGGCCCCATACCACTTTAATCACGCGCCAGCCGGCACCACGGAATAAGGATTCAAGTTCCTGGATAATCTTACCGTTACCACGCACCGGACCATCAAGACGCTGTAAGTTACAGTTCACCACCCAAATCAGGTTATCTAACTTTTCACGACCGGCGAGCGAAATCGCACCTGTACTTTCCGGTTCATCCATCTCACCATCGCCAAGGTAAGCCCAGACCTTACGGTCTTCTTCTTTAATCAGACTACGGTTCATCAGGTATTTTTGAATATGCGCCTGATAGATCGACATGATCGGACCCAGACCCATCGATACGGTCGGGAACTGCCAATAATCCGGCATCAAGTACGGATGCGGATAACTCGGTAAACCATTGCCACCCACTTCACGGCGGAAATTGTTGAGCTGATCTTCAGTCAAACGGCCTTCAAGGAATGAACGCGCATAAATACCAGGCGCACAATGTCCTTGGTAATAGATCATGTCACCACCAAAGTGGTCGCTATTGGCGCGGAAGAAGTGGTTAAAACCAACATCATACAAGGTTGCAGAAGATGCAAAACTGGCCAGGTGACCACCCAGGTCGTCACCGGTTTTATTGGCACGTAACACCATTGCCAAGGCATTCCAGCGAATCAGGGCACGGATACGGCGTTCCATATCCTGGTCACCTGGCATGGCCGGGGTTTCTTCAACTGAAATGGTATTAAGATAAGGAGTATTTAGACGCTGAATAGGAACATGCTTGGCAATCGCGCGCTGATAGAGTTTTTCTAACAAAAATGCAGCACGCTCTGTACCCATATGCTGTAAAACCGAGTCAAATGCATCTTGCCATTCTTGGGTTTCTTGCGCGTCGGTATCACCATAAAACGCCATATTTCACCTATTCCTTAAGCTTATTTATAGTTTCTATATGTATCACACTTTAGAGGGCATCAGTTATCGCCACAACTGAATACGGAATACCACTATTATTTAGATAATAAATACTCATTGACCATTCTTTACGCAATAAAACAAAAAACCGCCAATAAAGGCGGTTTTTTATACAATAACTATTCTCTTGAATGATACTATTATATTCGAAAGCTCTAAATGCCCTAGAGTTACTCTTTAACGAATATGTACATCTATCTTATGGCAACATTGCTAAATAAGTAGATGGATTTTTGCGTTGTCCATCTTTCACTACTTCATAATGCAAATGTGGACCGGTACAACGACCTGTACAACCCACATTGGCAATGTGCTCTCCAGCTTCTACGCGATCACCAACACGGGCAATTAAACGTGATGCATGCGCATAACGGGTTAAATAGCCATTACCGTGATTAATTTCCACGTATTGGCCATAACCTGTACCCCAACCCGATTTGGTCACTACACCCGGGCCAGTCGCATAAATAGGCGTACCGCTTGGTGCGGACAAATCCAGACCAGAGTGATTTTCAGCGCGGCCACCCATGGTACGGCCACCAAAGTCTGAGCTCACACGTTTCATGGCTGGAAGGGGATGAGATACTAACCAGGAGTAAGCGTTGCCAGAATAAGTTTGTGAATTCTTTGAACCATATTTTTTAGCCAATGATTCATTGTTTAATTCAATTGTTTTTTCACGCAATTGAACATTCATTCTGGTTTCAGCAGGAAGATCAATATCATTTGACTCTGCATAAGACCCTTGAGCCAAAGTACGAGTCAATTGTTCAATGCGATCTTCCGATACATTATTAGAGTTAGGATTTAATTCAACTAAATCTGCAAAAGCCACAGATGCGGCAGAAGCTGCCAATGAAAACGCTAATAAAATACGTCGCGTATGCATAAAAAAACCTCTTTTAACTGTTCTTAGTCAATGTCCTTGCGTGATCTCTTCCTTGATATCCACTAAAAGAAGTGCGTAAGATTAAGACACAAGTATGTAGGAACAATGTATGTCGGAACCAGTTAACATCTTTCAACAAACAAGAAAACACTTAAAAACAGGAAACTTTACGTTTCTCTCTACACAAGTTGCTGCATGGCAGAAACTTACAAAACTCATTCAACCGATATTGCCCCAACCGGAGCAATGGCAAGTTGTTTGTTATGAACATGGCATTTTGACGATTACGGGTGCAAATCAAGCCATGATTAGCCAGCTTGCCTATCTTCAAAAGCAATATATCTCACAATTGTTACAATTACCTGAATTTAAAGACTTACAAAAATTGCAAGTACGATTAAGAATTCAGACGCAACCCCCTTTAAAACCCCAATCTCTGTCCCGATCCCTTAGTCCAGATACTCAAGACTTACTGCGTGGTGCTGCCGACTTTGTAAGCGACCCTAAGCTTAGCCAAGCTATGCTACGTTTGGCAAGAAATAAAAAGTAACCAATACAGGCATATCTTTGAATTAAGAAAAAAAACATGTGAACTGCTTAACAATTCATTTTGTTATACTATAACGTGTGCATTAAAAGACAATAACTTATGTCACACTTACATAAGAAATTGGGCATTGATTAATGTCATCAAATGTTACAATTTCGTAATTACTTGGATCACTTTTAACATTGCGTAATAATTGATTATTTAAGGCATGTCCGGACTTATACCCATCAAATTTGGCAATAATCTGGTGGCCTAAGAGATATAAATCCCCGACTGCATCCAGAATTTTGTGACGGACAAATTCATCTGAGAAGCGAAGCCCTTCTTCATTGACCACACCAGTTTCATCTACCCCAATGGCATTGTCCAGACTCGCCCCCAAGGCCAGATTATTGGCTTTTAGATAATCCAGATCTTTCATAAAACCAAAAGTACGTGCTCCACTGACTTCATAGACAAAAGTTTCGGTAGAAAAGTCGATGGTTGCTGACTGATATTCTTTTTTAAATGCAGGATGATCAAAATCAATGGTAAAGTTGAGCTGGAAGCCATCATGAGGATGAAATACTGCACGCTTATCATCAATGAATGCTTCAACATGTTTTAAAATTTTTATAAATTTTTTCGGTGCATCCTGTTCTTGTAGTCCGCCTTGCATCAGCAGGTAAATAAATGGACCAGCACTACCGTCCATAATCGGAACTTCTGAAGCCGAAACTTCAATAATCAGGTTATCAATCCCCAGTCCTGCAATGGCACTCATGACATGCTCAATGGTCCCGACTTTGGCATTTTCCTGAACCAAGTTTGAACACATAAATGCTTCTTGAATCAGCATGGCGTCTGCAGGAATGTCCACCTGCGGATCTAAATCGATACGTCGAAATACAATACCCCCATCCACATGGTGCGGCACAAAGTTAATTAAGACTTTTTGCCCACTATGAAGACCAATACCGCTCGCTTTCACGACACGCTGTAGGGTACGTTGTTTCAACATGTTTTTCTATCATCTGCTCATCAAACCGCTATACGTTAGCATATTTAGCCATTGATAAAAAATAAAAAGGTAGTCTTGCGACTACCTTTTCTGTTGAATTTATGCATTCTGCATAAATTTACCATTATTTACGTTGCTGATTTTTCAAGTAATCCTGAATACTCATTGGCGTTGGACGGGCTGAACCGACTGCTGGAGCAGGTGCCGCTGCTGCCTCATTTTGCTGACGTTGAATGGCTGGCACATCATCATCTTCAACGACAGCCTGAGCCGTATGAGTGACTGGACGTGTTGCAGACTGTACTGATGGGCGTTTTACCGTATCTGCAGAGTCCGCTGAATTACGGGTCAAACCGGTTGCAATTACAGTGACACTGATTTCATCACGCGCATCCGGATCAAAGACCGTACCGTAAAACACCTGACCTTCATCAAGATCGACAATCTGGTTGACGACATCGGTAATTTCTTCAATTTCACCGAAGGTCACATCATCACCACCGGTGACGTTAATTAAAATGCCTTTGGCATTCATAATAGTCACGTTATCCAGTAATGGGCTGCGAATAGCCTGTTCAGCCGCCTGACGGGCGCGTGTTTCACCACGGCCTGAACCCACACCCATCATCGCATAACCGCGAGTGCTCATGGCCGTTTTCAAATCAGCAAAGTCAAGGTTGATATGACCGGGACGAACCACCAGATCAAAAATACTGCGCACTGCATTCAGCAATACATCATCTGCCTTTTTATAAGCATCTTTCATGGAAATGTCACGGAAGACTTTAAGCAAACGCTGGTTAGGAATAATAATTAATGAATCGACATGTGCTTCCAGAGCTTCAATGCCTTTTTCTGCCGACTGTTGACGACGCTTACCTTCAAAGTTAAACGGAGTCGTCACCACACCCACAGTTAAAATGCCCATTTCTTTGGCAATTTCAGCAACAACTGGCGCAGCACCCGTACCTGTACCACCACCCATACCGGCAGTGACAAATACCATATCGGTACCCTCCAGATGTTGGCGAATCAGTTCACGGCTTTCTTCAGCAGCAGTTTGACCTACTTGCGGATTTGCACCTGCCCCCAGACCACGCGTGCTTTGTTCACCTAACTGGATTTTGAATTGGGCATTCATACGGTCTAAAGCTTGTTTGTCGGTATTGGCACAAACAAATTTTACCCCTTGAATGTCGGATTCAAGCATGTGTTGCACGGCATTACCACCAGCACCACCAACACCAAATACAGTGAAACGGGCTTGACCGTTGCTATCGTTTTGATCATCTTCTAAAAATTCAAATGAGGCCATGACCTTTGGATTTCCTAATTCGTAATTGGCAGTCACTTAAGCCCGTATACTGCCTTGATCTTAATAAAAATTGAGTTTAGGATGCTGTCCAACCACACACTTGTCAAGTGCAAGCCGTTAGACGAACAACTTCCTTACAATATTCCCAATAAATTTCACTTAAAATATCGATTTTAACTGATTGTTTAACGCTGACCATGCCCGACCGACCCGCTTAAATAGAGTCAGTTTTTCAGGATCTGTCGCTTCTACAATAGTATCTTGCGTATCACTTTGGCTAAACATCAACAAGCCGGCAGCAGTGGCATACTGTGAACGGCGCAAAGCCGCCTGATTCTGTTCATCAGCATGTACTTGTACTGGTGGATTGCCTAAATGCGCTGACACCCCCAACATATGACGTGCCAAATTCACCATACCTTCAATTTGACTAGCATCACCCGTCAGAACTACACCATGATACAGACCATGAATGGCCCCATTCTGCTTTAATTCTTGATGAACCTGGGTCAGAATTTCTTCATAACGCGCAATAATGATTTCTGCCAATTCAATACGGCTAATGGTCTGTGGACCATCAATGCCCTGAAATTGAATCATATGGTCAGGTTTAACCACTTTCAGGTCAACACAGCCATACAACAATTTCAGCCGTTCAGCTTCTTCAGTGGTGGTTTGCAATACCGCAGCAATATCACGGGTGACATGCTCTCCCCCACGCTGCAAAGTATGCGTCAATGCCAAGCGACCATCCAGATAAACGGCAATATTGGTGGTACCGGCACCGATATCGACCAAACATACCCCATATTCTTTTTCATCTTTCAGCAAACTGGCTTCAGCTGTTGCCAAACAGGAAACCACCATTTTCTCCACGCCAATATTAGCCCCTTTAAGGGCACGATCCAGATTTTGCATGGTGCTGATTGGCAACATCATCAGCTGATAATGCCCGATCATGCTATGAGCAGACATGCGAATCGGATTTTGCACCCATTCCGCAGAATCATCCAGTTCAAAACCTAAAGGTACCGCACTCACCAGATAATGGTCTGAAGTCAAATGACTGGCTTTGGCCAATTCGAGTGCACGAACCACTTCGCTTGTTGTAATTGTGTGGTCGCTATTTTCAATCGGAGTACGGCCTGAGGCATAAAAGCTTTTTAATTCTGCACTTGGAATGGAAACCCAGGCAGAATGCACCCGGCATTCAGCCATATCTTCTGCTTCTTGTACGGCATTTTTAATTGCAGTGATGACCTTATCGAGACTTACAATTTTCCCTTTATTCATGCCTCGGTTACGAGCGGTTGCCATCCCAATCACTTGGATATTGTCTGGCGCATGTACCTTACCAATCAAAACTGAAACTTTGTGTGTCCCAATGTCAATCGCAACAACCGAGGGAACAGCTTCATTCATTATCTACTACTACCATTACGTGTTTAGTTAATTTATGGCCTTAAGCCTCTATTTTATATAAAGCCGCTCAATTATGGCTTTACCGTTCTTGTATCTGCAATGCTTGTGTCATCAATCGTTACAACAAAATGACCATTTACAATATTCGGGGGTGCTGCATTCTTCCATTGTATGGCCAATCCGTTTCTATAACGCAAGTCTACTGATGAAATTTTAGCCCAAACGGGTTTTAGATCACTTTGTGCCAGATGACTTAAGCGTTGAAGTTTACCCATGGTCTGATCCTGATCGACAATAATGCGTAAACCTGAATCAAACTGCATGAACCAGGTCATACGTTTTGTTAAATATAATTCTTTTAAACGAATGTTGACCGGCAGGAACAACTGGTTAATTTCATTGTAGCGACGCATCATCATTTTTGACTGAGAAGCGGGACCATGCAGCAAAGGTAATTTCTGGTTATTCTGCGGCACCACTTCTGCAAAAATATCACCACTGTCACTCAATAGCCGTCCGGTTCCCCAACGAGCAATGGCATGACGCGGCATGACGCGCACACGAATTGAATTTGGCCATGCACGTGAGACTACCACGCGATCCACCCAAGACAACGCTAAAGCCTGATCGCGGATTTGTTCCAGATCAGAGGTAAAATAATTTTCTGTCACCTTGGGTGCAACATGAGTCATGACCTGGCGATTTTCAGCCTCTGAGCGGGTACCCACTACACTCAGTTTAGCCACCTGGGCATCCGTCATAACACCATACAGACCATAAATCCCCACTGCCAATACGGCAAGTGCAACCAGCAACAACAACCAGCCACCCAAATTCGCAAGCTTTTCCTTAGGTGTAGGTAGCTTTTCATGAATAGAGGTAATTGCTGCTCGTTTACGACGCATTGAAGCAGGGAGTTGAGCCATAATCTAGTAAGCCGCAGCCGTTAAAGTCTGTTCTAAAATCGCCACACATAACTCATCAAAACTATAGCCCACAGCTTTTGCCGCCTTTGGTACTAGAGAATGACTGGTCATGCCCGGAACAGTATTCACTTCCAGTAACCAGAAGTTGCCCTGTTCATCCTGCATGGCATCAATACGCCCCCAACCACTTGCACCTACGGCCTGGAAAGCACGTAAACACAAAGCTTGCAGACGTTTTTCTTCTTCTTCGGTTAAACCACACGGAATGCCGTACTGCACGTCATTACGGTTGTATTTGGCTTCATAGTCATAGAATGCCACATCTTTTGGCGGTTCCAGGCGAATAATCGGCAAAGCCTGACCATTTAAAATCACAATAGTAAATTCACGGCCGGTAATCCATTTTTCTGCCATCACCACGGCATCATGCTCAGTGGCTTTGGCAATTGCATCGGTAAAGTCTTCCTTACGTTCAACTTTACTCATACCAATACTTGAACCTTCATGTACCGGTTTGATAATAAACGGCAGACCAATGCTGTCCACTATGGCATCCAGATCAGAATCTTTGGTCACAATGCGATAGGGGGCCGTTGGCAGTTCCGAACCTTGCCAGACCTGCTTGGTCTTCACCTTATCCATGCCAATCGCAGAACCTTGCACACCGGTACCGGTATAAGGAATATTCAACCATTCCAATGTACCTTGGATTTGACCGTCTTCACCACCGCGGCCATGCAAGACAATAAAAGCACGGTCATAGTTCACCAGTTCAGTTACACTACGCTCTTGCGGGTCAAAAGCTTCGGCATTCACGCCCGAACGCACCAATGCTTCAAGCACAGCTTTACCACTATCTAGAGAAACCTCGCGCTCAGCTGATTTACCACCAAGCAATACGGCAACTTTACCGAATTTTGAAGCATTTGCCACGTTTATATCCTTAAACTTTATAACTGAACAATCACACTCAAAAACACACAAAGTGATTATTTTAAATACAACTTATTTTGTGCAAGCTCAACCGAGATCGCACCCACATTACCTGCGCCTTGCGTTAATAACAAGTCATTTGGCTGCAACACTTTTTGCATCACATTTTGTAAATTGCCATCTACAGGATCAATCAAAATCGGTTCAACCTCACCGCGCAAACGGATACTGCGCGCCAGACTGCGACTATCTGCCCCGACAATCGGCTTCTCGCCTGCAGGATACACTTCCAGCAATAACAATTGGTCAACTTGTGACAATACATCGACGAAGTCATCAAAGCAGTCGCGGGTACGGGTAAAGCGATGCGGCTGGAACATCATCACCAGACGGCGGTCTGGATGACTTTGACGTGCAGCCTTAATGGTAGCTTCGACTTCTTTAGGATGATGACCATAGTCATCCACCAGTTTCACATTGCCACCTTCAATCTCAAATTCACCTTGAACCTGGAAGCGACGGCCCACACCGCTAAACCCTTCTAATGCACGGCAGATCGCGCCATCAGAAACGCCTTCATCCGTAGCGATACCGATTGCTGCCAAAGCATTAAGCACATTATGCAGACCCGGCTGGTTCACCGTCACACGAAGCGGTTCACGGTTTTTACGCAGCACGGTAAAGTGAGTACGCATACCGTCCTGATCAACATCGACAGCACGGATGTCATTGTCTTCATTAAAGCCATAAGTCAACACTGGACGACCAATACGTGGCATGATTTCACGGATGTTGGCATCATCACCGCACACCACAGCCAGGCCGTAGAATGGTAATTTTTGCAGGAACTGGACAAAAGTATCTTTGAGCACATCAAAGCTGCCGCCATAGGTATCCATATGATCCGCATCAATGTTGGTCACAATGGTGGCCATAGGTTGCAAGTGTAGGAATGATGCATCTGACTCATCTGCTTCAGCCACGATATAACGGCTTGCACCCAGTGCCGCATTGACACCGGTACGGTTTAGCAAACCACCAATCACATAGGTTGGATCCAGGTTTTCTTCCGCCAGCATACAGGTCACCAGACTTGTCGTGGTGGTTTTACCATGCGTACCGGCAACAGCAATACCGTGACGGTAACGCATCAGCTCACCCAGCATTTCCGCACGGCGAACCACTGGAATACGGCTTTCAATTGCGGCCTTGATTTCCGGGTTTTCCGGATCAATCGCGGTTGAAACCACCAGTACATTGGCATCTTTAATATTTTCAGCCGTATGACCGATATAAACCTTGATACCGTTTTCTTCAAGTTGCGCCGTAGTTTTAGACGCTTTGATGTCTGAACCAGAGACCTGATAGCCTTGGTTCTTCAATACTTCTGCGATACCACACATCCCTGCACCGCCGATTCCCACAAAATGAATGTGTTTGATACGGCGCATTTCAGGCACTTTGATTAACTTTTTTGCTTGATCAGCAGGAGTAGATGGAGACATATATTACTCTAATTACAATTCTTGAATTAAACGAACCACGTGTTGGGTTGCATCTGGTTGAGCCTGTTGACGTGCCTTGACTGCCATTTCAGACAACAATTGGCGATTCATCAACGGGACTAAAAGTTCTTTTAAACTGTCTGGGGTTAAGGTAGATTGTGGACAAATTTTTGCCGCCCCACTTTTGGCTAAAAATCTGGCATTCGCCGTCTGGTGATCATCGACCGCACTTGGCAGCGGCACAAAAACAGCTGCCACACCTGCCGTTGCAATTTCTGTCACGGTTAAAGCACCAGCACGACAAATAATCAGATCGGCATCAGCATAGGCTTTGGCCATATCTTCAATAAAGGGTTGTACTTTAACCTGCAACGATGCCGGCTTATCAGCATAACGGGCACGGGTTGCCTCGGCATGGTTTTGACCACATTGATGATACACATTCAATGGTACGTTTAGCTGCTTTAACGCTTCCGGTACACGCTCATTCAATGCTTGCGCGCCCAATGAACCACCGACAATCAGTACACGTAGTGGCAAACCAGCTTTTTCACGTTCCTGATAACGCCAGGACGGACTTAAAATTTCAGTAATTTCTTTACGAACCGGATTGCCTGTGGTCACAATTTTTGCACTTTCAGCAAAAGTACCGGGAAATGCCTGACACACTTTTTTGGCAATACGTGATAACTGGGTATTGGTAAAACCTGCAATGGCGTTTTGCTCGTGAATAATCACGGGAATGCCCAAGGCACGGGCAGCCAAACCACCGGGACCAGCCACATAACCGCCAAAACCGGCTACGGCATCGACTTTCAGCTGTTTCATATAGCGCATGGCGCTTAAGGTAGCTTTTAAAATTTTAAACGGTGCCAATAACTTACGTACAGGACCATTACCACGTACACCCTGAATATCAATCTGGTAAATTGGAATATTGTGATTTTTTAATAAGCGGTTTTCCATGCCTGTCGGCGTTGCCAACCAGGACACTTGAATTCCCTGCTGCTGTAATTGTTTGGCAACAGCAAGTGCTGGAAAAACATGCCCACCGGTTCCGGCAGCCATCATCATCACATGTTTCGGCTTTGTTTGCGTTGCTTCGGTCACAGTCTAATTCTTCAATTCTAAAATAGGAATAACGAAATTTGATTTTAAGCTAACAATTGTAATCACAAACGCATAACCGTGAAAGGTTATTTACTTTTTTTCAACATGCGTTTCATTGTTTTTTTCTTCAGATTTTAAAGTTTAAACTAGTTTTATTGATAATCGAGCAAAATATATATTTTTTAAGCAATTTTATGACCTGTCTTTTGAACAATGCATAAATTCCCGTCCCTTTGTATCCCCAAATAAAAAGCAAGAAAAGGAACGGATCAAACAGAATAAAAAAGAGCTCTTATTTTAGTAGGAGCTCTTTTTTTTATAAACATCAGACTTATGCTTTTACTTTTAAACCTGTTTCCAGAACAGCAAATAAATCGTCGGCAATAGATGTGCCAAACTGTGCATCAATCTCACGAATACAGGTTGGACTGGTAACATTGATTTCTGTCACATAATTGCCAATTACATCTAATCCCACAAAAATCAGGCCTTTTTCTCTGAGATAAGGGCCTACTTTTGCCGCAATCGCTTTATCATTTTCAGTTAAGGGACGGGCTTGACCCAAACCACCAGCTGCTAGGTTGCCGCGCACTTCACCATTTTGCGGAATACGGGCTAAACAGTAAGGTATAGGCTCACCATTTACCATCAGGATGCGCTTATCGCCCTCAACAATTTCCGGAATATAACGCTGCGCCATAATCGGCCGAGTACCGTTATTGGTCAGCATTTCAATAGTCGATCCAATATTGATGCCATCTTGATACAAGCGGAAAATACCTGTACCCCCCATCCCGTCCAGTGGTTTTACAATCACATCCACCTGTTCTTTTAGAAACTCACGAATCAGCCCTTCATTTGAGGTCACCAGAGTCGGAACCTGAAGTTCAGGGAACTGGGTGGCGAACAATTTTTCGTTGCAGTCACGCAGGCTTTGCGGCTTGTTAATAATCCACGCCCCTTCACGCTCAGCCTGTTCCAGAATATACGTGGTATAAACAAAATTCATGTCGAAAGGTGGGTCTTTACGCATCAACACCACGTCATAAGCTGCAATCGATTCTTTTTTCTTTTCACCCAATTCATAATAATGGTTATAGTCTTCAAACACTTTCAGGGGTGAAATCAAACCGAAGGCTTTACCCTGATCAATATATAAATCTTGCTGTAATGCATAACCCAACTCATGCCCACGACGGCTGGCAGCCCACAGCATGGCCATAGAAGAATCTTTTTTCAGGTTTACATTTTCGATGGGATCCATCACAACAAGTACGCGCATATCGATCTGCTCATGTATTTTTAACTTGAGAAAAGTATAGCGGAGTTTAATCTTTCTTTTTTCTCAATTTTAATAAAGCTTGTATCGAATCATTTGAAAGCGGCAAGGAGTACCTCATGCAACAAGCGATTATTGGATTTCATTTAGATGAAGAAAACCATTGGGTTGCAGACCTTTCCTGTGGCCATACCCAGCATGTTCGACATAATCCGCCTTGGCAAAACCGCCCGTGGGTGATAACTGAACAAGGTCGAAAAGAGAAACTAGGAATAATATTGGAGTGTAAGAAATGTGAAGAACCAATTTAATTATGATTCCATAAAGGATAAATAATAAAATAATTATGCAGAATACAATATTATATCTTATTTATCCCATCTTAAAAAATAATTTTATTTTAACCTTATAAAATTTAAAACTGCTTAAATAATAAAGTACAGACAATTTAAATCAAAATATTTAAAAAATAAAATTTTCATCAATCATATTCACCCCAACCAGTTTAATTTTTATTTAACAAAAAAAATACCTTATTAGACTTAAAAAAAGCATAATCTTTCACAATTTTTATTAAAATAATAACGATTAACTTATTTCTAATATAAAACAAATCCTCTTTATTATCACAATAAAAAATCATGGACATTTTATTTAAATAGCTATGTACTTTAATTTATTTTAAGGGGCAAGATTTTTAAAAATATGTTTCAGGTTATCCAGCATTTTTTCAATTTGTAGCGGTGTTAAGCCATCAAAAGATTGTTCTAATACGACCAGGCTGAGATCATTAATTTTTTGAATCATTTGTTGTCCTTTATCTGTTAATAATACTCGCGTAATTCGAGCATCATCTTCACAACAATAAGTATTTACTAATCCTTCTTCTTTTAAGCGATAGACCACTTTGGTGGTGGTCGACATTTTAGAAATCAACATTTCCGACAGATCAGATACGCTAGCCTTATTTTTGGATTGTAATGCCAGCAAGATACGACGGCGCGAATTATCTAAACCATATTTTTTTAATGCATGATCAACATTTTGTATATATTGAGCATGTACTTGAGTAATCCAGTGATACAGAGAATTTTCTAAATTAAAATCTGCAGATCCAGATAAAAATTTATTGTACTTTTTTGCCATAATCTCACCTTTTTAATATATTAAGACCATTTAAATTATTTTAAAGACGCATTGTATTTTAGCTTCTTTAGTTTTAGGTTACATTTTTATCAATTCAATATCTGGTATTAAGTTTTTCCACTCACTCTCAGGTAATATTAACTCTCTAATTCTTTTTCGCTTCTGTGAGCCTCTTTTTTATAAAAAGAATTAGAGAGCCAAAGTTTAAATGAAAATCCCTTTTATATTTATCTATTGTTATTATGCAAGCCGATTAAATCATTTTAATGGTTAAATGATCTATCACAAAAAATACCATTTTATTTCTGAAAATGTGTAAAAATGTGACAAAGTTTACAGTAATTTATTTTGGAAAAATCCTCCATTTTCTGCACTTTTTATTCTCAAAAAATAAGTTATAATTTAATTTATAGTCTTTTTATATTTATGAATAAAAATAAAATACTGTTTAATTTAGTATTTTTATCTATAAAAATTTTATACCTTTAGGGTATAAAATCACAGCACCCCCATAAAATCGAATGAAAAATAATCTATTTTTAATAACTTACAATATGCATTTTGTATAATTTATTAACTAATCATGAATTTATTAGATATTTTTATACAGAATAAATTTAAAGCGGAATTTTACTCTGAAAAATCAGGTTTTCTTTGTCGCAAAATTTTAAGAGCTATCCGTATACGGAGCCTGAGCAAAAGGGGTAAGTCTCTCTTAAATCTTCTAGTCTTAGCCCTAAATAAATACCGGTTTAGAGGGTATAGATTAAAACGGTGCTCAACTTCAATAGCATGTATTGGCGTCTTCTTTCAGCCTAAAAACAAACAAAAGATGAATATGACTAGAGCTTTGTTTAAAGCCTGAGTACTTTTTTAGTCGATTTTTTTAAGTTATCTCTTATTTTCTTAAAATGACAAAAAAGGAAGCACATGGCTTCCCTTTTTAACCATTGACCGATCAGATACCGTATTTCACACGATAGGCTTCCATTTTCGCTAAAGCGTCTTTTTCGCCTTTAGCTTCCAAGAAATCCATCAAATCTTTCATGGTAATCAAGGCATGAACTGGAATTTCCAGTTCTTTTTGAACTTCCTGAATAGCAGACAATTCGCCCTGTCCTTTTTCCTGACGGTCTAGAGCCACCAATACTCCGGCAATTTGCGCACCAGCATTTTTAAGAATGGTGACCACTTCACGAATGGCTGTACCTGCAGTAATGACATCATCAATAATCCAGACTTTTTTGCCTTCAACCGATGCGCCAACCAGCACCCCGCCTTCACCGTGATCCTTGGCTTCTTTACGGTTAAAGCCCCAAGGTACACTTACACCATGATTTTGTGACAATGCCACGGCAGTCGCAGCAACAAATGGAATCCCCTTATAGGCCGGGCCAAAAATCACTTCGACATTGTCACATGCCGTTAATTTGTCTGCATAGCCTGAAGCCAGTAGCGTTAACGCCTCGCCATCATTGAGCAAACCCGCATTAAAAAAATAAGGACTCACACGACCCGATTTTAAAGTAAACTCACCAAATTTAAGCACACCACGTGATAATGCAAGTTCGATAAAAGCTTGAGGGTTAAAAGTCGCTTGCGACGTCATGAGGTGCTCCAAAATTCAGAAATAGAGGTAAGACTTGCGTATGATACCAAAGAGTAGCTATCCAAGTGATCAAAAAATTCTAAGAGTCGTTTCAATTAACGTAAATGGCTTGCGTTCAGCAGTGACCAAAGGCCTGCTGGAATGGCTGGAACAGTCAGATGCAGATGTCATTTGTATGCAGGAAAGCCGGATCACCCATGCGCAGTGGACTGAAAAATTTAGACCTGAAGGCTGGTACACGCACCTGTTCCCAGCAGAACGTGCAGGCTATGCCGGTACCGCCATTTATAGTCGCCTACCTTTTGCCTCTGTAAAAGATGGTTTAGGCTTTGAACTGGCCGACTCTCAAGGGCGCTTTATCGCTGCCGAATTTGATCTCGGTTTAGACAAGCCTGTATACATCTGTTCGCTGTATTTGCCTTCAGGTTCATCCGGTGAAGAAGCCCAAGCCCGTAAAGATCACTTTTTGGATCAGTATCAAGATATTCTCAAACAATGGCGGGATGAAGATAAATCGATCATCGTCTGCGGTGATTACAACATTGTGCATAAACGCATTGATATCAAGAACTGGTCGGGCAACCAGAAATCTTCAGGCTGCCTGCCACATGAACGCGCCTGGCTCGATCATATTTATGATGATCTGGGTTATGTCGATACTTTCCGTGAAGTGCGCAAGGAAGCCGAACTTTATTCATGGTGGTCTAATCGCGGACAGGCACGTGCCAAAAACGTCGGGTGGCGCATTGACTATCAAGCCTGCTCACCAGACTGGAAAGCCCGTACTGTCAATGCCTGGGTGTATAAGGAGACCTGGTTTAGCGACCATGCACCGGTGATTATTGATTATAAAATATAGTCCACAATGCACATTGAGTGAACTATTGTTCACTCAATACAGGCATATAGATTACAAAAGATGTCGAATTTGTGGCTTTTTATATACATGTTTTAAGTGCATTATTGTTGCACGGCACAGGGACAAGTCAGGATGACTGAAAAAGGACAGGACGCCGTAGGATGAAACAGAATAAAGCACTTCGGTAGCTTATTTTGCAAGGATGTGACAATGGACGTTGAAATGAGACCCGCATAATCAGGATGATTGAATGCGGGTTTTCTCTATTCGTTATCTTTATTTTTTCTTTTCTATTTCTATATTTTTTCTATTTTCTATATATTATATTTAGAATAATCATATGGTTCTTATTTATAGCTTTATAATTACAAATCTAAATGTCAGTTTAATGACAGCTGAATTTTTTAATTTTAATCATTTAATTCACTCTAGAGCTTCTGATGGATTTTCGTTACGCTATTGAAGAATAGAAAATGGAATAATTCACCTATGCTGAAGATTTATGGTATCAAAAACTGTAATTCAATGAAAAAAGCCTTTGACCTGCTTAATCAACTCGGTCTTGAATATGAGTTTCACGATTACAAGAAACAAGGCATTGCTGCTGAAACGGTAAAAACATGGCTGGATAACGAAGGTCAGGAAGTCATCCTGAATAAAAAAGGCACCACTTGGCGCAAACTGAGCGAAGCGGAACAACAAACAGCTTTAAGCAGTGAAGAAAATCTCATTGAAGCGCTCACCCGCCATAACAGCTTAATCAAACGTCCTGTGCTTGAAACTGATTCTGGTTATATCGTCGGCTTTGATGAAGAAGCATATCGGGCATTAAAGTAAGCCTCCTGCACCATCCGCATTAAAAAAGCCTGACATTGTCAGGCTTTTTTGTTTTATCCATTAGGCTAGGCAAACTTAGTTTGCGCGAACCCAAGTCTGGTTACGGCCTAAAACAGATACGCCAATAAAACCGCGTAATTCGAGCGTTTTACCGCCATTTGCCAGTTCACCTTTGAGTTTGTAGGTTTTGCCTGAAGAAGGGTCAAGGATAGTACCCTCTTCATAACTTGTACCACCGACATTTTTAAGACCGTGAACAATCTTTAAACCTTTTAAAGATTTATTATGATATGGACCTTCACATTTTTTACATGCCTGTTCTTCGCCCGGTGTCAAAACTTTTTGAATACTCGCAGACAATGTGCCATTTTTTTGTTCAGTAAATTTTACGATTGCTTTGGGTTGTTTTGTTTTATCGTCAATCGTTTTCCAAACTGTTCCATTTAAAGGATCAGCAGCATTTGCCAAAGCTGTTAATCCGAGCAATCCTAATGCAAGAGCAATTCTTTTCATTTTTTTTCGTTTCCTAGTCTAGTGTAGACGGCCTTAGTATTAAAAAGTCACAACATATTTGCAATTCTTCCGTGTGACCGTTTAGTGTAATCTTGTAACTTGAATTGGTAAACAACCAGTTATCCCCCAAAAGATATAACAAGATGGAAAAAACATGAAGATAAATCCGTTATGGAAACAATTAATTACAGAAAGTTTTTTAAAAACCACCATCCGTCTGCCAAGCCAGTTTAACTTACCTCCAAATTCAGCACGCTTTGTCATTGAACAAATGTGCCGTCTATTTCCGCAGAATAAAAATGTCAGTATTCGCCCAATCCGTCTTGCCGGTTTACGTGCTGAAGAAATCAAACCTCACAATGAGGCCACACAGCTTATTTTACATATACACGGCGGTGCATTCTTTTTAGGATCCTTAAATACCCATCGGACATTTGTATCCGACATGGTGGCACGGACCCAAATGCAAGCGCTGCACGTAGATTATCCTCTCGCGCCTGAACAGCCTTTTCCTGAAGCGCTGGATGCACTGTTTGATGTTTACAATATTTTGCTCGACCAAGGCATACAAGCCAAGGATATTATTTTGTCCGGGGATTCCTGTGGTGCCAATCTGGCTTTGGCCTTGACACTTAAAATTCGTGATGAACAGCTGCCTCAGGTCAGTGGTCTGATGCTGTTGTCACCCTTTTTAGATTTAACCCTCACCAGTGAATCCTTACGCTATAACCAGAAACACGATGCCTTATTGTCCATTGAAACCTTAGAAACCGGAATTGATTATTACGTTCCTAAATCGATGGATAAATCACATCCCTCAATTTCTCCCCTATTTGCAGATTTAACTGGATTACCTCCTACACTGGTACAAGTAGGATCGAAAGAAATTCTGCTGGATGATGCACAGCGCTTTAAAGAAAAAGCAGAACAGGCCAATGTTGAAGTGACTTTTAAACTTTATACCGGCATGTGGCACAATTTTCAGATGTTCCATGCGTGGTTTGATGAAGCCAAACAGGCACTGGCCGATCTGGCTGAATTTGCCCATGCACTGGATCAAAGCTAAATTTAATCCGCAATGAACCATATTCCATAAAAAAGGTCAGCCGAAGCTGACCCAAGAGGAATCATGGATAGGATGATTTCACATTACAGGCTTTGCACCTGAGCTAAAGCGCTGGCAATTGCCTGATCTTTTGACTCTGCACCCATATTGACACCTTCTGCACGAATAATTTCGACATCGTTCACACCGGTGAAATTAAATACAGTTTTCAAAAAACCTTCCTGAAAATCTGCCGGGCTATTTTCACCATACACGCCGCCACGACTGCTGGCGATATAGGCTTTTTTCTCACCAGCCAAACCAACAGGACCATTTTCAGTATATTTAAAGGTTTTACCGGCCACACTGATCCGGTCAATCCAAGCTTTTAGCGTAGACGGCAAGCCAAAGTTATACATTGCTGCACCGACTACAACCACGTCCGCATCCAAATATTGCTGAATAATTTTTTCACCTAAGGCTGCCTGTTCAGCATCTTGCCCCATCAAAATTTCAGCGGTTAAATGTGGAATGGGCTGTTGTGCCAAATCCAGATATTCTACGGTCGCATCTGCATGCTTGGCTTGCAACTGAGTGACAATCGCCTGACTTAATTGGCGTGAAACAGAAGCATCACCTAAAATACTCGAATCGATATGTAAAACTTTCATGCCTGTTACCTTCATCTTTATTTATTCAATGTAGGCATTTTAATCGACCACTAAAAATAGAATAATACGTTTATATACAACACAACGTTCCATATTTAATACAACAATAATTCAGCTAAAAGTACTTTTTAGACCAAAAAGTACAAAAAACAACCATTACCATTACTGAAAAAACGTGCTATGTTGTGAATTATTAAAAATAAATCTACTTATTTCACATTAATTCATGATTTAGACAACCAAGGATTATATTTATCGAATGAAGCCAATCTTTTCACCAAATCATGCCTTCTCATTCAAAGAAAAAATTGCGAAATACCTGTTAGAAGATGGGGGTGTAATGAATTGGAGTGTCCTGAATAAATGCATTTTGATGCTGATTTTAGGAAGTTCAGTGCATATGATCTGGATTATCTGGAAAGTTTTTGTACTTTTATCTCCTGAAGTCTGGCCTTGGGTAAATTTACCCTTGCTCAAACTACAGCTGGAAATGAATATCCTGATTTTGACCGTCTTTATTGCGCTGATTTACCCATGTTCGGCATGGCGTAAAAAAGCCTGGGTACAGCAATGCCTACCCTATGTATCCGTGGGGATTTTGGTCATGTCTTTATGTCGTGATGGTTATGTGATCGGCGTACTCAGTCCGGCCACCATGATCACTTACATGTGTCTGCTCACGGTGGGCCTGGTGCTGTTTAACCGTAAAATCGTTTATTTCGCCCTTATCCCGGCCACATTATTTTTACTGGTTTGCGGGTATTTAGGCTTGCAAGGTCAAATCAGCTACGGTCCGTTGTTTAATCTTCACACCCAACCCTACCAGAATATGTTTTGGGTGCTGACAATGATGTATTTCATTGTACCAATTCTTATTACTTGTTTAATTTTATTTGAAATTTTACTTAGCCAATGGCGGCATCGAGAAAAACTGATTCAGCATTTAAGTCAGGTTGACCCACTGACCAATACTCTTAACCGGCGCAGCATCAACAATTGTCTGGAAAAACTAGAACGCAAACCCAATGAATCTTATGCACTGGTGTTAATTGACCTGGATCATTTCAAGCGCATTAATGACCAATACGGGCACGATAAAGGCGACGAAACCCTGATTCAGGTCAGTCAAGCACTCTCTCAAATCATTCGAGATAGCGATATGCTGGGCCGTTTTGGTGGAGAAGAATTTCTTCTTATTTTAAATCATTCTTCTCTAGAACAGGCACAAATTATTGCTGAACGGTGTCGTCAGGCCATTCAACAGCTTCATTTATGCAGTGAATCGGGAGAGATCATTCCGATCACCGCAAGTTTTGGCATTGCACTATCCAGTCCCTTACTCAATTCGCAACAATTGCTCAGCCGGGCAGACAAGGCTCTGTATGCAGCCAAAGGCTACGGACGCAATCAGGTCAAGTGTTATCAGGCAGAGTTGTTTACTGAGCCCAAGCCCTGCTAAAGCGGCTGCTGTTGATACGACTCTAAATAATTCACCCAAGCTTGTTCTTGCAACGCGCCTTCCATCCACAGTTTCATGGCCGGATGTTGCAGCATGGTGTGCATATACTGCTGTGTCGACTCACTGACCGGTAAGGCATAGGTCATAAGCCGCGTCACCACCGGGGCATAAAATGCATCGGCAATTGAAAATTCACCACATAAAAAACCGTTCACCTCTGGACGTTCTGACCAGATCTGTTCGATCCGTGCCACATCTTGCCTAAGCTCGGCATTGTCCTGCCATAAACGCTTACCCACATCGGCTAAATGGGCTCGGATATTCATGCCGCAGGCATTGCGCAAACCTGAAAATCCGCTATGCATTTCCGCCACAATACAACGTGCATGCGCACGCTGCTTGACATCTTGTGGCCACAAATGCTGATTGGGGTGCCGTTCTGCCAGATATTCACAAATCGCCAGCGAATCCCACAGCATCAAGTCATGATCGATCAATACCGGGACTTTCCCATTGGGGTTAATGGCCAATACATCCTGCTTGAATGTGCCGGTGTTGCGTTCTGCGGGAAACGGAATCATGAATTCCTGAAAAGGCAACTGAAAAGCCTGTAACACCAGCCACGGGCGCATTGACCAGCTGGAATAATTTTTATTGGCTATATAGAGCTGATACATCACATTATGGTCCTATATGCTGTTGAAACAAATCGAGCTGTTTCAGTAATTCAGCCTCGCTAAAAGCACCGGTTAGACGTAAACCACGAATTTCCTGCTGCTTAGCATCCAAGAATAAATAGGTGGGCGGCCCTAAAATATCCCATTGATTCAATAAGGCCTGATGCGTTGCATCATAGTTACTCAAATCCAGTTTAATCAGAAAATACGGCGCAAGTGCTTGTTGGACTTGAGCCGATTTTAGCACCTGATGTTCAATGGGCTGACAGGCCACACACCAGTCTGCATACACATCAATAATAATCGGCTGATTGGAGGGCACACTACTTAAGAGCTGTTGAAATTCATTCGCTGTTTTTGCCACATGCCAAGTGGCCTGGGTCGTGCTTTGCCCGATAAAAAACCGCTGGCTGTGTTGATATTGAGTATAAGCCAGATAAGGCATCACCACGAGTAATACCAGTACATATAAAGCCCTCAGCGGGGTCTGTTGCCGAATGCGAAAAAGGATATACGCAATAAAAGCAATGCCTAAACCTAAGCCTGCCCATTGCAGCCAGGCCTCAGAAATAAGCGGACGAATAAAATATAGGGCCAAGGCTAGCATGATAAAGGCAAACAGCACCTTAATCTGGTGCATCCACAACCCTGCTTTAGGCAACACCCTGGAACCCAGTACACTGGCCAGAAGCAAGGGCGTTCCCATGCCAAAACCCAAGGTGAACAGCAAGAGTGCCCCCTGCCACTGGCTTTGATTCTGGGAAATAAATAACAGTGCCCCGGCTAGAGGTGCGGTCATGCAGGGTCCAACCAGCAGTGCAGAGATCATCCCCATAACACCTGCCCCAATCAGGCTGCCACCTTTTTGTAGCGACTGGGCCTGATCGAGGCGGTTGACCAAAGCTTGGGGCAATTTAATTTCAAATAAACCGAATAAATTTAGTGCAAATAAAACAAATAACGCACTAAAAGCAATCAGGGTGGAAGGCTGCTGTAACCAGCGCTGAAAATTCAAACCAGCAGATGAAGCAATTAAGCCTAAAACCGCATAGACCATGGCCATACTGCAGACAAATACCAGAGCAATCATCCAGGCTTTCAGCCCTTTACTGTCGCGAACAATCAGCGAAGTTAAAATCGGCAGCATCGGTAATGAACATGGCGTAAAGGCCAACAAGATGCCTAAACCGAAAAACAGCAATAAGCCATACAGCAAAGAGCTTTCAGCCAGTGTTTCCGACCACATTTGATCTTTTGCAGTATCGCGTATGACGGGCTTTGCTGTCGGTTGAATGCTATTCTGTTCAGCACTCAAAGTGTTTTGACCAGTTACAGAACTGTTTGAAGATGTTGAAAGATCCAGCAGACGCTTGCTTGCTCTGGCCTGATTTTGCAACAGCACCAAACCGTCAATATCGGTCTGAAACTCAATGGTTTGCGGTGGATAGCAAATCCGGTCTTGGGCACAGCCCTGCCACGTCACCTGGTAGGTTTGGGAGGCTTCGGTCGAAATATTAAATTGCACTTGATGAAAATAAACCTGGGTGCGACCATAGTTTTCATCATGTAAATCGGTGGCTTGCGGCAATTTTAAAGCCAGCTTTTGTGCCCCTTGCCGGACTTCAAATTTGTGCTGATATAAATAATAACCCTCTGGAATTGTCCAGTTGAGTCGGGCTTCATGTGTACTGCTAGATTCAACACTAAAAGAAAAAGCATCCTCGGGTGCAAGCAATTGCTCTTGCGCCTGCAGTGTCATGGAGCACAATATAATCACACTACCGATCAATCCGCATATAGCGAACCGAAACCACAAGCCCATGTCTTGAAGATGCTTTTTCATATCAGTTTATTTTTTTAATTAAAATAGGAATGCAACACCCAAACCTGATTGATAACTTTTATCTCGACCATTTAAGTCCACACCAATACTGGCATCCATTTGCACACGCTCATTCAGTGCATAAATGAGTCCTGAACCCAGTGCATATTCATAATTCTGACTTTCGGCTTTGCGATAGACCAGTTCAGAAAAACCTGACAATTTGTCAGTGATTTTATATTCAATGGTCGGTACTGCAGTCACTGCCCAGTTGCTGTTTTGGACTTCATAGCGCATGGTCATGGAAGTAGCAATTAAATCGCTGTAATCATAAGCCACAGCCGAGGTTAGGCTGTAAATATCATCTTCATTGCTAAAACCGTCATTACCAGTCGCCAGAATAGCTTCGGCTAAAATAGCCATAGAAAGCTTTTCATCATCCAGATTAATGGCCTTTTTTACCCCAATGCTGACATCACCCAGACCGTCTTCTTCAATGGACTGGCCTGCCGTTTTGGTCTTTAACCAGGATGGTCCTTGCCAGCCCAATTGCACTTCAAGATCTTTGGCTAAACCGGTACGCAATAACATGTCGGCATTTAAGCTGGTGTTTTTAACCTTTAGCCCGTTCTCATCAGTACTTTCTGAGTAGTTTAGGCTTGGTAAACCCTGTTCCCATGCCAGCTGACCGACTGGAGTAATACCTGTACCAATTCCTGTACCCGGACGGTCAAAAGAAAAGTTGGCAGCCATCGCATTGATGCTAAAACCTGCTGCAAAAATGAAACTTACTGTTTTTAGGACTGGCATGAATTGTCTCACTAATTATGTTAATTCTTTAGTCATTTTAGCCCCATAACTACGGAGCAACTCTAAAGTTTGCTTTTCTTCGGCCAATGCTTCTGACCAGTTGATTTCGTCAAAGTCACAATCAAAGAATAAATCACTAATCGAGGATAATATGGTCTGACCATCTTCATCTTTGGTATTAGGATCTACTTTTTCATCCAGTAAACGTTGCACTGCAGGCACGCAGGCGGAGCTGGCAGCATCCCATAATGGACCATACAGTTCTTCGGCATCCCATAAATGTAAATTGACTTTGGCTTGAATAAGCGCCTCTAAAATTTCAAGATGAACTGCCAGATTCTGCTGTTTTTCTTGTTCAGATAAAGGTGAACCGGCTTCATAAGCTTCGCAAATATGCTCCCACCATTTGAACAAACCATCGGACCAGACAGAAATGGCCGGACCTTTTTCCAGATCAATAAAATTCGGATCGAGACCTTCTGCCAAAAGACGTTGTACCTGAGCAAGATCCAGCTCTTCTATTGCCTGTACAAAGACTTGTTGTTGTGCTGTTAACATGGAGAAAATACTCTTCAATCATTTTTTAACTATTATGCCGAATAAACTGTCATTTGTTTTAGCTAAATGTATAAGGAGTATATTTTTTATTTCTGTTGCCCTGTCCCAAATAGCGTATTAAAACGCCCATAAAAAAAGCTCCGAAGAGCTTTTTTCTTTAAGCAAGATGTTGCTTAATCATTTACATCGTCCACATCACTGGCTTCTGCAGTTTCAGCAAGTACCGGCACTGCGGCACGAGGGTCATCTATTTTCTCAAATAGATGTTCCAAACTGCGTTTTAAGCGGTCAATGGCTCCATGTATGGCAGTATCGATATTATGACCATGATGGTTCACCACTACCGGTTTCAAACCTGCCGGGCGTGCTTCGATCATGCAGTGAATATCATCTGCACCACCTTTTGGACCATTTTCATCGCTAAAATGAACCGAGAAATGGGTAATACGTTCGCTATAACGTTGGAATTCAGCATTCAGTTCTGCACGAACATAAGTAATTAAACGATCACTATTTTGGATGTTTTTATCGGTACGAATTTCAATGTTCATATAATTTCATCCTCTTTATTCATCAAATCTTTTTTTGTGCAAAACTTCTTATCTTGGCACGTTTCACCTTGCTGTTAACAACAGCGCTGAGCATCTTCAACCTAGTTTGGAACGAGTTCCTCCACATTGAATGATGAACACTTTTAACTCTGCAGATTCGTGTCCTTATGCTTTGAATATAAGGGTCTAGGTGAAGCTTATGCAAGTAGTATTTTGATATTTTTTTTAAATACCCTATAACGTATAAGGAATTTGACTTTCCCTCTAAATAATTTGATAAATATCATATTATTTCTTTGCGGATAAAATGCCTTCTTCAAACTGCCTTACTTTTTTTATCAACATGTATTTTTAGGTATCAAAGTGGTGTCTTGATTTTAATCAGGAGCACTCTGAGAAAAGCAGACTATTTTTTTAACCATTGATCAATTTTGGCTTTATTTTTGCTAAAGAATCTGTATGCTTTGCTTGCTTCTCGGGGGAGATATTTTTAATGAAACTTACACAATTTTTTGCTACATGTGCATTGGCTTCAACAGCTGCGCTTACACAGGCTTCGCCAGTGGTATGGCAAGACTTCAGCGTAACTGGTCTTTATGGTGAAAACTATGAAGTGGGTACTGAAGACCGTACGACCGTGACTGCAGAATATGCAGCTAAACTTAAATACTCGGATGTATTTTTCTTTGTTGACCATCAATTGGATGGCAATGATGAACAAAATACATATTTCGAGTTAGCGCCACGTTTAAGCTTAGGCGAAGTATCTGGAAAAGATCTTTCTTTTGGTCCAATTAAAGATGTCCTTATTGCGACAACTTGGGAACACAATGCAGGATATGACCAAAACCAAGAGTTTAATAACTTCTTGTACGGTATTGGTTTCGCTTTAGATATTCCATACACCCAGTATGCCAATGTGAACTTCTATAAAGCGGATAACGACAAAACTAAAGATGATTATCAAATGACGATCACTTATGCAGTTCCGTTTAAATTGGGTTCTGAAGATTTCCTGGTAGATGCCTTCCTGGATTGGTCAACAGCTGAAAAAGGCGCTCAAGCAAGCGAGCTGAACTGGACCAGCCAGTACAAATGGAATGTAGGTAAGCATATTTCACCTAAAACCAAATTATATGTGGGTATCGAACACTCAGTTTGGAACAACAAATTTGGTATTCAAGGCGTTGATCAAAACGACGTCAGTGCTTTGGTCAAATACCACTTCTAAGCACCACGTTTTGAACGTTAAAAAAGCAAGGCTTCGGTCTTGCTTTTTTTATTGCTGAAAATCAGGTTTATTTCTAAAATCCATAGTCTATTTAGTCGTTCGGCATATGCTCATGGGTTTTCTGATTCGTCCCGCTCAAGTACAAGATCTAGAACACATCCTGAAAATTTATAATGCTGAAATTTTAAATGGTACTGCGACCTGGAATAGCACACCAAAGTCTATTGAGGATTTTCAGAACTGGTTTAAAAGCCTTACTGAACAACTATTTCCTTTGTTTGTCGCTGAACATTCAGAGACTAAACACATCGCCGGCTATGCCGATTATTCTTCTTTCCGCCAAATTAGCGGGTTTAAACATACAGTGGAACATTCGGTCTTTATTCATCCGGACTTTATCGGACAAGGTTTGGGAAAAGCCTTAATGCTGAAACTGATTGAACATGCACGGCAAAATTATATTCATGTGATGGTTGCTGCGATTGATCATGAAAATCAAGCATCAATTGTGTTACATGAAAAATTAGGTTTTAAGCAGACAGGTTATATGCCAGAAGTTGGACAAAAATTTGGGAAATGGCGTGATCTGGTGTTAATGCAACTCAATTTAAACCTATAAAAAAGCCCGCAGATGCAGGATTTTTTAATTTGGCAATAACTCGAACTTAAACCACCAGATCAGCAAGATTACCTTTCTGTTCTAACCAGTGTTTACGGTCCGATGAGCGTTTTTTTGCAAGTAATTTATCCAGCAGACCGGCGGTAAAATGTGCATCATCCAGATCTAGCTGTACCAGACGACGGGTATTCGGATCCATCGTGGTTTCCCTTAACTGACTGGCATTCATTTCACCCAGACCTTTGAATCGGGTGATTTGCGGATTCTTGCTTTTGCATTTTTTCAGAATGCTTTCCAGCTCGTCTTCATCCAGCGCATAGTGCACATCCTTACCATCATCAATACGGAATAAGGGCGGCATGGCCACAAACAAATGCCCTTCCTCCACCATGGTTGGGAAGTGTTTCACAAACAAGGCACAGAGCAGGGTCGCGATATGCAGACCATCTGAATCGGCATCGGCCAGAATACAGATTTTACCGTAGCGAAGTTCGGACAGGTCATCACTGCCCGGATCGACTCCAATCGCAATGGCAATATCATGCACCTCCTGAGAACCCAGAACTTCATCAGAAGAGACTTCCCAAGTATTTAAGATTTTCCCGCGAATTGGCATGATTGCCTGGAAATTCTTGTCACGTGCCTGCTTGGCAGAACCACCCGCAGAATCCCCTTCCACAATAAACAGTTCCGATTCTTCCAGGGTATGTCCTACACAGTCGGCCAATTTACCCGGGAGTGCAGGTCCGGAAACAATCTTCTTACGTTCAACTTTTTTTGCCGCTTTTAAACGGCGACCCGCCTTGGCAATCGCCAATTCGGCCAGCTGCATGGCAATGTCTGAATTCTGGTTGAGCCACAGTGCAAAAGCATCTTTGGCGATATTCAGCACAATGCCTGAGGCTTCACGGCTCGACAGGCGCTCTTTGGTTTGACCGGAAAATTGTGGTTCCTGAAATTTTAACGACAGAATGTAGTTCACCCCATCCCAGACATCTTCGGCAGACAATTTTAAATTACGCGGCAACAGGTTACGCAGTTCACAGAACTCACGCATGGCATCGGTGACCCCTGAACGCAGACCATTGACATGGGTACCGCCCTGCGCAGTTGGAATCAGGTTGACATAGCTTTCCTGAATTTGTTCGCCACCTTCAGCATTCCAGCAAATCGCAAATTCGGCACTGGCACGTTCAGCCTCACCACTAGCCACAAAAGCTGGACTCGGAATGATTTCACGATCTTCCAGCTCATCCATTAAGTAGTCAACCAGACCATTTTCGAACTGCCAGCTGATCTTTTCATCATTGATCTGGTCTACATAATTGATTTCCAAACCTGCCGCTAAAACGGCTTTGGCTTTTAAATTATGTTTTAAAGCCTTGAGGGCAAACTTGGGCGAATCAAAATATTTGGCTTCCGGCCAGAAATGTACTGTGGTACCGGTCGCACGTTTCGGTGCCTTGCCTTGCAGCACTTCCAGCGGCGCAACTGGTTCACCATGTTCAAAGGCCATTTTATACAGGTTGCCCTGACGCTGAACTTCCACTTCCACCCGGTCAGATAGGGCATTGACCACGGAAATCCCTACTCCATGCAAACCACCGGAAAACTGGTAGTTATCGGTACTGAATTTACCCCCGGCATGCAGCTTGGTCAGAATAATTTCAATCCCGCTCTGGCCATATTCCGGATGGATATCCACCGGCATCCCCCGGCCATTGTCTTCAACCGACAGGGAACCGTCTTTATACACTGTGACAGTAATTTTATTGGCATGTCCGGCAAGTGCCTCATCCACAGCGTTATCAATAACTTCCTGCGCCAAATGGTTTGGACGAGTGGTATCGGTATACATACCCGGACGACGGCGTACCGGATCTAAACCAGATAAAACTTCAAGTGATTGAGCCGTATATTGAGACACGTTGTACTGTTTCCTTAATTTATACAATCCGATAAAAACTGTAAGGCCATCGGTATTTTGTCTGCGAAATTTTCCATCGCATGGTTGCCATTTGCTTCGGTAATCAGCATGGACTGATGTGAAGCATTGCTATAATAGCGCTGTGCTTCACGATAATCCAAAACTTCGTCCCCTTGTTGTAATAACACTAAAATTTTGTCCGCATCTTGCACAAATGGCACCGCCATCTGCTCAAGCTGATCCAGATGGGTATGATCCAGCGTCCATTCAGCATTCACCACATAGGGAATCTGATCACTGCCAAATAAGTCACGAAATAGTTGCCATGGTCGCATAGCAGGATTAATTAAAACAGCCGGAACGCCATACTTTGCGACCAGCTGTGTCGCATAAAAGCCTCCTAGACTGCTCCCCACCAGCACCACCCGGTCCAGACTTTCAATCATGGCAGCCACATGCGCCATGGTCTGCTCTGGCGGCATGTTGAGATCCGGCAGATGAACCTGAACATTGCTGTGCTGCTGACAGTAGTCTTTAATCTGCCGGCCTTTTATGGATAAAGCACTGCTTTGAAATCCATGTAAATAAATGATGTTCATGGTTTTTATTGCATCATGGTCAAATTTAAACTAGATTTATTTTATCCCTGAGTCTTCGCCACCCATCTGTTTTAATGTAGATATAGCCAGGATTGTCAGACAAAAAAATTAATACCGAAGCGCAATCATCGTTATTGTAAAAGCTGTTCGAGATGAACGATATAAAATGAAAAGTTAAGAGTTTATACCGTGATCCCAAGAAAAAATAAAGGGTATGGGAAACATGGTCTCAAAAAGGACAGGATCAAATGCCGAGTTTAACCCCATTACATGAAACCTATTGTAGATGGGACCGTACACCACCCAGTCAGGCTGATGTATTGGAAGGTCTCGCACAACTGGTCACGACTCGTCTCAACGACGTCATGCAGGAGCTGATCCAGGCGATTCAACGTGAAATTTTAATTAGCCTGTTTGGCATGAGTGAACAACGCTCGAAAAAATTGCAAAAAATTCCTTATATCGAAAAACTGTATCAGTTTTCCTACGATACTCTGCTTAATTACGGATCGTATCTTTTGGCACCAGGTTTACGTCAAATTATTGAAAAATATCCAAAATTACATGACAAACCGCTAACACCTGCACTGCATTTTCTCGTCGGAGTGCTCAACGGGGTACTGGGTGATTATTTATTAAAATATCAGAACCCGATGGCACTGCCGATGGTACTGTATGACCACTATGGTGGACTGCAAAAAGGGGATTTATCCGGTCGCGTGGTCATTTTTGTACATGGCTTGTGCATGAACCATCTGGACTGGAGCAACACGCAATATGGCGGTATTGGCGAAAAATTGTTGGCGCAACGTGACAATAACACCATGCTGTACCTGAACTACAATAGTGGACGTCGTATCTCGGCCAATGGCCGTAGTCTTTCCCATACCCTAGAAGATTTGATTCGTCGCAATCCGCGCATTACCAGCATTGATTTAATTGGCTACAGCATGGGCGGCCTGGTCTTACGCAGTGCCCTGTTTTACGGCAAACAGAACATGTATCAATGGATACATCTGACCGAGAACCTGGTCTGCCTGGGTTCTCCGCATCATGGTGCAGTCTTGGAACGTTTCGGGTTTATCCTGCAAGACAAACTCGGACATTTTCCCTTTGTGAAAATCATCCGGCATATTGTCAATATCCGCAGCAATGGCATTCTGGATTTGCGCTATGGCAGTGTTCGCGATGATGACTGGGAACATAATCATGCCCGGATTGGCGGCATGGATGACAACCGTAAACCGGCTCCCCTACCGAAACATATTAATACTTACCTGGTTGCCGGCACCATTGAATATGAAAACAAAAAGAATCGAACCTTAAAGGTGCTGGGGGACTATCTGGTCAGTGTAGACAGTGCTTTGGGTGAACATCCAAATCCGCGCTTTCAACTGAAAGTGCCCCAATCCCATAAAGCGATCTTTTATGGCTTAAGTCATTTTGAAATCAACTATCATTCCAGTGTGGCGGAACAGATCGTGAAATGGTTCTACCCGCCGCAAAATGAACAGGTCAAAGAAGAAGTGCATGAATACCGCATGCAGCTGGAAGATTTGTCAGGTATTGCACTGACTTAAGTAAAAAATAAAAAAGCCAACGTTCGGTTTAATGCCAGTCAGTTAAGAAATTGACTGGTATTTTCTTTTTTAAATTCATGACTGTATTTGATATGTGGGAAAGTCATCCGCAACTGTTTGAGGCCGGACTACATTAAAAAATGATTGTTTCTGCGATAAATTTGCGAGTTGATAGTGGTTGACGAGTTTTGCGGATGACAAATGCCTTTGGTTACTTTGGGCGAAACCAAAGTAACAGATGAGCTGCAAGGGTTTGATTTAAAATGGTAAGACTCCGCCATGAATCACTAAAAAGTTAAGGAGTTTATTTCTAAACTCCTTAACTGATCAGCATTACAACATTCAGTTGGCTTTTTTATATACCTCTTTATTTTTTCTTGGCTGTTTTATTGGTCATCCCTGGATAGTGACGCAATAGTTGCCACAGGCTGATCAAGGCAAGTACGGCAAAGAAAGCCAATGACCATACCGGAAGCGATAGTCCAAACAAAGTCCAGTCAACCTTGGCACATTCACCCGAACCTTTCAGCACCTGTTCAAATACCGACTTTAACGGCAAAGTATCCAACCAATAATCTAAACCTGGACCACAGCTCGGCACCTGATCGGGTGGCAAATTTTGCAGCCAGACATGACGTGCAGCCACCCCTGCGGACCAGAGGATACTAAGCGTACCCAACAAAGCATAAAAACGCTTAAATGCATTTGAAATGGGGTTATGCAGGAAAGCGATCAGGGAAATAATCCCCAGCCCAATTAGACCTATACGCTGAAAAACGCAGAGTGGACAAGGCTCAAGCCCTTGTCCATGCTCTAAATACAACGCAAATGCCATCCCCACGACACTGGCTAAAAATAAAAAACCACTCACGAAGCGATAACTCCATTGCATGGCAAATCCTCTTAATTTTTATCGATAATCGGCAAGATATTGCTCAAAACTGATGCTCGTATCTTGTTCCAGTTGCTGTTGCTGTTGCAATGACTGCCCCGCCAAACCATCAAAATAAGCCAGCGTATCCGGGCTTAAAGGGTGCTGTTCATAAGTTGCTGCATGTTGCAGCGCCATCATACTGCCAAAACCCCATGTCCCGCCATATTCCAAAGTATCGGCTATAACCTGGGCAGACAGGGTTTCATCTACTTCATCAATACGATTGAGCATGACCACCAGGGCTGCTGAATACATTTGGGTATCATAAGTCGCATCCAGTAAATCAGCCCAAGGCTGCATTTTGATGACCTGCGCACGTGCCCAATCCTCAATCGGATGTTTCCCAGCCGCATCCAGAATAGCGGCATTCGGTGCACGGCCACGATTGACCACTTCGGCCTGATTACGCTCAATCCGTTCCTGTTCCGGATCGAGTAAATCCGGGCTGTCTTGTAGCAAGCAATGCAGTGCCAAGACTTCCAGAAATGCTGCCGTGTTTTCATCAATTCCGATTGGACTGTACGGATTGACATCGACTGCGCGCAGTTCCACATAACCGACTCCGCGATTTTGCAGTGCCTGGGATGGTGTTTCTCCTGCTTGAGGCACCTGCTTCGGACGGATTAAGCTGTAGTATTCATTTTCAATTTGCAACACATGATCATTGATTTGAATCGGTTCACCGTGTTCATCATTGAGCCCCAAACGGCTAAAAGGTGCATAAGGCGTTTTCACGGCTTTTTGCAAACCCTCCAGATAACCCGACAGGTTGTTGTAGTGAATACCCAATTGCTTCTGGGCAGAATTCTGATAGCCAAAATTGCCCATCCGCAGTGCTGTTGCATAAGGCAAGAACAGGGTACCTTTTAACAAAGGCAACAGATGATGGTCACGTCCGGTCATGAAGCACTGGCAGACCGAAGGGCTGGCCCCCAACAGGAACATCACCAAGGGCGTTAGACGGATGAAATTACGGATCAAGCCAAAGTAACGGTGACTGCGATAATCCTGCAGACTGAGGCTTTTTAGATCTTCATTGCTTTCATGCTGTTGCAGTGCTTCAAACAATTGATCTGGAAAAGATAAATTATAATGCACCCCGGAAATGGTTTGCATGCGACGACCATAACGTACGCCCAGACCACGACGATACAAAGTTTTGAAACGTCCAATATTGGAACTGCCATATTGGGCTAGACGAATGTTTTCTTCATTATCATCCAGCATGCAGGGCATCGACAAGGGCCAGAGTTTTTCCCCATTTTCCAAATGACGGTGCGTAACGGCATGAATATCGGCCAGATAATCGAGTGCTTTTCCAATACTGTCTTGTGGAGGAGTAATAAATTCCATCAAGGCTTCGGAATAGTCAGTGGTGATATGCGGATGTGTTAATGCAGAACCAAGTGCCTGAGGATGTGTTGCCTGGGATAAAAAGCCATTGCTTTGCATACGCAGGCTTTCACGTTCAATACCGCGCAACATGCCCTTAAACAGCGAAGAATCCACCCAAGTTGGTACCATAACTTGAGAGGTCGATTCGGGTTGACTCATTAACAATCTCGCTTATCGGAAGATAACTACTAAATAAAACTACTAAAATAAAATCATCAGTTTATATCAGTATAACGTGATTTTTGGCTGCTACATTACACCCTGTATAGTTTTCAAGCAAAACGTCAATTTTATTTCTGGCAAATTTTTATCACAAAGATACTGTATAAGACATCTGAATTTTGTGTTTGTATTGAATAATAAGTGCTAAGGATTTGTAAATATTATGAATTATCCAGATGTTTTGGACTTTTGGTTTAATCCGGAAACCCAGCCGCTGTGGTTTGCAAAAAGTGATGATTTTGATGCACTGATCAAGCAAAAGTTTTATGACATTCACCAAAAAGCGGCACAAGCCGAACTATGGTCATGGCGTAAAACGGCTGAAGGCCGCCTAGCAGAAATTATTGTTCTGGATCAATTCTCGCGTAACCTGTTTCGGGATCAAGCTCAGGCCTTTGCCCAAGACCCCTTAGCATTGGCTCTGGCGCAAGAAGCCATTAGCCTGGATTTGGATAAACAATTAAGTCTAGAACAACGTACGTTTTTATATATGCCCTTTATGCACAGTGAATCGAAACTGATCCACGAATTCGCGTTAAAATTATTCCAACGCTTAAATAATCCCCTGAATCTGGATTATGAAAAACAGCATAAAGCCATTATTGACCGTTTCGGGCGCTATCCGCACCGCAATGCCATCCTGGCACGTAGCTCAACTGCGGAAGAGCTCGAATTTTTAACCCAACCGAATAGTCGTTTCTAAACATTTATTGTGTCTCCTCCCCACGCACAGTAAATCGTATGGAGGTTTAACATGAAGAACAGCATTATAGGTTTAAGTATGGTCATAGCCATAGCGCTGTCAGGCTGTGCAACCACACCTTCAAAACCACTGACGTTTGACCAGCTGGGGCAATTCAGCAATACGCCCCTGAATGCACAAAGCTATCGCATCAGTTTTCAGGCCCGTCCCAACATGAGTTTTGGGACTGCCGAAGAAATTACTCTGGTGAAAGCCGCCCAGACCACGGTACAGAACGGCTTCCGCTATTTTAAAGTACTAGATGATCCGAGTAACCGTAACCAGCCACCTCGTCAGGCTGTGGTCTATTCCAGCCCAATGTACTATCCCTATGGTTATTATCGCCGTTATCCCGGCTTCTGGCCTGACCCGTTTTATGACATGCCACACGTGGTGACTATTGACCCGGTACAGGTTTCCTATAGCATTGAATGTTATAAAGATCAGAAAAAAGCACCCGATGATGCCTTTGATGCCTATTTGATTTTAAAATATTTAGGACAAAAGTATGGCTTGGGCCCTAACGGCCAGGTATTACCACCAGTACCAAAAACAGCAAAATAACAACAGTTTAGTAACCGACAGGAATCCTGCATGACCACAGCGGAAGCAATCACCACACCGAGTTTGCAACGCAGTAAACGCTTTGCCACCATTGCCCTCATCAGTGCCATTTTGACCTGGTTGGTGTTAATGGTAGTGGCCAAACTGATTCCTGAATATGCCTGGCTGGTTCATATTTTCATGCTTTCTGCCGAAGCGGGTGTGGTCGGCGGACTGGCCGACTGGTATGCCATTACCGTATTGTTCCGCAATCCTTTTGGGAAAATGCCAATTCCCAAGTTTCTGCTCGACCACACTGAAATCATTCCGCGCAATAAGGCCAGGATTGCCGAATCGATGGGACGTTTTGTACAGGAAAACTTTTTATCTCCACAAGTGGTGGAAAGAAGCCTGCAAAGTACCGATCTGAGTCTTGCGGTCGGACAATGGCTGGCAAAACCGGAAAATAACACTCAAGTGACCCAAGTCATTCAGCAAACCGTACCGAAGATTTTTGAATTTGTTGGTCAGGAACAGATTGGAAACTTTATTCAAAACAACAGTGTGCAATGGGTACGTAACACCCAGGTTAACACCCTAGCCAGTGAAATGCTGCGCGCGGTGCTGGAAAATGACTTCCATCAGGACGTATTGCAACGTGGACTCGATTTGGCACATGAATGGATGATTTCCCATCCTGAACAAGCCCATGAAATGACGCGCCGGCTTTTCAAAGAATTAGGCGTGTGGAAACTGGCCAAAGGCGCCAGCTGGATTGGGATTGATGTACAGCAACGCACCATCGATTCACTGATTGAACGGGTGGAATCCATGCTGGCCGATCCGCAGCATCCCTGGCGGCAAAAAATTGAGCAGATGGGGCAGCAGCTGATGCTGGAACTGGCTGATAGTGAAAGTGAGGCCAGTGAACGGTTAAACCGCACCAAAGATGCCCTGCTAGATAGCCCTCAGGTACTGAATTTTATCAGTGGTGCCGTAGTGATCCTCTGTGATGCCATTAAAGCAGACTTGCTCAAACCCGATTCAGGCATTGCACAAAATCTGCGTGTTGCGATTCAACAGGTCGGGGAAAATATCATTTCCAATCCGGCAGTACGTCAATTGCTGAATGAACGAATGAGTGGGCTTGCCGTCAATTTGAGTGATCAATACAGTGAAAAAGTGATCCGTTTTATTAGCGAACGCATTCATGAATGGGATTCGCGCGAAATGATCGATAAAATTGAAAATGAAGTCGGTGGCGATTTACATATGATCCGAGTCAATGGGGTTGTAGTCGGTGCATTTATCGGTTTGGTGCTGGGGATAATCCGTGCCTTGGTGGATGTATTGCTTTAAAGATCTGTTCAAAATCAATAAAGCCTATTCATCAAAGCAACTGGTCTGGACTAAGAACTGATTCACTTCGATGAATTGGGAGCAGAAAGATTAACCCGTTTGTCTGTTAATTTACGCACCAAAGGCAACAGGGTTAGCACAATGGGAAAAGCAAAAGCCTAGAAAATCCTGCTTTTTTGAATCTTTTGCAGAATTTTCCTGCTTCAATTCTGCGTTAGTTGTCGGACAAGATTCATTCAATACAAATGCATTCACCTAAAGACCACGAAATTTGCTATATTTGCTGTTTTTCTGCGACATTTATTTTTCGACTGATTATGAATACGGCAATCCAAGCAGCTCTCGATCATGCAGTGCAATCTCTTCAAGCTGAAGGTGTACTTCCATCCGACTGGAATAACAGCGGTCATTTAACGCGAACCAAAGACCGAAGCCACGGTGACTTCGCTTCGAATATTGCCATGATTGGTTCTAAAGCTGCGGGTATGAAGCCTCGTGATCTTGCAGAAAAAATTCTTGCTGCATTGCCTGAAGTAGCAGACATCAGCAAAGCAGAAATTGCGGGTCCCGGCTTTATCAACTTCTTTTTAAATGCCGACCAACGCTTTGCTGTTTTAGACCAGATTCAAGCACAAAAAAATCAATTTGGTCGTACTCAAGCTAATGGTGAAAAACGCGTTCAAGTCGAATTTGTTTCAGCAAACCCGACTTCTAGCCTGCACGTTGGTCATGGTCGGGGTGCAGCCTATGGCATGACCGTTGCCAACCTGCTTGAAGCAACCGGTGCCAAAGTTGACCGTGAATATTATGTCAATGATGCTGGCCGTCAAATGGACATTCTGGCGACCTCTACATACCTTCGTTATTTAGAGCTTACGGGTCAAACCTTAGTCTTCCCTAAAAATGCTTATCAGGGCGACTACGTTAAAGAAATCGCGCAAAGCATCATCGACCAGGATGGTGAAGCTTATGTACGTCCGGTTGCAGACGTATATAAAGATGTACCTGAAGATATTCAATACGCTGAAGAACTGGATGCTGAGGGCAACAAAGTAGTGTTATCCGGTGATAAAGAAAAACACATCGATGGCTTGATTCATAATTCTCAAGCGTTGATTGGCGAAGGCTACCGCGTATTCCATCAAGCGGCATTAAAAGCGATTCTTGATGACATTAAAGATGACCTGGGCGAATTTGGTGTGACCTTCAATCAATGGTTCAGTGAAGCATCTTTAACTGAAAAAATTGAAGAAGCGCTACAAACTTTAGATCAACGTGGATTCCTATACGAACAAGATGGCAACATCTGGTTTAAATCGACTGAATTTGGCGATGAAAAAGACCGCGTAGTGAAACGCCGTAATGGTCAAACCACTTACTTTGCCTCTGACATTGCTTACCACCTGAATAAATTACAACGTGGCTATACCGATATCGTCGATATCTGGGGTTCAGACCACCACGGTTATATCGCGCGTGTTAAAGCAGCGATTGACGCCATGGGTTATGACTCGAAAAAATTGACGGTGCTTTTGGTTCAGTTCGTGAGCTTGTGGCGTGGTGGCGAGATGGTGCAAATGTCATCCCGTTCAGGTCAGTTCGTGACTTTACGTGACCTGCGTAAAGAAGTCGGCAACGATGCAGCACGTTTCTACTACGTGATGCGTAAGTCTGAACAGCACATTGACTTTGACTTGGACCTTGCTGTTTCTCAAAGTAAAGACAATGCCGTGTATTACATTCAGTATGCACATGCCCGTATCTGCCGTATGCTAGAAAAAGCGGTTACAACAAGTGTGAACTTTGATGCTGCGAATGCACGTCAATTTGCGGCGAAACTGGCGCTGGATGCAGAAACAGAAATTCTGGCCAAACTTGCAGCCTACCCTGAGATCGTGATTCGCGCAGCCAACAGTTATGAACCGCATCAAGTCGGTAACTATCTGAAAGAATTGGCAGCATTATTCCACGGTTGGTATAATGAGCATAAAGTACTCAATGATGATGCTGAACTTACACAAGCCCGTTTATTGCTTTCAGTAAACGTACAACAGGTTTTACGTAATGGTTTAGAATTATTAGGTGTATCTGCTCCTGAGGCGATGTAAGCACAACAAGGTTTTGCATCGCCGCAAGACCGAAAGCTATGCTTGAAGTGGCGATGTAATAATTAATGCCCGTGTGCAGCAATGTTACTCGCAGCAAAAGTCATGTTTGTGATCATCTAAACTTAGTTAATGATTTATAGACAATAGGGTAAATAAGGTGTTATCTAAAAATAATACCTTGTTTTAAATAGATTTAAATTAAAAATAATACACGAGGAATCCCACGTGTTTGGAAAAACGCAGCGCGGTGTCTCTGAGCGACCGAATAAGCCGAAAAAGCCATTGATTCCTGCATGGCTGGGAACGCTGGTGGTTATTTTAATTGTGTTGAGTTTTGCCGTAGCTTTGATGCTGTGGAAACCGTGGGCACCGGTTAAACCGAAAAATCAGATCAGTTCTGAACATTATCAGGAAGATACCAACAAGGACTATCGTTTCTACGATTTATTGCCACAACAACAAGTGACACCCATTCCAGATCAGGCAGTTCCTGAAACTAAAAATTCAGAAACTGTAGTGATTGTTGAAGCTCCAGAAACAGAAACGGCTCCTCCGGCTGAAACAGCCGAGCCAGGTCTGGAAAGTTCTGAAGCACCTGTTGCCCACCAGCCAAGTTATATTTTGCAGGTGCGTAGCTATCCCGATCCAGATAGTGCCGATGCACGCCGTGCCGAAATTATCCTGAATGGTCTGTCTGCAGATGTAGTGAAATCGGTTGAAGGCGGTCAAACCTGGTACCGGGTAATTTCTGGGCCTTATGATTCTCAGGAAGCTGCCATGATTGCACAGCAAACCTTGCAACGCAGTGGTATTGATTCGATTGTGGTGAAACGTTAATTTTTAGACATTAAAAAGCGCCTCAAATGAGGCGCTTTTTTATTTTGACCGTCCTAAATCCTTTCCTTGATGAAACATCCCCCTTAACAAAGGAGGACTGAGGGGGATTGATATAATTCAAGAGGTAAAATAATCCCTCCCTTACGCACTCGAAATATATTTCGAGGATGCTCACCTTTAAAAAAGGGGAGGCTAAAAGCATTTAAATCGTATGCCCCAACGCTTCGCCCATCATCACAACAGAATTGGCTTTAAATGCAGCATCCCAGGCCATTTTATCTTTTTCAAATAAAATCACAGCAGTTGATCCTAAATAGAAACGGCCCAACTCTGCCCCTTTTTCAAGGAACAGATTGTGCTGGTTCAATTCCAAATGCCCCGTCGGTTTCACCTTACCCGTTGCCACAGTTTCAATACCCGCAACAATCATGGCACCAACCAAAACCACCGCCATACGCCCCAGCTCAGTATCAAACAGACACACCATCCGTTCATTACGCGCAAACAGACCCGGAATATTTTCTGCAGTGGTTTGGTTGACCGAGAACAATTCCCCTGGAACATACAAGGTTTCAGTCAAAGTCCCGGCAAAAGGCATATGCACACGGTGATAATCTTTAGGTGATAAATACACTGTAGCAAAATGACCATTTTTAAACGGTTCGGCCAATTGCGGATCGGCAATCAGTTTTTCCACCGAAAAGCTTTGCCCTTTGGCCTGAAAAATATCGCCTTCTTCAATTTTACCCAATTGTGAAATGGCACCGTCGGCAGGCGACACAATACTATGCGGATCGGTATCGATTTGACGTACACCCTCTTTTAAAGAGCGGGTAAAAAATTCGTTAAATGATTTAAATTTCAATGCATTGCTTTGTTCAGCAATCGACATATCAATTCCATACTGGGCTTTAAAAGCCTGAATCACGGTATTTTTGATAATCGGATGTTCACTGGCAGCCAGTTTACCCACGACACGTGATAATTGGTGTTGTGGCACAACACGTTGTGCTTGAATAAAAATTTGTTTTTTTAAACGTGATGCGAAGCTCAAGACGGTAACTCTCCGGTAATAATCGGACTGTCGAGGCGGTTGCCCCATTCACTCCACGCACCATCATAAGCCTGTATCTCCCAACCGAGCAATCGGCCCAGAATATAGGCCAAACCCGAACGATGATGTGACTGACAATAGACCACCACAGGTTGTTTTAAATTGAAACCCAGTTGTTCCAAGCGCTGTTGAGTGCGTTGTAAAGGATGCAATTTTAAATGATTTTCACGATTTAGGGCAGTACTCCATTCAAAATGTCGGGCATTTGGAATATGACCGCCGCGTCGCGCTGCAAGTCGAAGACCGGTATATTCATCTTCGGTGCGGCAATCCCACAATTGAATGCTGTTATTTTGGACTTTTTCTAACAGCTCTGCATATTCAATACGGTACTTTTCAATATTGGTCTGGTTAATGTCCACCAGAGGCACTACGGGGACTAATTTTTCCACTTCTGAAGAAGTAGGCAAACCGGCTGCCAGCCAGGCATGAATGCCGCCATTCAACAAGCTGGTATTTTCAAAACCCAGACAATGTAGGTTCCAGATCAGACGCCCTGCCCAAGCCCCACCTTCATCATCATAAGCCACCACATGATGTTCAGGAGAAATATTCAGATATTCAATCAGTGCTTTTAAACCCTCTACATCGGGCAATAAACCTGAAGCCTGCTCTTCTTGGCGTACCAGCTGCTTCGGTTGCACATGAATGGCATGTGGAATATGCAATTGATCATAAACAGAACGACGGCTTAAATCGACAATGCGTAATTTTTCATTGCCTAAAAACGGAACCAGCTCTTCTGCTTCTATCAGCAGAGTAAAATTAAATGCAGATATAGTCATACTTTTTTCGTGTTTTGTTTAGATCAACATGGACGATCTTAGCATAAGTCATTTTCACTATTATGCTGATTTTTTGCATTGGTTTAGCAAAAAATCAGCTATAGCCATCATGATTATTCTGTTTCGCTGAGATTAAATACCTGACGTAAATAGGCCAGGAAGGTATCGTTATCGGTCATGGTTTTTCCTGGACTGTCGGAAATTTTTGCTACCGATTGACCATTGCATTCCACCAGTTTTAACACAATATTGAGTGGGGTTTGTCCCAAGTCATTGGTTAAATTGGTGCCTATACCAAAGCTGACCTGAAAACGGTCTTTAAAGTATTGATGCAAGCCCCAGGCTTTTTCCAGATTCAGCCCATCACTAAAGGTCAGCATCTTGGTTTTGCTGTCAATTTTTAATTTTTTATAATGTGCGTAGGCTTTATCACCCCATGCATAGGGATCGCCACTATCATGACGCAAACCGTCAAACAGTTTGGCAAAATACAAATCGAAATCACGCAGAAATGCATCCATCCCCACCACATCGGTCAGGGCAATCCCTAAATCACCACGATATTCCTGCACCCAGGTTTCCAGTGCCGCTTTCTGAAAATCGCGTAAACGCACATCCAAAGCCTGAAAAGCCTGTAAAAACTCATGCGCCATGGTTCCGATCGGAGTAATTCCCAATTCTTTCGCAATCAACACATTGCTGGTGCCACGGAAAATATTCGGTGAGGCTTGGTTAAATACTTCAATCACATGCTTTTGCCATGCAAAGCTATAACGACGACGCGTACCAAAGTCAGACACCAAGAAAGGTGGTTCATGAGGCTTCAGTTCTTTTTCATAATGCTTTAACAGTTCGACTTTGGCTTGCAAACGGCGTTCACCTTCTGCCAAAACTTCATCACTGCGAATACGCATGAAATACAGTTCATTGACAATGGCCAGAACAAAAATTTCAAACATCATGGCCTGAACCATCGGGCCTTCAATCCAGATGTCCAGACGGCCTTGTTCATCAATGCTGGCTTTAATAAAACGACGTTTCAGCTGGAACAGTTCCAGATAATCGACGAAGTCACTTTTGATAAAACGTAAACTGCGCAGATAAAGCAGCTCATCTTCTTTAAACTTAAGCTGGCATAAATAGTCGAGTTGCTGATTCAAATCGTCCAGAATATCCGTCAGCGGATAAACGGTATCCTCTAAATTACGGCAACGGAAATGATAAACACTGTGCGTTTGAGGAAATTTATGCAATACCACCTGCAACATGGTGAATTTGTACAAGTCGGTATCAAGCAAAGATTGAATGATTGGAGCCATATCTAATGAAATTTCGCTGTGCTGACTGCATTAAAACACACTTTTTATCTTGATATTGCTAGTTTTGCGTACAGCTGGACCCGTCAAGGCAATAGAGTCACAGATAAACCTCAGTGTTATTCCGTAATAGAGCTGTATTTTATTTCCTGTGAGCGGCCTTGAGTCACGACTCTCACATTTGCATCTTCATATCCAGTTTCATTAAAGTCTGCTTGGATTCATTCATGTCAAGATAGAGCAAAATATCTTTAACCAAACCTGATGATTCTGTTGAGATATTGTGTGTATTTTAAAGCTTAAATTTCTGCCTGTTTGTTACAATGCTGCGGATAAATTGAAGATTTAAATTGGTTAAGTTATGCGTGCATTATTGCAACGGGTTCTAGAAGCAAAGGTTGTGGTGGATGGTGAAACCACTGGGCAAATTGAAAAAGGCATTTTGGTTTTTCTGGGATTAGCTAAAGAAGACAATCTGGAAAAAGGCAAAAAGCTGATCGACAAGATATTGAAATACCGTTTTTTTGATGATGAACAGGGCAAAATGGGCTGGAATGTGGCTCAGGCCGGTGGTGGAGTATTATTGGTTTCGCAATTTACCTTGATGGCACAAACGCAAAAAGGTTTACGTCCGGACTTTGGTCCAGCCATGCCACCGGGTGAGGCAAAAGCTTTATATGAAGCCTTGGTCGACTATGCAAAATCTCAATTTAAAAATGTGCAAACGGGTATTTTTGCCGCCGACATGAAAGTACATCTGGTCAATGATGGTCCGGTGACCTTTAATCTGGAAGTTGAATAAGGCGACAATATTGCCATCACAAAAAAGCCCTCGATTGAGGGCTTTTTTATTCTAATTAAAGAGTTGTAAGATATTTTGCGCGGTCCATCACATCTGTAGGAATGTCTTGAACTAACATCACTGTTAATGATTGCTGACCTTTAACTTTTGCTGATTGTTGAGTTTCTAAAACTGCATTTACATCTTTTGGAGACAATGTATACATTGCTCCAGTAGCTGGATCAATAATCAGAAGACCAAGTAAACCACCAAAGATAATATTACCTATATACCAGCCATTTACACTTGCAGTTACTTGAATTTTTTTAGTTTGGAAACCTTCTTTTGAGAAAGCAACTTCATATCCTGCTGGTTTAAAGAAACCATTACCACGTTTTAAAGTCACAGTAGCAGGAGTCGAGCCAGTATGAATCTTTTCACCTGATTTATTTGTAATAGTGATGTTGGCTGACTCTGGTACTGATTTAAAAGTCAAAGTCTGTGTTGAACCAGAAAAAATACTCGCACAACCAGTAAAAGTCATTGACGCTGCAATTACTGAAGCTGTTAAAATTTTCTTCATAAAAATACCCCCTATATAAGCGGGGGTATTATTAATAGGAAAACTATATTTTTCAATTAATCTTAATTATTTACCAGTCTTTTCACGAATAAATGAACGTACCAGTTTCACTTTTTCTTGTACCGGTTTTGGTAATTTTGGCGGAATCAGTTTGGCAACCTTGTTAAACCAGACCAAAAGGCCAAAATCGCCTTCCATTTTAATCGTGCCATTTTGCATGCCGGTCATGAAAGCGCTTGGATCACCTTTCATTAAGGTTTTTACGCCCTGTTCACTGTCTGCGAACTGCAAAATGAAGTCCGCTTTTTCTGCATCGCCTGCTACTGTGTCAATTTGCCCATTATTTACAATAATTTGACGTGCAAAGCCCAGATCAGTGCCAATTTGGATACGGAATTGACGTTCATGAACCAGTTCAATAAATTTTGGACTGGTACGCGCCAACTGTTTCATACGCAAAGCTAAGCCCGCAACTAACAAATCAAGCGGATCCGTGCTTACATCGACCAGTGGTAATTTTACGACAGGAATCGAAGATAGTTTCATGACATTTAAGCCTATTGTAATTGTTGGAAAATTGACGACTTATCCTACCATAAGTTGGGTTTTTTGAAGTAAGGCTTTGTATAACAATAATCAATAAAAAAAGATGTGCCGCAGCACATCTTTTTTTATTGATTATCAGTTTTTCAAATTAACGGCTTGAGTAGTGTTGCTGCTCATCATCATAGACTGGTGTATGTTCAATATAGCGACGTTTGGCTAAAGCGCGTTCTGCACGACGATCTTCGCGGATTAACAGCAGGGTTAAAATCCCCATGACCGACATTAACGCCGTCAGGTAGCTGTATCCCATCGGTAAATCAAACGCCAGTTGAGTACTAAAGCGAATGGCTTCAATCAAGCCCCAAAACAGCATACCTGCAAACATAAAGCTTAACAAACGACGATAAGGCGAGAAGAAAACAGCTATCAAAGCAGCGGCAATCAAGCTTAAGCCTATGATGGTTGCTAAATTCGCTGTAACCATAAAAACCTCCGTCCTATAAAGGATGTTGACACTTTTATATGGGTCTAAATCAAATCCCCGATAGCGTGAATAAATGCTGAAATATATTTATATCAATTTCTATGCAAGCATTATGCGGAGTTTTTTGAAGAAAAAAAGTCTTGTGTTTTCAGCAAGCGACATACCTTGTCGCAATATTATTTTGTCATTACATTTTTTTATTTTTAACTTTTTCTGGAAATAAGATGGGCTCGGACTTGCCGTGTCATTACAAAAAAATAATGTATTAAAAGCATTAAAAAAATATTTTTTACCAATGGATAGATTGGTGTTTTGATCGGCAATTTAAGCCAACCGCTCATCGTAATTTCACTATTTTGGCCACAAAAAAACGCGACATTAATGTCGCGTTTTGTCAATAACATCCACCGTTAGACTGATCCATTAGGCACGGCTCAGGTCTTTATCATGTACACCTAGAAGATATAACACCCCATCCAGACCCACACTTGAAATCGCCTGATTGGCATTCTGGCGAACCAGAGGTTTGGCGCGGAAAGCCACCCCTAAACCGGCAATCGACAGCATTGGCAAGTCATTGGCACCATCACCCACGGCAATGGCCTGTTCCAGTGAAATATCCATTTTGTCTGCCAATTCACGCAGCAACAAGGCTTTGCGAGCGCCATCTACAATGTGACCCTTGACTTCACCTGTGACCACGCCATCTTCCACATCCAGAATATTGGCATGGACTTCATCAATCCCCAATTTTTCTTGCAGGTATTCGGCAAAATACTGGAAACCACCGGAAAGAATTGCAGTTCTATAGCCCAACGCTTTCAAGGTTGAAATCAGGCGCTCTGCCCCTTCAGTCACGGTCAGACGCTCGGCAATTTTAGGTAAAACAGAGGCATCCATACCTTTGAGCAAAGCGACACGGGCGCGGAAACTTTGCTGGAAGTCCAGTTCACCTTGCATGGCACGTTCAGTGATTTCAGCCACTTGCTCACCGACACCGGCTTCAATGGCCAACTCATCAATCACTTCCTGTTCAATCAGGGTCGAGTCCATATCGAAGCAGACCAGACGGCGATTACGACGGTAAGCATTATCTTCTTGAACCGCAACATCGACACTCAGTTCACTGGATAAACGCAAGCAGGCGGCACGCATGGCAGTAGCATCGAGCATTTGTCCTTTGAGGCCAAATTGTACGCAAGAGCGTTTTGGTCCTTCAACTGTGCCGGTAAGTTCCGGGCGGCCCGATAAACGGGTCACGGTTTCAATATTAAAACCCTGGTTAGAGACGATCTGGGTCACGGCCTGCAAATGTGAGGCGGTCAATTCAGGTGCCAGTGCCGTCACGATATAACGGGTCTGCCCACCTTCACTCACCCATTGATCATATTCTGATGTAGAGATTGGTTTAAAGCGCACTGTTAAGCCAATATCATGTGCTAGAATCAGAATCTCCTTCATGGCTAATGCTGTAGCAGTTTGGTCATCTGACGAAACAACAATACCTAAAGTCAGTTGGTTGTGGATGACGGCTTGTCCAACGTCCAAAATTTGTAACGAATGTACGGACAATACCTGCATTAATCGTGTAAATTGATTAGGCTGGTCGGGTCCCAAAAATGATATAAGAATGATTTCTCGCATGAATTGACTCGGATCTGAGCTACAACTATTGCTAGAATCATAATCGAATTTGAACATAAATGCCTTGGAAGTTTACGTTGAATGCGCCTAGACAAGGGCTATTTGCTAGCCTACTGATTGTAAGTTTTGCTTTTCACACCTTTTTACTGGTACTTGCGACGACGCATCAGCTGAATGCTAACCGCGCCAGTCAGGGACAGCTGATGACCTCACAACTGGTCACAGACAGCCTGTCCGAGCTGGAACCGGCCAATACGGTGTCATTGGCTTTACTGGCCGACCGTTATGCAACCAACCCGAGTGTGGCTTCTATCCGTATTTTGGATGCGAACAATCAGGTACTGGCAACAGGCGGTTTAACCAAAACACGCCAAGGCGAAGTGTTTGTTCGTGAAGCATTGCAAAATGAAAAGAAAGTGGGCAGTATTGAAATTACCCTCATTCAACCCAGTATCGGGGAAATTTTACGTACTCAATGGCTGGCCATTTTATTATCGCTGCTGATTCATGGCTTGTTATGGTTGGCCTACCGTGCCATTGCCCGTCCAAGCCGTACCGAATATCTGGCACGTATCAATAATGAATCACGCCTCAAACATGAAATTCAAACCCTGACTCAGGCTTTGGAACAAGAACAGCACAATGCCGCAGTCGCAATTGCCCAGGCACAGAACAATGCTCAGGCCAAAGCTAAAATCAAAGAATCGAAACCTGTGGTACTGGATGACAAGTGTATTGCCTTAAATATCCAGTTTTATGACCCTAAACAGCTGATGGATTCGGTCAATAAAACCGTTTCCATCCCCTATTTCAATCTATGCCAGATTTTCCTGAATAAAACCACTGAACTGTGTGTGCAACACTACAAGTTAAACAGTTCAGACATCACCACGGTGCATAAATTTGATGAACATGGCGCAACCATTAGCATGATGGTAGAAACACCCAATGCAGTGCCTTGCCTGGTGATGATCAGTACCGTGTTCCAGCTCTTGTCCGATGTGCTGTACAAACGTTATCGTGAAGAAAAACGTTTTGTGTTGCAGACCCGCAGTGCCATTTCCAGCCACATTGAGGCCATGCAGCTCAGCCCTGTCCAGGCAGCAGAACGTCTGGTACAACAATTGACTGCCAAGGAAAGTGCTATTCACTTACCGAATGAGTTGCTCAAGCAGATCTCGGATTGTTACCAGCTGGTTAGCCTGCCGAATCCAACCAATGTACTGACCCGTCATGCCTTTATGATGAACGGGATGGACAGCGAAGTGGCGGAACTGGCACAAACCTTTAGAACCGAAATCTTAAAAGCCAAACAATCCAAGGCCTCTTAAACTTAAGGTATAAAAAAACCGAGCTGAACTCCTCGGTTTTTTTATCTCTAGGATTCTGTGCTGAAGTACAACTGTGCTCAACAGAGATATCTTGATCATTCTTCTATTTTATCTGTCCTGCTTGCCCAATAACTCGCTAATGCTGGACCTGAAATATTATGCCATAAACTAAAAATGGCACTCGGCACCGCAGTTAGTGGTGAGGCAGCAAAATGCACTGCTGCTAAAGCCACGCCTAAACCCGAGTTTTGCATGCCGACTTCTACCGCAACGGCTTTACAGTCTGCATAAGGTAATTTAAACAAACGGCTTGCCCAGAAACCCAGCAGATAGCCCAGACCATTGTGCAAAGCCACAACCCCTAGAATCAATAAACCAGATTGCAAAATTTGTGTCTTACTTCCTGCAATAATTGCCGCCACAATGGCCACAATCGCCAGCACTGAAATCAAGGGCATCACCTGAATATAAGAGTCCACTTTTGACTTCAGTACCGCCCGAATCATTAAACCCAGAATAATTGGAAACAATACCACCTGAATAATCGAACCCAGCATCGAGAGGGCATTAATTTCAATCCACTGGCTAGCCAGAAAATAAAAAATTGCCGGAGTTAATACAGGCGCTAAAAGAGTCGAAACCGAAGTACAGGCAACCGATAACGCAGTATTGCCTTTAGCCATATAGGTAATCACATTGGATGCTGTGCCGCCCGGGCAACAGCCGACCAGAATTACCCCGATAGCAATTTCAGGGGGTAACTGAAACAGCTGGCATAAGCCATAAGCGAGTCCCGGCATCACCACAAATTGTGCGACCACACCAATCCCCACGGCTTTGGGACTTTGCACTACTCCTTTAAAATCATCCACGGTCATGGTCATGCCCATACCGAACATGATGATTCCCAGCATCCAGGTAATATAGGCTTTAAGCCAGATAAAGGCTTCCGGAAAAATTAAAGCAATAGCGGCAAATAGCACTACCCACAGGGCAAAGGTTTTCTGAATAAATTGGGTCAAGCGCAAAAAAGCAGACATACAATACATCCAATATTTATGCTGTTCTGATCTGGAGAGCAGGTTGTACCATATCTATTCAGCAAAACAGCAACTTTATTCAGCTTGATCCTGTTTTTTAGGAGATATGGCGTTGAACAATATCCTTCATCAAAATACGCTTGACCCCTGCTGCAAGCATGTCTTGCCAGGCATGCTGTAATGACCCGTGTAAATCGATACCTTTGGTGGCATCGGAAATCACATAGCTTTTAAAGCCCAGTTTACAGGCATCTATTGCGGTCCAAGCCACACAAAAATCTGTGGCAATGCCGACAATAAAAACCGTATCAATGCCACGTTCTTTTAAATAGCCAGCCAAACCGGTTGTGGTTTTTTGATCTGCTTCCAGAAAAGCTGAATAGCTGTCGATATGGGCATGTGCACCCTTACGGATGACCAGTTGGGCAGTCGGTAAATGCAGATCCGGATGAAGTTCTGCATCAGCAGTGCCTTGCACACAATGACTTGGCCACAGGACTTGCGAGCCATAATCTAGCTGAATCATCTCAAAAGGTGTTTTACCAGAATGATTCTCGGCAAAGGAAATGTGATTTTCTGGATGCCAATCCTGGGTAATCACAATATTGTCAAAATGCAGCCCCAACTGGTTGATGTTCGGAATAATCTGATCAGCATTGGCCACAGCCAAATTGCCTCCCGGCGTAAATCCTCGTTGCACATCCACCACAATCAAAGCCGCATTCTGCATTATTTTCATCCCTTGAAATATCAATTTACGCCCAAGCATAGCGCAAAATAGTAGAGGATTTTTAGCGCTGCCGATAAAAATAGAATGACTGTTCATTCGGATTAATCTTGGAATCAGTTCCATATCTGTATTATTTTGCAATGCATAATAAATTAGGAAATCGCTTTGATTTCATCGCAAATGATAAGCAAAAACAGAAAATTCCCCCTATCAATACCATGATGATTTTTTAAATTCTGAGCATTAAAAAAGCCTGCAAATGCAGGCTTTTTTAATCTTTTCAGTATTACACCTTGGTGCGGTTCACCAGGATCAACATACATACTGCAGAGATAATGATACATGGAATCGCTGCAGTAATAACGCCTGCTGCACCGAAACCTGCAGTCAGTAACTGACCTGCAATCACAGGGCCAAGCATTGCACCGATACGGCCTACTGCAGAAGCAACACCTACACCGGTACCACGTACTTCGGTCGGATACACGATACTACCGAAAGCATACAGTACACCCTGACAGCCAATCACGAAGGCACCTGCCAATGCTGCAGCCATATACATCTGGCTCAGCGAGCTTGCACCGTTCAATGCCAATAGGCCTGCCAAAATACCACCGTACATCAACACAATCACGTAGGCTTTTTTCCAGCGGTCAGTCAACATACCCAAAATTACAGTACCAATCGTTGCAGTGACCATAAAGTAGAACTGTGCAGTTGAACCGTCTTTGCGGGTGAAGCCCAGCTCCATAAACAATGATGGTAACCAGCTCAGCATGATGTAAACCACCATCAGCGTGAAGAAGTAGCTGACCCAGATGCACAGGGTACGTAACAGGTTATTCGAGTTAAACAGATCCTTGAATGAACCTTGTGGAGCAGCGGCAAGTTCAGCTGCAGTTTTGTTCTGTGCTTTCAGGTATTCTTTCGACTCAGGCAGGAACAGCATCATCAGTGGAATCACGAAAATCGGTAATAAACCGCCCAGGTAGAATACATTCTTCCAGTTGGCACCGAATTCAGTTGCGGCAATTAACGACAGAATCGCAGCACCGACCGGCATACCACAGTACATCAGGCCCACGGCACGACCACGGTTTTTTGGCGATACAGCTTCAGAAGCCAGCGTGATCAGAATTGGCATGGCACCACCCAGACCGGCACCCGCCAGGAAACGCACAGCCAGCAACGTGTTAAAGCTGTTTACCCAAACTGTACATAAAGTAAATGCGGCAAACACTGCTGTCGACCAGATCAGGACTTTCTTACGACCAATACGATCTGCAAATCGACCGCCGACCAGTGCACCAGGCAGTAAGCCTAAAATCCCTGCACTGAAAAACACACCCAATTGCGAGCTGTCAAGACCAAAATGCTCACGAATACCCGCGGCTGCAATACCTGCGGCCTGAATATCCAGGCCCTCGATCACCGCGATCAGAAAACAGATCGCTACTGTGATGACCGCGTGCTTGTTATCTGATTTTTCCATTGGAATATCCTTGTTTCAATCAGCGTTGTTCATAATAAAGTCGCAATCATCTATGAGACTGGCAGCATAATTAACTACCAATAAGTTGAATAATTTACAGTTTATTAACAAAAATACTGGATATTTAAAGTTTTTCAGTACCAAATACACATAGTCGCAAAAACACTTAATCCGCTTAATCCGTACAAGAAAAATTCACATGATCTTGATAAATTCGATTCTAAAAATCATCCTGTGCGAAAAAAGTTAAAATTGAGTAATAGTTTTTATTAATTATTCTTCTAGTTTTTAATGATCATTTTGATAAATTAACTGTCTGGTTTATATAGCTTTAAAGTCTATACTGATTCTTATTAAATCTTAAATTCTGATGTTTTTACCCGGAATTATTGAGTTGATTGGGCCCAGCGCAGTTTTTTAAAATAAAAGTAAGTATTTTCACAGTCAAAAAATTGATCTTAAAGGATTAAAAACAGATTAGAATTTCAGGACACATCCTTTTAAAAAAATTACCCTGGTTATATTTGTGCTGTTTTTCACTTGCTTTTCATAAAGTTTTTAGATGGTTTGACTAAAGCATATTGTTCTTCACCGCTTGTTCGTTCATAATTTGCATAAGCATTATTCAATTGGCTTGAATTTGCTATAAATCAAAATACGTAACCATCCACATCTCTGTTTTTCTACCCCAGTTGGATGGCCAAATAGGATAATTTTTTAAAATGACTCAGCAAGCACAGATCATTCAAGGTTCAATTGTCGCAATCGTCACCCCGATGTTTGAAGATGGCAGCGTAGATTGGAAGGGTCTAGAAAAGCTGGTTGAGTGGCATATAGAACAAGGCACCAACAGTATTGTGGCTGTAGGGACCACAGGTGAAGCATCGACTCTAAGCATGGCTGAACATACCCGCGTGATTAAAGAAATCATCCGTGTAGCCAACAAACGCATTCCTATTATTGCCGGTACCGGTGCAAACTCGACTCATGAAGCCATTGAGCTCACCAGAGAAGCAAAAGAGCTCGGTGCAGATGCCGCATTACTGGTTACGCCTTATTACAACAAGCCTACACAGGAAGGTTTATATCAGCACTACAAAGCGATTGCTGAAGCTGTTGATTTGCCTCAAATTCTGTATAACGTCCCAGGACGTACCGGCGTGGACATGCTTAACGAAACCGTGATCCGTCTGGCCGATATTCCGCAAATTGTCGGTATTAAAGATGCCACTGGGGATGTAGCGCGTGGGAAAGAACTCATCGAAGGATTAGCCGGCAAAGACATGACGGTTTATTCTGGCGATGATGCGACTGCATACCAATTAATGGGACTTGGCGCTAAAGGCAACATTTCTGTCACTGCCAATGTCGCACCGAAGGAAATGAGCCTGATCTGTGCTGCAGCACTCGCAGGTGATGCAGAAGGTGCTGAAGCTTTAAATAATAAAGTTGCAAATTTACACAATATTTTATTTTGTGAATCTAACCCAATTCCTGTGAAATGGGCACTCCATGAAATGGGCTTAATTGGTACCGGTATTCGCTTACCATTAACTCCTCTTGCAGAACAATATCGTACCCCGTTGCGTGAAGCACTCAGCGCTGCGGGTGTCATTAAATAAAGAGCACAACACTATGCAATTACGTTTCGGTTTAACCCTTGCACTTTCGGCATTCAGTTTAGCGGGTTGTAGTTCCATGGGAATCAGCAATGGTTCACTGGACTATAAAAATACAACAACCCTTGAACCTGTGAAATATCCGGAAGGTTCAATGGTTCGACCGGCAACGCCGTTGTATCCTGCCCCAACAATTGACCCGCTGGCGATTGAGCATGCACCCAAGCTTGAAAACAAGCACGGTAACCGCTTTGCTCTACCCCGTCCCGACAAGGCGCAAAGCAATAGCGCTGCCGATGCTCAACAAGACAGCACAAATATCGGTCGTCCACAGCTGGTTCGTGATGGAAACCAAAATCCACTGCTCAAAATAGACGGAAATTCTGCTACAATCTGGCAGTACACACTTGCCACCCTCAGTAGCCTCAACCATAGCATTGTTGGTCAAAGTAAAAATCGTTACGAAGTAACCATTAAGATTGACCAGCAGATTTATGTATTAAGACTGACCTCTGTAGGCACAAGTAACAACTTAGCTGTATTCAATGCCGATAACAGCTTTGCAGACCAAGAAAAAGCTGCAGAACTGTTAACCCAGATTTACCAAAATTGGCCAGCCTAGTCGTACTAGGCATTTTTTTTTGAAAAAGGTTCCCCCATGTTGAAACAAACCTTGCTCTATACTGGTAAAGCGAAATCTGTTTATGAAACAGATAGTGCAGATCACCTTATCCTAGTTTTCCGTGACGATGCTTCTGCATTTAACGGCGAAAAAATCGAACAGCTGGATCGTAAAGGCAAGGTGAACAACCGTTTTAACGCCTTCATCATGGAAAAATTGGCTGCTGCTGGCATTGAAACTCACTTTGAAAAACTTCTTTCTCCAACTGAAGTTTTAGTGAAAAAATTGAAAATGGTTCCAGTTGAATGTGTAATCCGTAACTATGCTGCCGGTTCTTTATGCCGTCGTTTAGGCGTAGAAGAAGGTAAAGAACTGGTTCCACCTACTTTCGAATTGTTCTTCAAAGATGATGCGCTTGGCGATCCAATGGTGAACGAATCTCAAGCGATTGCTTTAGGTTGGGCAACTGCTGAACAGTTGGCACAGATGAAAGAACTCACTTACAAAGTGAACGAAGTGCTTAAAGGCTTGTTCGATGCAGGTAACATGTTACTTGTAGACTTCAAACTTGAATTCGGTGTATTCCACGACCGTATCGTACTGGGTGATGAATTCTCTCCAGACGGTTGCCGTCTATGGGACAAAGACACCAAGAAAAAACTCGACAAAGACCGTTTCCGTCAAGGTTTAGGCGGTGTTGTTGAAGCTTATGAAGAAGTTGCTGCACGTTTAGGTATCGACCTTTCTGATATCTAATTCGTTCATCGAATTTCAAAAACCGGGCTAAACAGCCCGGTTTTTTATATCTCCAAAAATCGAAAAAACAGATTTAATTAATAAAAATGATCGTTTTTACAATATTGGTTTTTTTACTTAATATATCTTATATACCGGGCAGCAAGAAGTTGAAGTCAATGACTTTATAAGCTCCTGCTGACCGACCAAAATTTTTAGTTTACCCTCTAGGATGTATCTCCCCTAAGACATCCTATTTTCAGCCCAATCCGTCCTATGGATTGGGCTTTTTTTTACGTTTTTTCATCTGAAAAAACTTAGCATGAAAGAAAATGCCTCAGCGCCTGGAATCATCTTGACTGTTATTGCTGTTGTTGCTGTTGCATCCAGCGACGCTGTTGCAGTTTTTCTCCTTCCACTTCGCGCTTGTTCCGTGCAGATTCGTATAGCTTGGTGCCTTTTAATTCAGGTGGCATATACTCTTGCAGAACGAAATGCTCTGGATAATTATGCGGATAGAGATAATTCACACCATAGCCCTGCTCTTTCATGAGCTTGGTTGGTGCATTGCGTAAATGTAGCGGCACAGGCAAGTTTGCAGTTTTTTCAGCCAGGTCGAGTGCCTTATTAATAGCAAGATAAGTGCTGTTACTTTTGGCACTGGTCGCCAAATACACTGCACATTGACCGAGAATAATACGACACTCCGGCATGCCCACAGCCTGTACCGAACGGAAACATTCGCCTGCCAGAAGCAAGGCATTCGGATTGGAATTGCCAATATCTTCCGAAGCGGCAATCAGCATACGACGGGCAATAAACACCGGATCTTCGCCGCCTTTTAGCATGCGCGCCATCCAGTACAGCGCTGCATCCGGATCACTGCCGCGGATGGATTTAATAAAGGCAGAGACCAGGTCATAGTGCTGCTCACCCGATTTGTCATAACGGGCAATATTCTGCTGCGCCACCTTGACCACAATGGCATTGGTGATGATATTTTCCAGTTCCGGTTCAAAAGTACTGGCAATTAAATCTAGAAGATTAAGCGCCTTACGTGCATCTCCAGCCGCAAATTGCAGTAATGCTTCGTATTCTTCAATTTGGATATAACGCTCTTTTAAAAAGGCATCCTGCTGTATGGCATTATTCAATAAAGTTCGAATTGACTCATCATCCAGCGCATTTAAGGTATACACCTGACAACGCGATAACAAGGCATTGTTCACTTCAAAAGAGGGATTTTCTGTGGTTGCTCCAATTAAGGTAATTTTGCCTTTTTCTACTGCATTCAATAAGGCATCTTGCTGTGACTTGTTAAAACGGTGAATTTCATCAATAAACACGACCGGGGTCAATAAATCGCCACTTTCGGCAATCACTTCACGCAGTTCTTTTACTCCGGTATTGAGCGCCGATAAACTGATAAAGGGCCGATCCACGGCTTGAGCCAAAAGCAAAGCAATGGTGGTTTTTCCAACGCCTGGTGGCCCCCAAAAAATGATGGAAGGTAAATGGCCCTGATCAATCATTTGACGTAAGGGGGCACCTGCTCCCAATAAATGATCTTGCCCGATAATTTCGGACAAATCACGCGGACGAAGTCGTTCAGGGAGTGGAATATGGCTCTCAGACATCTTGTTATTTCTTTACTGTACTTAAACTAAGTCTACTATGTAATTTTAATATCGCGCATTTCAAATGAGCCGATTTACAAAAAAATCGCTGTGTCAGGTCGGGGTGAGGATGAAATTTGCAAATTTTTTCAGCCAAAAATTATATGATGAACAGGAAATTAACGAACCCAGCGCACAATATATTCCTCAAGATCGTCTTCATTGACTTCTGTTTCGGAAATACAACGGCCTGCTGCCGATTTGCGCGCCTTGATCACACTGTCACGTGTTCCTGTATTTAAATAATGCCAGGCAGGTAGACTCTTGCCTTCTTTTAAACGGCGATAAGCACAGCTCGGCGGCAGCCAATGAATAGTGGCTAATTTTTCTGGTGTGAGTTGAATACAATCCGGCACATGGTCAAGTCGCTGCTCATAATTACTACAACGTGCAGTTTTGCAGTCTAAAAGTTTGCAAGCCACCTTGGTATAAGCGACTTCTTGCAGTTCTTCATCTTCTAATTTGATTAAACAGCAGAGACCGCAACCATCACATAATGCTTCCCATTCGGCAGGATTAAGTTCAGTTAGAGCATATTCTTTCCAAAATTGTGGGCGTAAGGATTCGGTCATAGCAAGGCAAAAATTAGCAAATGAAGCCTATTATAACCTGTGCATGATTACAGTCCATAAACGTGATTATTACTTTAAATCATCGATTTGCCGTCAAACTGAACATTTTTTAAACACAAGCATAACACTGCTGGAAATTTTCCGCCCCTATACTGAATCTACTTTGAAAATAACAACACATGGAGAAAGCTTATGTTCCGTTGGGCGATTATTTTTGCAGTGATTGCACTGATTGCAAGTCTACTAGGTTTTGCTGGCGTCGCAGGATTATCTAAAGATTTTGCGGTTATTTTACTCGTGGTTGCCGTTATTTTAGCAATCATCGGCTTCCTCTCCAGGGGAAGAGTTTAGTTGAATGAACTCCACTTAAAATATCTCACTTGATCAAAAAAAAGAGCCTATTCAGGCTCTTTTTTCATATCCGATTTTTTTGATTTAGCTTTCTATTATCTACCTAGCAAAAGAACCGAATCAAAAATTAAATATCTTTTTATCTAACTTATCTCGCCGTGTAGAGTTTTAAGATAAAAATTAAGGTCTTAAATGACGCGGTCTAAAGCCGGTTGCCAATAAACCAATCGCATAAGCCACCACACCAGCGATACATAAACCGATCACTTCCAGTATACGCATCCATTGTGATACATCTCCATTGTACCAACTCAATCCATACCACAGTGCAGCAATCATCGCGGCATTCGCCACTGCATATTGCAGGAACAGCTTTTTCCAGTGTCCAGCAAAGCGGAAAATATTGCGTTTATGCAGATAAAAATACAGCATGCCGGCATTGACCAAGGCCGAACCTGAAGAAGCCAGGGCCAAGGCCATATGTTCTGCATGCCAATCAATCAGTTTAAAGAAACCAATAAACACCACGTTTAAAATGGCATTCGCTGCCACGGCCATCAAGCCAACACGCACAGGTGTGCGGGTATCTTGCTGGGCATAAAAGCCCGGGGCAAAGACTTTAATCAGCATGAAGGAGATTACCCCGGCACTCATACATTGCAAGGCCAAAGCGGTCATCTGGGTATCTTGCAAGGTAAATTGCCCACGCTGGAACAAGGCCTGAATAATTGGAGTAGACAGCATAAATAAGGCGATGCTGGCAGGGATACCGACCAGCATGATTACTTTGGCAGCCCAGTCAATCATGCCACGGAACTTAACCTGATCCTGTTCGGCATGACGTGCAGACAGTGAAGGTAAAATTACCGTACCAATCGCCACACCGATCAACCCCAAAGGCAATTCCGTCATCCGCTCGGCACTGTATAACCACGATACCGAGCCATCCTGCATGAACGATGCCCAAATGGTGTTGAGCAATAGATTAATCTGGGTGACCGAAACACCAAACAGTGCCGGAAGCATCAATTTCATGATGCGTTCTACACCTTCATGTTTGAAATCCACTTTAGGCGGAATTAATAATTTTTTACGCCACAGCTCTGGAATCTGAATGACCAGCTGTAAAATACCGGCAATCACCACCGCCCAACCGAGTGCCATAATCGGTTCGGCCATATAGGGCGTTAGCCACCATGCGCCTGCAATCATGGTGATATTCAAGAGTACAGGCGAAAATGCCGGGGTTGAAAAAGAACCGTAACTGTTCAGGATACTGCTGGCAAAAGCCGTTAAAGACATAAACAGCAGATAAGGAATGGTCAGACGGAACATGTCTGTCGCCAGGGCAAATTTTTCCGGGTCGTCATGGAAACCGGGCGCATAGATATACAGCACCGCAGGTGCTGCCACCATGGCAATAAAGGTCAGGGTGGTCATAAAGGTGGCCAGACAGCCAAACACCCGGCTAATCAGGATTTGCACTTCGGCATGGGTTTTCGTGGTTTTATATTCGGTTAAAACCGGAATAAAAGCCTGTGAAAATGCCCCTTCGGCAAATAGGCGCCTGAAAAAGTTGGGAATACGAAAGGCCACCACAAAGGTATCGAAATCTTTACCTGCACCAAACACATTCAGCAACACCACATCTCGGACTAGGCCCAGCACCCGAGACAACATGGTCATTGTACTAACAATAAAGGTCGATCGCCAAAGCGCCATCGTAACCACCCAGTGAAAAAATTAAGTCGCTATTGTAATGAAACTCCACATGGAATTTCGTTGTTTAATCATAAAGCCCATTCATTATTGATGGATTTTATGCTGCTGCAATAAGGTTCTGAATTTGACCCAGTCAAAAAATGGGCCCGGATCGGTTTTACGTCCAGGCGCAATATCCGAGTGACCGGCCAAATGTTGTAAAATTTTGGGATAAGCCGCTTGCAATGCAGCCGTCACTTGCGCCAGCACTGCATATTGCACCTCATCAAAAGGCAAATCATCACTGCCTTCCAGTTCAATGCCAATGGAATAGTCATTACATTCTTTTTTGCCCAGGTAAATGGAACGTCCGGCATGCCAGGCCCGATCATTAAAATTGACAAATTGCAGCACTTCACCACTGCGTAAAATCAGCAGATGTGCAGAAACCTGCATGCCTTCAATGCTTTGAAAATAAGGATGCTCTGACCAGTCCAGCTGGTTCTGAAAAAACTGTTCAATATATCCCCCACCAAATTGTGACGGCGGCAGACTGATGTTATGCACCACAACCAGTTGAATTTCGGTATGTTCGGGACGTTGATTATAATTAGGGGAAGGTACTTGCCTGGCACCGATTAACTGACCGTCGATGACCTGAAAAAAGGGGGCCTGTTGCATAGTCCAATCCTGAGTCCTGTTCGCATAAACAGATGATTTTAGCGCAATCCTAAAACTTTAAACTTAAAATCTCAAATTCCGCAGCTAAAATCGCTGGAAAAAAACATTTCTTTTAAATGAACAGTGCTAAAATAACGCGCAATTTTCATGGGTTAAAAAAGATACGGGAATCCTTATGAGCATATCTCAATCCTTGCTTGAACAATCGATCCAAATCAACATTCAACAAGCATTACAAGAAGATATTGGCGAAGGTGATATCACTGCATTATTAACCCCTGAAGATGAACAGGCGACAGCAACCATTATTAGCCGTGAAGACATGGTGCTGGCCGGTCAGCCTTGGGTCAATGCACTGATTCCGGCTTATGATCCAAAGGTACAGGTCACCTGGCTAAAAAATGATGGCGACCGCGTACAAGCCAATGAAGCCTTTTTAAAACTGGCCGGTTCTGCACGCAGCCTGCTGACAGTGGAACGCCCTGCCCTCAACTTTGTGCAAACACTTTCTGCAGTTGCGACCAAAACCGCTTTATATGTCAAAGAACTGCAAGGCTTAAATACCAAATTGTTAGATACCCGTAAAACCTTGCCGGGCTTACGTATTGCACAAAAATATGCCGTGGCGATTGGTGGCGGTCAGAACCATCGTCTGGGTTTGTTTGATGCCTTTTTGATTAAAGAAAACCATATTATGGCAGCGGGCGGTATTGCACAGGCGATTAGCAAGGCACATAACATTGCACCGGGTAAACCTGTTGAAGTTGAAGTTGAAACCTGGGATGAACTAAACCAGGCTTTAGAAGCAAAAGCGGATATCGTGATGCTGGATAACTTCAGCCAGCAGCAAATGATTGATGCGGTGAAGCATGTTGCCGGTCGTTGCAAGCTGGAAGCATCGGGTAACATTACCATCGCAAACTTACGTGAAGTGGCAAGCTCAGGTGTGGACTATATTTCAATGGGTGTGTTAACCAAAGATGTGAAAGCAGTGGATTTATCCATGCGTTTTAATGCTTGATCTCCCCCTACTCAACTCAATAAAAATTGAGTCAATAAAAAACGCACCGATGGGTGCGTTTTTTATTGCTGAGATTGTTAAATTAACAACTTACCAGCCTAAAGCTTCTTGCTGTTTTTTAATGAGTTCTTGGATGCCTTTTTCTGCCAATTCAAGCATTTCGTTACATTGTGCACGGGTAAATGGCTTGTCTTCAGCAGTCCCCTGCAGCTCGATAAACTCGCCTGCTTGAGTCATCACTACGTTTAAATCAGTTTGGCAGTTTGAATCTTCTTCATAACACAAATCGAGCAAGGCTTTGTCTTGATACATACCGACAGAAATCGCAGCCACCAGACCTTTCAACGGATCGTGTTTAATTTTCTTGGTTTCAAGCAATACATTCATGGCATCGACTAAAGCCACTGCTGCACCAGTAATGGATGCTGTACGTGTACCACCATCAGCCTGAATCACATCACAGTCGATGGTAATGGTATTTTCACCCAGTTTTTTCAAGTCCACCATGGCACGCAGGCTACGACCAATCAGACGCTGGATTTCCTGAGTACGGCCACTTTGTTTACCACGCGCCGCTTCACGGTCACTACGGGTATGGGTAGAACGTGGCAACATGCCGTATTCTGCAGTCACCCAACCCTGTCCCTTACCTTTCAAGAAACGCGGGACTGAATTATCAATACTTGCAGTACAAAGAACTTTTGTATGACCAAATTCAATCAACACTGAGCCTTCCGCATAACGTGTATAGTTACGGGTAATTTTTACGTCACGTAATTGATCTAATGTACGTTGGTCGATACGCATAATGAGTCCTTAATTTCGGCTAAAATTCATTGCGGCCTAGTATAACAGAAGCATGCTCTCAGGTTTTGCCAAGAGATTCTCTATTGGCAAAAACCATCAAGCCCGGACGCATCCATTTTAGCTTGCATGAAATTTCCTACCCACCATGCATATCCTTAAGCTTGTTAGTGAAGTTTAAAAGCTCAATAAGTCTTTTAATTTCTGTTTGGATTGTTCAAGAGTTGAAGTCCATGAATTTGGCAATGAACATTTAGCCACACGTACCCAGACGCTAGCAAACTGTTTCATGAAACTGGCTTCATTATAGTGAATGCCATACTCTGCACATAAGGCACGGATTTTTGGTGCAGCTTCAGCATAACGGTTCGCTGGCATATCAGGGAATAAATGGTGTTCAATTTGATGACTCAAATTACCACTCAAAATATGCAGCCATTCTGTGCCGCTAAAATTACTCGATCCGCGAATTTGACGTAAATACCATTCGGCACGCGTTTCAGTGGCCGTATTGTCCGGTTCAAAGGTTTCAGCATCCTCAGTGAAATGTCCATTAAAAATCACTGCGGATGCCCAGAGGCTACGAATGACATTCGCCACTGCATTTCCGGCAAAAACAGGCAGTGCATTCGGACCTGCGATCAGAGGAAAAAAGACATAATCTTTGGCAATCTGACGGGTGGCTTTCTTGCGGAATTTTTCAGAATCTTTCCACACCTGTTTCCAGGTTTTGGTTTTATAGGCAATCGCATCTTCCAGATGTAAATTCTGTACGCCCACATACCATTCAAAAAACACCATCAGCTGAATAGTTAAAGGAATATTGAATAAAAAGCGCGGTTCCCATTTTTGCGCTTCACTGACCCGAATCAGGCCATAACCGACATCATGATCTTTACCGATAATATTGGTATAGGTGTGATGGATATAGTTATGCGTATGTTTCCAGTCATCGCCTGTCGCCATGGTGTCCCAGTCATAATTGGCGCCGTTTAACGTCGGATCATTCAGCCAGTCAAACTGACCATGCATCACGTTATGGCCCAGCTCCATATTTTCCACGATTTTGGAGATACCCAATAAACCGGTTCCCAATAACCAGACTGGTGGAATCCAGCCGCCAAACATCAACACGCTGCGTGAGGCAATTTCGCTATAACGGACAAAATCGCGGATTTTATAAATGTATTCGGCATCTTTTTCACCAATGCTGTCCATAATTTCACGGCGAATGGCATCGACCTTTTCACCAAATTCAGCAATTTGTTCAGCAGTTAAATATTTTGATTTACTGTTTTCTTGAAACTTTACTGACATATTCATTGTTTTTCTCCTGAGTGATCATCCAGCATGGCTTGTTTTAAAACAGGATCAATCACTGAAAGTTTTTGAATTTTTTTTAATGCTTACAGGTTAATAGTGACCGGACTCACGGCCTGGCTAATACACAATTTAATCTGGGTATTGCTATCGTGGTCGATTTCACCAGTGAGCAGGTTTTTGGTTGAACCACTGACTTTGGTACAGGTACAGGTATTGCAGATGCCCATACGGCAGCCATGTGCGGGTCTTAAGCCCGCCTGTTCAGCACTTTCCAGCAAATTGGTTTTGGCTTCAAACTCTTGTTGAGCGCGTAAGAAAATTACCGGTTGTACTACTGCATTTTCATCTACAACGACCTGAAAATATTCCTGTTTCAATTGATCAACGATGCCGAATTGTTGATAAATTTGGTTCAGGCTTTGCATCATGCCCTTGGCACCACAGGCATAACTTTGACGTTGCTGGAAATCCGGCACGGTACTTTCAAGTAGTTCCGCGGTTAAATGTTGCTTCTGTGCCAGAGTATTAAAATGATGATATTGAAACTGGGGATGCTGCTCGGCCAATCGCTGCAATTCGGCATCGAAGGCCTCATCACGGCTAAAATAAATCAGGTCAATCTGACTGACTTTTTGACGGATGGCCTGTTGCAATAAAGAATAAATCGCAGTGATACCACTGCCTGAAGCTAACAACAGAATAGGTTGTTGAGATGAACTTAATGTGAAATCACCCTGCACCTGAGAGCTTTCTACTACGCCACCTACGGGCAAATGGGTTAAAGCATTAGATACTTTGCCCTGACGTTTTACGGCAATCACCACGTTGCCGTTGGCAGTGATTTTGACAATCGAATAACTGCGTTGCTCACGCACACCTGCAATCACTACAGTCACTAAAATACTTTGTCCGGCATGAAAAGCATCAGCACGAAAATTATGATTCGGCTGCAACTCAATCTGATAAAAGTCTGAACTCAGCATCTGTACATCGACAATACTGGCTTTGACTTTTTTCCATGCCCAAACTGGATTGATTTTTTCAGCAATAAAATCGACGAAATCTTCTCGAATCCATTGCGGCTGATATTGCATGACATGACTCATATGACGTTCCTCTTTTATTGCTGGCTATTTATTTGAGTGAACAGGTGTTCTTATAGTGAACACATGTACACTATAATCATTTTTTAATTCAGTCAACATCCGTTCACTGACATTCGTCGTTTAATTTGTTTTTTTTTGATAGACTTCATTCAGCATTTTTTTAGGGTAGTTGCATGTCGATACGGGATGAGCGTAAACAGCAGAGCCGCCAGGCACTTTTGGATGCTGCGCTGGCGTTAAACACGTCTGGACGCTCTTTCAGCAGCATCAGTTTGCGTGAAATTGCACGCCATGTCGGTTTGGTACCGACGGCGTTCTACCGTCATTTTCAGGACATGAATGAGCTGGGACTGGAACTAGTCGATCAGGTGGCCCTGCATTTAAAAGGTATTTTTCATCAGCTGGGACAAGCCTATATCTATCAGCCAGATACCGAAACCCAAATCAGCCTAGACCTGTTTTTTCAGGCAGTTGAACATCATCCTGAACCGTGGGTATTTATGATTGCCGAACGCTGGGGGGGATCGGAAGTGATTCGCCAGGCCATTGCCCGGGAAATTAATTTTTTAATTGAAGACCTGGCTAATGATTTGGGGCAAATTGAGGCCATGCAGCACATTGGTAATACCCAAGACCTACAAGTATTTTCTAATATTTTAATTAACTTGTCTTTTACCTGGGCGATGACCTGGATGGATATCAACCGTCACTATCAGGCTGAAGAGCGTCTAGAACAACAAAAACAGTTTAAGCTGCAAACCATGACTCAAGTGCATTTAATTTTCCGTGGCATCTCCAACTGGGACCCTTCCAAAGATTCGGTCTCTTCATAATTGAATAACGACCAGATGTAAAAAAACCGCCATGATGGCGGTTTTTTTAGAACCTATTACTTATTTGGCTTTACGCTCTTTTTCTACCAGATAGCTGATCACTTGAGTGACTTTGCCATCTTCACCTTGCACCACATATTTACCATTGACCACAACCGCAGGCACACCACTGAGTTGATATTGCTGTGCCAACTGTTTGGCTTGTGCTATTTTTGAAGTAATAACAAATGAATTAAACATGCTGTTGAATTTGGCTTCAGGCACGCCATATTTTACAAAGAACTTGGCTTGGGATTTTTGATCAAAAATCTGCTGGCCACCTGCATGAATGGCATGGAATAAAGGCAAGTGAGTTTTCTTACGAACGCCTAATGCTTCAGACACATAATAGCCACGCGCGCCCTGCTCCCAGACAGGATTCATTGCAGCCGGAGTACGCACGAAACGCACATCTTTAGGTAATTTTTTCAGCCAGGTCTGCATATGCGGCTCTAAGCGATAGCAATGCGGGCAGCCATACCAGAAGAATTCACGCACTTCAATTTTTCCAGGAACTTCAACCTTAACCGGATTGGCCACCACGGTGTAATCTTTACCTGCAACAAAATTGGCTGCCATTGCAGTACCGGATAAGGCAAAAATAGCCGTTGCTACACTACCTAAAAGAAATTTTTTCATTGACCTTATTGTCCTCTAAATCATTATGTCTAATTTATGCGATCACTATAAATCAATTATGCCGAATTCGTTTTCATTCTGTGAACTTTTTTACGGCATTTATCGCTTTTTTTAGAATTAACGCTACACTAAGCTTCTGTAACTTTTTTAAATTATAATGACTTGATTGAGGTGATACCGATGTCGCAATTGAATGTTGATCCACAAGAAATTGCCAAATTTGAAGCATTCGCTGCCATATGGTGGGATCAGCATTCTGAGTTCCGCCCCTTGCATATGATCAATCCACTGCGTTTAAACTGGATTGATGAGCATGCTGGCGGTCTCAGCGGTAAAAAAGTGCTCGATGTCGGTTGTGGTGGCGGTATTCTGTCGGAAAGCATGGCACGTCGTGGAGCTAATGTTTTGGGTATCGACATGGGTGAAGCGCCTTTAAATGTAGCCCGCATTCATGCCGAACAGGAAGGCGTGCAGAATATTGAATATCGCCAGGTTCCAGTAGAACAGTTGGCTCAGGAACAGGCTGGACAATATGATGTGGTGACCTGTATGGAAATGCTGGAGCATGTTCCAAATCCGGCATCAATTATTCAGGCCTGCCAAACCCTGGTCAAACCGGGCGGCCATGTGTTCTTCTCGACCATTAACCGCAATCCAAAGTCTTATCTGTTTGCCATTATTGGCGCGGAATACGTTCTGCGTATGCTCGCTAAAGGGACCCATGATTACAGCAAATTTATCAAGCCTTCCGAGCTGGCGCATGATATCCGTGCAGCAAATCTGAAACTGAAAGACATGACCGGCCTGCATTACAACCCGCTAACAAAACGTTACTGGCTGGCACCAAATGTCGATGTGAACTACATGGTTTATACGGTAAAAGAAGGTGCCTGATGAAAGCTGTACTGTTTGACCTGGATGGCACTCTGATTGACACAGCGGCTGACTTCATTCGCATTATTCAGGACATGTGCCGCGACAAACCCTGTGACATCGTAGCGGCGGATTTAATTCGTACCCAGGTCTCTGAGGGTGCCCGGGCAATGGTGAAACTGGTCTATCCGGAACTGGAAGTGGAAGATCCGGTATTCCTCGCCCATCGCCAGCGCTTTTTGGATTTGTATGGTGAAGATATTGCCGTGGATACCGACCTGTTCGACGGTATGTATCCCTTGCTGCAACAACTGGAAAGTCAGGATATTCCCTGGGGCATTGTCACCAACAAGCCACGCTGGCTCAGTGAGTCCCTGCTTCAGGCACTCAATCTGACCGAACGCTGTGCGGTTCTGGTTTGCCCGGAAGATGTCAGCAATACCAAACCCGATCCGGAACCGATGTATCTGGCGGCCAAGCAAATTCAGGTACGACCTGAAGATTGTATTTATGTGGGTGACCATCCGCGTGACATTGATGCGGGCCGCAATGCCAATATGTACACCATTCTGGCAGGCTATGGCTATTTACCATTGCAACACAAAGATAACTTAACAGCATGGCAGGCGGATTGTATAGTGAAGACAGTTGCAGAATTACATCAAGTGATTAATCAACTAGTCGGCGTAAAACAAGATCATCATTCACTCATTTCATAACGACATAACAATATAAACGAGGAGGTATGCAATGAAATATTCAGAATATCAGCCTCGCCCCGATCTGTTAAAAGATCGCATTATCCTGATTACAGGTGCGGGCGATGGTATTGGCCGTGCGGCTGCAATAAGCTATGCCCTGCATGGTGCCACTGTAGTGCTGCATGGACGTACCCTAAACAAGCTTGAAGTCATCTATGATGAAATTGAAAGCCTGGGTGCGCCACAACCGGCTATTCTGCCTTTGCAGCTCTCCAGTGCCTCTCCTCGTGACTATGAGTTACTGGTCGATACTTTAACGCAACAGTTCGGTCGCCTGGACGGCATTTTGCACAATGCCGGGATTCTGGGAGAGCGTACCGAACTGGCGCATTACCCGGTAGATGTCTGGGATGATGTGATGGCGGTGAATCTGCGTGCTCCCTTTATTTTGACCCAGGAACTGCTGCCCTTACTGGCAAAGTCCGAGCATGCTTCGGTGGTATTTGCCAGTTCCGGTGTCGGACGTGAAGCGCGGGAACGTTGGGGAGCCTATTCGGTATCCAAAATTGCCATTGAAGCAGTGAACCAGATTTTTGCCAAAGAAAATGTCTATCCGAATGTGCGTTTTAACTGCATCAATCCGGGTGCCACCCGTACCGCCATGCGTGCCAAGGCTTATCCTGAGGAAGATCCAAAAACCCTGGCGACACCGGAAAGCATTATGCCGGCTTACCTGTATTTAATGGGGGACGACAGCCTGCATTTGAATGGTCAAAGCATTGATGCACAAGACTAATCTCTAAAAATAAAAAAGGGAGTTCTATATGCTCCCTTTTTTATTACAGACTTAAATTTTTAAAAACTCAGAACTGTACTTTCGCTATTTAAGGCTTAAATCGTATTTTTAGATAATTTTCACAAAAATATTCGTTTTTATAAATTAAAAGAATGCCGCTATGCTGAACACCATTCAAAAACATTCAGTATGAGAAATTTCAACATGGCAGATCAAAAACGTAAAATTGAAACGATTCGTTGTATTGAAAAACTACAGCTTTCAAATTCTTTGATCATCGGTCTGGATGATGTCAAACAGGCATAAGCGATTGCTGAGGCTGTCAGCTCACTACAAGGCCTGGTGGAACAATGGAACTAAAAGAAAACTATATAGAACTGTCGAATCCAACCCGCTGTTCAGCCCGTTGCTTAGAACATTGTTAAATCAGTCAACGTGATCTCAAAACTTTGATACAAAGTTTTCCTCAAGCAAAAGTTTTTTAATATTTAATAGCGCTATAAAATTGCTGAAGATTTTTAAATGATGAGATATTTTCCCATAATATCCTTATTATCTCTGCATTTTTTAAGAAATGCATGATTGATCTTCACAGTTTCTCTGCAATTATTTTGTACATTAACATCAGTGAAATTAATACTTTTTTTATGAGGGTTCAACATGAAAAAGATTTTGACTGTTTTGGCAATTTCTTTCAGTGCATTGATGGCAAGTAGTGTCAGCCTTGCCGGACCTCATGAAAAAAACAATAATTATCGTGGCTGGGATCAATCCGATCAGCCAAAATTTAGCCGCGGTCGCGATTTTCGTGAAGATGATGATGACATGCAAGACAAACGCCGTATGCGTGAAGAACGCGGATTCAAGCGCCTACAACAGCATAAATGGCAACCGGGTTATGTGATGCCACAGCATTATCGTGGCGATGGCTACAAGGTCGACTATAAAAACCATGACTTGCCAAAACCGTCGCGTAACCAGCAATGGTACAAAATCAATAATGACTATATTTTAGTGGATACAGACAGCAATAATATTGTACGCATTCAAGGATTCTAAACGCCGTTTTAAATGCTCCATGCCCAAACTCCTGTTTGGGCTTTTTTATTTTTGCACTTTTATGGTCAATCCTATCCCTTTATCTCTATAACTTTCAGTCTTTTACAATCTTCTTTTTTTCTCCATCAATTTCACAATTCAACTAAGATTCCAACATCGTTTATCTCGACTTTTCCTCTAATTTTGAATCATCGAAAACATCTTCCTAAATGATCCAGGGTGAAAGTAATGAAAAAAATTCTGACTACAATTGCGCTTTCTTTATCTGCATTGATGGCAACTTCAGCGATGGCAGCACCAGACCATCGTTATGATGATCATCAACACTACAATCATACAGCATCACAACAGGACCACCGTTGGGATCACAATAATCGTTATGACAATAATCGCTATAACCAGAATCGTTATGACAATAAAAGAGTAAACCCAAGCCGTGACTGGCGTGCCGGCCAAAACTTCCCGCGTGTATTTAGCTCATCCAACTATAAAGTCAGCGACCGTGAAGCACGCCGCTTACCGAATACCAACCGTTATCAACAGTGGTATAAAATCAATGGCGACTATGTGTTAGTGAATGAACGTACCGATCGTATTGTGCGCATCATCAACTAAAACCGGCCTAAGTTTCCTCTTCCCTAAAAAACACCTGAATTCGATTCAGGTGTTTTTTATTTTTTAGCTTCCCCCCCGTCATTTTTTGATTAGAATCAAGGAAGGAAATTTTTTTAATTTTGAGATAGGTATGCAAACGAATTCATCTGAAACTTCACAAAGCACAAATTTGCAATATGTGCATTGGTTTCGACATTCTGCGCCCTATATCAATGCCCACCGCAACAAAACCTTTGTCATCATGTTTGATGGTGAGGCGGTGCAACATGAAAATTTCCAGCATATTATTCACGACATTGCCCTGCTGCATTCTTTAGGCATTCGTCTGATTCTGGTGCATGGTGCACGTTCGCAAATCAACCAGAACCTCAAAGCCAGCGGTATTCAAACGCCTTTTCACAATCACCGCCGCATTACCACACGCGAATCTTTAAGCTGCGTCATGAATGCAGTGGGTTCGATCCGTTTACAAATTGAAGCGCTGCTTTCCATGGGACTGGTCAATTCCCCCATGTATGGCGCACGCATTGATGTGATCTCGGGCAATTTTGTCACCGCCAAACCCTATGGCATTCGGGACGGCATCGATTTTCAGCTGACGGGTGAAGTACGAACGGTCGATACTGACGCCATTCAAAGACATTTAAAAAATCACAATATTGTGTTGCTGGGTCCAACCGGCTATTCCAGTACCGGTGAGGTGTTTAACCTGGTGGCAGAAGAAGTGGCCACCAATACTGCCATTCTGCTGAAAGCCGACAAGCTGATTTTTTTGGGTAAACAGCAAGGTCTGGTCAACGAGTTTGGACAATTGCAACGTGAAATAGCGCCGCATCAGCTGGATCGGCAGATCTTGCAATATCAGGATTCCAATCCCGATATTGCCCTGCAATTGCGCGGTGCCAAAAATGCATCACTGCAAGGGGTACATCGTGTACATCTGATTTCTTATACCTACGATGGGGCCTTGCTGGAAGAACTGTTCACCCGTGATGGTGCGGGTACCATGATGACCGATGCCCATTATGAAGATGTACGTACGGCTACGATTCAGGATGTCGGCGGCTTGATGAATCTGCTTCGTCCACTGGAGGCCGAAGGTATTCTGGTGTATCGCTCACGTGAAAGATTAGAAAGTGAAATTGAACAGTTTTCCGTGATTGAACGGGACGGGATGATTCTGGCCTGTGCCGCGCTGTACCCTATTCCCACCTCAGCCAATGAAGTTAAATCGGCGGAGATTGCCTGTGTCGCAGTCGATCCGACCTATCGCAAGTCTAACCGCGGCAGCCAGATTCTGCATTATCTGGAAGACAAGGCCAAAAGTCTGGGCATTCAGCAACTATTTGTACTGACCACACGTACCGCGCACTGGTTTGTCGAACATGGTTTTGAACCCGCCAGTGTCGATGACCTGCCCAATGCACGTCAGGCCCTGTATAACTATCAACGTAATTCCCTAGTCTTCAAAAAGCCACTTTAAAGTGGCTTTTTTTATGCAGCTTATATCTTTATTTTTTATATCTTTATGATAAACCCATCGAAATTTATCATGATTTGTTTATGGCATTTTTGCATATTCTTATCCACGCTTAAGATTTAGAATTTAAGTTAATTAATATCAATAATTTAATTAAATAAAACTGGATATTGAGTTGTCCTGATAAATCATATTTCCGCATAAGGTTTTCTTTATTTTATTTATCTTTTTTCCTCATTAGAAATTTATCTTTTCTTATTTTTTTCGAAAAAGAAAAGGCTTTAGCGTATGTGTTCAATATTCAACACTTCCTTATTGCGGAGCACACATACATGAGCGCCATTCAAGCAAAATTCTGGGCGAAATCACTGGTCCTTTCTTCAGTAGTTGCTGGCGCAATGATGATGTCAGGTTGCGGAAAAAAAGAAGCTGAAACAGTCACGTTAAATATCGGCTTCCAAAAATATGGATTGTTACCGATTATTAAAGAACGCGGCACTTTAGAAACGACGTTGAAAGATCAGGGCGTCAATGTGAAATGGGTAGAATTCCCTGCCGGTCCTCAATTGCTTGAAGGCTTAAATGTCGGCAGTGTTGTATTAGGTGAAGCAGGTGAAGCGCCGCCTATTTTCGCACAGGCTGCCAATTCAAATCTGGTGTATATCGCCAACCAGCCGGAAGCACCTAAAGCTGAAGCCGTGATTGTGCAAAAAGATTCAGCCATTCACAGCATCCAGGATTTAAAAGGCAAACGTGTTGCACTCAATAAAGGCTCGAATGTTCATTATCTACTGTTAAAAGTGTTACAAGCCAATAAGCTGACTCTGAATGACATCCAGGTAGTGTATTTACCGCCTTCGGATGCACGCGCAGCCTTTGAGAAAGGTGCAGTCGATGCCTGGGTGATTTGGGACCCGTTCTTTGCTGCTGCAGAAAAGCAGATTGGTGCTCGTGTCATTGCCACAGGTGAAAACCTGGTCAGTAACCATCAGTTTTATCTGGCTGACCGTAAATTTGCCGAGCAGCATCCGGATGTACTGAAAGCGGTCGTAAATGAACTCAACACCACCACACAATGGGTATCCCAGCATCAGGACGAAGCCGCCAAGCTGCTGGAAAAGCCAACAGGACTGTCTAAAGACATCCTGAAAACGTCCATTTCCCGCATGGGCTTTGGAGTACAACCCATTTCTAATGAGGTGGTGCAAAAGCAGCAATATGTTGCCGATGCCTTTTATCAGCAGAAACTGATTCCAAACAAACTCAATATTCAATCCGCGATTTTAGCGAAGTAAATCATAAATAAAACTTAGGGGATTTAACATGACTCAGCATCAACTACACAACAAAGCAGTCACATGGTTCAAGACCTCCAGTCATGGCATGAATGCTATGTTAGTTGCTTGTGCGATGTTGGGTTCAAGTGCCGCCTGGGCTGTTGATCCTTCAGTGAAACAGCTTCGTGTCGGCTATCAAAAATCTTCTGTCAATCTGGTGATTGCACAACAGCAAAAGTTATTTGAACAGGAATTTCCCAACGCCAAAATCAGCTGGAATGAATTTCCTGGCGGTCCACAAATTTTAGAAGCCCTAGCCGTCGGTTCTGTAGATATCGGTTCAACCGGCGATACGCCTCCTGTCTATGCTCAGGCAGGCAACAAGCCACTGCATTATTTTGCTTATGAAACGGCAAAACCTTTGGCTTCTGCCATTTTGGTGCCAAGCAACTCCCAAATTACCCAGCTCCGCCAGTTGAAGGGTAAACGTATTGGGGTTCACCGCGGTTCAAGCTCACATTATCTATTGGTACAGGCAGTACGCAAAGCCGGTTTGCAATGGACAGATGTTCAACCGATCTGGCTCAGTCCGGCTGATGCCCGTGCGGCTTTCCAGAAAGGTGCGATTGATGCCTGGGCCATTTGGGATCCCTACTATGCTGCGGCACAACTGGAAGATAAGGCCAAGGTACTGACCACAGGTAAAGGCCTAAGTCCAAATTACACCTTCTATCTGGCTTCAAATGATTTGGTTAAGAATCATCCTCAGGCTCTCAAAAGCATTATCAAGCAGCTGAATGTTGCCGATAAATGGGTACAAAGCCACAAGGCTGCGACTGCAAGCCTGTTTGCGCAAAGCACAGGTCTGAAACCGATTGTCAGTCAGACTTTTATCCAGCGCCGTCCTAACCCGTCTGGTGCTGCTCTGCTCAGCAAAAAAGTGATTGCCGATCAGCAAGAACTCGCCAACCGTTTTAGCGAACTCAAAATCATTCCGAAATCTATCAATATCCAGCAAGCCGTTTGGGCAGGCAAATAATCTAAGGATCAATGCAATGAAAATTTTCTGGTTTATTCCTACGCATGGTGACAGTCGTTATTTAGGCACGAGCAAAGGCGCCCGTCAGGTCGATCATGCTTATATGAAACAGATTGCCGTCGCGGTAGATAACCTGGGTTATGAAGGCGTACTCATTCCAACCGGCCGTTCATGTGAAGATCCATGGATTACCGCTGCCAGCCTGATTGATGCCACTAAAAATTTGAAATTCCTGGTGGCATTACGTCCAGGCGTGACCACGCCGGCACTGGCTGCGCGTATGGCCGCGACTTTTGACCGTTTGTCGGGCGGTCGCGTTCGGCTGAACCTGGTCACTGGTGGTGATGAGCAAGAGCTCAAAGGTGACGGCGTATATGAAGATCATGCGACGCGCTATAAAACTGCGGCTGAATACACTACCATCTGGCGTGAAATTTTAAAACGTTCACATACTGGTGAAAGTTTCACTTTCCACGGTGAACATTTAAGTGTCGATGATGCAAAACTGCTTTATCCACCCGTACAACAGCCTTATCCACCGCTTTGGTTTGGCGGTTCTTCCGATGCAGCAGTGGAATTGGCCACCGACCAGGTCGATACTTACCTGACTTGGGGTGAGCCACCAGCCGCAGTGAAAGAAAAAATTGAAAATGTCAGAGCCAAAGCTGCTGCCAAAGGCCGTAGCTTAAGTTACGGTATCCGTTTACACGTGATTGTGCGTGAAACCAATGAACAGGCATGGGCTGCTGCTGAAGAGCTGATTCAGTATGTGGATGATGCAACCATTGCTGCTGCACAACAAAAATTCAAGCAGATGGATTCCGTCGGCCAACGTCGTATGGCTGAACTGCATAACGGTGACCGTACTAAACTTGAAGTTTCTCCAAACCTGTGGGCAGGTGTAGGCTTAGTACGCGGTGGTGCAGGTACGGCACTGGTCGGTGACCCTGAAACGGTTGCTGCACGTATTCAAAAATATGCGGACTTGGGTATTGATACCTTTATTTTCTCAGGCTATCCGCATCTGGAGGAATCCATCCGTTTTGCCGAACTGGTATTCCCGCTGTTGCCTTTAGAAACCCGTAAAAAACTGGCTCAACCGAACTTGACTGGTCCTTTTGGTGAAATCGTGGCAAATAACTATGTTGCTGATGAGGCCAAGAAGGAAGTGAAATATCAGGAGCCGGCTTAATGAGCAAAAGCATTTCTGCGGGAGCCTTGCAGAAACCCAAGGTTTCACGTGGAACACAATTTGGGCAGCGTTTGCTGCCCTGGTTGTTCCCGATTGCACTGATTGTTATCTGGCAAATTGCCTCCAGTACCGGGCTGTTGGAAAGCCGCATTCTACCTGCACCGACGGCGGTCGTAGCTGCATTTTGGCATCTGCTGATCAGTGGTGAACTTTGGCAACACGTAAAGGTGAGTGCCGGACGTGCCCTGCTCGGTTTATTGGTCGGTGGCGGTTTAGGTTTATTACTCGGCCTGCTCAATGGCTCTTCGAAGACGGCATCGACTCTGCTGGATACCACGTTACAGATGATCCGTAATATCCCGGCTTTAGCCTTAATTCCTTTGGTGATTTTATGGTTCGGGATTGATGAATCCGCCAAGCTGTTTTTGGTCGCTGTCGGGGTGTTCTTCCCACTGTATATCAATACCTATCATGGCATTCGTTCAGTCGATCCGCAGCTAATCGAAATGGGTAAAAGTTACAGCTTAACGCGCTGGCAGTTATACAAAGAAATTATTTTACCGGGTGCGATGCCTTCGATTCTGGTCGGTTTACGCTTTGCCCTTGGTCTAGTCTGGGTACTGCTGATTGTGGCCGAAACTATTTCCGCACAATCCGGCATTGGTTATATGACCATGAATGCGCGTGAGTTTTTACAAACTGACGTGGTCTTGGTAGGAATTTTACTGTATGCCCTGCTCGGCAAACTGGCCGATGTATTGGCCGTCGCTTTAGAAAAATACCTGCTGCGTTGGCACGCTGGCTATCAAAAATAAGGAATAAGACATGACTGATTTAAGCATCGGGCGTCATGTATCTGAAGAACGCTCAATATCGCAACAACCTGACCCTACAGATATCAATCCTAACGCTGTGGTGGGTGCAGAAATTCTGATTGAACAGCTGCACAAATTCTATGGCGAAGTGAAAGTTCTGGAAGATCTGGACCTGCATATTCAACCGGGTGAATTCCTGGCCATTGTCGGACGCAGTGGCTGCGGTAAAAGTACCCTGCTGCGTCTGATTGCCGATCTGGAACAACCGAGCTATGGCGAAATCAAGTTTAAATCAGCACGTCATATTCGCGAAGGCATCACCAGCGATGACATTCGGGTCATGTTCCAGGACCCACGACTGTTGCCGTGGCGTAGCATCGAGCAAAATGTACAATTGGGTTTAGCCAAAGAACAGCAAGCCAATGCTTCTGCACTACTGGAAAAAGTCGGCTTGAAAGAAAAGGCCGGACTCTGGCCATCACAACTTTCAGGCGGTCAGCGTCAGCGTACTGCACTGGCCCGTGCCTTATCGCATAAACCTCGCATTTTGCTGCTTGATGAGCCTTTAGGTGCGCTGGATGCACTCACCCGTTTGGACATGCAGAACCTGATTGAAAAACTCTGGACTGAACAGGGCTTTACCGCCATTTTAGTCACTCATGATGTCAGTGAAGCTGTACAACTGGCTGACCGGATTATCCTGTTAGATAAGGGGCACATTGCCCAGCAGTTTAAAGTGGATTTGCCTCGACCACGTAAAAAAGATTACACATTTACCGAGCTGGAACAGCAAGTATTAAATGCGGTATTGGCAACCTGAGCATGCAACACGACGATAACGAATCTAAACGATCCGTTATCCTTCCTCGGTTTATGCATCTTTTAGTTCAGCCTAAACATACTCTTTAGTTTTTTTAAAACTGCACCAAATCTAAACACAAAAGACCAGTCGCATCATTTACAAAAAAAATCAATTCCATTTAATCATTTATATAAAAAATGCAATCATTGCCTATCGGTAGGTTCTATAGGATTTTTAACTCATTAAATAGCTAACCTACAGAATAAACTATCAATTATGATAAAAATGCAATTTTTAGTAATGCACAAATCTGTCGATTTGCCGTACAATTTGCCTTTCCCCTTTAATTTTTTTAAATTTGCCAATGGAACAAAAAAAGAGTACACAAAAAAGACATCAATTGCTAAATGCTGCACTCGATGTATTTTCCCTTTACGGTTTTAATGGGGCAAGCTTAGACGAGATTGCTCAGATTGCTGAAATGCATAAATCGAATATTTTCTACTATTATGAAAATAAAGAAGCTTTATATGTAGAAGTACTGACCACCGTTCTACAGAAATGGCTTGCGCCGCTGCAAATGCTGGAATCAGAGTTGGAACCTGAAGAAGCGATTACCAATTATTTATTGCAAAAAATTGAAGTGTCACGTACTCAACCGAAAGCATCCCGCCTGTTTGCGCTGGAAGTGATCCAAGGTGCGCCGCATATTTTGCCAATTCTAAAAGGTCCTTTAAAGAAACTGTTTAAACGCAAGGCTAAAGTGATTAGCGTGTGGCAGGAACAGGGGAAAATTGCCAAAGAAATTGATCCTGAACTGCTGATTTTGAATATTTGGGCATTGACGCAAAACTATGCAGATTTTGCCACCCAAATGGAAATGGTCACGGGTAAAACCTTACGCAACCGCAGTATGCAACAACGTTGTATTCAACATACTGTACATATGATGTTATATGGCGTAATTCCTCGTTCATAACTGTTAAATTATCCCCAAGGATAATTTTGGCATACGACCATAGCCTTCTATGGTCGCCAAATTACTACTGTTACCCATCTTATTTTATCGTTTGATATAATTCTGACAGTTTTTGCGCACCCAACAATAAATTTTCTTCCCAATCTAGATGTGCAGTTTCATTGGCGCCATCGGTAATATATTTTACAGAAACAAATCTTACTCCCAGTTTTTTACAGACTTTGGCCATGGCATAGCCTTCCATATCGACCAGATGGCATGGCACTTTAGGCAAGCCTGTTTCAAAGCTGTCCCCTGTTCCGCAGATCCCTTGAGGCAAATGCTGAAAATAGGACTGCAAATGAATTTCTGCCGGATGGTCCTCATCCATAGGCGTAACTCCGACTGCAAAACCGAGCGGGGATACATCCATGTCCCGTTGCACAAAGGTGCTGACTTCTACCAGTTCATGCGCATTAAAATGCGAACTTCCGGCGGTACCCAAATTGAGCAGGGTCTTGCAACCAGTCTTGTGAATCACCTCGAAGGCTTTAAACGCCGCATTGACTTTGCCTATACCGCTGTAATGGACTTCGATGCCTGCCTGTTCAAACAGACCTTTAGATTCACTGGGCAAAGCCATAATTAAAGCCAGATCAGACATAGCAAAACCTTATCGATGCACAAATTTAAAATTGTGCCAATTAGAAAAGAATTACCCAATAAGTGCAAATTTAAAATCATAAGCACGTTCCCGTACAAAAATTTGATCCCCCGATTCACTTGAATATTTAAATTTATTTTTCTTGTCATCACCGATTTCGAAGCCATTCCATGCAATGAATCTTCTGGATGCAGATTTTTTTCAAATACTATTTTTGCAAGAAATTTAATATTTTTTTGTATGAAAACACAACAACAAGACGAACGCGTAAGATTATGGCAATATATAGCCCTGATAACTTTTCACTTATTGATTCGCCCATGAAGCTGCTCCGCCTGAATGCTTTAGCGCCCAATTTTCAATTGCCAAAAACGGCCGTAACCATTGGTAATTTTGACGGTGTACATTTGGGCCATCAGGCAATGATTAGCCAGTTAAAACAGCTGGCAGCCGCAGAAAATTTAAAAACGCTGGTGATGATTTTTGAGCCGCAACCTCTGGAGTTTTTTAAGGGTTATGATGCTCCTCCACGTATTACCTCACTGCGTGAAAAAGTGGAATATCTGACTAAACTGGGCGTGGACTACATTGCCGTTGCAAAATTTGATAACCATTTCCGCAGTCTAAATGCTGAAAGCTTTGCTGAACTGTTAAAAGTAAAACTTAATGCAGAACATCTGGTTCTGGGCGATGACTTCCACTTTGGCAAAAACCGTCAGGGCAATAGTGAATTTTTAACAGCCTATGGTTTTCAGGTCACCAACTTAACTACGGTTGCACTGGATGGTGAACGCGTCAGTTCGACCAGGATCCGCCAGACCTTGCAAGCAGGTGATTTAGCCCTTGCTGCCAAATTACTTGGCCGTCCCTATAGCATCACCGGTCGGGTACAATACGGTGACCAGATTGGACGAACCCTTGATTTTCCAACCATTAATGTCGCGCTAAACCGTCATAAACCGTGCTTGAAAGGCATTTACGGCGTAGAGGTGATGTGTGAAACCCTATCGTTAAAAGATAAAGTGAAAGCCGACGATCCTGAAAAATCAGGCATTGCAGGCTATGAACCTACCGCCCTGTTCGGTGCCGGACATGTCGGTACCCGACCGGCCATCAAACAAGTCCATCCGGAATGGCGATTAGAAGTACATTTTCCTGATGTTTCTGCTAATCTGTATGGCCTGTTAATGCGGGTGACATTCTTGAACTATTTACATGGCGAAAAGGACTACCCTTCGCTTGAAGCATTAAAAGCCGGAATTGATGATGATGTTGAGAAACTGCTTGAGTTTCGACAAAACACGCCGCATTTTCCCTTTTAAATCCCAGATTTTTTATTGTAAAACGCGTCAGCCCAAGGCTGATTAAATTGGAAGACAACTTGCATGAGCGATAAGCAAACTCCTGAAAATGCAGTGGATTATAAAGCCACGCTAAACCTCCCAGGTACTGAATTTGCAATGAAAGCAAATCTGGCAGTACGTGAAGCAAAATGGTTAGAAGAGTGGTATGCCGACAACATTTATCAGCAGATTCGTGCATCGCGTATTGGCAAGAAAAAATATGTGCTTCATGACGGCCCTCCGTACGCAAACGGTCAAATCCATTTAGGCCATGCCGTCAACAAAGTCCTTAAAGACATCATCATCAAAAGCCGCGTGATGGATGGCTATGATGCCCCTTATGTCCCGGGTTGGGACTGTCACGGTCTTCCCATTGAACTGAAAGTTGAAGAAAAAGTCGGCAAAGTCGGCGTGAAAGTCGATGCAGCAACTTTCCGTAAGCACTGCCGTGAGTATGCCTACACCCAGGTTGAATTACAGAAAAAAGACTTCGTGCGTATGGGCGTGTTCGGTGACTGGGATAACCCCTACCTCACCATGAACTTCAAGCAAGAAGCCGACATCGTGCGTTCTCTGGGTGCAATTGCCAAAGCAGGTCATATCGAACCAGGTTTAAAACCAGTGAACTGGTGTCTGGACTGCGGTTCGGCATTGGCTGAAGCTGAAGTTGAATATGAAGACAAGAAATCAGATGCGATTGACGTCGGTTTCAGCGTGGTTGATTTGGCAGACCTGTCTGCACGTTTAGGCGTTGAAGTTAAAGACTCAACTGATATCGTGATCTGGACCACAACACCTTGGACATTACCTGCCAACCAGGCCGTTGCCCTGCATGCTGAAATTGAATATCAATTGGTCAAAGCACGTGGTGAAGATAAACAACCGCAAAACTTTATCTTGGCCAAAGATCTGGTTGAATCTGCGACTGAACGTTATGGCTTTAGCACTGTTGAAGTGATTGCCGATTTTACCGGCGCAAAACTTGAAAACCTGCAACTGCAACATCCGTTAATCGCTGATCGTCAAGTACCGGTCATCCTGGGTGAACACGTCATTGCAACCAGTGGTACAGGGGCAGTACATACCGCGCCAGGCCACGGTGTGGACGACTATAAAGTCGGCCTGTTATACAACTTAAAAGTCGATAACCCGGTCGGTGGTAATGGTGTTTACCTGCCAACTTCACCTATTTTTGCCGGTGAACACATCTATAAAGCCAATCCAAAAATTATTGAAGCTTTAAGTGAAGCGGGCAAACTTTGGGCGCATCACCCGATCAAGCATAGCTACCCACACTGTTGGCGTCATAAAACCCCGATTATCTTCCGTGCTACCCCACAATGGTTCATCAGCATGGATGCCAAAGGTTTACGCCAAGGTGCTTTGAATGCCATTGAAAATGACATCAGCTTCGTGCCGGATTGGGGTAAAAACCGTATCCAGGCGATGATTGAAGGCCGTCCGGACTGGTGTATCTCGCGTCAACGTACCTGGGGCGTGCCAATTCCGTTCTTCGTGCATAAAGACACCAACGAATTGCATCCGCGTACCCCTGAACTGATCGAAGAAGTTGCGAAGCTGATCGAACAGGAAGGCATTGATGGCTGGTACAACCGTGAAGCGAAAGACTTCATCGGTGATGATGCTGAACACTACAATGCGGTACGCGATACGCTAGACGTGTGGTTCGACTCAGGTACAACCCACTACGCGGTATTACGTGAACGTGAAGAACTGCAAGACCCAGCTGATTTGTACCTTGAAGGTTCAGACCAGCACCGTGGCTGGTTCCAGTCTTCATTGTTGACTTCAATTGCGATTAACGAACGCGCACCGTATAAAGGCCTATTGACTCACGGCTTCGTAGTTGATGAAAAAGGTCGCAAAATGTCTAAATCACTGGGTAACATCATTACCCCGCAAGACATCATTAAAGATATGGGTGCCGATGGTCTGCGTTTCTGGATCGCATCTGCCGACTACCGTTATGAAATGACCGCCGGTAAAGAAATCTTTAGCCGTGCTTCGGATGGTTACCGCCGTATTCGTAATACCCTGCGTTTCTTGCTGGCCAACCTGAATGGCTTCCAGCCAGCTACTGATGCCTTGCCAGTGGATCAATTGATCGCGCTGGATCAATACATCCTGCAACGTGCTGCGGACGTACAAAAAACCATTCAGCAAGCGTATGAAGATATGAACTTCCATATCGTCACCAATGCCTTGACTAACTTCTGTATCAATGACTTGGGTGGTTTCTATCTCGACATCATCAAAGACCGTCAGTACACCACCAAAGCGGATTCACAAGCCCGTCATTCTGCACAAACTGCCTTGTATCATCTGGTCCAAGCCTTTGTACGCTGGATGGCACCGATCTTGAGCTTTACTGCACAAGAAGCTTGGCCTTTAATTCCGGGTCAAAGCGAGAAATACGTGTTCACTGCCGAATGGTATGACATTCCGGTGGCTTCAACTGTGAACCTGGTTTCAGAAGCTGACTGGCAGACTTTAATTAGCGTTAAATCTGCAGTCAACAAGCAAATTGAAGCGGCACGTAATGCCAAACTGATTGGTTCTAACCTGTCTGCAAAAGTTGAACTTTGGGCCAATGCTGAACTGAAAGCAGTATTGGATCAGCTAAGCGACGAGCTTCGTTTTGTCCTGATCACCTCTCAAGTTACTGTAAATGCCTTTGATGCAGCGCAAGGTGAAGCCACTGATCTGGAAGGTTTACGTGTCAAAGTCTCTGCAGCGGATGGTGAGAAATGTGCACGCTGCTGGCATGTACTGCCTGATGTGAATACACATCATGAACATCCAGGCCTTTGTTCTCGCTGTATTATTAACCTTCCTACAGGTCAAGGCGAAGAGAGAAAGTATGCCTAATCCGCAAAATAAAAAGGGCTTATTTCAGTTCTACCCGCACAATCTGGTGTGGGTCGGATTATCCATTGTGGCAATTATTCTGGATCAATGGACCAAATGGTTTGCAACGACCCATCTGAACTATGCAGATCCGGTCCCTGTACTGCCCTTTTTAAACTGGACATTGCTACATAACTATGGTGCAGCCTTTAGTTTCCTGTCCGATGCCGGTGGATGGCAACGCTATTTCTTTACTTCACTGGCAGCGTTAGTGTCTGTAATTTTTGTATTTTGGCTGATGCGTATGCCGAAAAAAATCGTGATTTTACCTATGGCGATTGCCCTGATTCTGGGTGGCGCCATCGGTAACCTGATTGACCGGGTAACCTTGGGTTATGTGGTCGATTTTATTCACGTTTACTACAACAACAGCCACTTTCCTGCTTTTAATATTGCCGATAGTGCCATTACCGTGGGGACTATCTTGCTCCTGATCGATACGTTTTTCCTGGAAAAACACCGTATTCAACGTGCGGAAGCGCAACAAAATGACTGATTTTATTAATCCAAATGAAGAAACCCGAATTGCAGAAGGCTCTAAAGTCGAGCTGCATTTTTCGGTCGCCATTGAAAATGGTGTGGAAATTGACAATACCCGTAACCGTGAAACGCCTGTCAGCCTAGTAATGGGTGATGGCAGTTTATTGCCGGGCTTTGAAAAAGCCCTGTTTGGTTTACGTGCCGGAGACCGTCGTACCGTAAGTCTTCCCCCAGAAGAAGCTTTTGGTCCATGGAATGCTGAAAACGTACAGAAATTTGATACGGTTAAATTCGAACAGCCTCCTGTTGTGGGTCATATGATTGAATTTGAAGATAAAGCCAAGCAAAGTCTGTTTGGTGTGGTGAAATCGGTCGGTGAAGATATTACTGAAATTGATTTTAATCACCCGCTTGCCGGTAAAAACATTACCTTTGAAGTGGAAATCTTTAAAGTGACCCCGGCGGGTCAGCAAGGCGTTAAAATTATGTAAGGTTTCAGCCTTTTTCGTTTAAAAGCTCCTTCGGGAGCTTTTTTATTTTCTGCTTGCAGCGATGGTTAAAGATACAAATCCCTAATATTCAATAGATAACATTGATAATAAGTTAAACATGACAATTCAAAAAATCTAAGGTCCATACATGAAAATATATATTGTCGTGGGTAGCGTGCGTGAAGGTCGGACTGCCATTAAAGTGGCATGTTGGGTCAAGCGCAGTATTGATCAGGCCAATTTCAGTACGGTTCAAGCAGAACTGGTCGATTTAAAAGAATGGAATCTGCCAATTTTTGCCGGCAGCCATCCTCCCCTGACCGGCATTTATGATCAACCCAAACAGCAGGACTGGGCAGACAAGGTTACTTCGGGCGATGCCTTTATTTTTATCAGTCCTGAATATAATCATGGTTATAGCCCGGCGCTTAAAAATGCCCTCGATTACGTCGGTAAGGAATGGCAAGGTAAACCGGCTGCCTATATTGGCTATGGGGCAACCAATGGCTCCCGTTCCATCGACCAGATTCGCCAGGTCGGAACGCAACTTGGCTTAGTGGACAGTAATGCGGTCATTGAAATTCGCGATATTTTTTCACGTAATAAAACCGAAGAATTTGAACCGAATGAGTTTGATGAAAAAGCTTTAAAAAGTGTACTGGATAAACTGATTCAATACGTAAGCAATTGATACCTAGAAAATCGTTGTACGTTTAAGCTTACAAGAGTTGAAGAATATATCTACTTTTCACACATTATCTTTCACGATATATTTAACTCATACCGAGACAGGAAGTCTCTAAACTTACAACTAAAAAGATAAGTGATATAACAGCAGGATGCTGCAAGGTACGACAGGAGTTATACCTTAGAAAGAATATAAAAAACCTCGACAGGATGTCGGGGTTTTTTTCTTTATGCATGATGCTGATCGGGCTGAGCATTTATCGAAAACTTCAACTAAAACGATTAAAGTTTACATGCTATTGAAACTTCAAACTCTATAATCACAAGCATACAAAAATGAGGCATCATTAGAATAACCCTCAGAATTATTCCAGCCATCCTCAACAAAATAATAAAATGGAACGCTCAAGACAAGCAGACCTTTTTTAATACCATGTACCTAACGTGATGCCCTGTGACTACAATGACAGAAAGGTGATGTCGCCCTTGTGGTTAATATCAGGATTGCCGATTGGGGCATGAATGGCAAACAAGGCAACCGTAAACTGATCCAGATTCAGGCCAATGTGTTTAATGCAGATGAGCATTACGCAGCCTGATTCAGTGCAGTCATGAATATCAATTATTCTAAAAACCCCCATCAGGGGCTTTTGAACTTTATTAAATTTATTTCATAAATCATTTTCAGTGACTATAAGTATTTCATAATACGAAAATAAAAAATTGATTTTTTAGCAGGTATTGGATTCATGAGTGTGGCATGGATGCCACACGTTTCTCATCACGACAAGGAAGTCGTGTATGGGAAACAAAAGGTTTTTCTTGCGAACTCAAAATATATTTTGATGTTCTCATTTTGACCTTTCAAAAGTAGCGATATTGCCTACGCAAAGGCATCAAAATGAAATCCATCAAATGAGGCTGTGCTGAATTAAAAAAATTAAGATTGAACATATTTTTGATTTATGAAAGATATCTATTAATCACCTTATTTCGCAGTCATTTTCAGCAGTCTGGCATTGCTACCATCTTCCAGCACCCAAATTGAACCATCTGGGGCTTGCAGCAGATCACGGATACGCTGCTTCATATCCACGCGCTGTACTTCAGTCACAGGTTTCATCGCTGTATCTACCACTACAATGGCTTTGGAAGACAAGCCACCAATCAGGGCCTTATTTTTCCATGCCGGAAATTGGGAACCGTTATAAAAAATCAGACTAGATGGGGAGATGACAGGTGTCCAGCTGATTTCAGGTGCTTTAAATTCAGGACGGGTATGATGGTCAGGAATATCTCTGCCATCATAATGATCGCCATTTGAAACCAGCGGATAGCCGTAATTTTCACCTTTAACAATCAGATTCAGTTCATCCCCGCCTTTCGGTCCCATTTCCGCCACCCACAGTTTTCCTTGTGCATCAAATGCAATGCCTAATGGATTACGATGCCCCAACGACCAGACCTGTTTTGCAATTTCGCCCTGATCGCTAAACGGATTACCTGTGGCAGGTGTTCCATCCTCATTTAAACGCAATATTTTGCCTAAATTGGATTGCATATTTTGCGCAGGATCAAACTTCTGGCGTTCACCCGAGCTAATCCATAACTTTCCATCCTGACCAAACAGGAGCCGATGGGCATAATGTCCCTGCCCTGATACTTTAGGCACCTGTTTCCATATTGTTTTTAAGTTTTTAACCTGTGGTTGCTGAACATTGGATAAATCCAGTTCGCCACGTGCCACCACAGCCCCATAGCCTCCCTGTCCTGCTTCTGCATAGCTTAAGTAAATGATATGGTTCTGTTCAAATTCCGGATGCAAGGCTATATCACCCAAACCGCCTTGCCCGCCATAGGCCACCTTAGGAATGCCTTTGACTTCAATTTTTTCTCTGGTTTTGGGGTCAAATAACTGTAACTTTCCCTTTTTTTCAGTGACCAGTAAACGACCATCCTTCAGCCCTGTCATGGCCCAGGGTTCATTAAATTCTGCGACGCTGGTGAGTTTATACGTTTGATTGACTGAACCTGAAGAAGGTTTGGAAGATGTGGTTTCTGCTGCTGACTTGGATGCCGGACTTACAGCATCAGTTTGTGCATTACATGCAGTTAAACTTGATGTACTGATTAATATAGTTGTGATCAGCATACGCTGTCGGAATATTTTTATTTTCATCCTGATGATCCTCTGCCATTCAAATCGCTCACCCGTTTTATTCTAAGTACAATATTGAAAATCACTATTTTTTATTGGTAACAAACTTTCATTTGCTATGGTCAGCTTGTGTAAGACATAACGTACACAAAATGATTCTATTAACCTCTATCTGCATCAAGATAAATTTCTTATTCTAAATTCATCAGGAAACAGGACGTTTCCCAAACAGAAAACAACAATAATAAAGTTTGAACATCAGGACGTGAGGTACGACAGGAGTCATACCTAGGCAACCCATATAAAGAAGCCCTATCTGATGGGGAGAGCGTTCAAAATTCTGTGTCAGCCGAATTGGCTAGAGTTTAATTATATCATCGAGCCTGCCTTCAAAGTAAATCGATAACTGTGTGATGGTTTGCCCCCAGTTTGTCACCGGCATTGTCCATTTTTCAGAAGCCTGTTGAATGCCAATATACAGCAATTTCAGCAGGCTATTTTCATTCGGGAAAGCCCCCTTGGTTTTGGTCAGTTTTCTGAATTGGCGATGTACTGCTTCAACCGCATTGGTGGTATAAATTGGCTTCCTAACCGCTTTCGGATATTTGAAATAGGCACTGAGTAAATGCCATTTTTCACGCCATGAACGAATGACTTTCTCGTATTTATCCCCCCATTTGGCTTCCAGCTCATCTAGCGCCATTTCAGCTGCCTGCTTGGTATCTGCTCGGTAAACAGGTTTCAGATCAGCCATAAAGGCTTTTTGATCCTTACTGGCCACATAACGCAAGCTATTGCGGATTTGGTGAATAATACATAACTGCACTTCTGTCTGCGGAAATATCGCAGCAATTGCTTCAGGGAAGCCTTTAAGCCCATCAACGCAGGCGATCAGAATGTCTTGTATGCCACGGTTCTGCAAATCTGTGAGTACGCTGAGCCAATAATTAGCACCTTCACTTTCTGATAGGTAAAGACCCAGCAGTTCTTTATGGCCTTCGGTATTTAATCCCAGTACGGTATAAACGGCTTTGTTGACATAACGGCCTTCATCCTTGATCTTGTAATGGATGGCATCGAGCCACACAAAGGGATATACGGCATCAAGCGGCCTCTGTTGCCAGGCACGTAATTCGGGGATTAGCTTGTCTGTAATATTGGTAATGGCACCCTCGGAAATATCCAGTGCATACATATCGGCAATATGTTTTTGAATATCACGGTAGCTCATGCCGAGCGCAAACAGTGAGATGACTTTACTGTCGATCTCTTCAGAGAGTTTGGTTTGATTTTTCTTGACGAGTTGAGGCTCAAAATCACCAGTGCGATCACGAGGTGTTTCCAGTTCAAATGAACCGGAGGATGATTTTACGGTCTTGCGAGAGTAACCATTCCTGCGATTGGATGGTTTAGGATTTTCTTCCAGATAGTTTTCAATTTCAGCATTTAAAGCCGCTTCTGTCAGCTGTTTGATTAGTGGTGTCAGGATACCGTTTTCACCAGTGAGGGGTTGTCCTGACTGTAATTGTTTTAAAGCTGCTTCGAAATCAAAGTTGTTTGCCATGATGTGTCATTTCCTGTTTTGATTCAGTTTATTGAAATGACACAGATTTTTGAACACTACCATGATGGGGCTTCTTTTTTATCACGATAATCCTTTTAAGCTTTTAAGATAAGCTGTGACTTCTTTATTACCTGCCATTTCAGCAAGCTCTAAAGCCGTATAAGTACTGCGATGATCAACATCTGCACCTTTACAGATCAATAGCTTCACGACTTCTAAATGATCATTTTCAGCTGCTGCCTGTAAGGCGCTATAGCCTTCTTCATCAGCTGAGTTGACGTCCAGACCTTCTTGTAAAGCCTGCTCAATCTGGTCAATGTCACCAATAGATGCCCAGTACACAAGTTCAGGAAGATGCAGTTCGTCATCATCTTCAGGGATTGGGGAGAATGAGTTTAGTTTCATAAATAGCTTACTCACTTAAATAATGAATCTTATATTCATTTTGCTTTTTCAAATAATCCTACCAATTTTCTTCTTCGATCTCTATATAAAGCAATATCTTGTTGTAAGTTAACTTTATCTTTAGGTTCTTTTGGAGTAAGGGGTATTTTCTTAGATAAATCATGGATTCCATTTTTTATTAAACTCGCATCATTTACATTTATATTTCTAATTAATTCTTCAATTTCCTCATGTACTTGCTCTATCTTTGGAGTAATTTCAGTTACAGGCACTCCTAACTCAGCACTTCTTTTAATACTTTCTAATTGAGATAATATTTTATGTAATGAGCCTATTATCCCGGTTCTGGCTTCTAATCTAATCACATCTTCATGTTTTGCTTTTGTAGAAAATTGAACTTCAGAAACAATATATTCTGCTAATCTTTTTGAATCACCATAGATGAGGGCTACACCTTGTCGTAAATCTGGATAACTAGAAACTGCCTGTAATAGTATATTGATTGCACCAAAAACAGTGATCCTAGCTTTTAAAGATCCTTCTTCAAATTCAACTTTTATTGACATATCTGGATGAAGATAGAATGCAGTTCTAGTTTCAACAAATTTTTGAATATGTTCTTTAAATACTAATAAATCTTGCTCAGAATCCAAACCTTTTGGTTCAACATGTATATATGCTTGACTCAAAATATTTTTATCAATGTAATCAGCCACTTTTATCTCTTTTTTACAATAATTTTCTATAAATATATAATTTATTTTTAATATATCAACAACTTAGAAAAATACTTAAATTAATTATATAAATAAAAAGCCCCCTTTCGGAGGCTTCTTTTTAAACTTAACTTTTAAGCTTTAGAAACTGCTGGTTCAGCTGAACCAATCTTTTCAGATTCATCGTCATGCATAATCAATGCAACAGCAATCGCAGTAATTAGCACCGGTAAACCGACTGCAATAAAGTTGAAATGTGCAGGCAGGTTCATGCCCAGTAAGCCACCAATCAGGATCGGGCCTACAATCGCGCCCATACGACCAATCGCAGACGACCAGCCAATACCGGTTGAACGTACCGCAAGTGGGTAGAACTGCGCGACATAACTATACAGCAACATTTGCGAACCAATCGACGCCGCACCCGCCAGGAACACCAAGATGTAAAGTAAGAATTGGTTAGACGCAAAGCCCATTGAGCTCATCACAACCGCACCCATCATACCAAGGATCATCAATACCGGTTTCAAGTGGAAACGGTCTGCAAGAATACCGCCACCCACAATACCGACCACTGCACCAACATTCATGACCATCATAAACATCAGGCTGTTATCCATTGAGTAACCTGCCGCCATCATCAGCTTCGGTAACCAGCTGCTCAAGGCATACATGGTCAGTAAGCAGGTGAAGAATGCAACCCAGAACAATAAGGTATTGGTTGCACGGCCACGACGGAACAGGCTCACCACGTTTGCCGCTTCAGGTACACTTTCCTGTGGCAAAGTAAATGTGGTTTGGTCAGTAACTTTGGTATTTGGCGACAAGCGACGCACAATACGACGTGCTTCAGCCTGCTTGTTTTGCTTTACCATAAACGCTAAAGATTCAGGCAAGAATTTCCAGATTAAAGGCAGCAAAAATAAAGGAATACCTGCAATAAAGAACATGATTTGCCAACCAAAATCAGGCGTAAACCATGAACCTAATAATGCTGCCATCACACCACCAACCGCATAACCGCTAAACATGGTGGTCACAAGTGTGCTGCGCATTTTTTGTGGAGCATATTCAGAAGTCAGTGCCACCAGGTTCGGCATCACACCACCAATCCCCAGACCGGCAAGGAAGCGTAACATACCAAATTCGGTTGGATTAGAGGCAAAACCACCAGCAAAGGTCAAACCACTGAATAAAACAATACAGATCATGATGACTTTCTTACGACCAATCTTGTCCGCCAAAGAACCAAAGATCATCGCACCAAACATCATGCCTGCAAGAGCTGTACTGGCAAGCATTCCCGCTTGAACGGCACTGAGGCCCCAGTCCTTCATTAATAGTGGTAAAGTTACACCATTAATTGCCAAATCATAACCATCAAATAAAATTACCAGTAAACACCAAGCAACTACATTGAAGTGAAAAGGCGTAAATTTCGCATTGTCGACCACAGAATTTATATCTACAGTTTCCATTGTCATCGTTCTCATCTCCCATGAGTACTTGTCCGTAACATTCTTTAAATATTCAGCTGAATATTTAATTCGACGCAATATACGCAAGCCGGATTTAACGCACAATAAGACTAATTGATATTCTTCTATGATCACTGAAATAACATTTATTTGATTGATATATCACATTATTATTAGAGTAATTTATGATCATTTTTATAAGTAAATTGGGCTTTTCAGGCCTTCTAGCTCGATTATTTTTTTGATTGGTTTAATCTTTTATGAAATAGCATAAAAAAACCTCTTCATTTGAAGAGGTTTAGATATTTTTGAAATATTTAACGCTTAAAGATTCTGATCACAATACGATCATTGGGCTTTTAGAGTGTTCAGTTTTTTCACCGCTAATGGATCAGCTTTTACCACTTTGTCTTGACGAACAATCAATGTTACCGCAAGTGCCACAACAATTACCGGTAAACCGACTGCCATAAAGTTAAATTGATGTGGCAATTCCATACCCAGCAACATTCCAATCAGGATTGGTCCGATAATCGCACCAGTACGTCCCACTGCAGAAGCCCAGCCAATACCCGTTGAACGTACGGTTAGCGGATAATACTGTGCGACATAACTATAAAGCAAAATTTGTGAACCAATCGCGGATGCACCAGCAACTGCAACCAGTAAGTAAATCACAGGTTGTGGAGATTTAAAGCCAAGTAAAGATAAAGCCACAGCACCCGACAAACATAAGGTAATAATGACTGGTTTTAAATGGAATTTATCTGCAAGAATACCGCCACCAACTGTACCGATCACCGCACCAATATTCATCGCAAGTAGGAACATCAAGCTGTTATTCATTGAGTAACCTGCTGCCATCATCAGCTTTGGCAACCAGCTGCCCAAGGCGTATAGCGTTAACAGACACATAAAGAAGGCAAGCCAGAACAACAGCGTACTACCTGCACGCCCCTGCTTAAACAAGCTGCTGACAAAAGCAGGTTCAGAAATTTTAACTTCACTCAGTTCAAATTTAGTTTGTGCATTCAAAACTAACTTTGTGCTAAGACGCTGCAAGATATTTCGTGCATGTTCATCCTTTTGAGCCTTGACTAAAAAGGTTAACGATTCAGGCAGAAATTTCCAGATCAGCGGTAACAGCAATAATGGTACGCCTGCAATAAAGAACATAATTTGCCAGCCAAAATTCGGAGTAAACCAGGCACCAAATAACGCTGCCATTACACCGCCTACCGCATAGCCACTAAACATCGTGGTGACCAGTGTTGCTCTTAAACGCTGCGGAGCATATTCTGAAGTTAAAGCGACAAGGTTGGGTAATACCCCGCCAATGCCCAGCCCTGCGAGGAAACGTAAAGCACCAAACTCTGTTGGATTTGAAGCAAATCCACCCGCAAAAGTAAATCCACTAAATAGCACCACACAGGTCAGGATCACTTTTTTACGGCCAATTTTATCCGCCAAAGTCCCGAATAGCATCGCGCCAAACATCATGCCTGCAAGAGCTGTACTGGCCAGCATTCCCGCTTGAACAGCACTTAAGCCCCAGTCCTTCATTAATAGTGGTAAAGTTACACCATTAATTGCCAAATCATAACCATCAAACAGAATAATTACCAAACACAAAAACACGACCTTAAAATGAAAGGTCTTAAATTCAGCTTTATCAATAACATCATTTACATTGACTGTATTCATTGTCATATCCCCACCTCCTGTGAGTTTTAATTCATTGTGATTACTACGACACAACACATGACCTGTAATCTTTTTATTATTTTTAATGATTTATAGCAGCATGCTTTCGTAACTGACTAAGTTGAACACAGCCATTTTTGAGTAAACACTCTACTAAAGTATTAAAAATGACAGAAATCCTAGACCCTTGAGTTTAGTTTTTAACCATTTTTAAATTGACAATTTTGAATTTGAATCAATAAAAATAAAATTAAATTGTTCTTTTTTAATCATTCTTCTTTTTAATAAGAATTCCAGGCAAAAAAAAGCCCCTGCTTTATGCAGGGGCTTTTAGGAATAATGAGCTGGCGATGACTTACTCTCACATGGGTAATCCCACACTACCATCAGCGCTAAGAGGTTTCACTTCTGAGTTCGGGAAGGGATCAGGTGGTTCACTCTTGCTATGGTCGCCAGCACAACTGTTTATGACTTTGCGTTTGGTCTTATTTAGATGCCAATGCTTGGTCAAATAGAATTCATTAACAGGTATATCTGAGCTGTCGTATTTTGTTCTTTAGCGTTCACTAAATCAAGCTGTTTTGCTTAATATCGAATTAATTGATGCTTTATACAACAACTGTTTGGGTGTTGTATAGTCAAGCCTCACGAGCAATTAGTATTGGTCAGCTTCACATATCACTATGCTTCCACATCCAACCTATCAACGTCGTAGTCTTCAACGGCTCTTTAGGAGACATAAAGTCTCGGGGAAATCTTATCTTGAGGTAGGCTTCCCGCTTAGATGCTTTCAGCGGTTATCCCTTCCGAACATAGCTACCCGGCGATGCGACTGGCGTCACAACCGGTACACCAGAGGTTCGTCCACTCTGGTCCTCTCGTACTAGGAGCAGATCCTCTCAAATTTCCAACGCCCACGGTAGATAGGGACCGAACTGTCTCACGACGTTCTAAACCCAGCTCGCGTACCTCTTTAAATGGCGAACAGCCATACCCTTGGGACCTGCTTCAGCCCCAGGATGAGATGAGCCGACATCGAGGTGCCAAACACCGCCGTCGATATGAACTCTTGGGCGGTATCAGCCTGTTATCCCCAGAGTACCTTTTATCCGTTGAGCGATGGCCCTTCCATACAGAACCACCGGATCACTAAGACCTACTTTCGTACCTGCTCGACTTGTGGGTCTCGCAGTTAAGCGCGCTTTTGCCTTTATACTCTACGCGTGATTTCCGACCACGCTGAGCGCACCTTCGTACTCCTCCGTTACTCTTTAGGAGGAGACCGCCCCAGTCAAACTACCCACCAGACATGGTCCTCGTCCCGGATAACGGGACAGAGTTAGAACCTCAATATTACCAGGGTGGTATTTCAAGATTGGCTCCACTAGGACTAGCGTCCCAGCTTCAAAGCCTCCCACCTATCCTACACAAGTAAGATCAAAGTTCAATGTCAAGCTGCAGTAAAGGTTCACGGGGTCTTTCCGTCTAGCCGCGGGTACACCGCATCTTCACGGCGATTTCGATTTCACTGAGCCTCTGCTGGAGACAGCGCCCCCATCATTATGCCATTCGTGCAGGTCGGAACTTACCCGACAAGGAATTTCGCTACCTTAGGACCGTTATAGTTACGGCCGCCGTTTACTGGGGCTTCGATCAAGAGCTTCGCTTACGCTAACCCCATCAATTAACCTTCCAGCACCGGGCAGGCATCACACCCTATACGTCCACTTTCGTGTTTGCAGAGTGCTATGTTTTTAATAAACAGTTGCAGGGGCCTGGTTTCTGTGGCTGCTCTCAGCTCAGGAAGCAAGTTCCATCACCAAAAGCAGCGTACCTTCTCCCGAAGTTACGGTACCATTTTGCCTAGTTCCTTCAGCAGAGTTCTCTCAAGCGCTTTGGTCTACTCGACCTGACCACCTGTGTCGGTTTCGGGTACGATTCCAGTGTAACTGAAGCTTAGAGACTTTTCCTGGAAGTATGGTATCAGCCACTTCACTGTACAAGTACAGCTTGCTATCAGATCTCAGCATAGAGCACCCCGGATTTGCCTAAGATGCATGCCTACTTCCTTCCACCTGGACAACCAACGCCAGGCTGACTTAACCTTCTCCGTCCTCTCATCGCATTACACTGAAGTATTGGAATATTAACCAATTTCCCATCGACTACGCCTTTCGGCCTCGCCTTAGGGGTCGACTCACCCAGCCCCGATTAACGTTGGACTGGAACCCTTGGTCTTTCAGCGAGCGGGTTTTTCACCCGCTTTGTCGTTACTCACGTCAGCATTCGCACTTCTGATACCTCCAGCAGACTTCTCAATCCACCTTCATCGGCTTACAGAACGCTCCCCTACCACGTATACAAAGTATACATCCGCAGCTTCGGCACATAGTTTTAGCCCCGTTACATCTTCCGCGCAGGCCGACTCGACTAGTGAGCTATTACGCTTTCTTTAAAGGGTGGCTGCTTCTAAGCCAACCTCCTAGCTGTCTATGCCTTCCCACATCGTTTCCCACTTAACTATGATTTTGGGGCCTTAGCTGGCGGTCTGGATTGTTTTCCTCTTGACTACGGACGTTAGCACCCGCAGTCTGTCTCCCGGATAGTACTCATTGGTATTCGGAGTTTGCATCGGTTTGGTAAGTCGGGATGACCCCCTAGCCGAAACAGTGCTCTACCCCCAATGGTATTCGTCCGAGGCGCTACCTAAATAGCTTTCGGGGAGAACCAGCTATCACCGAGTTTGATTAGCCTTTCACCCCTATCCACAAGTCATCCCCTGGCTTTTCAACGACAGTGGGTTCGGTCCTCCAGTCAGTGTTACCTAACCTTCAACCTGCTCATGGATAGATCACCCGGTTTCGGGTCTATACCCAGCAACTAAACGCCCTATTAAGACTCGATTTCTCTACGGCTCCCCTATTCGGTTAACCTCGCTACTGAATATAAGTCGCTGACCCATTATACAAAAGGTACGCAGTCACCGAACAAGTCGGCTCCCACTGCTTGTATGCATGCGGTTTCAGGATCTATTTCACTCCCCTCACAGGGGTTCTTTTCGCCTTTCCCTCACGGTACTGGTTCACTATCGGTCAGTCAGGAGTATTTAGCCTTGGAGGATGGTCCCCCCATATTCAGACAAGGTTTCACGTGCCTCGCCCTACTCGACATCATCATATAAGCCCTTTCGTGTACAGGACTATCACCTACTATGGTTGCACTTCCCAGAGCATTCCACTAAAGCTTATATGACTTAATGGGCTTTTCCCCGTTCGCTCGCCGCTACTGAGGGAATCTCAATTGATTTCTTTTCCTAAGGGTACTGAGATGTTTCACTTCCCCTCGTTCGCCTCGTAACACTATGTATTCATGTTACGATACCTACCTTATGGTAAGTGGGTTTCCCCATTCAGAAATCTCCGGATCACAGGATATTTGCCGCCTCCCCGGAGCTTATCGCAGGCTATTACGTCTTTCATCGCCTCTGACTGCCAAGGCATCCACCACATGCACTTAATTACTTGACTATACAACCCCAAACAGTCGTCCATCCCTACAAGTAGGATGAGCAACAGATTATGATGATTTCTCATCACTTTCTTACAGTTGGCGTTTGTGCACTTAAGCACTGTACAGCTTCAATTAGATTCATATACCAAAACGCTTGATTCAGTTTAATCGCTAGTAACTCATTTCTTAATCTTCATCAACCAGTCATAATGACTGCTAATGTCGATTTCAAAACGAGTATGAACAATTTATTTCAACTCAAATATATTCTGTTAATGATTTTTCTCGTCTTCGTCAGATCGAGAAACTGTGATAAATCACAGAGGTTAATAACAATGCCGCGCATTATACGCCGCTTTCTTACTAAGCTCTATAAGCTATCTAACCGTTTGCTTATTATGCATCCGAAGATACATGGTGGAGACTAGGAGAGTCGAACTCCTGACCTCCTGCGTGCAAAGCAGGCGCTCTACCAACTAAGCTAAGTCCCCAGCTTATCAATAAGTCAATGTTTCTGATTTTCCGTACTTCGTCAGTAGTGGTGGGTCTGACAAGACTTGAACTTGTGACCCCACGCTTATCAAGCGTGTGCTCTAACCAACTGAGCTACAGACCCTCAGATACATCGTCATGAAGAACAACTTGTTGTGGATTCTTACCGATCGTCAATCTTTCGTTAAGGAGGTGATCCAGCCGCAGGTTCCCCTACGGCTACCTTGTTACGACTTCACCCCAGTCATCGGCCACACCGTGGTAAGCGTCCTCCTTACGGTTAGACTACCTACTTCTGGTGCAACAAACTCCCATGGTGTGACGGGCGGTGTGTACAAGGCCCGGGAACGTATTCACCGCGGCATTCTGATCCGCGATTACTAGCGATTCCGACTTCATGGAGTCGAGTTGCAGACTCCAATCCGGACTACGATCGGCTTTTTGAGATTAGCATCCTATCGCTAGGTAGCAACCCTTTGTACCGACCATTGTAGCACGTGTGTAGCCCTGGTCGTAAGGGCCATGATGACTTGACGTCGTCCCCGCCTTCCTCCAGTTTGTCACTGGCAGTATCCTTAAAGTTCCCGGCTTAACCCGCTGGCAAATAAGGAAAAGGGTTGCGCTCGTTGCGGGACTTAACCCAACATCTCACGACACGAGCTGACGACAGCCATGCAGCACCTGTATGTAAGTTCCCGAAGGCACCAATCCATCTCTGGAAAGTTCTTACTATGTCAAGACCAGGTAAGGTTCTTCGCGTTGCATCGAATTAAACCACATGCTCCACCGCTTGTGCGGGCCCCCGTCAATTCATTTGAGTTTTAGTCTTGCGACCGTACTCCCCAGGCGGTCTACTTATCGCGTTAGCTGCGCCACTAAAGCCTCAAAGGCCCCAACGGCTAGTAGACATCGTTTACGGCATGGACTACCAGGGTATCTAATCCTGTTTGCTCCCCATGCTTTCGTACCTCAGCGTCAGTATTAGGCCAGATGGCTGCCTTCGCCATCGGTATTCCTCCAGATCTCTACGCATTTCACCGCTACACCTGGAATTCTACCATCCTCTCCCATACTCTAGCTTCCCAGTATCGAATGCAATTCCTAAGTTAAGCTCAGGGATTTCACATCCGACTTAAAAAGCCGCCTACGCACGCTTTACGCCCAGTAAATCCGATTAACGCTCGCACCCTCTGTATTACCGCGGCTGCTGGCACAGAGTTAGCCGGTGCTTATTCTGCGAGTAACGTCCACTATCCCTAGGTATTAACTAGAGTAGCCTCCTCCTCGCTTAAAGTGCTTTACAACCAAAAGGCCTTCTTCACACACGCGGCATGGCTGGATCAGGGTTCCCCCCATTGTCCAATATTCCCCACTGCTGCCTCCCGTAGGAGTCTGGGCCGTGTCTCAGTCCCAGTGTGGCGGATCATCCTCTCAGACCCGCTACAGATCGTCGCCTTGGTAGGCCTTTACCCCACCAACTAGCTAATCCGACTTAGGCTCATCTATTAGCGCAAGGTCCGAAGATCCCCTGCTTTCCCCCGTAGGGCGTATGCGGTATTAGCATCCCTTTCGAGATGTTGTCCCCCACTAATAGGCAGATTCCTAAGCATTACTCACCCGTCCGCCGCTAAGTATTGGTGCAAGCACCAATACTCCGCTCGACTTGCATGTGTTAAGCCTGCCGCCAGCGTTCAATCTGAGCCATGATCAAACTCTTCAGTTTAAAATCAATAGTGCTTTATTCAAAACACCAAATCTGGCTCATCAATTTTCTGACAAATATTTCTCAAATAAACTTCGAGTAATTTCTACCATCAATCAATGAAAATAATTTCGATCAATCAACCAGTAAAAATCCACACAAGTTGTTCTTCATAATTTCTTAATGATCTTTCTAATACCTCGTCAGTATTAGAAGCTGGACTTTAATAAACTTAACAACTTAACACTTTGTGCTTCGTTCGTTTCCATCTATCTCGTCGGTATGGGGTGCATTCTAGAGGATTTCAGAATCATTGCAACCCCCAATTCACTATATTTTTCACGTATGTCTCTTTTTTCTACGAAAATTGCCAAAAAATCGCTTTTTTATCTAAATTTTGAGCATTTTTCTTAAAAAAATAGCGGATTCATTGTGATTCAAATAAAAACAACCCATTTTTTTAAGACCTGATAGCGATCAAAAAACTACGGAATTCCAATAAAATCCTAAAATTCCTTTTCGCTATAAAGGATTTTTTAAAGCTTTCTCTGATTACAGACGATATTTTGCTCTTTTCCATCCGACTTATAGATATACAACACTTTATTCAAAGCAGCTTTCTACTTTTAGACAGATTTTTTGCGATTTAAAATGAATCCGTTATCTCTCCATCCCCTTTTCAACCACAAAAAATTAAGAGCTCATAAAGATTGAACAGCCTATTCAGATGAATTAAGCCACATAGGGTGAGTCATTACGCCCCAACCAGTAACACATGACTTCTTCAATCATTTCTTTCTTACCCCTATAGTCTTCAGCAGCAAATAATAATTTAGCCCGACGCGGTAAACGTTCTTTGACCAATGAAAATAAAGCATAGGCTTGCTCAAAAGATTCCTGCTTCTGTTCAGGCGTATCGTATTCAAATAGAAAACGTAAATTGACATACTCCCACCACTTTCGACTAGCTCAAGTGGGGGATTCTAAAAGCAAAGGCTCTTAGGCGACTTCCTCACGGATTTCGCTTGCTTTCTGCTTCGCAGGGCGACCTTTACTGCGTCTTCCCTCCACAGACAAAACGGTATGTCCTACCGCTAAGATGTTACGAGATGCGTTAATATCCGCATTCGCAACATATCCACACGAAACGCACTCAAATTTAGCTTGAGTGGGTCTATTTTCTTTTGCAATATGACCACATGAACTACAAGTCTGACTTGTATATTTAGGGTCAACTTTAACGAGTAAACCACCTCGCCATTGCTGTTTGTACTCCAACATACCAACAAGCATTGACCAACCTTGATCTAGGATTGATTTGTTTAAGCCTGATTTGGCTTTCACATTCTTTCCTTGATTTTCAGGTGTTCTACTTGCTGACTTCGACATATTGGCTACTTTTAAGTCCTCAACTACGATCATTGCGTGGTTTTTGCTGAGAGTTGTCGTGACTTTGTGCAAGTAGTCATGCCGAATATTGGCAATATGATGATGTAGCTTGTTAATTTTTAAATTAAGTTTTTTCCAATTTTCGCTGAATTTGGTTTTCTTCTTCAACTTTCGTTGAAGCCTAGCTAATTTTAGTTGATTGGCTTTAAAGCTATTGATCGGCTCGAATACCTGACCATCTGATGTTGTAACCAATTTTTTGATGCCAAGATCAACACCAATAGCTGATTTCGATGGGTGAAGTGGCTGTTTGATTTCACGATTAGTACAAAATGAAACATACCAAAGTCCACAAATTTTCTTAATCGTTACACTTGTGATTTTACCAATAATTTCTTGTGATTTTTTAAATCTTATCCAACCTGTTCCTTTAGGCAAAGAAACTCGACCACCAGCAACATCACAATCTGCAAATGGTAGTCTAAAGGATTGCTCACCGTCTGATTTCTTCTTGAATCGTGGCATGAGTGGTCTAAGTTGAACTTCACTACCATCAGTCAATTTAAAGAATTTCGGCTTGCGTGGTTTACGCTTGTTTTCTTTTAGACGAGCATGTTCTTTTGGGTTGTAGTATTTGTTCCATGCCTGAGCAAGATCACGAATTTTTTGTTGTAAGCAAGCTGAATATGTTTGACCAAGAAAAGAAAATTCAGGTTTCTTTTTTAGAGGTACTAAATTCTTTTCAATGGTTTCGTAACGTATATATTCATCTTTGGCGAACATTTCAAACGATTTAGCCAGAATTTGATTCCACACAAAACGAGCAGAACCTATTGCTTGGTTAAGCAATATTTCCTGTTCTTTATTAGGTAGAAGCCTAAATTTATAGTGTTGTGAAATATTCATTAAATCATTGTTTACAAAAGAATTAATATGGGTGAATTATAGCAAAATAAAGCACTGTAATAAAGGCGATATTTGATTTTTTATGGCTATCGCCACTCGCTTATATCCCCCACCTGACTGTCGGTGGGGGTCTTACGCTCGATGAAGATAAAATCGATTTCCTGATCAAAAATATCCTGAGTCTGGTAATGATACATAAATAATGCTTACCCTCTTTTTTATGACTTTTATAAATATTTTTGAGATTCCATATCTCAAGCATGCTAATGATGGGATTCAATCTCAGCATTCATACTGCAGTCTAGCCCGTATTTCAAGCAAATGAAAAACGCAACAGTCCAATAAAAAATCAGCAGGAATCGTGGAAATTCAGAAATAAAAAAGGAAGAGATCTCTCCCAAAATCTCTTCCCTGGAGTTGAATCTTTATGCGATCCATCGTGTCATTATTATAGTTATCTACAAAAATTTAAAAAAAGCCTCTTGGGGAAGAGACTTAAAAATTGTGGAGTTATTTTTATATACCCTCTAGATATGTTTCTACACAATGTCTAGATGAATAAATCTTAAACATAAAATATGACAAAATCAAGACAATTGGAAAAATTTAAGTATTGTTTTTATAAGCTTTTTTTTGAATTTATATAATTCATATATAACTAAAAAAATAAAAGCAGGCGGAAGCCTGCTTTTATTTCAACAACTTAGAATAATACTCAGTCTACAAAAGTCACTTTTGCAATTGCTTTTTTGCTGGCTTGAACGATCAAAGTCACGTTCTCTTTCACAGAAAAATTAGCATCAACCACATTCCAATCTACTTTAACAGCACCACGACCGATCGCATCTTTGGCTTGAGCCGCATTTTTAGTTAAACCCGCAGCACGTAAAATAGAGGTAATAAAGATTTCACCACCAAATTCGCCACGTGAAATGGTCACCTCAGGTGTTCCTTCTGGCAATTCACCTTCAGTAATCAGGTTACCCGCACCTTTATGTGCAGTTGCCGCAGCTTCGGCACCATGGAAACGCTCAACCAATTCAAGTGCAAGAATCTTTTTCACTTCTTGCGGATTACGACCTTCAGCCACTTCTTTTAACAACTGCTGGATTTCTTCAATCGACTTGAAGCTTAACAAATCAAAATAACGCTCGATCAGGGAATCGGGCATTGAAAGGACTTTTTGGTACATCGCACCCGGTGCATCAAACACGGCAATGTAGTTACCTAAAGATTTAGACATTTTATTCACGCCATCTAAACCCTCAAGAATCGGTACCGTAATACAAACTTGTGCTTCCTGGTCATATCGACCTTGCAAAGTACGCCCCATCAACAGGTTAAAGGTTTGGTCTGTCCCCCCCAACTCTACGTCAGCATGTAATGCGACCGAGTCATAACCTTGCACCAATGGATATAAAAATTCATGAATCGCAATCGGTTGGTGGCTGTTATAACGTTTGGTAAAGTCATCACGTTCCAGCATACGTGCTACAGTCTGCTGTGAAGCCAGCTGGATTAAATCAGCTGCAGTTTTTTGAGCAAACCATTCAGAGTTGAATACCACCTTGGTTTTAGCCGGATCAAGAATTTTAAATACTTGCTCTTGATAGGTTTTTGCATTTTCCAGCACTTTTTCACGTGACAGAGGCGGACGTGTCGCGCTTTTACCTGTTGGATCACCGATCATGGCGGTATAGTCACCAATCAGGAAATAAACTTCATGCCCCAAATCCTGGAACACTTTCAATTTATTAATCAGAACCGTATGGCCCAAGTGCAAGTCAGGTGCAGTTGGGTCAAAACCCGCTTTAATTTTAAGCGGACGATTTTCTTTTAATTTCTTCAGAAGATCTTCTTCAGAAATAATTTCATGCGTGCCTCGTTGAATGAGGGCAAGTTGTTCTTCAGCCGGCAGGAAATTTGACATCACAAAACCCAAACACATCAGTTATTCAATTTGTGCGATATACTAACACTTTTTCAGCACATTGCAGGCTTAAGAATAATCATGACAGCGATCTATATTGGGGTAATGACCGGCACGAGCATGGATGGTGTCGATATTGTTGCTGCTTCTTTTGATCCCTTACAGCTTCATGCGACCCTCACTTTGCCATTTGATCCAGATCTTCGTGACGAACTGATGGCGCTCACCCTACCAAGCGACAATGAAATTGACCGTATGGGCAAAGCTGACGTTGCTTTAGCCAGCATGATTGGTCAAGGCATTAATACGCTCATTGAAAAGAACCATTTAGATCGTAACCAAATTAAAGCCATCGGTTCGCATGGACAAACCATACGCCACCGCCCTGAACATGGCTTCACCCTGCAAATTGGTGATCCCAACATCATTACCGAAATGACGCAAATTCCAGTCATTTCAGATTTTCGTCGTCGTGATATGGCGGCTGGCGGTCAAGGTGCCCCTCTGGTTCCGGCATTTCATCAAGCCTTGTTTCAGCATGACAACATTCATCGTGTAATTCTGAATTTAGGCGGGATTGCCAATGTCAGTATGCTGCCTGCCGGCAAACCCGAAGCGGTATTTGGTTTTGACACCGGTCCTGCCAATATTCTTATGGATGCCTGGTGTCAGCGTTATACTGGTCAGCCCTATGATGAAAATGGCAACTGGGCAGCCTACGGACAACCCATTCGCAGCCTGCTGGACCACTTGCAGGCGCATGAGTTTTTCTCCAAAGAACCACCAAAAAGTACTGGCCGCGAAGACTTCAACCTGGAATGGCTGGATGAACAGATTCTCGACTGGCGTAATGACCTTGAATATGACGAATTAGAAGATACCCCTGAAAATGTTCAGGCGACCTTAATGAAACTGACCACCCGCGCCATTAAAAAAGCCATTTACCGTTCCGACATGGATACCGGTGAAGTTTATGTCTGCGGTGGCGGAGCCTATAACTCGAACCTGCTTGAACAATTGCGCTGGCGTTTACGCAAACACGAATGGACAGTACAAACTACAGCAGATTTAGGGCTGAGCCCAACCTGGGTGGAAGCAACTGCTTTTGCCTGGCTGGCTATGCGCTTTGTGAATCAGCAAAGTGGTAATCTGCCTGCAGTCACCGGTGCGGCTGGCTATCGTATTTTGGGAAGCATAACGGCCGTCTAAATATTTTTTAATGCAAAACTTCAGCATAAAAAGGTCTGCTTGATGCAGACCTTTTTATTTCTATACGTTTATAGAGCTATCTATTGCATCATTTTTTTAGCATTTTCACTGCGCAAGGCATTTAAAATTTGTTGTCCGGCTCGTCCGGTTGGGCTAAGCTCCAAACGAATCTGTTCCTGACGGATCGCTTGACGGGTTTTATCCCCAATCAGGCCATCTACAGTACCAATGTCATAACCGCGATTGATCAAGAATTGCTGAATTTCACGACGCTCTGCACGCGATGTTCCTGCATCATCAGTGGGCCAGGTTTTACTAAAGCCAGCACTCTGACCCTGTAAGCGATCAGACAAATGCGCAATCGCCAGAGCATAACTTTCCGCAGCATTATAACTATATATAGCATCAAAATTTTTAAAGACTAAAAATAACGGCCCTTTTTCACCCGCAGGTGCCATGAGACCTGCAGCAGATGACTCGCTTAAATTACCTTGAATTAACGCTGAACCATCCGCGCGAACCACGCCTTGACTGACCCAGCTGCTTAAAGCCTTTTTATTGCGACGGCTTTCACCCGCAATAGACATGCCTTCCGGAATTCTGACTTCAAAGCCCCAAGGCATGCCAGTTTGCCAGCCGCGTTTTTTCAGAAAATTGGCGGTTGAAGCCAGAGCATCTGTAGTACTGGACACCAGGTCACGGCGTCCATCGCCATCAAAATCGACAGCCAACTCATCATAAGTAGAAGGCATAAACTGGGTATGGCCAAATGCCCCTGCCCACGAGCCTTTCATTTGCTGTTCGCTTAAATCACCGCGCTGCAAAATTCGCATGGTGGTAAAAAATTCGCCACGGAAATACCCCTGGCGACGCCCTTCACAACTTAAAGTTCCCAAAGCCTGCAATAAAGGATAGCTTCCGGAAATATCGCCAAAGTTACTTTCTACACCCCAAACCGCCACCACGGTTTCAGCCGGCACCCCATAGGTGGCTGCAACACGATTTAACACCTCTCGGTGCTGGGCCAGTTTTTGTTGCCCCAACTGTACCCGCTCTTCATCAACCAGACCGGATAAATAGTCCCAAATCGGGGTCGAAAATTCAGGCTGATAATTCAATTTATCAATCACAGAATAATCAGGCGTTAAATTTTGCGTATAGCGATCATAGGTAGAGCTACTCACACCCGAAGTTATGGCTTGACTACGTAAGTTTGCCAGACATTGCTGAAAATTATTTTGCGAAGTCAAAATTTGATTGGCTGGTGGGGTTGAAGTGACTGTGACAGGTTGACCATTAATAATCAGCTCAGCATTGGCTTGAGTCATGGCAAGGAAAACTGAACCTAAAACGAAAGCTAAGCGCTGCATAGTATCCTTTACGATCTTTGAATTTAAATTATGCTTTTACCATACCACCATCAGCACATCGTTTCTGAATCAAATCGTAAATTTAAATTCATTTTCTTCATTTTAAATTCATATTTACTTTTGAATTTAAAAATTTTATCCACAGATTTTATTTTTAGTTTTTTTAAATTCAAAACATAAGGAAATATGAATTTAAATTCATTATTTTAAATTTAAAGCAAAGTTTTAAATTCAAACGGCTTGTGGGTAAGCTAATTCTGACCGTTTTTATAATCTTAGAAAGCTCATACTTTAAATTTAAAATCCTAGTTTTTAAATTTAAAAGTTTAAATTCATTTCCTGCTCAAATACTTTGAATTCATATTTTTTTAAATTCAAATGCACGAGCTTAAATTTAAATTCATATTTTGAATTTATTTTTATCTTTTGAATTTAAAAATTTCTGCATTGTTTTACGACAATAAAACTAAAATACAGAACCATTCTATTTGTTTGTTTTTTATGCAGTATATTTATAAAGCATTGTATAAATTACACACAATTATTTTTATTTTGTTCCGATAAATGGCGCATTCTCGAAAAGAGGCGCAATCATGCCCGAAGTGCAGGCATAAAAAAAGCGATCATTGGCATGACCGCTTTTTTATCATTCAAACTTGGGTTTAAATGCTCATATCTTCGCTAAGTGCTAGTGGATTCGGCAAAATTTTCGCCAATGCACGGCATAAAGTAGTCAGTTCAGCACTGTCATTTGGCATCAAGGTGATATGGCCAATTTTACGACCTTCACGCTCAGTCTTGTTATAAAGGTGCAAATGAGCGCCATTTAAAGCCAAGACATCTTCAGATTTAGGATGTTGACCAATAATATTGATCATCACCGTTGGACGAACCACTTCAGTTGAACCTAAAGGTAAGCCCGCCACCGCACGAATGTGGTTTTCAAACTGCGAGCAAACAGCACCTTCAATTGACCAGTGCCCCGAGTTATGCACGCGTGGTGCCATCTCATTGGCATACAAGCCCTTGTCAGTGACAAATAGCTCTAGCGTCAACACACCGACATAATTCAAATGATTCAGCAGACGAGTGATGTAGTCTTGTGCCACAGGCTGTAAATCGGCGCTGTTAGGTGCAGGCACAATTGAGTGCGACAAAATACCATTATGATGGTGGTTTTCTGCCAATGGCCAGGTTTTCACCTCACCATTTTGGCCACGTACCGCAATAATTGAAACTTCACGTGAGAAAGTCACAAAACTTTCTGCAATCAGTGAACCAGCCGGACCAAGCTCAGCCCATGCCTGATCAACCTGATCTACAGAACGCAGCACAAACTGACCTTTACCGTCGTAGCCACCTGTTGTCGTTTTCAAGACGATTGGCAAACCCAGTTCAGCAACAGCCACTTGTAAGGTTTCTAGCGAATCGACTGCCTTATAAGGCGCAACTGGAATCTCGAGTTGATCGAATAAAGCTTTTTCCAGCAAACGGTTTTGCGCAATAGCCAAAGCCTGACGCGGCGGGTGTAATTGTTTTTGCTGGGTTAAAATATCCACATCTGCAAGCGGGGTATTTTCAAACTCCAGACTAAATACATCCGCACTTTGAATAAATTCATTTAAACCATTTTCAGCTTGGCTTGAGATGACCTGACCCAGCGCTGCAGAAGGGCAATCTGTATTGGCTTCAAAGAAGGTGCATTGAATATTCAACGGTAGAGCAGCTTGCGCCATCATACGGCCGAGTTGACCACCACCAAAAATACCGATGGTTTTATCCATAACATGTGTCCCGTTTTAAGCTTGGCTTTAGTTTTGGCCTGGAATATTTTTGCTTGCCACTTTTTCAGTTTGCGCAGCGCGGAATTCAGCAACATTTTTTGCAATTTCAGGACGTGTTAAACCTAAAATTTGCGCTGCCATAATGGCTGCATTGGTTGCACCAGCAGGACCAATTGCCAATGTACCCACTGCGATACCAGCAGGCATTTGCACGATTGAAAGCAATGAGTCTACGCCATTAAGAATAGAAGATTTCACTGGTACACCCAGAACCGGTAAGTCGGTTTTTGCTGCACACATGCCTGGAAGATGCGCTGCACCGCCAGCACCGGCAATAATCACCTGAATACCACGTTCACGTGCTGTTTCAGCATATTCAAATAAACGGTCTGGGGTACGGTGTGCAGAAACAACTTCCGCTTCAAATGGGACGCCAAGCTGTTTCAGCATATTGGCAGTGTGTTCCAGAGTTGCCCAGTCAGATTGGGAACCCATGATAATTCCAACGAGAGGTTGAGTGTCTGCAGCAGCCGCATTCATTGCAAATGTTCCATAAACTAATGTAAGGAAGGATAAATCTCGACAAGAGCCAAGTTTTAAATGAATCACAAGCTCGCTATTATAGACTGATTTTTCATCTCACCAAAATTTAACAGCACAAGCAGGCGGATATTTTCAATTTTTTTATAGAAATAGCTAAAAATAGGGCAGTGGCCAATTTATTGGCTACGAAATACAAAATAAATACAGCCCACCAAACAGAGCCCTGCCCACAAATAATCCAGTTTAAACGGCTGTTTAAACAGAAAAATCATAAAAGGTACAAAGACCAGCAAGGTCACCACTTCCTGGGTTATTTTCATTTGTCTCACAGCCCAGCCCTGTTGTGCAAGCAGGCGAGTGGCGGGAATCATAAAACTGTACTCCAGCAGGGCGATCAGCCAGCCGAATAAAATCGCCTGCCAGATGGGTGCACCATGTAAAAATTTAAGATGACCATACCAGGCCAAAGTCATAAAGCAGTTGGAAATAATTAAAAGCAGCAGGGCAAAGTACATAGTCAATTGATCTGGAAGAACTGCAAATATTTTACGTTTTTCCAGTAAAAAAGCATGTGATTTCCGGACGGATTTTAGCGCGGAGAAATCCCGATCCAACAGCCCCCTAAACTACCGGATGCAATGCCGGGAATAGATACAAGAAAGACTATCTTTTCCGCAAAACCCTTGATATCGTTGCTTTCAAATTGAATCAATAATGACAACACCACCAATAACAACGTGATGTGTCTAAAAAGCAGTGGAGTTAAAACGCATGCATCTGCATATTTTGGGTATTTGTGGCACCTTTATGGGTTCGCTCGCACTATTGGCACGTGATTTAGGACATAAAGTGACGGGTTCGGATGCAAATGTCTATCCACCCATGTCAACCCAACTAGAAAATGCAGGCATTGGCTTAATGCAGGGTTATGACCGCAGTCATTTGCAGCCACATCCCGATCTGGTGATTGTCGGGAATGCCATGAAGCGCGGCATTGATGCGGTGGAATACATGCTCAATGAAGGTCTGCCTTATATTTCAGGTCCACAGTTCTTGGCCGATCATGTTTTACAAGGCAGACATGTGCTGGGCGTTGCAGGAACCCATGGTAAAACCACCACAACCACTATGCTGGCTTGGGTACTGGATCAGGCCGGTTTAAATCCGGGCTTTTTGATTGGCGGCGTACCTTTGGGTTTTAGTGAAAGTGCACGTTTAGGCGGCGGCAAATACTTCTGTGTGGAAGCAGATGAATATGATTCTGCCTTCTTCGACAAGCGTTCCAAGTTCGTGCATTACCATCCTAAAACCGCGATTTTGAATAACCTTGAATTTGACCATGCCGATATCTTTGATGATCTGGCTGCGATTCAAAAACAGTTCCATCATTTAGTACGGACCATTCCAAGTGAAGGCCGCATTATTGCGCCAATTACCGAAACCAATATTGATGAAGTTTTGCAGATGGGCTGCTGGACACCTGTGGTTCGCACTTCATTGGATGCCAATGACAAAGCGTTACTTTCTGCCGAACAGTTATTAAATGATGGTTCACATTTTAAAGTACTGGAAAATGGTATCGTTAAAGGTATCGTGAAATGGAACATGACCGGACAGCACAGTGTGGCCAATGCCTTGGCGACCATTGCAGCGGCGGAACATGTGGGCGTTTCGATCGAAACTGCATGTGAAGCACTTTCCAACTTTGGCGGCGTCAAGCGCCGTATGGAATTGCTGGATACGGTAAAAGGCATTGAGGTGTATGATGATTTTGCCCATCACCCAACCGCCATTGAAACCACGCTTGACGGCGCACGCAAACGCCTGGGTGAACGTAAACTGTGGGCCATTATTGAACCGCGCTCCAATACCATGCGTATGGGTAGCCACAAAGATGGTTTGGCGCATTCCGCACGTCTGGCGGATGAAGTAATCTGGTATCAACCGGAAGGGCTGGACTGGGATCTACAGCCGGTAATTGATGCCGCACCAAACAAAGCCGTGGTGGCACGTAGCTTAGATGACATCATTCAAACGGTTGTCTCTGAGGCAGGTGAGGGCGATGCTGTGGTGATTATGTCGAATGGTGGTTTTGGCGGATTACACCAGAAATTGATTAGTGCCTTACAGCAAAATGCTTAAACTTCTTTTCAGCCTGAACTTGATCAGGACCGTAGCCAATCGTTCTGCGGTCCTTCACTAACAAATTAATAAATAATATATTATTTTTTATTCAAGTAACTATTTTGCTAATGACCTTGTCATCAAGACTTGTTAATTTAACTGGATAGCATCCCGCCAACATGACTGTTGCTATATAAGCCAGGCGGCTGGATGTCTTTTACAATAAACATTAAGAAGGATGGTCCCCATGTCAAATACAATGAAAGCAATGGTTTACTACGGCGCCAATGATATCCGCTTCGAAGAACGTCCTATCCCTACCATCCTGCATCCCGATGATGCGATTATCAAACTCACAAAAGTCACAATCTGCGGGACCGACCTCGGCATCTGGAAAGGTAAAAACCCCGAAATTGAACAGGTGGAAAAAGAAAAAACCGGCAGCTTTAATGGCCGCATTCTCGGTCATGAAGGCATCGGCATTGTAGAAGAAGTCGGTTCAGCCGTAAAAAACTTCAAGAAAGGCGACCGGGTAATTATTTCCTGTGTCAGCCGCTGTGGTACCTGTGAAAACTGCCAGAAACAGCTGTACGCGCATTGCCGTAATGAAGGGGGCTGGATTATGGGTTACATGATTGATGGCACCCATGCCGAATATGTCCGGACTCCATTTGCCGATACTTCACTCTATCATTTGCCACAAGGACTGAATGAAGATGTCGCGGTCTTCCTGTCTGATATTCTACCAACTTCACATGAAATTGGCGTGCAGTATGGCGATGTTAAACCGGGCGATAACGTGGCAATTGTTGGGGCTGGCCCGATTGGGATGAGCTGTCTGCTCACCGCACAATTCTATTCACCTGCCAATATTATTATGGTGGATACAGATGATAACCGACTAGAATTTGCCAAGACTGTAGGGGCTACCCATGTCATCAACTCTGCCAAAGAAGATGCCATTGCAAAAATTTTAGAGCTTACCGGTGGTCGTGGTGTCGATTGTGCCATTGAGGCCGTGGGTGTGGAACCGACCTGGAATATCTGCCAACACGTGGTAAAAGAGGGTGGACATATTGCCAACGTGGGTGTGCATGGCAAATCTGTCAACTTTGAACTGAACAAACTCTGGATCAAGAACCTGACCATTACCACCGGTCTGGTCAATGCCAACACCACCGGCATGCTGCTGAAAACCTGCTGTTCCGGCAAACTGCCACTAGAAAAACTGGCGACCCATCACTTTAAGTTTGCTGAGTTTGAAAAAGCCTATGATGTCTTCAAGCATGCCGCTGATGAAAAGGCACTGAAGGTGATGATCGACATGGCTTAAACTTTAAGTCTTCGATAAAAAAGTCCGCATCGCGGACTTTTTTATTTTAACCTGCATCAGAAATAGGAAAGTGGTCCGCTATTGGCCTGAAGGCAGGTTCTGAATTTTATACCCTACTGCAAAGCCTTGATCTGCCAGATTTAAAAGCCAAATGACAGACAATCTCTCTATCGGCCAGCATCTTTAAACTTAGGCTACAACATCTGTAAAACTCTGATCACGTTTAAACATTACCTCCACATAGGAACAGGTGGGAATAATTTTTAACTGTTTTTCACGTGCAAATTCAACTAAAACATCTAACAATTTTCGTGCTACGCCTTGACCACGCAAACAATCATCCACCCAGGTATGATCAGCCACTATGGTATTTTCATTGCGCCAAACATAACTGATTTCTGCAATTCGTTGACCTGCATCATTCAAAGTAAAAAACTCACCTTTTTGGCCATTATCCTTGTGTTGAAACTGCATCGCTAGTCCTCACTTTTTATTTGACTGAAACCAGAATACGTTAAAAGTAGATTATTTTAAAACAGTGTGAATAGATAAAATTTGCACAATTACAATAAATATGCGATTCTTCAGCCATATTTGGATGAAATCCAAAACAAAATTAAGTTGAACAAGGGGAGTAGCCTCCTCCAAGCCTGATCATGATGCCGTTTTAAAATGATCAGGTGTCAGAATATCGTCATTACACTTTGCAAAAAGTCGGTATCTGAGCATCTGAATTTACATAATATGAATATTCAGATGTAGGCAAGACCTTGATCATGTTGACAGAGATGTTTAAATCATCTGGCAACAGGTCAAGGTTTTTTTATGGCCGGTTGTCAGGTGTGGAGATTTTTATGGAATCCATTGGCAATTTATGGCTGTATTTAGCATTCTTCGGTTTAGTTGCCGTTATGCTCATCATCGACTTCTTGGGCTTTAGACAAAAACAGGGCCAAGAAGTCAAAATTAAAACCGCAGCGTACTGGAGTATGGCTTGGGTTTCTGTCGCCGTGCTATTTGGTGGTGGCTTATGGTTTTACCTGCAACAGACAGCTGGGGTAGCCATCGCAAATACCAAAGTCATGGAGTATTTTGCTGGTTACTTATTAGAGAAATCCCTAGCGATTGATAACGTTTTTGTATGGCTGATGATTTTTGCTGCCTTCGCTATTCCTCCGGCATTGCAACGTAAAATATTGCTCTATGGGGTACTCGGCGCCATTGTATTACGTACCATCTTTATTTTTATTGGTGCCTGGTTCGTTCAGGAGTTCTCTTGGGTACTTTATATCTTCGGTGCTTTCCTGGTCTATACCGGCTTTAAATTTCTTAAAGGTCATGACGAAGACCCCAATATTGAAGATATGGCCTTACTCAAGTGGTTACGTAAACATATGCGTATTACCCCGCAGCTGGAAGGAGATAAATTCTTTGTCCGTCAAAACGGTCTGTTATGGGCCACGCCGTTATTCCTGGTCTTGATTTTGGTTGAAGCTTCCGATGTCATTTTTGCAGTAGATTCCATTCCGGCTATTTTCGCGGTCACCAGTGATCCCTTTATCGTATTAACTGCAAACTTAATGGCCATTTTAGGTCTACGTGCCATGTTTTTCTTGCTGGCAGGTGCAGCATCTAAAATGCATTACCTGCCGTATGGTCTCGGTATTATCCTGCTGTTTATTGGTTTCAAAATGTTGATGCTGGATGTGTTCCATATGCCAATCTGGATATCACTCGGCTTTATTGTGATTGTCCTGTCCATTACCGCATGGTTATCGATTCGCTACAACAAGCAACAACAGTCACTTTAATTTTTAAATAAAATGATTCGGCCTTTCATCTCATAAATGGAAGGCTTTTTTATGACCCATATTTCAAGCGACTGGATATTTATAAGTAGAGTTTTTTATCCTTTAGCATGCAGCTCAATGCATCGCACAGGGGAGAGGATTAACCCCATCAGATCGGGTTTAAGGGAAAAATTTCAGGTACAATCAATCGAAAAAATTCAAAATCGCAGGTTTTCAATGTCTTCTGTAGTTGCAACGACGGCGGTTCGCGGTCGCTTCCTAGATATTCAGAATACGGTTGCCCAAGCGCGTGATATTCACGACCAAGTGCGATATGTAGAAGATGGTTTACTGATTGCCGAAAATGGCAAAATTCGCTGGTTTGGCGACTGGCAAACCGGCCAGCAGCATATTCCGGCTGATGTCGAAGTTCATCACTATCCCGACAAGCTGATTGTACCGGGTTTTATTGATACCCATATCCATTTTCCGCAAACCGAGATGGTCGGGGCCTATGGGGAACAGCTGCTTGAATGGCTGAATACCTATACCTTTCCAACTGAATTGCAGTTTAAAGACAAAGCCTATGCCGACAAAATCGCGCAGTTTTTTGTCCAAGAATTATTAAAAAACGGCACCACCACAGCTTTGGTTTTTTGTACAGTCCATGCGGAATCGGTCGATGCCTTATTTGCAGCGGCACAACAGTATCAAATGCGTTTAATTGCCGGCAAAGTGATGATGGACCGTCATGCACCAGAAGATTTGTGTGACACGCCAGAGACTGCTTATCAGGACTCTAAGGCATTGATTGAAAAATGGCATGGCAAAGGCCGCAACCTGTATGCCATTACCCCACGTTTTGCACCGACCTCGACGCCAGAGCAACTGGCCAAAGCAGTGCAGCTGAAAGCCGAATATCCCGATGTGTATGTGCATACCCATTTAAGTGAAAACAAGAATGAAATTGCCTGGGTCAAAGACTTATTTCCTGAGCAAAAAGGCTATCTGGATGTCTATCACCATTATGGTTTAACTGGGCAACGTTCGGTATTTGCCCACTGCGTACATTTAGAAGATGCCGAGTGGGACTGTATGCATGCCACCGACTCGGCCATTGCCTTTTGTCCGACCTCAAATCTATTTTTGGGCAGTGGTTTATTTCCCTTAAAAAAAACCTGGGAAAAACAGGTTAAAGTCGGTTTGGGCACAGACATTGGGGCAGGGACGTCCTTCAGTCAGCTGCAAACCTTGAATGAAGCCTATAAAGTACAGCAGCTTCAGGGCGATAAACTCTCGGCATTTGAGTCTCTGTATCACGCGACCTTGGGCGGCGCCAAAGCGCTGGATCTGGAGGATAAACTGGGTAACTTTAACCTGGGCAAAGAAGCCGATTTTATTGTACTGGATTTAAAAGCCACTGCACTGCAGGCACTGCGTCAGGAACATGCAAAAAGCATTGAAGATGCTTTATTTGCCCTGATGACCATGGGCGATGATCGTAATATCCATGCCACCTATATTTATGGAGCAGCAGCCTATGTCAAAAAGTGAAGTGAGGAAAAAATCTGCTAAAAAGATCATTGTGTGGGCTGGAATTGCCCTGGTGTGTGCATTTTTACTGAAACGCGATACGGTGCAGCACAAGGTCTGATTAGATTTACAAGCGCAAAAAAGATGCATCTCTTAAACAGATGTATTAAAATTAAAACAACTTTAGAGGTGTTGCTGGTCAACACCTTTTTTATTTTTTGATTTGCTTTTAGGTATCTCCCCATGACCGTTCATATGAGTGTGATGATCTCAACTGAAGAAATTCAAGCCAAAGTCAAAGAGCTTGGTGCAAAAATTGATGCTCACTATGCCAATAGTGACAAAGAATTGGTGCTGATTGGTTTACTTCGCGGTTCTGTCATTTTTATGGCGGATTTATGTCGCGCAATCAGCAAACCGCATGAACTCGATTTTATGACCGTATCCAGTTACGGCGGCGGTACGGTTTCAAGCCGTGATGTCAAAATTCTAAAAGATCTGGACGGTGAAATTCGCGGTAAAGATGTACTGATTGTGGAAGATATTATCGACTCTGGTAATACCCTGAGCAAAGTTCTGGAAATCTTGAGTACTCGTGGTCCCAACTCTATTGAACTGTGTACGCTCATCAGCAAACCTTCACGCCGTGAAATTGAACTTGAAGTGAAATTCCTGGGCTTTGAAGTGGAAGATAAATTTATTGTCGGTTATGGCTTGGACTATGATCAAAAATATCGCCATATTCCATTTATTGGTGAAATTGGTTTATAAGACTGACCCAAGATACTTAAAGTGGCCGAAGGCCACTTTTTTATGCTCTAAATTGCAACAGGCACAAAAAAACAACAGTTATTAGCAGGATTCATCTGTTTCGTGTTGGATAAATGATTAATTATAAAAATGAAAGCGAATTGAAAGTAAATAAATGATAACAAAAGGAGAAGACTGATGTGGTCACTGATCGTTGCAATTGTGGTTGGTTTTATTGCAGGTTTAATTGCACGCGCTATTCATCCGGGTAATGATAAAGCAGGATTTTTTATTACTGCCTTGCTCGGTATTGCAGGTTCTTTATTGGCCACTTATGGTGGACGCTTACTCGGACTGTATGGTGAAAACTCTGCAGCAGGTTTTATTGCTTCGGTGATCGGGGCCATCATTATTCTGTTTCTTTATAACCTAGTGACCAAGAATTCCAGGGGTTAAATACTCCATCACATAATGGAGTCACTCATAAAAAAGTACCGTACATGGTTTCAGTTAAGGAGTTTAGAAATAGACTCTTTAATTTTTTAGTAATTCATGGCGGAGTCTTACCATTTTAAATCAAACCCTTGCAGCTCATTTGTTACTTTGGTTTCGCCCAAAGTAACCAAAGGCATTTGTCATCCGCAAAACTCGTCAGCCACTATCAACTAGCAAATTCATCGCAGAAACAATCATTTTTTAATGTAGTCCTGCCTCAAACAGTTGCGGATGACTTTTCCATATATCAACTACAATCATGAATTTAAAAAGAAATGCCAGTCAATTTCTTAACTGACTGACATTACCGTACACGGTGCTTTTTTATAGTTCCTCGCATCAGCGCAGATCTATTTTATAAACCCAGTTCTTTCCAGATTTTTTCAATTTCCTGGGCAGGGTAGGCCCCCATGACTTTAAAGCCATTGGAGAAAACAATGGCTGGTGTCCCGGTTAAACCTAAAGTTTTACCTAAACTTAAATTACGCTCAATCGGATTGGCACAGCTTTTATTAGCATTGGGTTGAATGCCTTTAGCGATCAAATTTGACCAGGCCAAAGCTGGATCTTTCTCACAAAATACCTGTTTTGAAACCGCCACAGATTGAGTTTTAATAGGGTAAATAAAGGTGTAAATAGTCACATCCTTTAATTTGCTTAGTTCAGTCTCAAGCTGTTTACAATACGGGCAATTTGGGTCAGAAAAGATCGCAATCTGGCGTTTACCATTACCTCGCACGGTTTTGACTGCATCCTGTAACGGCAATTTTTTCCAGTCAACACTGTTCTGCTTCAGTATTAAATCTTTGGTCAGGTTTTTCTGATCACTTAATCGGAACATGGAACCGACCAGAATATGTTGAGCATCTTCCCCCAAATATACCACTTGGCCATCCATTGAGCCGCTATAAATCCCTTTCATTTCGGTGGTTTGAATATTTTCAATGTTTAGTTTGGGATGTTGCTTACTCAGGTTGGTTTTCACTGTATCGACATTTGCCAAAGTTAAAGTGGAAATAAAACTCACCAAGGCACATACCAATGTTTTTTTAATCATCTATTTTGCTCATCGCTTTAAAATCCTTCCCGCTGATTCTACTCAAAAACCAGCCAGGTAATCTTAAAATTTTAGCTCGCCTTACTGAAAATACACATATTTACCCAGCAAGGTTTCACGTGGAACATGGATTTAGCGTGGATTAATTTCTACCGAAACATGTACGATTTCCTCATGAATGGACAAGGCTGCACGAATCTGGTCTGCATTCAAATTGAAATCGGTGGCTAAAGCTAAAATGCAGGAGAATTTACCTTTGCCGACTTTCCAGACATGCAGGTCAGTAATTTCTACTAGAGGAAATTCTGCAATCACCTCGCGAATTTCCTCTACGACCGGATGATCCATTTCTGCATCCAGTAAGGTTTTTCCAGTTTCTTGAATGAGGCCCCAAGCCCATTTCGCCACCAGAATGGATCCGATGATGCCCAGTGCAGCATCCAGAAAAGTCCAATTCAAATACTTGGCAGCAAACAGGGCAATAATGGCAAAAACTGAAGTCACAGCATCGGCAACCACATGCATAAAAGCGGCTTTCTGGTTTAAGTCATGCTCGGTATGAGTATGCTCATTTTCATGATCATGGTGATGGTGATGGTGATGGTGATCATCATGCAGTAACCATGCGCAGATTAAATTAATCACCAGGCCCAATATTGCAATCGGAATGGCTTGATTATAAAGAATATCAACCGGGTTGAGCAGTCGTTCAATCGATTGAAAGGCCATAAACACCGCCACCACCATCAACAAGATGGCGCTGCTATAGCCTGCCAAAATTTCAATTTTCCAGGTGCCAAAACTAAAACGATGATCCTGCGCATAACGACGTGCAGAACGGTAAGCAAAATAAGCCAGTCCCAGCGCCAGCATATGCGAACTCATGTGCCAGCCATCGGCCAGCAAGGCCATAGAGTTGTAAATCCAGCCACCAATCACTTCTAATAACATCATCACTGCCGTTAGAATGGTCGCCAATAAAATGCGTTTTTGTGCGAGCGGGTTGCCTTCATCAAACTGATGACTATGGGTTCGGGTCAATGGGGCGTCTTGCATAATCTAGATTTTCAATATACTCCCCCATAGTATATTTATTTTTGGAGAATAATGTTGGGTCATTTATATCAGGACAAGAAAATTCAGAATCGGGTCAAACGTTTACAAGGTCAGATTAATGCAGTGGATCTGGCTTTAAATACACCTGATGCTTCATGTATTCAAATATTGCAGCAGGCTGCCGCGATTAAAGGTGCGGTGAATGGTCTGATAAATGAGCTTATTGAAGCACATTTGCGTCATCACGTGATTGGAGAACAGACAGCAATTAATGAAACAGAACTGGAAGAATTTCTTAAATTATTAAAGCGTTATAGCTAAACTTCTTACATTTTATCCATTGACGCTATAGATCGATAACCAGTACGCTAAATTCTCCTTTTCTCCCCCCCTATTTGCCATTTTGAACGCTGTGGCAAATATTTTTGCGACACTCTATGACAAATCAACAATCCTGGCGCCCGTTTTTGATGGTGAGCCTGGCTCTTTGTATTGGAACGATGGGGACGGCACTGGCCAGCCCTTTATATCCCATCTATCAGCAACTTTGGCATCTGTTGCCGAGTCATATCACCTATATTTTTGTCACCTATATGTTGGGCTGTTTAGCCACGCTCCTGTTTTTAGGCCGTACCAGTAACAGCATTGGCTTTTTAAAAACCTTAGAACTTGGTTTGGTCATCATCACACTTGGGCTTCTACTGTCCATGTTTGCGAATAATGTGCTATGGCTGTCTTTGGGGCGTTTTATTATCGGAATTGCCTCGGGATTGATGACTACATCAGCATTGATTGGTCTGATGTGGAGCATTCCTGAATCACATAAAAGCCATGCACCCCAGCTCAGTTCAGTAATTACCGCAGTTGGTTTTGGTTTAGGCCCATTGGTCGGTGGACTGATTGCCCAGTTTTCTGCTACACCGCTATTTACCCCGTATATTCCTATCATTGTTGGGGCAATGTTGTGCTTCGTAGGTTTGTTACGTCTGCCACAGCCTGAATTTAGCGCACAGGCATTCTCGATTGCACCGCATTTAGAACGTCCTGAAGCACAATTTCATGTTGAATTTTATATTACCGGTTTGACTGCCTTTTGTGCCTTTGCAGCGTTTAGCCTATTCGCTTCACTTTCTCCCTCATTTGTACAGTTCATCATTCCCTGGCATGGTCCTTTGGTCAGTGGATTAGCCATTACCTGTATTTTGCTAATTTCTGCCATGGTACAGTATTTTTCCAGATCGATTCCTGCAAGAAAATGCCTGAATTATGGGCTGTATACGCTGTTGTTCAGTTTATTGATCCTGGGTTTATGTATCTATCTACACTGGAGCTTTCTGTTTTTTATCAGTGATGTAATGGTTGGCGTTGGGCATGGATTAGCGCTGATCGGGGCATTTGGTTTAATTCATGCCATGACCAACCTGCACAACCGGGCTGCAGTCATGTCGACTTATTTATTTGTAGCCTATTTAGGCACCATTTTACCCATTCTTGCAGTGGGTTATCTTGCCGATCATTTTGGTTTAACCGCAAGCGTACTCAGTTTTTGTGCTGCGTTCTGTTTACTGTGTCTGTTTTTGTTAATTTGGCATAAAAAAATAAATGATAAATAATCATCCTCAGCTTTAATGATCTTGCCCAGAAGTTTAGGTTATACGCTCATTCTCAATAATATTGAATCCATTTTATTCCTCATCGACAGAATGGAAATGCTCAAATTCTAATTCAACTTTTCTTATATCTGGTGATTAATAACCGAATATAATATCATGCCATCAGATGGATTTTGAGCATACACTGAAGCAGTCAATGACATAAAAAAGCACTAAGCCATTAAAACTTAATGCTTTTAAGTTAACACTATAACTTATTAGAATTTACTGAAATATAAAGGTAAATTGAAATTACTTTCCGATACAGAACGACCCAAAGATCTTGCCTAATAAGTCATCTGCACTGAAGTCCCCGGTAATTTCACCCAAGGCATTCTGGGCAAGTCGCAATGACTCCGCCACCAGTTCACCGGCATGGAACACCACCAGTTGTTCACGCGCTTCTGCCAGATAGTGCTGAGTGCGCTTCATTGCGTCTAAATGGCGGGTACGGGCAATAAAGGTATCTTCTTCCGGCTGGAAGCCTGCATGCGCTGTAATCGCATCTATGAGCGACTGCACCCCGGTTTCCTGCTTGGCAGAAACGGTAATATGACGGAAACCTTGATAATCACCAATTGCAGCAGTTGCACCGGTTAAATCACACTTGTTGGCGATCAGTATTAAACGGCGTGGTTCCAAATGTTCGGCAAAATAGTTTTGTGCCAATTGCAGCGGATCTTCCCCTTGGCTTAAGTCATAGACCAGTAGCAACAAATCGGCTTGTTCAATTTCTTTAATCGCACGGCGAATACCTTCTTTTTCCACCACATCACCGGTTTCACGTAAACCAGCGGTATCGGTCAGCGTAATTGGCAAGCCATTCAAGGTGATTTTTTCATGCAACACATCACGGGTTGTACCGGCAATATCGGTCACAATGGCACGTTCATTTCCGGCCAAGGTATTTAATAAGGAAGATTTACCTGCATTCGGTTTACCGGCAATCACCACCTGTAAACCTTCACGCAATAACTGACCTTGGCGTGCAGACTTTTGTACCGCAGTCACTGAACTTTGCACATCTTCAAGCAAAGCCAAAATTTTACCATCAGCCAAAAAATCGATTTCTTCTTCAGGGAAATCAATGGCAGCTTCCACATGTAAACGCAGGTGAATCAATTTTTCTAAAACAGTGTTCACTCGGGTCGAAAACGCCCCTTGTAAAGAACGAACTGCTGAACGGGCGGCGGCTTGTGACGTAGCATCAATCAAATCGGCAATCGCTTCGGCTTGAACCAGATCCAGCTTGCCATTTTCAAAGGCACGCATGGAAAATTCACCCGCTTTAGCCGCAATCGCGCCCAATTCAAGTAAACGACCAAGTAGGGCATTTTGAATCACTGGGCCCCCATGCCCCTGTAACTCCACCACATCTTCACCAGTAAACGAGTGTGGGTTAGGGAAGCAAATGGCCAGGCCTTCATCCATGACTTCACCAGATGCATCATAAAACTGACGGAAACCGGCGAAACGGGCCTTAGGCAAAGCGTTTCGGGTTAAAGCTTCAGCAATGGCATAAGATTTTGGACCCGACAGACGAATTACCCCCACGCCACCGCGCCCAGGCGGAGTTGCAATTGCAGCAATCGTAGTAAGGTTTTGCATAAAATTCACCTAAAAAATCCCAAATCACAGCCAAAGAAAAATCCGCCTAAGATTACCATCTTAAGCGGATTTATTCAGCTATTCGCAATCAGTCGTTACTTAAACCACGTCGCGTTTTTCGCGTTCTTTCGCCACACCTTTGTTGATCAGGCTTTGCTGCAAGATGGTAATACTGTTGTTGACAATCCAGTACAACACCAAGCCCGCAGGGAAGAACAACATAAATACGGTGAAGACAATCGGCATGATCTTGAAGACTTTTGCCTGCATCGGATCAGCCGGTTGCGGATTTAAAGACTGCTGAATAAACATGGTCGCACCCATCAGTAACGGCAGGATAAACCACGGATCCATTGCAGATAAATCTTGAATCCAAGCCAACCAAGGTGCATGACGCAGTTCTACTGATTCCATCAATACCCAGTACAAGGCCAAGAAAATCGGCATTTGTAACAGCAATGGCAAGCAACCCGATAATGGATTGACCTGTTCACGTTTATACAGCGCCATCATTTCTTGCGAGAAGCGCATACGGTCTTCACCGAATTCTTCTTTCATGCGTTGCATTTCAGGTGCAATCACACGCATTTTCGCCATAGAGCGGTAGCTCTTGGACGACAATGGCCAAAGAATCAGTTTGACCAATACGGTCAACAGGATAATTGACCAGCCCCAGTTGCCGACAATGTTATGGAAGAATTGAAGGCCCAAGAACAATAATTTGGCAATTGGCCATAACCAGCCATAATCGACAGTTTGATTCAAGCCGACAGCCAAGTCTTTTAATTCAGACTGTACTTTAGGACCTGAATAGAATGTCGCATCCACTTCCGCCGTAGTACCTGCAGGTACATTCATGGTCGGTGAAGTAAAACCAATAATGTTCATATTATCGGTAGATTGGCGAGATTCCAGTTTGGCACTATAAGGCTGACCATTGGCTTGAGTCAGTTTAAGATCACCCGGAATCCAGGCACTGACAAAATAATGCTGTACTACAGCAACCCAGCCACCTTTGGCTTCAACATTCAACTTTTCATCGTTGAAGTTGGCAAATTTCAGCTTGTTATAATGTTCATCTGGCGTTCCCCACGCACCACCCAGGAATGTGCCGAGTGTGAAAATACCTTGGGAAGATTTACCCGGGTCATCCGAATTGTCACGTTTGATCTGACCAAACATCTGGCCTTGCCAGTTCTGGCCACTACGGTTGACCACTTTGTGGCTGACCATAACCGGATATTCACCTTGCTTGAAGGTAAAAGTCTTAATGATCTCTACACCGTCAGCAGTTTTGTAGACCATCGGTACCGATAAAACCTTAACCGCTTGACCATCTTTGTTCTTTTCCGCTTTGGCATCTGCCAGTGTATAAGATCCTTTTTCAATCTCATATACAGGACGACCATTGCGGTTACTGTCTGGTCCATTTAAACCAATCAATCCAGACTGAGCAACATAAGTCCGTTGTGCATCGCTTTCCAGCATCACGAACGGCGCATTACTGTCTTTGTCTTTATCGTGGTTCAATAATTCAATACGAACAATGTCACCCCCTTTAGGATTAATCCAAAGATGATAAAGGTCAGTTTGTACTGAAATAAGCTGTTGACTTACAGGTGCAGTGGCATCTGTTGTAGTTTGCTGAGTCGCAATATTCGCTTGAGGCATGTCAGACGCAGTAGCAGCGGTTTGACCATTTGGCAAATCTGCAGATACTTCATGTGAAACGACGGCAGTTTGTTGCTGCGGTTTAGTTTCTGCATGACCATAATCCTTTTGCCAAGCCAAAATAAGCAAATATGCGACGACAAACATGGCCCCTAGAATTGCAAACCTGGCCCATTGTTGCATATCTATTATCCCAAGTAGTTAGAGTGATTTCGGTTCAATAAACGATCACGAAAGGGTACAACAACGTGAAGCGTTTGAGAATCTATTTGCTGAAATGAAATAAAACGAATTGCCTTTGGCGGAACCGGATCATATCCCGAGCCCCCCCAAGGATGACAACGACAAATACGCTTAGTAGCTAACCACACACCACGCACAGCACCATAACAATGGACTGCTTCCAAAGAATATTGAGAACATGTGGGAATATAACGACAGCGGGGTCCCAATAAAGGACTAATCGCGATCTGATAGAATCGAATCAACCAATGCAGTAAACGTACCATTGGCCTTCTCTACTTTTGTGGGGAGGGAGCTATCTTTTTATGCTTTTTGGCAAGGCGTTGCAATTTCTGCCAAGCAAATTGTAATTGCTGCTGCAATTCCGCATTAGGGATTGCTTCAATACCCATTTTAGGCATGACCACAATATCTAATAAATCTAATTGCTGCTGATGCAGGCGAAAACTTTCACGAGCAAGACGCTTTACTCTATTTCTTTCATGTGCGCGACGCACTTTTTTCTTGGCAACAACAATACCCAAACGGCTTTTCGGCTGCTCGGAATTTTTAGCAAGAAATAAGAAATGGGGTTGATGCACTTTAAAAAGCGCACCATCAAACACACTTTTATAATCGGCAGCACAGTGTATGCGTACATCTGTGCTGAAGCCATAAAGTGTCATAACACCCAAAATCGTAATAGCGTTAACAGATTAAACAGTTAAGCTATGACGACCTTTTGCACGACGGCGAGCTAATACTTGACGACCAGCTTTAGTAGCCATACGAGCACGGAAACCATGAACACGCTTACGCTTTAATTCTGATGGTTGGAATGTACGTTTCATATTGAAACTCCAAAAATGATCTTTCTATGAAGGTTCGCGATTTTAGTGTTCATTCAATGAGCTGTCAATCAAAAACAAACTTTCTTTCAAAATAAACTGGTTTTTAGAAGATTGATATGTTGAACATGCATTTAGATAATTAAAAGTTGTATCTATTTTATACACAGTATAAATTATTGATTAATAAAACAACGTAAGTTATAAACAGAAATATTCACAATCTTATCCACAATTTATTATGAATAAAATGATTGTGTTGTGAAATGAATTTAAATTTATAATTTTTCCGAGTTATCCCCAAAGAATGGCGTTCTTATAACTAAATTCAAATTTATAAATTTAAATTTATTACTATTAGGGCGGTGTTTTTCTGTGGAAAAGGCTATTTTATTTTTAATAAACATAAATTTAAATTGTGGATATCTATGTTTTTATAATTTTATTAAATTGTGGATAACTTTATGTTATATTTTATCCACAGCTTGCGGATAAACTTATCCACATTGTGATTTAAATTTAAATTTAATCGGAAATTTGCTTTTTTGAATGATATTTCCTGAATTTTGCCATGACAGATGTGGATAACTTCGATAGAATGGCGACCCGCTCGGTCGGGCTCGCATGATTTTTTTACTAACAATGGAATGAATAGGGGTTTCAC